>NZ_JBFTZP010000010.1:0-165665 GCF_056406735.1 Allobosea sp. P1_B10 | reverse complement strand
TCTGAAAGGGGAGCTTGGCGATGGGACGCTACGAACTCAGTGATTTCGAATGGACTGCGATCGAGCCGCATCTTCCCAACAAGCCGCGCGGCGTGCCCSGTGTCGATGACCGCCGGGTTCTGAACGGCATCTTCTGGGTGCTGCGGTCGGGTGCGCCCTGGGCGGATGTGCCGGCTCGCTACGGCCCCCCGACGACGATCTACAATCGCTTCAACCGCTGGCGCAAAGCTGGCGTTTGGGATCGCTTGATGGACGCGATCACAAAGGCTTACGACGGCGGCGTCCAAATGATCGACACCTCGGTCGTACGGGTCCACCAACAGGGCGCGACCGGAAAAAAAGGGGGGGTCGAGATCGTTGTCTTGGTCGCTCGCGAGGCGGGCTCACCACCAAAATCCATGCCCTCGTCGATGCGCAGGCGTGCCCGATCCAGCTCAAGCTGACGGCGGGACAGGCCAGCGACATCGCTAGCGCCGCCGACCTGATCGGCCATCTCGCTCCCGGCGCGATGCTGATGGCCGCCAAAGGCTACGACGCCAACGCCTTGCGCGCCCTCGTCGGTGAACGCGGAGCCTGGTCCAACATCCCGCCCAAACGCAATCGGAACGACCCGATCTGCTTCAGCCGGCACCTCTACAGGACAGGAGCCTGATCGAGCGCTTCTTCAACAAGATCAAACAGCTCCGACGCGTCGCCACACGCTACGACAAGCTCGCGGAGAACTTCCTGGCAAGCCTTAAGCTCGCATGCGTCAGAATCTGGCTACGCGGTAATGAGTCGACGGCCTAGATAACGAATTTTCCCTGCTGTGCGCGGCGGCTTCCTACATCGCCGGGAATGTCGGCAGCGCAACCGTGATCATTCGGCACATGGCGGAGCCCAACCTCGACCTCGCGGGCGGGCTTGGTCACCTCGTTTTCAGCATCCTCAAAAACAGCGTCGCTCCCATTGAGGGGCCTCACGCTCATCAGACGATGACCAGCGAGCTTCTGCAGGCATTGGGCGGTTACCTCGGCTTTGAAGCTGACGCATTGCCGAGGTGTGCGGCGCACTCCGTAGGTATTTCCATCGATCTGGTTCGCCGCGCGAATTGCTCTATGCCGACATTGTGAGCGCTTTATGTGCGCTAAAGCTTAGAAATGCGGCACGGACCATCCTGCCAGCAGCATCAGGCTTGGAGCCTCACGTTTGGCGCCAAGCGCTCGCAAAGCCACATTTTCCGATTGAGCTTTGGCCCGCCCAGCAACGGATCGCGGATGCCGGCGTGTTCGCTGGACGCTCCATGGCCATCCAGATGCCGACGAGCGCGGGCAAGACCCGCGCCACCGAAATCATCATTCGATCGGCATTTCTATCGGGTCGAGCGCATCTTGCCGTCATCGTCGCCCCCTATCGTTCGCTCTGCCACGATGTCCGGGGCGACCTGGTGACTGCCTTTGCCGGCGAAAATGTGCGACTGGACGAGCATCGGACGCCTATCAATTCGATCTCGCTCTCGATGCGCTGTTCGCTGAAGATTCGGTGCTGATCGTCACGCCCAAAAAGCTTCTCTACATGCTGCGCCGGGCTCCAGACCTCGCCGAGCGGATCGGTCTGGTGATCTACGACGAGGGGCATCAATTTGACGGGATGACACGGGGCCCACCTATGAGCACCTTCTCACCTCGCTGCGCATGTCGCTCCCCGCCGAGACCCAGATCATTCTCATCTCTGCCGTGATCGGCAACGCGTCCGATGTCGCCGGATGGCTGATCGGCGATGCCGATGCGGTTGTCGGCGCCGCGGGCCTACTGCCGACGACCAAAAGCATCGCCTTCGCGAGCCGGCAAGACCAGCGTGGACGACTCGATTACGTGAAGCCCGAGGATCCGGCCGAGCGAGAATATTTCGTGCCTCGCATCATCGGCGATATCGCTCTGCCGCTCCGCGGCAAGGAAACTGCCCAGCGCAGATTTCCCGAGAAAGCCGGCGGTGACGTCGGTCTGTTCCTCGGCCTGCACGTCGTGCGCAACGGCAGCGTTGCGATCTTCTGCGGCCGAAAAGACAGCGTGACGAAGATCTGTTCGCGCGCCGTCGAAATCGTCGATCGCGGCGTCGCGCTCGAATGGCCGATCGCAACCTCGGACGCTGCCGAGGTGGAAAAGATCCGCGCGCTTTGCGAATTCGAGCTCGGAGCCGGCGCCTCGGCGACCTGAGCGGCGGCGCTTGGAATATTCGCCCATCACGCCGACACGCCGCATGGCATCCGGCTCGCGATCGAACACGCCATGAAAGAGGGATTGGCGAAATTCGTCGTTTGCACCTCGACCCTGGCACAAGGTGTTAACTCCCCGCTCAAATATCTGATCATCACATCGACGCGCCAAGGAGGCGAACAGATCCTGGTGCGCGACTTCCACAATCTGATGGGCCGTGCCGGTCGCGCTGTGATGCACACTGAGGGCAGTGTCATCTTCTCGACCCCGTCCATCTACTTTCAGCGGCAGCAGTTTCGCGGCCGATGGGCGTGGGACCGCGCAACAGAACTCCTTGACGCTCAAAACTCCGAGGCGTCTCGCAGCTCGATCCTTGCGCTGTTCGATGCGTATGAGCAGCGCAAGCCGCCGATCGTCCAAGAGATTAAGCCTGAGTGGCTCGATCTCGCCTTCGCCGATGCCGCCCGGATCGATGAGATAGTGGCCGCAGCGCTCGCAGCGCAACCTAATATCAGCGAACGAGAATTCCGCCGGTTCATCGAAGGCCGCGCCCGCGCTGTCGAGAATATCGCCGCCTTCCTCGTTGCCAACATGACCTTTGCCGAGGGAGAGGACGCCGCAGCGCGGACCGGTGAACTCGCGGCTAATACATTGGCTCATCACCTCGCTGACGAGGAGACCCGGGTTCGTCTCGTTGAAGTGTTTCAGTCGATCGGGGAGTCGATCGCAGCCAACACGGATGGCGACCAGCGCGCGCTCATTCGACTGTCGCCCCTACCACCGGCGGCGGTTGCCGAACTCAAAACCTGGCTGACCGAGAATCTTGCGACCCTGCAAACTGCAGTGCAGGAGAACAGATTGTTCGCCGAAATATCTCCGTTGGCGCTCCGTTTCACCACGTCTCGCGCGATCCAGGCGATCAGCGATCAGAATTTAGTTCCGCGCGCTCTTGAGGAGTGGGTTACTGGCAGATCCTATGCCGCGATCTTCGACACGTTGGCTGAGGCCAAAGTTCGGGTCGAGCGTGATCATGTCACCGTCGAAGATGCTGTTGCGCTGTGCGAGAGCGGCTTCGGCTACGATGTTGCGATGATCGCGGCATCGATAGCGGACCTGACCGAGGAACTGGACGACGCACTGCACATGGGCGTCAGCTTGCTGCAGAAGCAGATCAAGTACGGTTTGACCGATCCCGCAGCGATTGCGTTTTACGAGGCGGGTTCGCGGATCGGCATGTCGCCAGGCTTCTCGGTCTCGTCTGGGGAGATGTCGCCGACCGGGGCGGCGCACGCGCAGCCTGCCGGCAAGAGGATGTCGTACGCGCGGTGCTCGCGCATATTCCAAGCTATTTCGTCGAGGTTGCTGCCGAGCTTGGAGGATGGGCTAAGCCGCTGCAGAACAACTTCGTCGATTCCTGAGCGACCGCTTCCACGACGACAGCCTCGGCGCGCAAAGGCAAGCTGCAGACCTTCCGTGAGCTGATCGATGGACAGAGCACGGCTAAAGCGCATGGGCCGTGACCTGGAACCTTTTCTCCATGGGTTTTCTCAAGCTGCATCCTGGCGAGGATACAACCTTCGGCAATGGCGCAAGCCCCTCGTTAAGCTGCGGTCAGAATTGGCTCATAGCGTCCAGCTTCACTATACACCTTTTTGTTCTCACAGGCGTCTCGCGGTAGCAGGAGTACCTGACCTCTTCCGACCAACGTTGGCGCCGACCTGTTTGCCTGTCTTTCGGCATCGCAACCAGCCGCCGCTTCCGGCGCTTCGCCGGTGGCCAAGTGCATGGCGACGCGCGCTTCGGCTGCAGTCAGGCCGAATACGGCTTTGAGCTTTTCAGCAGAAGGAGCCGATTCTGCTCCAGGTCGCTCACGGTCGCACATTGCCGATCAGCAATCGTCAAGATTGGCCCATAAAGCCTGCTGACGCCATCCTCCGTCCTCCTCTCGTAAAAAGCACCTGTCCGCGCGCGCTGGAGATGGTAGCAGGAGCCATGCCTTCCAAACCAGCGAGACCTGTCGCAATGAGCAAGCGAGCACGTGATTTCGGCCTGACCTGCGGCACGCTGCCGACGGGGCCGCTCAATGCGATTACCGATGTCGCGGGCGTCCGGGTCGGGCATTTCAGCCTGCATAAGGGCGACCTGCTGACCGGCTTCACGGCGGTGCTTCCGCATGAGGGAGACCTGTTCCGGGAGAAGCTGCGGGCGGGAGCCGACGTGATCAACGGTTTTGGCAAGAGCGCGGGGCTCGTGCAGCTTTCCGAGCTCGGGCAGATCGAGACGCCGATCCTCCTCGGCAACACGCTCTCGGTGGGCACGGGATTCAATGCGCTGGTGAGCCGTGCGTTGGCTGCGAATGCCGATATCGGGCGGCAGACCGGTACGGTGAACCCGCTCGTGCTGGAGTGCAATGACGGCTATCTCTCCGATATCCGGGCGCGCGCGCTCAGCGAGGCTGATGCCGGGGCGGCGCTGGATGCGGCTGCCGGCGGGCTCGTGACGGAAGGGGCCGTGGGCGCAGGCTCCGGCATGAGCGCGTTCGGGTTCAAGGGTGGGATCGGCACGGCCTCGCGCCGGATCGTGCTGGACGGTGCCGAGTTCACGCTCGGGGTGCTCGTGCTCGCCAATTTCGGGAATGCGGGCGACCTCGTCCTGCCCGATGGGCGCAGGCCCGTGCCGCCTGCGGCCGGCCATGGCGTACCCGAGCGCGGCTCGGTGATCATCGTGCTGGCGACCGATATTCCGCTGGAATCGCGCCAGCTTGGACGGGTGGCCCGGCGCTGCGGTGCGGGACTGGCACGGCTCGGCGCATTCTGGGGAAATGGAAGTGGGGACATCGCGGTCGCGTTCAGTACGGCGGGACGCATCGCGCATCACGAGACCAGCGACCTGCTGCCGATGACGATGCTCAACGAGAACAGGATCGACCTGCCGTTCCGGGCCGCGGCGGAGGCGACCCAAGAGGCTGTTCTCAACGCCATGCTGGCCGCGCCCGCGGTAACGGGGCGAGATGGGCATTGGCGGCCCTCTCTCGCGGATGTACTGGCTTGAGGCTTGAGGCCCACTACCAAGTACCGGTGGGCGCTGTGGCTGCGCCCAGCAGCCCTTGAAACGAGCGCGGTCGCCAGTGTTGCGCCGCCAGGGACATCATCATGAGCCATCCGAGCCAGCCAGGGCCAAACGGAAATTCACCGGGCCGGATCCTGTTCGCCAGCCTTGTCGGAACGACAATCGAGTTCTTCGACTTCTATATCTACGCGACCGCTGCGGTCATCGTGTTCCCTCGGCTGTTCTTTCCCAGTGCCGATCCGGCATCGGCATTGCTGCAGTCATTCGCGACTTTCGCGATCGCATTCTTCGCGCGTCCGATCGGCGCGGCGTTGTTTGGCCATTTTGGCGATCGGATCGGCCGGAAGGCCACGCTCGTCGCGGCGCTCATGACCATGGGCCTGTCGACGATCGCGATCGGTCTGCTGCCGACCTATGCGACGGTCGGCGTTGCGGCGCCGCTCCTGCTGGCGTTGTGCCGGCTCGGACAGGGGCTCGGGCTCGGTGGCGAGTGGGGCGGGGCGGTGCTGCTCGCCACGGAGAACGCACCGCCGGGCAAGGAAGCCTGGTACGGCATGTTCCCGCAGTTGGGAGCGCCGATCGGCTTCATCTGCGCGACGGGGAGCTTCCTGCTCCTGACCGACATCCTCAGCGACGCCCAGTTCTTCGATTTCGGCTGGCGCATCCCCTTCATCGCCAGCGCGCTGCTGGTGTTCGTCGGGCTCTATGTCCGGCTGAAGATCAGCGAGACGCCCGCATTCAAGAAGACGCTCGACAAGCAGGAACGTGTGCGGCTGCCGCTTGCCTCCGTTCTGGCTGGCCACAAATGGGTCCTGCTGCTGGGCACGATCGCTGCGCTCGCGACATTCGTGCTGTTCTACATCATGACCGTATTCTCGCTGAGCTGGGGCACCACCGCGCTCGGCTTCGCGCGCGGCACATTCCTGCCGTTCCAGATGATCGGCGTCCTGTTCTTCGCCGCGACGATTCCGCTATCGGCCATTCTGGCCGACCGCTACGGGCGCCGTCTCACGCTGCTCTGGACGACGGCGGCGATCGCTGTCTTCGGCTTCATGCTGGCCCCGCTGTTCGGATCGGGCCATTCAGGGCTGGTGCTGCTCTTCCTCGTGCTCGGCTTTTCGCTGATGGGCTTCACCTACGGGCCGCTGGGCACGGCCTTGGCCGAGCTGTTTCCCACCGAGGTGCGCTACACCGGCGCGTCGCTGACCTTCAATCTCGGCGGGATCGTGGGCGCGTCGCTGGCACCCTACATCGCGATCTGGCTCGCCAGCCATCACGGCCTCGCCTATGTCGGCGGCTATCTGAGCGTCGCGGCCGTGCTGACATTCTTCGCGCTGCTGGCCATTCGTGCCGATGATATCGGCGGGGGCCGATAGGACGGTGTGAATTTTCACCGAAACTCGCCGTCATCCTGGGCGTCCAACGGGCGTCCCGGGATCCATCGGAGAGCTCGGCACCCTTGCGATCGATACTGGACCTGCGCCGCTTCGCCGCTTGTTCGGGCTGACGCAAGGCTTCTGTGAAAACGCGGCGCGCTCTGCGGCGCGGCGCCTTCAGCCCATCGCGGCTTTCACTGTCTCGACCAGCTGCTTCATCGTGAAGGGTTTTGGCAGGAACTGGAAATCCTCGCCTTCGGGCAGGTTCTTGCGGAAGGCTTCCTCGGCATAGCCGGAGACGAAGACGACCTTGGTGTTGGGGTTGCGCTGGCGCAATTCGCCCAGCAGCGTCGGGCCGTCCATCTCCGGCATCACCACGTCGGAGACGACGAGGTCGATCTTGCCGTCGTGGCGCAGGAAGGTGTCGAGCGCCTCGACGCCCGATGCCGCCTCATGGACCGTATAGCCGCGCGAGATCAGCATGCGGGCATTGAGCGCGCGCACCGCGTCCTCGTCCTCGACCAGCAGGATCACGCCGGCGCCGGTATGGTCTGCTGCGAGCTTCTTGGGCGCTTCCTTGGCGGCGGCTTCGGCGGCAATCTCCTCCGGAGTCGGGACATGGCGCGGCAGGAAGATGCGGAAGGTCGTGCCCTGGCCAATGACGGAGTCGCAGAAGACGAAGCCGCCTGTCTGCTTGACGATGCCATAGACCATGGAGAGGCCCAGGCCCGTGCCCTTGCCGACTTCCTTGGTGGTGAAGAAGGGCTCGAAGATCTTGTCGAGATGCTCTGCCGAGATGCCCGTGCCGGTGTCCTCGACATCGAGCAGGACATAGTCGTCGACCGGCAAGGCGGGGTAGGTGAAGCCCGCGCAGTCCTCGGCCGCGACATTGCGGGTGCGCACCGTCAGCGTGCCGCCATTGGGCATGGCGTCGCGCGCGTTCACCGCGAGATTGACGATGACCTGCTCGAGCTGGCCCAGATCGGCCTTGACCGGCCAGAGATCGCGGCCCTGGCGGACATCGAGCCCGACCTTGTCTGCGACGACGCGCTTCAGCATCAGCGAGAGGTCGGAGAGGACGTCGCCGAGTTCCAGCACCTGCGGGCGCAGTGTCTGGCGGCGCGAGAAGGCGAGCAATTGCCGCACCAGCGCCGCGGCGCGGTAGGCGTTCTGCTTGATCTGCATGATGTCGGGGAAGGACGGATCGGTTGGGCGATGGCTCGCCAGCAGGAATTCCGAGGCGTTGATGATGACCTGCAGCACGTTGTTGAAATCGTGCGCGATACCGCCTGCGAGCTGGCCGACGGCCTGCATCTTGCCGGCCTGGTCCATGTTGTCCTTGAGCTTGCGCTCGGCGGTGGTCTCGAGCGCATAGATGATGGCGCGCTCGCCATCGCTGTCCTCACCCGCCGCGACCGGTGAGAGATAGAGCCGGGCTGAACGGCCGTCCTCGCCGCTCAGAGCGACGTCGAGCGGGGCGACATCGGCACGGCCGTCCATTGCGGCGCCGAGGACGTGGTCGAGATCCGCCACGCCGGGCGCGACCAGGTCCTGGATCGCCGAGGGCTGCGGCCCCGACGGGGTGAGCCGGGTGAAGGCGGCGTTCGAGCGCAGGATTGTGCCGGTCTTGTCGACGGTCGCGATCGCCATCGGTGTCGAGTGGAAGAACCGCGCGAAGCGAGCCTCGGCGTCGCTGCGGCCATCGGAGCCCGCGGCGCCGGAGGTGCGGTTCAGGACGAGCGTGCGCGAAGGGCCGGCGCGGCCGTCGCTGCCGAAGGCGACCTGGTGGTGCAGCCTGACGGGCAGGGGCGCGCCGTTGCGCCGCTTCAGGTCGACATCGAGCACCTCGACGCGGACATCGCCGGGTTGGCCGCGAATGGCCTGGACCAGGGCGGCGGCGTTGGGCGTGGCGATGTCGTCGAGATGCAGCCCGCCCGAGCCGAAGCGCGCAAGGTCGAAATCGAGCCAGCCCGAGAGCGTAGCGTTGAGGTAGGAGACCTCGCCATCGGCGTCGATCGAGACGAAGCCGGCAGGCGCATGGTCGAGATAGTCTATCGCGTGCTGGAGTTCCTGGAAGGCGTTCTCCTGGCGCTCGCGCTCGGGCGTCACGTCCGAAACCGTCCAGAGCGTCGCAGGCTTGCCGTCGCGCTGCAGGCCGGAGACGCGGATGCGGTACCAGCCGACGGCGCCGCGCCCGTTGAGGGCCGGCTCGAGCCGGATCTCCTCGACCAGGCGGCGCCCTTCGCGTGCGGCGGTGGCAAGGCGGTAGATTGCTTCGGAGACCTCGGCACGGCCGGTGAAGAGCCGCTCGACGGGACGCATGTCGGTCGCGCCGCGCGCGCCGGCCAAGGCGAGATAGGCCTCGTTGGCGTAGACGATGCGGTTCTCGCTTTCGGTGACGACGACGCCGTCCTCGGCGCTGTCGACCACCGCCTTGGTGAGGTCGTTGCGGGCGGCGCGGCCCGAGAACTGGATCAGCCCGATCGCGAAGGCGAAGAGCCCGAAGACGCCGACCACCGAGAGCAGTGCCAGCAGTCCCAGGATCAGCGGCTGGGCCCATTCATGCGCGATGAAGCCGAGCGCGATCGCGGCGCCGACGAGCAGGCCCGCAACGAGCAGGATGATGCCGATATGGCCCGGCTTGTCCGAGCGGTCGATCGCGGTGGTCACCGTGGTTCCGCTCATTGTGGGTCGGGTCCGTTCCATTGGCCTCGTGCAAGCTCTCCCGGCGTAGTCCGGGATGCTTAAAAGATCCCTGCGAGTTAGGCGCGGCGGCCCTTCAGGCGCAAGACGTATCCGATCACTTCGGCCACTGCCTGATAGTGTTCGACAGGAATTTCTTCGTCGATGTCGACCGTGGCGTAAAGCGCACGCGCCAGAGGCCTGTTCTCGATGATCGGGACATCGTGCTGGCCGGCGACTTCGCGGATCTTCAGCGCGACCGCATCGACGCCCTTGGCCAGGCAGAGCGGAGCGCCCATGCCGGGTTCGTATTGCAGCGCGACGGCAAAGTGCGTCGGGTTGGTGATGATGACCGTGGCCTTTGGGACGGCCGCCATCATCCGGCGACGCACGCGCTGGGCGCGGATCTGGCGAAGCTTGGCCTTGACCTCGGGATTGCCTTCCGAGTTCTTGTGCTCGTCCTTTAGTTCCTGCTTGGTCATCTTCTGGCGCTGGTACCAGGAATAGCGCTGGTAGCCGAAATCGCCTATCGCGATCACCGCAAAGAGCGCCAGCGCGCTCCCCATCAGCTTGATCGACAGCGACAGCGCGGCGGGCAGCATCGCCGAGACGTTCATCTGGGCAAAGCTTTCCAGCCGGTCATGCTCGTTCCAGAGCGTGATCCAGAGCACGATGCCGACCAGTATCGTCTTGGCGAGGCCCTTGGCGAAATTGACCCAGGCCTCCTTGCCGAACATGCGCTTTGCGCCGGCCATCGGCGAGATCCGGCTGAACTTCGGCATCATCGGCTCGAAGGTCCAGAGCGGCTTGTGCTGGATCAGCGCGCCCACGAGGCCGGCGCAGAGGATGAAGCCCAGCGGCATGGCCATGGTGGCAAAGCCCGTCAGGATGCCCTGGCGGGTGATGGTGGTGAAGGCCGCGCCATCCGATGGCACCTGATGTGCGTTCATCAGGAAGCTGCGCAGCGAGAGCGCGGCCTCCTGCGCCGACCAGCCGGCGCCGACCAGCAAGGCCATGGTGAAGCCGCAGAGCACGAAGAAGGTGCCGATCTCCTGCGATTTGGGGACGTCGCCCTTCTCGATCGCCTGGTCGAGCTTTCGTTGGGTCGGGTCCTCTGTCCTGTCGTCCTTCTCGACATCGTCAGACATGGGCGGCTCAGCCTCCCGCCATTTGGCGCAGGAAAGCGCCGAGCTGGTCGATGAAGACGCTCATCATGACGCCGACGACGGCAAGCAGGATGAGGATGCCGCCCAGGATCGAGGCCGGCACCGCGAGGAAGAAGACCTGGAGCTGGGGCATCATGCGGGCGAGCACGCCCAGCCCCAGGTTGAAGAGCAGGCCGAAGACGATGAAGGGTGCCGAGATCTGCACCGCCAGCGAGAAGCCCTGCGAGGTTGCGCGCACGGCCAGTGCCAGCATGTCACCCATCGCGGGCAGGTTGCCGGGCGGCAGCATGCTGTAGCTCTCATGGATCCCGACGATCGCGATGTGATGCAGGTCGCTGGTCAGGATCAGCGTTATCCCGAGCATGGTCAGGAGGTTGCCGATCGAGGGGTTCTGCGCGCCTCCCGTCGGATCGACCGTCATCGCAAAGCCCAGCCCCATGCTCTGCGCAACGATGGTACCGGCGGTTTGCAGGCAGGCCATGACGAAGCGGGCACAGATGCCCAGGCCCAGGCCGATCAGGACCTCGCCGAGCAGCAGGCCGACGATACCAGCCGTATCCGCCGGGATCCGCAGCAGCGGGCGCATCAGAGGCGTCAGCAGCAGGGCGATGAAGAAGGCGAGCGACAGCCGGGCCCGCGAGAACACGAAGCGCTCGCCGATGCCCGGCATCAGCATCACCATCGTGCCGACCCGCGCGAAGACGAGCACGAAGACAGCGCTGATCTCTGGCAGGATAGCGATCTGCATTGTCCGGGCGGGGACCTTGCGCCAGTCGGGGCCGCGCCAGACACCGCCACGAGCCGTGGCGGGATGCTGGAGCGTCAGGCTCATTCGCCCGTGGCGATTCGGACGGCGACCCGTCCCATATAGCCTGCCAGGGCATCGCCCATGAACGGGAGAAACAGCATCAGCGCCACAAAGACCGCGACGATCTTGGGCACGAAGACGAGCGTCTGCTCCTGGATCTGCGTCAGCGCCTGAACCAGCGAGACGGCAAGGCCCACGGCGAGGGCCACGAGCATGACCGGGCCGCCGGCCTTGAGGAAGACGATGATGCCGTCGCGCGCGACGTCGATGACCGCTCCCGACGTCATGGCCGGCGCTCCGGTGCGCTTGTGAGGAGGAACTGCATCAGACCGGCATCCGCATGATTTCTTCGTACGCCGCGATGACGCGGTCGCGCACGGCCACCAGCGTCTCGATCGCGGCCTCGCTCTCGGCAACCGCCGTGACGACATCGACGACATCGGAGCGGCCGGTGGCGACGCTGGCTGTCTGCGCATCGGCCTTGCGGCCGGCGTCGGCGGTGTTCTCGAGCGCCTTCCCGATCAGGGCGGAGAAATCGGTGCCGCTGCCGCTGGCCGTGCCGAGCGGCTTCTTCATCAGCGTGCCGGCGCCCATCCCCTGGATGGATGCATAGGCTCCTGCGGCGAAACTCGGTGTGGCCATGGCGCGGACTTTCTGTCGTTGTCTGGTTCGCGCGCTCAGGCGCGCAGGATGTCGATGGTGCGCTGGATCATCCGGCGCGTGGACGAGATCAGGTTGAGGTTGGCCTCGTAGCTGCGCTGGGCCTCGCGCATGTCCATGGTCTCGATCAGCGAGTTGACGTTGGGCATGCGGACATTGCCCGAGGCGTCGGCGACCGGGTTGCCCGGCTCGAACTTGGTGCGGAAGGCGCTCGAGTCGCGCTGTACCCGGCCGAGGCCCACGACCTGGGCGTCGAGCTCGCGGTCGAACTTCTGCTGGAAGGTCGGGATCTTGCGACGATAAGGGTCGGCTCCGGCACGACTCGGGCCCGAATCGGCGTTGGCGAGGTTTTCCGCGATCACGCGCATGCGGCCGGACTGGCTGCGCAGTCCCGACGCCGCGACGGCGATGCTCTTGAGTAGATCCATGAGGTGCTCCTGCCGTGTTGTGACCGTCAGCGGCCCTTGCCGATGGCGATCTTCATCAGGCCGAGGCCCTTGCTGTAGAGCGATGCTGCCAGCTGGTAGTCGCTCTGGTTCTGGGCAACCTTGAGCATCTCGTCCTCGAGGTTGACCGCGTTGCCGTTGGGCGTGACCTCGAAGCGCTGCGCCTTGGTCGGGTCGAAGCCGCCTCGCTGGCCGCCGGCGCCCATATGGCCCGCGCTGGTCTGCGCCAGGGCGACGCCCTGTCCGGTGCCGATCGCAGGAGCCTTGAGGTCGCTGGGCTTGAAGCCGGGGCTGTCGGCGTTGGCGACGTTCTCGGCCAGCAGCTTCTGGCGCGACTGGTGCCACTGCATGCGCGTCTTCAGCGCCTGCATCAGGTTGCCGCCGCTGCCTAAGGCATTGCTGGACATGGCTCTTATCCCATCCGATCGGCCGCGCTTCGCATCTGTTCGCTCAACTGGCGACAGTCCGGCGAGACTCACTCGCTGGGCAATTATTGCCGGGTTCAGGGTTAATGACTGGTTAAGAACGGCGTCATTGATGAATGCGGTTAACCACGCGTTCACCATATCTCCCGAATGATGAGGCGCTATGCTATGACCACCGTGTTGAACCTTGGGCGGATACATCGGCCGCCGAAGGCTGGCGTCGCGCATGAGGCACAACTTTGCAGACTTTGTTCGGCTTGGATCTCTCGACCGCGCAGAAGGTGATCATCGCCTCTGTCGTGATTCTCATCCTCCTGGTCCTCCTCGGACTGTTCGTGCGTCAGATTCAAGGCGGCCGGCTTAAGCTCAAGGGACAGGGCGGCGGGCGCGCGCGCCAGCCCCGGCTCGGCGTGGTGGACGCCCATAACCTCGACCGCCAGCGCCAGCTCATCCTGATCAGGCGCGACAATGTCGAGCACCTGATCATGATCGGGGGCGCGTCCGACGTGGTCGTCGAGACCAATATCCTGCGCAGTGGCGCCCGGGCCGCGACGCAGCCGATCGACTACGCAAGCGCCGAGCGTCCGCAGGCCTTCGACAGCCTGGTTCCGCAGGAGCCGGGTCGTCACGAGCCGTCCCGCCAGGAGCCTTCCCGCCAGGACCCTGTGCGCCATGAGCCTATGCGCCATGAGCCGGTGCGCGCCGAACCCGTAGCGGTTGCACAGCCCAAGCCGGACCTGCTGCCGCCGCTGCCGACGCGTCCCGTCCAGGCAACGCCGCCGTCGCGCCCGGTCCAGAGCCAGACGCAGGCCGACGCTGCGCTTGCAGCCGTCGCCGCGGCGGCCGTTCCTGCGGCGCTGGCGGCAGGCAGCCACAGCACTTCTTATTCCGACGAGGCGGCGACGCCGACGCCGACCGTCAATCCCCCGAGCTTTGCGCGCGACCATGCACCGTCGCCCGCCGCGAGCGCAGTCGAACTCGACAGCATGGCGCGTCAGCTCGAAGAGGCGCTGAAGCGTCCGTTCTCCGCTGTCCGCTCGGCTCATTCGCAAAGCGACGCGCCCACTGCTGCCAAGCCCGTTCCGGCGCCCGAGGTGACGCCTGTGCCGGTCGTTCCGGTTGCGGCCGAGCCGGAGCCCGCTCCAGCGCCGCCTGCGCCGCCTGAGGTCAGCAGCCGCGCGTCCGCCTTCCCCGCCAATGTCGCTGCCGAACTCGAGATGGCTCTGGGGCTCAAGCCCGAGCGTGTCACGCCAGCACCCGAGGTCGAGAGACCTGCCTGGGCGCCGGAGCCGGAGCCGGAACCGGTCGCTGAGCCCGAGCCTAAGGCCGAGGAGCCAGCCGCCGAGGACCATGCGATGGATGCCGACGATCTTATCGCGCATCCCGACGAAGAGCCCGAGGCCGAGGCGAAGATCGAGCCGGCTCCCGAGCCCGAGCCCGAGATGCAGGAGCCGGAGCCGCATGCGGCGCTGGCCGTCAAGCCGGTCGAGCCGCCTGCGAAGGAGCCGGAACAGGCGCCGAAGCCTGCTGCGATCGATCCCTTCTCCGTGGACGCCATCGAGGCCGAGTTCGCCCGCCTGCTGGGTCGCGACCCCAAGCCCAAATCCTGAGGCGCGTGAGGGCGCGGGCGCGGGATGCTCGCGCCGCCATGGCGATCAACAGCTTTCTAGCTGTCGGTGATCGCCTCAGGCAGGGATCACGGTTGCCCCGCTCCAAGCGCAGGTCTTAGCGTTGCCGGGCCCGATCGATTGAGTCGGGCGCTTGGCGGCCACGCGATCTTGACAAGAATCTCCGAGAGATGGCGGCGGGGCCAGCGCGCCCTGGCTTGCGCCGCGATGCTGCTGCCGCTGCTTGCAGAGGCCGCATCGGCACAGACGCTCTCGCTGGATCTGGGGCAGGGCGGGGGCATCGCCGAACGGGCGCTGCAACTCATAGCCGTCATCACGGTGCTGTCGCTGGCGCCGTCGGTCCTGATCATGGTGACGTCGTTCACGCGCATCGCGGTGGTTCTGTCACTGCTGCGCTCGGCGATGGGCACGCAGACGGCGCCGCCCAATGCCGTGATCATCGGACTCGCCCTGTTCCTGACCGGCTTCGTGATGACGCCGACGCTGCGGGAGGCTTACACCAACGCGATCCAGCCTCTGGTGGCCGGGCAGATCCAGCCGCAGGAGGCCTATAATCGCGGCGTCGTGCCGTTCAAGACGTTCATGCTGCGCCATGTCCGCGAGAAGGACCTGCAGCTGTTCATGGAAATGTCGCGGGAGCCCATCCCGGCGACGCCGCAGGAGGTCCAGATCCAGGTCCTGGTGCCGGCCTTCATGATCTCGGAGCTGCGCCGGGCCTTCGAGATCGGCTTCCTGCTCTTCGTGCCGTTCCTGATCATCGACCTCGTGGTGGCGTCGATCCTGATGTCCGTGGGCATGATGATGCTGCCCCCTGTCACGGTGGCGCTGCCGTTCAAGCTGATCTTCTTCGTGCTCGTTGATGGCTGGGGGCTGGTCGCCGGCTCGCTGGTCAAGAGCTACGGCACCTAGCGGGGCTGGCTAGCCCCGGCCCGGTGCAGGCGGCGACGGCGCGGCCTCGCCAGTCTCGCCTTCGGCCGGCAGCGGCTCGGGCTTCGTGCGCTGGCGCACCGCCGCGGAGTAGTTCGGGTAGCGCTCGCGATAGGCGCTGAGGAAATCAGTCAGCGTGTCGGAGCCTGCCGCGGCCCTGGCCATCTCGCGGATGTCAGCGGCCTTGGCGCGGCTTGCGCCCGTGACGAAAGCGAAGGTCCGGGCGTCGCTGCTCTGCGCCATCGTGGCTGCGAACTTGCCGCGCAGCCGATCCAGCGACAGCGCCTCGTTCGACATGACATAGGATATCGCGCTGCGCATCACGTCCGCGCGCTCGCCCTCGCCGAGCGCCGCCGCACCGCGCCAGCTCTCGCCGAGCATGCGTTCATGGGCCTCGCCCGCCTCGCGCCAGCGCCGGCCGGTCCAGTATATGTCGGCACGCAGCCGGTCAACCTCGGGGCCGCGCTCGGATTCCAGGAGCTCCAGCGCCTGGTCGGTGCGCGACAGGTCGGAGAGCGCTTTCGCTTCGAGCAGAAGCCGCGCGCGCTGCACATCTGCCGGAAGCTCGACCAGCCGCGTCGTGGCGAGGGCGCGCAAAGCCTCGGCCGCCTTGCCGTTCATCAGGTTGATCATGGCGAGCTTGGTGGCAACCGTGGAGCGGGCTGCGCCGGTCAGGCGCTTGTCCATCTGGTAGCGCAGGATCTCGGCAGCCTGATCGAGCAGGTCGAGCTCGACGAGCCTGTCGGCGAGCAGGCGGGTGATCTCGTCGCCGCGCCGCCCGACAGGCAGGAACTCCTTGAAGTCGTAGAACAGCGCCAGCGCCTCGAGGCGGGACAGGCTGTCGTCGCCGGGCTTGCTGAACAGCTCTGCGAAGCGCTGCGCCGTCTCGTCATGCATGCGCCGGGTCAGAGGGTTCTCGGGGAAGATCTCGTTGGCGCGGCGGGCGACCATGAAGGCATCGCGCCAGCGCTGCTGGTCGACATAGAGCCGCCCGAGTTCCGCGAGCGCCTCGATCTCGAGCGTTCCCCCGCGCCAGATGATCGAGACCGTCTCGAGCCGTGCTATCGCCTCGTCGCGCGAGATATCGGGACGCTTCTCGGTCTGGACCAGCCGGATCGCGCGCAACTGCGCTTCGGCCGCGACCGGGCGATTGCTGGACTCGAAGAGCGGTTTGTAGCCGTTCAGCGCGGCCTCCGGGCGGCCGCTGGCGTCCTCAAGCATTGCCTGGAGCAACGCCAGCTGCGCGGGGTCGACGAGGTCTCCCTTGAGCTCCGAGAGCCTGGCTATCTCGCGCTCGGCGACGGTGAGGTCACGCATCTCGAGCGCAGCGCGCACCATGCCAGGGAGCAGTTCGGCCTGGAGATCGGGCGTATAGCGGCTGAGGACCGGCTCGCCGCGACGGAAGGCAAGCAGAGCCTGGGCATTGCGGCCCAGCCGCTGCTCGGCCAGGGCGCGCCACAGCCCGGTTTCCGGATCGGCCTTGATCGGGCCGGCGTCAAAGGCCTTCAGGGCTTCCTGGTGACGATGCATGCGCACCGCGATCATGCCTTTGAGGAACAGCGCCTCGCGGTTGCCGCGCATGGCAGGGTCGTCGGCCATCATCACCGAAAGGGGGCCGTTCGCCTCTGCCATGAGGTGATTGGCGGCATAGAAGCGCGCCAGGGCCAGCCGAGACTCGGATTTGCGGGAGCGGGAGGCATCGGTGACATCGCGCAGCATGCTGCGAGCTCCGTCCCGGACACCGCCGGCCTGAAGCCCTGCCCACTGCTCGGGATCGAGCAATGGGCGCGGGGCCGCGGCAGACTTCGGCGTGTCGTCCTCGCTCTCGACAGGCACATCGAGCGTGACGGTCAGCCCGGCCGAGCGGCCGATGCGGGCCTGGTCTGTTCCGGCGCGCACCACGAGGTCGTCGGAACGTGGGGCCACGGCAATGCCATGGGCCGTCTGAGGCAGGTCGAACTCGACGAATTGATAGGGTTTCGCGACCGTCCGGGCCGGCCCGGTCGCAGTTGCGACGGCGATAGGCATGCCGGAGGGGCCTGGTTCCAGCCAGTGAACGCCGGTCATGCCGGGCAGCGGAACGGCGACCACCGTCTGGCCGCGCTCATCCAGGCTGCGCTGTGGGGCGAGTGCCTCTGCAGGCTTGCCGAGGGGATCGCCGAGCCCAAGCGTCCAGCTCGGCCCGTCATCGACCAGCCGCGCCAACTGCTGGCGCGCGAGCCTCAGGCGCACCAGGGTGACCTTGCCCTCGCGCGTCACCGTGGTGTCATCGACGAGCCCGGGCAGGACCGCCCTGAGATCGGCGGGATTGATGGTGTCGCGGGTGTCGAAGACCAGTGTCACGACGCCGGCTTCGACAAAGGCCGCAGCCCCGGTCAAGCGCGGGAATTGGAATGCGATGCGTCCCGACTGGGCATCCCCGGTGGCAGAGACGGTGACGGCCTGGGGCGCGGGATCTACCGCCGGCGCCGCGGTGGCAGTGGCTTTGGCGGCACCCGGCGGGCCCGCCGTCTGAGGCTTGTCCTCGGCAGAGGCTTGCCGGGGCGGCGACGCCGGCGCATCCGGCGCCTGCGCGGGCTTTGCGGCGGGCGGTGCATCCTGCAGGCCCGACATCGTCAGGGCGCCCGGCTTGGCCGGCCGCAGCAGGTCGAGCGTCAGGCCATCCTCGTCGCGAAAGCTGCGGATCTGCCAGTCCTTCGGGATCGCCAGCGCAAGCTTCGTCGCGCCGCTTTCGGTGGCGTTCGAGACCAGCGTCACGCCGTCGGGCAGGCTGCGTCGGATCGCGCCAGCATCTACCGTCATCGGCTGGTCGAAGGTCAAAGCGAGGGCGCCCTCCGTGAGCTCCGGCGTCAGGGCGGTCTCGGACGGCGTCTGGAAGATAAGCCGCTCCAGCGTGGGCAGCTTTGCACTGCGCAGGCCGAGCGCCTTCAGCGGGGCAGGCGGCCGGCGCGCGGTATCACGGGCTCGCGCCTCGGCCAGTCTCAGCCGCTCGTTCATCTCGGCCAGGACCTCGGGCGGCGGCCCCGGAAGCATGCCGCGCCAATTCTCCGGAAGCAGGTCGATGAAGGCCTTGTCGGCGGTCTCGATCAGGTTGGCACGATAGGGCCGCGCCAGGGCAAAGCGCAGGCCACGCCGGTCCGGATCGACGCGCGAGATCGAGATGTAGTCCGGCAGGTCCTTCGCAAGCTTGGTCACATCGACCGAAACGGGGCTGCCGAAGGCGACCACGAGCACGCCGTTGGCGACACGGATGCGGGTGATGACGGGTTCGTCGAAGTTCAGTTGCAGGCGTCCGAAGCCGGGCGGCATGGCCTGGCCCTGCAGCGTCGCGCTCGCGGCGGAGGCAGGGGAGCGCAGATCCGCCGCGATGGCGAGCGCAGCCAACCCGATACCGAAGGCGAAGGAACGCGGGACACGCAAACCAGGAAACTCACGCAACGCGACACGAATGCGGCAGGCGCAGCCAAACAGGCGTGCCGGCCCCATGCTGGCGACGCTAGCGTGTCAAGGATAACGCCGGGTTAAGCGGCTGGGGGTGGCTGGCTCGGGCGGAGAGCGTCAGGGGAGTAGCGAGCGACCGCTGTGGCTCCGCTCCAGCCCGTCACCGCCAAGTTTGCAATCTGGAATTGCCAGGGCAGGCGAGCTAGCATCACGGGAGCGATCAGCAATCCCTTGGCATGAGGTGATGCGATGCAGCGGTGGATCATTTCGTCGATTGCAACATTTGCAGCGATTGCCGCAGCAGGCGCACAATCCCCGGCACCGGACCAGTTGACTCGACGAGCAATCGAGCGACGAGCCGTCGAGGCGGTCAACTGGGGCATGGCGGCCGTCAATACCGACCTGATGCTCCAGGAGATGCTGATCGAGACACCGGGAAAGGTCAATCAGGTCCTCCTGTGGTCCCGGCCGCTCGACTGGCGCAACCAGACGCTGACCCCCAATCCCGACGCCATCTATCTCCAGGGCTTCTACGACACGAGGAAAGGCCCGATCGTCCTGGAAATTCCGCCAGCAGGCCCGGATGGATCGCTGAACGCCAACATCGTGGATTTCTGGCAGGCACCGCTCGAAGACGCCGGCCCGTCCGGGGCCGACGCCGGCAAGGGAGGGAAATACCTCCTGTTACCTCCCGGCTTCAACAAGGCCGTACCAAGGGGCTACATCGTCCTCCGCTCAACGACCTTTGGCGGCTACGCGCTTTTGCGCTCCAACCTGAAAAGCCATGGCGCTGCCGACATCGCCAAATCCGTCGCCTACGGCAAGCGGGTCAGGGTCTATCCGCTGTCGCAAGCCGCCTCACCGCCACCCACCGTCTTTAGCGACGCGGCCGACGTCACATTCGACTCGACCATTCGCTATGATGCGAGCTTCTTCACCTCGCTCGACCGGATCGTCCAGAACGAGCCGTGGCTCGCGCGCGATCGCGCCATGATCGATGTGTTGCGTACGCTCGGTATCGAGAAGGGCAGGCCTTTCGCCCCCGATGCAGCCACCAAGGCTGCGCTGGAGGCGGGCATCCGGGAAGCGCAGGCCTGGCTCGAGGCGCGCTACGCCAGCGGCCTTCCGACCTTCTATCGCGACAGCCAATGGAAGTCCTTGGCATCGCCAGAGATGATCGCGGCGGTCCAGAAGGATTTCAACGATCCCGACAGATACCCGGTCGACGCACGCGGCATGACGTACACTTATGCGTTCGTCGGCATCAAACGCCTTGGCACCGGGCAGTTCTACCTGGTCGCCTTGAAGGACAAGGACGGAAATCCATTCGATGGCGGGAAGACCTACCGCCTGACGGTGCCGCCCAATCCGCCGGTCCGGCAATACTGGTCGTTGACCGCCTACGACCGCGTGACCCACGCCCTGATCCGAGACATGCCGCGCGCCAGTCGTTCGTCGCAAATTTCCGAGATCCAGAAAAACACCGACGGCTCGGTCGACGTGTTTTTCGGCCCCTCGGCACCCCCTGGAAAGGATAAGAACTGGGTGCCAACCAAGCCCCAGCACGGGTTCGAGATCATGTTCCGGGCCTATGCGCCGACCAAGGTGTTCTTCGATAAGACCTGGACACTCCCCGACGTCGAGATCGTCAACTGAGGAGAACGGCGATGAACGCGAAGCTTGTGATCGTGGCCACCGTTGCCGCCGGCCTGGTGGGGCTGGGCAGCGCGGCGAATGCGCAGTCCGATGGCGCGATCCCCGTGACGGTCGAGAACTTTATCCGCGCCGAGACGGACCTGTACTTCGGCACGGTGGCTTTAAAAGAGAATGGCTTCGGAAAGTTCGAGCATCACCGCGAACTCGCCTCGATCGATGTCCAGCCTATCATCCGCATGAACCGCGACACACTGTACTCGGCGATGGTCGTGGATCTCGACGCCGGGCCGGTCACCATCACGCTTCCCGACTCCGGCAAGCGCTTCATGGCCATGCAGGTCCTGGACGAGGACCAATACTCCCGCGCTGCCGTGTATGCCCCTGCCAAGCGCACCTACACCCGTAAGGAAGTCGGCACGCGCTACATGATCGCGGGCGTGCGGACTTTCGTCGATCCAACCGATACCGAGGATATCAAGCGGGTCCACGCATTGCAGGACGGCCTGAAGGTCGAGCAGCCCAAGGGACCCGGCAAGTTCGAAACACCGAAATGGGATCCTGTCAGCCAGAAGAAGGTCCGCGACGCGCTCATCGTCCTTGGCACGACCCTGACCGACACGAGCCGCTCCTTCGGCATGAAGAACGAGGTCGACCCCGTCCAGCGTCTTATCTCGGCTGCGACGACCTGGGGTGGCAACCCGCGCAAGGACGCGATGTACCTAAACTACACGCCTGCCAGGAACGATGGCACCACGATCTACAGGCTCAAGCTGGGCGACGTGCCTGTAGACGGCTTCTGGTCGATCAGCCTCTACAACGCCGATGGCTATTTCCAGAAGAACGACCTCAACGCCTATACGCTGAACAACGTCACCTCCAAGAAGAGCCCCGATGGCTCGGTGACCGTCCAGTTCGGCGGCTGCGACGGGAAGATCGTCAACTGCCTGCCGATCATGAAGGGCTGGAACTACACGGTGCGCCTCTATCGCGCCCGTTCCGAGATCCTGAACGGCAAGTGGAAGTTCCCGGAGGCTCAACCGGCGGCTTGATCCGCTTTCAGCCGATTGCGCTAGGCTGAAGGATGAGCTTGCCATCCACTTTCGCTGGGGCAGGCCGCACAACCGTCCTGCGTCCTCAGTCGCGCCTCACCGGCGCGGCGGCGGGGCGATCGCGGGCAGTTCGTTGCCGGCGAGGGCGGGGAGATCGTTTGCGACGCGGCGCTCGCGCGGGCCTGCGGCCAGGGCGACGGTGAGCTTTTCGGCGCGGTCTGGCGACATGGCCGCGAGCACGTCCGACATTTTTCTCGGGTTCATCTGCTGCACGACCGGGACCAGAACATCGAGGCCGAGCCGGTCGAAGACGCGCGCGGCGTCCTTCGGCTTCATGGTCTCGTACATGATCACCAGATTCTTGATCGCCTTGGCTTCCTCCTCGGCCGGCTTGGCCTTGGGGCTGTCGACCTTGTCCTCGAGCTGCTTGAGATCGCCGACGCGGCCATCGAGCTTCTTCTCCGCGGTGTCGAGCAAGCGCTCGCGCATGTCGAGTTCGCGCATGCGCGTCTCGATTTCCTCGCGCCGCTCGCCCAGCCGTTCGAGCAACGCCTTCTCGGCCGGCGAGACCGATTTCGCGGTGCCGTTGGCGATGCCGGCCTTGTTGGCGGGGTTGTTGGCGCGGGCTGCATCGGCCTCAGCTGTCTCCTTCTCCTTCTTGGGATCGGGAGTGGGGACCGAGCCCGTCGTTTCGGGGTCCATGAAGCTGTCGGGGGCATGGGCCCGCGCGATCACCTTGGCCAGGCCCCAGACTTCGGGCTTGGCCGGCTGCGCGGCCTGGGTCGCGAAGGCGGGGGGGCTGGCCGGCACCTTGCCGGGATAGGATTCCGCCGTCCAGGCAAGCAGCTTCAGCGCCAGGAGACCCATGGCGCCGAGGATGACTGCAGGAATAAGGCGGGGCTTCTCGATCACGCGGCCTGGCCCTCAAGGCGCCGGGCCGCGCGCATGCGGATCGCGGCGGCGGACTCGGCCGCGCTGGTCATGCGCGAGACCGAGGTCGGTTCGGGCGCGGGGGGCTCGGCAGTCTTGGCTGCGACGAGGGTGGCTGCGCTGACGATCTGGCCGATGCGGTCCATGACGGTCTGGCCGGCCTCGACCTGGGCGGCGAGGTCGGCGGCATAGCGCTCGGCCGTCCGCAGGCGCTCGGCCAGAGTGCGGTCGCAATCGCCCAGCGTCGCCTTGAGCCCGGAGATGGCCCGCTCGGCGGTGTCGGTGGCGGTGATGAGCGCGCCGATGGTCTGGCGCATGCCGGCCTCGTCGGCCTTCATGCGCTCGATGCGCTTGGCGAGGATGTAGCAGGTGATGATCGTGGCCACGAGCAGGCAGGCAACCAGGGCATCGGCGAAGAGTGTGATCGTCATGGCAGGCGAACTCGCGGGGCTCAGGAAGGATTGCCGAGATGGCTGGTGGCGCTGTCGAAGGCGGCGATGGTCGTCTTCGACCGGCGCAGCGGGCTGACGACCTGGACGGCGATCTTGTCGTCGACCCGGCCGATCCGACCCTCGCTGACGATGAAGTCGCCGCAGCGCAGGGCGACGACGGAGTCAGGACGGGCGTCGAACATCAGCGTGTCGCCGATCTCGAGCTTCATCACGCGCTTAAGCGGCATCTTGGCCTCGTGGAGAACGCATGTCACCGCGACGTCTGCCTGCCAGACTTCGGTCGCGAGGTGATTCTCCCAGATCGAGTCGCGCCCGAGCTTTTCGCCCATGAAGCTCTCGAGGAGCAACTCGCGAATGGGTTCGATCGTGGCATACGGCAGGAGCAGGTGCAGGCAGCCGCCGCGCCCTTCCATGTCGAAGCGCAGCTCGACGCGGATGGCGGCGTTCGCCGGGCGCGAGATCGAGACGAAGCGCGGGTTGGACTCGATGCGGTCGACCGTGAAGGTCACCGGCGAGAGCGGCTGGAAGGCGGCTTCGGCGTCGCTCAGGATCAGCGCGATGACGCGCTTGAGCAGGTTGATCTCGATCGAGGTGAAGGGGCGGCCGTCGACGCGTGGCGCGGGCTGGCCGCGCTTGCCTCCGAACATCGTGTCCAGCACCGAATAGATCAGCGAGGAGTCGATCGTGATCAGGCCGAAATTGTCCCACTCCTCGGCCTTGAACACCGAGAGCATAGAGGGCAGCGCGATCGAGTTGATGTAGTCGCCGAAGCGCACCGAGCGGATGCTCTCGAGGGTGACCTCGACATTGTCCGTGAAGAAGTTGCGCAGGCTGGTCGAAAGCAGGCGCACCATGCGCTCGAAGATGATCTCGAGCATCGGCAGGCGCTCATAGGCGACCGAGCCGGAGTCGACGATCGCCTGGATGCCGTTGCGGGCGCTGTTCTCGTCGCCGGGCGAGAAACCGAGCATCGCATCGATTTCGTCCTGCGACATCAGGCGGTCGGTACCGCCTTCCTGTTCGCCTTCCTCCTCGACGATGTCCGGCATGGTCGCCCATTCGGCCGCCATCCCTTCCGGGGAGAGGGGGGCGTCCTTGGGCAGCGTGCCGGTCTTGTCGAGGTCTTCGTTGCTCATTGTCTGTTCGTCATCTCGTATCTGTCGTGCTGGCCGGGAAAGAGGCCTGAGGGCTCACTGGACCAGCAGTTCCTTGAACAGGACCGCGTCGATCTTGGAGGGGTAGACCGTGACGTTGACGCGGCGCAGCAACTCTTCCTTCAGCCGGTACATGCCGGCCGAGCCCTCGAGATCCGAGGGCCTGAGCTCGCGCATGAAGACCTGGAAGGCGTCCTCGACGCGCGGCAGAAGCGGCTTGATGTCCTCGGAGACCTTCGCGTCCGCGATCTCAAGCACGACCTTGATCTTGATGATGGGTTGGCGCTCCTGCTGGCCGCCGCCGGAGATGCCGATCATCATGTCCTTCATCTCGACGAAGGTCGCGGGCTTCTTGGCGGCCTTTGCCGCCTCGGCGGCAAGCTGCTCGGCGGACGGCTTCTTCATGAAGAACCAGCCGCCGCCACCGAGCGCGAGCAGGGCCACGACCCCGCCGATCAGGATCAGCTTCTTCTTGCCGCCCTTGGACGCCTCTTCGCCGGCGCCGCCCTCGTCATCGGTCTTGGTCGGCTTCTTCGCCATTGCTCATGCGCCTTGGGCCCGGACGCGCGCGGTGATGCCCGAGTCCCTATGCAACACCCTGAGCAATCACGGTTAACGCCTCGTTAAGGACGGCAATTCTTGCCGGGCTGTTTCTGCCATGTGGTCGAGATTTGCCGAGGCGTCGCGCAGCAGAAACGTCTCTTATTATATAATGATAACAGTGCGTTGAGCTGATTTAACCATGTTGGCACGCCGTTTGCGGATGTCTGAGTGCGGTGACTGCGCTGGGGAGCGTCGAAGTTGTCGCGGGACACAATCGGGAGACCATGCCGTGGAGAACTCGCTTCTCGTCGGCCTGTCGCGTCAGATGGCTCTGGCGCGCGAGCTGGATGTCATCGCCAACAACATGGCGAACACCAACACCAACGGGTTCAAGTCGCGCTCGGCGCGCTTCAACGAATTCATCATGCCGGTTGCAAGCGGTGAGGCGTTCAGCCCCGCCGATCGGCCGATGTCCTATGTCATCGACAAGGGCACGCCGATCGACCTCAGCCAGGGCGCCGTGGAGCGTACCGGCAACCCCCTCGACGTTGCCCTGCGCGGCGACAACTACCTCGCCGTGCAGACCGCCAATGGCGAGCGCTACACCCGCGCAGGCTCGCTGGGGATCAATGCGCAGGGCCAGTTGGTGATGCAGACCGGTCAGCCGGTTCTCGGCGAAGGCGGCCCGATCCAGTTCGGCGCCGGCGAGACCGACGCCAAGATCGCGGCCGACGGCACCGTCTCTTCCGACCAGGGCATTCGCGGCAAGCTTCGGCAGGTCCGCTTCGACAATCCCCGTGCGCTGGTCAGCGACGGCAACAACCTGTTCTCCTCGGCCCAGCCGGCCCAGCCGGCCGGGCCGCTGGCCCAGCTCGAAACGGGCGCGATCGAGAGCTCCAACGTCAAGGCGGTGGTCGAGATGACCCGCCTGATGGAGGTCCAGCGCTCCTACCAGAGCACGGCCAACATGATGACCAAGATTGACGAGCTGCGCAGCAAGGCGATTTCCCGCCTGGCCGACCAGCAGGCCTGACCCGAACGAGGAGCAAGCCCATGCGCGCTTTGCAGACTGCCGCAACCGGCATGATGGCCCAGGAACTCAACGTCCAGGTCATCTCCAACAACATCGCCAACGTGCGCACCACCGGCTACAAGCGCCAGCGCGTCCATTTCCAGGATCTTCTCTACGAGAACTTCCGACGCGCCGGCTCGGCCACCTCCGAGCAGACGCAGGTTCCTGCCGGCACCTTCATCGGCTCCGGCGTCAAGACGGTCTCTACCGGCCGCGTCATGACCCAGGGCAACCTGACCCCGACCGAGAAGCAGTACGACGTCGCGATCCGGGGCGAGGGCTTCTTCAAGGTCCGGATGCCCGACGGCCGCACGACCTATTCGCGCGACGGCTCGTTCGATCTCGACGCGCAGGGCCAGCTGGTCACCCGCGACGGCTATCAGGTCGAGCCCGGCATCACGATCCCCAACAACGCCACCAGCGTCAGCATCAATTCGCAGGGCACAGTCGAGGTTACCATCCCCGGGCAGACCGCGCCGCAGCAGCTGGGCCAGCTCCAGCTGACACGCTTCATCAACAAGGTCGGCCTGGAGTCGATCGGGGACAACCTCTTCGTCGAAACCGCGGCGTCAGGCCCGGCAATCGACGGTGTCGGCGGCGGCGAGGGCTTCGGCACGCTGCAGCAGAACTACCTGGAAGAAGGCAACGTCCAGGCCGTGACCGAGCTGTCATCGCTGATCGCGGCGCAGCGCGCCTACGAGATGAACTCCAAGGTCATCACGGCCGCCGACCAGATGATGTCGGCGACGACGCAGATGTTCCGTGGCTGAGGCGGGACCAGACATCATGATCCGCACCCTTGCCCCCCTGGTCGCAGCGTTGCTCTCGACCGCAGCTCTCGCCGCCCAGCCCCATCCCGCCGCGGCGCCGGTCGTCGTGGCCACGCTTTCGACCGGTCCCGCCGTGGCGCCGCAGGGCTCCGGCAAGCTTGCACTGCGCCCCGAGCTGACGCTGTCTCGCGACCTCATCAGCTATGGCGACCTGATCTCGGGTCTGCCGGCGGATGTGGCGGCGATGCCGGCCTTCCGCGCCCCGGCGCTTGGCGAGACCGGCACGATCCAGGTCAGCCGGATCATCGAGGGTGCGCAAGCTGCTGGCGTCATCCGCGAGCCCGGCGATCTGCTGAGCCATGGCCTCGCGCAGGTCGTGGTGACGCGGGCGGCGCGCCGCATCGTGGCGACCGATCTCGAAATGGCGGTGAAGACCGGCCTGCAGGAGCGCTTCGGCGTCGATGCCCGTGCCTTCGCGCTGACCATCGATGGCGGCGCGCCGAGCGTTGCTGTCGAGCCCGAGCTGACTGGCGAGGTCGGCGTCGTCGATCTCGGCTACGATCCGCGCACAAGGCGCGTGCAGGCCCGTGTCTCGGTGCCCGGCAGCGTCGCGATGCGCCTGAAGCCGGTGCGGATTTCCGGCGTGCTGGTCGAGACCGTGGACGTCGTCGTACCGAGGCGCGCAATTGCGCGCGGCGAGACCCTGAGCCCGAACGACGTCATGGTGGAGCGCCGCCCGCGCGACGGCATGACCACCGACCTGCTGGCAGACGCCAGAGCTGCTGTCGACAAGGTGGCGCGCCGTTCGCTGGCCGTCGGCCTGCCCCTGCGGGCGGGCGACGTGCAGCGCGAGGAGATCGTCGGCAAGGGCGACCTCGTCACCATCGTCTACGAGACCCCCGGACTGTTCATCACCATGCGTGGCAAGGCCGGCGAGGCCGGCGCCATGGGCGATGTCATTTCCGTCACGAACCCCCAGTCGAAGCGCGTCCTGCAGGCGACCGTGAGCGGGCCCGGAAAGGTCTCCGTCCGGGCGACATCTGCCGGCCGTTTCGCTTCCGCCCGCTAATTCCGTCGTGGAATCCAGATTATGACCCTCAACACGATCATCAAGCTCACCAGCGTCCTCGCTCTCGGCGCCTCGCTCGGCGCCTGCGCCACGGCCGATCGTCTCGCACAGATCGGCCAGCCGCCGGCGCTTTCGCCCGTCGAGGACCCGACCGCCGTCAAGGGCTACAAGCCCGTCCAGATGCCGATGCCGGCGATGGAACACGCGTCCTTCGCGCCCAATTCGCTGTGGCGGACAGGCTCACGCGCCTTCTTCAAGGACCAGCGCGCCCGACTGGTCGGCGATCTCGTCACGGTCAAGGTCAAGATCACCGACCGCGCGCAGCTAGACAACACCACCAAGCGCTCGCGCAAGAACGGCGAGGATTTCGGAGCGGAGAACATCCTCGGCTTCGAGAACAAGCTCGGGTCGGTTCTTCCCAAGGGCGCCAATGCGGGCTCGCTGCTCAAACTCGATTCCGAGGGCTCGAGCGAGGGATCGGGTTCGGTGCGCCGCGCCGAGCAGCTGACCACGAATGTCGCCGCCGTAGTCACGCAGACCTTGCCCAACGGCAATCTGGTGATCGAGGGCAAGCAGGAGATCAGGGTCAACTTCGAGGTTCGCGAGCTCATCGTCGCCGGCGTCATCCGGCCCGAGGACATCGAGTCGGACAACACCATCGAATCCAGCAAGATCGCCCAGGCCCGCATCGCCTATGGAGGCCGCGGCCAGCTCACCGATGTCCAGCAGCCGCGCTATGGCCAGCAGGTGATGGACGTCCTGCTGCCCTTCTGATCGCGTACCGACCACGCTCCCCATTCCGAACGACGCGGAACGCTCCCCGCATTCCCCCGTGTCGTTCGGCAGGCGGTTCCTCCCGGGCCGCCGACACCTGCATCGGCTTTTCCCGAACGTCCCGGGCCGATGCTTCATCCCGGCCGCCCGCTACGCTCCCCAAGCCACCAGGCTGGCGGCCAAAAAAAGAAGCCCCGCGCCTCCCGCGCGGGGCTTCGGAATCTCCGCTCCCGGTATTCCAGTCAATGCAGCTTCAGGCGAGGCCCGGAGCTAGTCGTCGCGGAAGACCCGCTCATTGCGCTCGTGACGCTCCTGCGCTTCGAGAGACAGTGTCGCGATGGGGCGGGCTTCGAGGCGCTTCAGCGAGATCGGTTCGCCCGTATCTTCGCAATAGCCGTAGGAGCCTTCGTCGATCCGCGCGATCGCCGATTCGATCTTTGCGATCAACTTGCGCTGCCGGTCTCTGGCGCGCAGCTCGATGGCGCGATCCGTCTCGGATGAGGCGCGATCGGCGACGTCAGGATGATTCTCGCTTTCGCTCTGCAGCGTGACGAGGGTTTCCTTGGCCTCCTTGAGAATCTCGTTCTTCCAGGACATGAGCTTGCCGCGAAAATACTCGCGCTGCCGCTCGTTCATGAACGGCTCGTCGTCGGAGGGTTTATAGTCCGCGTCGAGGGTAATTTGCTTCGACATAGGCGCACTCTCTGAGTTGGTCTACCGGCCAGCGCCCGCCGGCTTTGCCGTTGGAGGCCCGCCGATTTCGCGCCCTTATAGCGAGGGACGTCTACGGTAACAATCGGCTTGGCTCGACTCGTCAACCGGTTGTGATGACGCTTGGTCGCTTTCCAGTGAATTGCGTTTAGATTCAGCTGGTTGCGGTGCGCCAATATGAGGCTAAACCATGGTCTGAGGCGCTTAAAACAGCGGTCTGGAGGGTGAAGAGCCGCAGAATCGAACCGGTGACGGGTGACGCTGAGTGATTCTGCGAGGCGGAAAGTGCCCAGCGCGTCTGTGTCAGGTCTCGCATCGGCTCGACTTCAGAACTGGAAGTAGATGAACTCGTAATTGGCGTCTTCGCCGATCTTCAGCAGCACGATGACCATCAGCATTCCGGCCAGCACTGCGATCCAGCGCGAGGGCGGGGCCTTCTGTACCAGAACCCAGGCCGTGGGACCGAGGATGGCAAAGGCTGCGGCTGGTACCAACGCCCGCCATTTCATGCCCGAGCCGAGCGGAGCGAATCCGAGCAGCCCCTTGTAGATCAGCAGGGCGGCTTCGAAGTTCGGGGCGCGGAACAACACCCAGCAGAGGGCCACGAACAGGAAGGTCAGGAGCCATCCGAGCGGGCGCGGCATCGACAGTCCGGCACGGCGCCAGAACAGCGCCGCGATCAGCGCGAGGCCATGCGCAACGCCCCAGGCGATGAACGTCAAGCCGGCGCCATGCCAGAGCCCGCCCAACGCCATTGTCGCAAACAGCGCCCAAACCTGCGTCGGTAGGCCATGCCGGGAGCCGCCGAGGCCGATGTAGAGGTAGTCGCGCAGGAAGCGCGACAACGTCATGTGCCAGCGGCGCCAGAAGTCCTGGATGCCGAGCGAGCGATAGGGGGCCTCGAAATTCTGGGGCAGCACGATGCCGAAGAGCAGCGCCAGGCCCAGAGCCATGTCGGTGTAGCCCGAGAAGTCGAAATAGATCTGGAATGTGAACGCCAGCGTCGCCTGCCAGGCGTCCGCGACGCTGACCAGTTTCCCCGCCGCCGCCGCCGCGAAGACCGGATTGGCGTATTCGGCCAGTGGGTCTCCCAGCAGCACCTTCTTGCCCAGGCCCAGGGTCAGTAGCAGGAGGCCACGTCCAAAACGCTCGGCGACATCGGGGCGCTGATAGGGGCGCTCGTCGAACTGGTGCATGATCTCGCGCCAGCGCACCAGCGGCCCCGCCAGCACCTGCGGGAAGAAGGCGATGTAGAGGGCGTAGCGAACCAGATCGTAGCGCGGAGCCTGCCCGCGCCTGAGATCGGTGAGATACATCACGTGATGGAAGGTGAAGAACGAGATCCCGAGCGGCAGCGCCAGATCGAACTTCACCGCAGGCAAGCCGGGAATCATCCCGGCAAGGTCGGCGAAGAAGTTGAGGTATTTGAACAGGCCCAGCACCGCGAGGTTGGCGATGATCGCCAGCGTGATCAGCCCGCCCGCCCGGGTCTTCTGGAAGGCCTCCGCAACCAGCCAGTTCAGCACGATCGACAGCGCGAGCAACGGCACGAAACGCCAGTCCCAATAGCCGTAGAAGGCGAAGGAGAGGGCGACGAGCACGGGCAGCCTGGCTCGCGGCGCAAAGCGCTCGGCGAGCCAGTGCAGGCCAAGCGCCAAAGGCAGGAAGGCCAGCAGGAAGGCAAAGGAGTTGAACAGCATCAGGTGTGGCGCAATCTCATGTCGCGCGTCGGCTTAGAGGATTGCGCAGCGGCTGTCATGCCGGAGCGCGTGGCAGGCGCTCCGGCAGCGAGCTGGTTCTTATTGCCGGGAGGAAGCCGGCCGTGAGCTGTCGGCCCAGCGCCTACTGTAAAACCTTGGCCTCCGGGAACGTCCACTTCCCATCGAGAATGGGTTGGTCCGGGCGATAGAGCCTCGCTGTGTAATTCCAGCCCTCGACGATGGGCAGGCAGTTGGGGATCTTGCCGTCGCAGCCGCCGAACTGGATCGTGGTCGAGCCATCCCCGTTCTTCTTCGCGGTGATGTCGTTGATGGAATACGCGTTGTAGGCGTTCTTCTCGAAGAAGCCCTTTGGATTGTAGACGCTGACGGACCAGAACGACTTCACGGGGACGTTGCGTGGCACGGTGACGGAGTAGGTCGTTTTGCCATCGTTCTTCGCAGGGGTGAAACTCGCATAGCTGGCGTCCTTGTCAGGATTTCCGCCCCATCCGGCTGCCGTACCGATCAAGTGCTGGACCGGGTCGACCTGGCCGCGGGCTCCGAAGGCTCCCCGGAAAGAGGTCTGATGCTTCGCCAGCGCGAGCAGCGCGTTGCGGACCTCTGTGAGGCTGCCTCCATCCCAGTTGGGAAGATCGAGTTTGCCGATGTCCTTCTGGCTGACCTTGATGCCGTCCTGAAGCCGATGCACCTCGGCCATGTCCTTGGGATCATTCGGATCGACCAGCGTCCGGACCGCCGCGAAGGCATAGCGCGTTCCGACAGACTTCTGCGACAGCATGATCGGCTTGGTGCCGTATGCGACAATCGGCACATAGTGATCCTGGTCGACGATCATCATCGACATGAAGCGTTTGCCCGCATTGGGCAGCGACAGCGTGACCGGGCCACCGCTGAGATCGAAGACGGCGAACGAATAGAGGGTGTCGCGGTTCATGCGAATGACGGTCTGATCATCGATCGAGGCAGGCTCGCGGGCGTGATAAAACTTGCCCAGTCCACCTGCGACCTTCGCGTTGGTCGCGAGATAATGATCGGTCTCGGCCCTGGGAAAATTGCTGACCGTGACCGGTATCTTGCCGCCGCCCGCCTGAGCGTATGCGCTCCCGGACAATGCGGTCGAGGCAAGTGCAAGCGAGGCGAATGCGAAGCTGATAGCGAACGAGCGAACCATGGAAATTCCCCCCCACTCAAGGTTGCGCGTGGCAACGAGGGGGATCATTTCGCAGGACTTGGCGCGAGGCAACTAAAACGGCATCGGCCCACCCCGATCACTGCCGTAATCGTGTCGGAAACGCAGTAAGCGGGCCTTGGCAGGCCGCTTACTGCCGGCAGGCTCCGGGATGACGCTAGAGCGGGATGTTGTCGTGCTTGCGCCAGGGCCGCTCGACGTTCTTGGTGCGCAGCATGGCGAGCGCGCGTGCGATGCGGCGGCGCGTGCCGTGCGGCATGATGACCTCGTCGATATAGCCGCGCTCGGCCGCCACGAAGGGCGACATGAAGCGGTCCTCATATTCCTTGGTCTGCCGCGCGATCGTCTCCGCATCGCCACCGCGGAAAATGATCTCGACCGCCCCCTTGGCGCCCATCACCGCGATCTGCGCGGTCGGCCAGGCATAGTTCACATCCGCGCCGATATGCTTGGAGGCCATCACGTCATAGGCGCCGCCGAAAGCTTTGCGGGTGATCACGGTGACCAGCGGCACCGTGCATTCGCTATAGGCGTAGAGCAGTTTCGCGCCGTGCTTGATCAGGCCGCCATACTCCTGCGCCGTGCCGGGCAGGAAGCCGGGCACGTCGACCAGCGTCACGATCGGGATCTCGAAGGCGTCGCAATAGCGCACGAAACGAGCGGCCTTCCGCGAGGCGTCGGAATCGAGCACGCCGGCCAGCACCATCGGCTGGTTGGCGACGACACCGACAGTGCGGCCTTCTATGCGACCGAAACCCGTGACGATGTTCTTGGCGTAAGCCTGCTGGATCTCGAAGAAATCGCCCTCGTCGAGCGTCTTCAGGATCAGTTCCTTGATGTCGTAGGGCTTGTTGGGATTGTCCGGGACCAGCGTGTCCAGGCTCATGTCGACACGGTCGGGCACGTCGAAGCTCGGCCATTCCGGCACGCCGGCGGTGTTGTTGGCCGGCAGGAAGTCGATCAGGCGGCGCACCTGCAGCAGCGCCTCGACATCGTTCTCGAAGGAGCCGTCGGCAACCGAGGACTTTGAGGTGTGAACCTTGGCGCCGCCGAGCTCTTCGGAGGTCACCGTCTCGTTGGTGACGGTCTTCACCACGTCCGGCCCGGTCACGAACATGTAGGAGGTGTCGCGGACCATGAAGATGAAGTCGGTCATCGCTGGCGAATAGACGTCGCCGCCGGCGCAGGGGCCCATGATCACCGAGATCTGCGGGATGACGCCGGACGCCTGGACGTTGCGCTTGAAGACCTCGCCATAGCCGCCGAGCGCCGCGACGCCCTCCTGGATGCGGGCGCCGCCGGCATCGAACAGGCCGACAATCGGGGCGCGCATCTTCAGCGCCATGTCCTGGATCTTGATGATCTTCTGGGCATGGGTTTCCGACAGCGAGCCGCCGAACACCGTGAAATCCTTGGAGAAGACGAAGACGGTGCGGCCATTGACCGTGCCCCAGCCGGTGACGACGCCGTCGCCGGGGATCTTTTCCGCCTTGTCCATGCCGAAGTCGACGCAGCGATGCTGCACGAACATGTCGAACTCCTCGAAGGAGTCGCGGTCGAGCAGGAGTTCGATGCGTTCGCGCGCTGTCAGCTTGCCGCGCTTGTGCTGGGCGTCGATGCGGCGGGCGCCGCCGCCCTGCCGCGCGCCTTCGCGACGATCTTCGAGCTGGTCGAGTATGTCTTTCATGGCGAAGCCCCGGAAGCGGACGAAATGCTCGTTCCGGATTAAGCGGAGGAACGCGGGCTGTCCATCACCGTCATCCGTCGATGAAGGCCGAGGGATCGCTCAGCCGTGCTTCAGCAGCAGCGCCGCAGCATCGAACTCGGTGCGCCGGATCGCGCGGCGCTCCGCGGCTTCCTCGTCCTGGCCCCAGATCGCGATCTGGAAATCCTCGTCGAGATGGGCTGCATCCCAGATGGCGTCGGCGTCACAAAGGCCGTCGGCGAGGGCCAGCGTCAGGATCGTCGAGCCGGTCAGCGTCATGACGTTATGGGCGCCCGCAAGGGCAAGCGGGGCGGGGATGGCTTGGACGCGGCTGGCAACGGCGTCCAACGTGGCGGCCGGCTGCTCGGCATAGGTCACGCCCTGCGCGAGAACGAAACGGGCGCCAAGGCGCTGCGAGACCTCGTCCAGGATCGGGTCCCAGACCTCGGACTGGCGCGCGACGAGCGTGTCGGGCTCGGCGGCACGATAACAGAGCGCGTCGCTGCCGGCATAGCGCACGATCTCGGCGCGCACCGCGATGTGCTGGTCGACGACGCCGTCGAGCGCCGAGTTGACCAGCCGCGTCAGCGGCATTCTCGCAGGATCGATCTTCTCGCTCGGCGCGTGCCATTCGGCGGCGAGCGCCTCGGCGACAGGGCGCGAGGTCACGGCAAGCGGGTTGCGCGCCGGGGTGCGGGCCGTGCGGCCGTCGAGTGCGACATGGAACAGGCCATCACGCTCGAGCACCGAGGCCTTCTCATAGAAGCGCTTGGGCAGGGCGTTGCGCATGCCCGACTGCGCGGCGGCCACGGGGTCGGGCTGGCGTTGGCCGGAAGCGCCGAAGCGCGCGAGGAAATCATCGGTCGACATCGCCCGGCCATAGCGCGCTTTGGCTCATGCGGGCAATGGGCGGTCGTCTCAGGCGGCGCGGATGCGACCCAGGAAATCGTCGACGGCGCCCTGAAGCTCGGTCGCTTTCGTCGCGAGGTTGTCTGCAGACAAGGCGACGAAGTCGGCGACCTGGCCGGCCTCGGAGGCGAACTGGCTGACGAGGCGGATGTTGCCGGAGGCCGTCACTGTCTGGTGGGCGGCCTCGCCGACATTGGCGGCAATGCCCTGGGTCGCCGCGTTCTGCTGCTCGACGACGCAGGACACGGCGTTCGCGATCTCGCGAAGCGTCGCTATTGTCCGGTTCATGGCGTCGATCGCCTCGACGGCCTCTCCGCTCGAGCTGCGGATGGCCTGGATCTGGTCCTGGATTTCGCCCGTCGCCGCTGCGGTCTGGCCGGCCAGCGCCTTGACCTCGCCTGCGACCACGGCAAAGCCGCGACCATATTCACCGGCACGGGCGGCCTCGATCGATGCGTTCAGCGCCAGCAGGTTGGTGCGGCCCGCGATCTCGGAGATGGTGTCGGCGATGAGGCCGACGCCCTGGGCCTTCAGCGAGAGCCTGTCGACCGTGGAGAGCACGTCGTCGACCCGGCGCGATGCGGCCTCGACGGTCGCGACGGTCTCCAGGACGCGCCTTTCGATTTCGCCGATCGATCCCGCAAGGTCGCCGGTTGCCTCGTTGACGGCGATGACATTCGAGGATGCCTGCTGGGACGAGGCCGCGGCGGCCTCGGAATGCTCGGAGACGAGCCGGGCGCCCGTCGTCATCTGGCCAGCGGAGCAGCGCAGGGCATCAATCGACGACAGCACATCGTTCGCGATCGACGCGATCTCGGTCTCGAATGCGTCAGCCACGATGGTCAGCGTAGCCTTGCGGATTTCGGTCGCTTCGGCTGTGGCTTTCACCAGATCGGCCTTGGCCTGCTCCGCGACGGCGCGCGCGTGGTCAGCCTGCTCCCGTTCAGCCTCTGACCGCTCCAGCGCGTCCTTGAAATGCACCGCGATCCAGCCGAGCGCCGCAGCCTCCACGATGACGATGCCCGCGTGGATCAGGACGCGGTTCAGGTCGTTGCCGCCGGGGAAGACCGCGGCCGAGTTCAAAAGGCTCAGGCCAGCATGGTGGATCGCGATGGCGATCGTGCCCGACAGGAAGATGCGCCAGTCGAGCCAGCCCGACAAAATCGCCAGGACAGCCAGGAAATAGAGATGCATCTCGACCTGGTAGGGATGGCCGGCCAGGGCAGCGACCAGCATCATCACCTGGCCGATCACGATGATCGACGACAGCTGCCGGTTGCGCCAGTCGGACCCTAGCAGCAACCAACTGGTCGTCGCGACAATGGCGAGGGTGCTGCCGGAGACGACGGCGGCGAAGGTGTTGGTCGACTCACGAAGCAAGCCTACACCCGCAAGCAGTGCGGCATTGGCCCAGATCCACGCGACCAGGAATGCGCCGAAGCGGGCACGCAGGATCTCGACATGTCTCATGCTGTCGTCTTGCCTCTATTTCCGAAACAGAGGATGGCCATCCGCGCGTCGATGACCAGCCAGGCTCCGAGCCGATAAAGCGACGACGCATAGTCGCGGTGCGGGCTCACGCTGATGATCCAGGAGGGGCTGCCGACCACATCCAGCAGTCGGCCATCCGCCTGGGCGATGGTGGAGATGCCGGCACGCGAGCCGGTGTCGTCCGGAAACAGCGCGGCGACCGGGCGGCCTGCGACTGGCCAGGCTGCGATCGCAAGGGCGGTTCCCGCCATCACAATCGCCATGCAGGTTCCGAATAGGACTTCGCGCATTGCGAGCAATCCCTTGGCCCCTCCCGGCGAGGCTTCGATCGATATCTGCCAATAGGACTAGGCCATTCGGGTAAAGGCTTCCTTTCGAGCCATTGCGCAAACAGCGAACTGGCACATTCGGGCGAAGGATCGGCGTGCCGGCGCTGCGACGCCCCAAGGCGGGCGGCCTATCTCACAAGGGGCCAAGAACCCACTGGCCCGCACGGCCGCGGCACATTACGATTCTTTCATGCTTGCGCCATCGAAGGGTCACGGTGGACCCCTCATCGTGACGTCATCGCGAACCGGCCTCGAGACCCTCTCAATGACGGTTGGTTTGCATTTTTGGGAGACCCCCGCATGAAAAGCATTGCCCTGATTGCCGCTTCGTCGGTTGCCGCGCTGGCCGCGACCTTCGCGATCGCCCAGCCGCAGCCTCTGCCGCAGGCAGGTGGCGGAGACCGCGATGCGACCCGGCAGGAGCGCTCCGAGACCCGCGATCAGCGCCGGACCGAAGCGCGTGAACGCCGTGCGGAACAGGCGCAGGCCCGGATGACAGAGCGCCTCGCCAAGCTGCGCGAGGACATGAAGCTCAAGCCCGAGCAGGTGCCGCTGTTCGACAAGGTCGAGGGCTTGATCAAGCAGCGGGCGCAGCAGCGCAGCGAGCGCGCCACCGCGATGCGCGAGCAGCGCGAGTCCCTGCGCCATGCCGACCTGATGGAGCGGCTCGATGCGATCTCGACCAGCCAGGGCGAGCGCGCGGCGCGGTCCAAGGAAATGGCCGATGCGGTCCGTCCGCTCTGGCAGACGCTGAGCGACCAGCAGAAGACGGTCGCCCGTCGTGCGGTGCGCGAGACGATGGCTGAAGGGCGTGAGCGCTTCCGCGAAATGCACGAGCGCTGGGAAGAGCGCCGTGGCGGTGGTCGGGACTGGCGCGGCGATGGCGAGCGCGGTTCGCAGCGCTGGCGCGACGGAGACCGCGAGCGCGACCGCGACCGTCGCGACTGACCGCAGCCTTTTGCATGTCACCCAAGGGGCGGCTCTCCGGAGCCGCCCTTTTTGTCATCCGGGCGGCAGTACCTGGGGTTTATCTGCGGTCAAATTGAGGTGGTCCGGAGGCGTGGTAAACGCTGAAAATCGAATGATAACAAACGTTTACTATAGTCGTTCAAATTGAGTTCATCCCGCGCTCCCTAGGCTAGACTGACGTTCTCGCAAAGGAGGTGAGCCATGAAGGCACCCTGGTCCATCTGGCTGATGCGAGGCTTCATTGCATCAGTCTTCCTCTTCTGCCTGTTCGGCCCCTATGGGATCTCGATCCTGATCGGCGGCTTGAGCCTCGGCTGCTATCTCTTCCGCGATGAGGCCGGCTCGCATCTGTGAAGGCTAGACCATCGCGCGTAGGCAAAGAAAAAGGGCGGCTCCTGCGAGCCGCCCTTTCTTGATTCCGATCAGTGCCTTGCAGGAAGAACCTGCCAGGTTGGATCAGCGCGAGTAGAACTCGATTTGCGGCCCACCTAACCCATTGAACCTATTGACGCATAAAGGCTTTTTGATATGCGTGTGGGGTGAAACGTGTGGGGGAGCGTGTGGGGTGGCGACGGTCGCTGGATACCTTGAACTGCGTCGGCAGGGGTTCTCTGCGGTGGTGGATGTGCCGGCTTCTAAGCGTGAGGCGGTCGGAGCGAAGCGCCTGAAAAAGGGCCTCGGAACGCGAGACAAACACGTTGCGAAGGCGCGGCTGCCGAAGGCGCTGCTGGAGCTTCATGCCCGGATTGATGCTGCTTGCCGCCGCAACGCTGACACCGACCCCGTAACGGCGGAAGCCTTGGCCTATCGGGAGCAGATGGAAAGCGTTCGGAAACCGGGCGGATCGGTCTATCGGCCGGAAACCGTTTGGGACCCCGCCACGGGCGCCGAGCTTGTCGTCGAGGTAGACCTTGCGGAGGACATCGTCCGCGAGACGGTAGAGGCGCGGGGCGAAGAGATTGCTGCCGAGGAGGGCAGGGACCGGGCGAAGGCGTTTGCCGACATCGCGATGGGCCGAGCAACGCCGCTGAAGCTGAATGTGGAGACTTGGCTGTCCGAGCCGGGCAAGAGGGGCACGGTACGTGCTCCGCGCACGGTCATGGAATACAGAGCCATCCTCGATACGTTCGCGTTGTGGCTCGGGGGCGAAGGGCTTGGCTCGACGGTGCAGAGCGTCACGCGGGTTGTGGCGGGGCGCTATGTCAGTTCCCTCCACAAGCAGAAGCTCAGCCCAGCCCGTATGCGGGACATCTTGGCCGCCCTCTCGACCTATTGGGATTGGCTAGCGGGCAAGGGTTTCGCCCCGAAAGGCGGCAATCCGTGGAAGGAGCAGGACATCCCGAAGGTCCAGAAAGGGCAAGCACTCAAGGCGGTGTTCGATGACGAGACTGACGATGACGAGCCGCGCCCCTTCACGGATGACGAGTTGGTCACGCTTTTCACTAAAGCGCCGGATGCGGGGATACGGGACCTTATGGCGCTAGCTGCCCTCTCGGGAATGCGTATCACCACGTCACCGACAGAACCGCAGGCATCGCAAGATGCGGCCCGGCGACACTTCGCGGAGATCGCAGAGCGGGCGGGCGTCACCCCTGCCGAGCTCCTTACAGCAATCGGCGTCGCCGCTTAGCGACCGGACGCCCCCGCTCATCACCCTATCATCATGACCTCAATCTCGGCGTCTCGCTGCGCCGGGGGAAAGAACACGTCTATGTCTCTTCACATCACCATCTCGCTCACCAAGACCACCGCGAAAGGCCAACGCTACGAGGCCCGCCTAGACGGCGAGGTCGTCACCACCTCCCGCACTCCATTCCTCTCTGCCGCCCGTGTCCTCTTGGAGCGCGGGCATTCTTCCGACACCATCCTGATGATGAGCCATGCGGGTTCCGACACGGTCGCGCTACGGGCCACGCTGGGGGCCGCCGCGAAGTTGACCGTCATAGAGAGCGAGACCGTTGGCCCAAGGTTCGGCCGCTACCGTCCCCCTCCGGCTGCGATGCCGTTTACCGTGGTGACGGGGCTGTCCTTGCGGTAGTCTACGCAATTAGGCGCAACAGGTGCTGCGCAACGCCTCTGGTGCAGTGACTGCACCGACAATACCAATGCCCGCTGAGCACCACACTCGGCGGGCGATCTGTTGTTTTTCACCTTCGATTTCCCCGTCAGGCTGTCGTGATGTTGGCCTACAGGAAAATGCGAGGGGGCCACGGGGGGGCGGGAAGCGGCCGGAGAGGGAAAGGCTTTCAGATTTTCGGCCAAATAGTCGGCGGCAATGGTTACAAAGTAGGAGAAGAGTTCATCTCCGCAGTTGGAGGCGGGAAGTTATATTGATCGAGCGCGACGTCGATCATGGTCCGATGCCAGCCATAGCCGAGGCCCACAACAGCCAAATCTGAACTTTCGAGGCGACCAGCGTACACGCCTACCAACTCGTAGGTTGAAAACTCTTGTATTGCGCCGATGTCCTTGTTGTCGGCGGTGATCGTTATAGCTTTGCGGATGATCGGTGAGCCGGACATCCCCTCGGTTGTCGCAGCATCCACTAGAAAGATGGGGCGCCCATCAACGCCGATGACCGTCTCCGATGCGATTGAGCCACGTTTCCAGATTGGAGGCATGAGCCCGTCATAGTTTTTCAATGGATATCCAAGGACAAAGCAATCATCTCCGACATTGGTCACGATGCGTTGTCCGTCGTGATCGCTAAGAAAACAGGTAGCCTCTTCAGCCCCCTTGAAACCTGTCCTTGTTGGTTCCTTGCCAAACACTGCCTCTGGGGGGATCGGTGTCCCCCATATGTCAATGCTTTGTCCTGCGTATTGCGGTGGCTTCGATAGCAGCTCCACCATATTCTCGTCCCACCGGAGTTCCCATCGAACGCGCTTGAAAGTAACCACTCCGGAGCTTGTTGCGACGGAAAAGCCGTAAAACCTCAGCTTCCTCGGAATAAAGCCTTTTGGGTTAAGTTCCTCGGTGAATGAGTTGCGGCCCGAAACAACATGCCAGTTCGTAACAAGGAACGGCTGAGCGTTGCGTTTCCAAAAGAAACCCGTCGCAGTCCCGATGACCACGTCATTGCCGTCATTGGAAAGCAGTTCAATCGGGGTGCAGCCAAGCGACAGCATGTTCATGCCAGCGCCAACGAAGTTGGCCCCGACGGGCATCACGGGGGAGGATGCGCTGCCTCCGTATCTGAGAACACCGTTCATCGAAGTCACCAGCTCCTTGGTTGATCTGCCTACGAACACCAGTTGGACACCAAGAAGCACCTACTCAGTGCCGCGAGCCCTTTGCACCCTGCATCCTTACCTCAAACCCCAGCAACTGCCCGAATAGCTCGCCCTTCCGGAAATCCTCGTCGGACCACCAGCCCGACTTCCTCTTCTCCTTCCGGCTCTTCAAAAGCCCCAACCAAGTCAGCGGCCGGAGAGCCCGCGACACCATGGCGAACTCCGGCAGGTAGGGTCAGGGCTCCGGCAGGAGTGAGCGCAAGCCCGTACTTTCTCCACGGAAAGGGCTAGCAAGAGCCTCGCGGCATGGACCATGGGGACCTGAACGCAGCCTCCACGGGGGCGTTGCAGGGGGGGGGCGTAGAGCCTGCGGGACACTGCCGGGCGGCTCTAGGAGCGCCTTGAGAGAGGCGGGGTGAAAGTGCGTCCAAGCGGGCGGGATAGAGGTCACGCTGGGAAGCGTAGGCGGGTTGGAGCGAAGGCTCAACAACCGGGCCGAAGATGCGCCCACAAAAACGTGAGGGGGGAAACGTGTGGGGTGGCGTGTGGGGGAGGGCAATTTATCGCCATCCCCCAAGTATTTGATATGTAACGGATATTTCTGCCCGCTTCGAGCTACTTACCGAGAGTAGAACTCGATGACCAGGTTCGGTTCCATCTGCACCGCGTAGGGCACGTCCGTCAGCGTCGGGGTGCGGGTGTAGGTGGCGGTCGACTTGTTGTGGTCGGTGTCGAGATAGTCGGGCACGTCACGCTCGGCGAGCTGGGCCGACTCGATGACGATGGCGAGCTGGCGCGAGCTCTCCTTGACCGCGATCACGTCGCCCGGCTTCACCTGGTACGACGCGATGTTGACGCGCTTGCCGTTGACGGTGATGTGGCCGTGGTTGACGAACTGGCGGGCAGCGAAGACCGTCGGGACGAACTTGGCGCGGTAGATCACGGCGTCCAGGCGACGCTCGAGCAGGCCGATCAGGTTCTCGCCCGAATCGCCCTTGAGACGGATGGCCTCGGCGTAGTAGCGGCGGAACTGCTTCTCGGAGATCGAGCCGTAGTAGCCCTTGAGCTTCTGCTTGGCGCGCAGCTGCGTGCCGAAGTCGGAAGGCTTGCCCTTGCGGCGCTGGCCGTGCTGGCCGGGGCCATATTCACGACGGTTGACCGGGGACTTCGGGCGGCCCCAGATGTTCTGACCGAGACGGCGGTCAATCTTGTATTTCGCCTCGTGGCGCTTTGACATATCGCGTGTCCTCTTGAGTTCGCGAGTGAGGACCGCGCCCTCCTGTTCCCCGTTTCCGGGGCGACAGATCCGGCTCTTACGAGTGGATCACGGGTGCGGAAAAAGCCGCGCGGGCCTTTTGGGCCCGCGCGACGGATGCCTAGAACCATGTGCGGCACGGTTTGTCAAACCGGAAGCGTCGTTTCCCGGTCCATGTCGCGCGAAGATTGCCGGGATTTCTTGGTCAGTTCGCGATCGGCATCGATTCGATCGCCACCTGGGCCAGGCCGTAGCCCGCCAGCGCTATGCGCAACGGGCCGGTGATTCCCGCGCCGCTGGTGAAGACCGCGACGGCCCCGCCGGCGATCTCCGTGTTCTCGCGCAGGTCGGGCTCCAGCAACTGCCTGACGCGACGCGCGATCGCCGGCGCGGGGTCGATCCAATCGACGGACCAGGGCGCCAGCCGCTTCATGCGCTCGAGCAGCAGGGGATAATGTGTGCAGGACAGCGTGACCACGTCGGTGCGGGCGCCATTGCGCGCGACGAAGCAGGGCATGATTTCGGCCAGGATCGCAGAGTCGTCGACGGGCTCGCCCTTCAGCGCCGCCTCGGCGAGGCCGGCCAGCTTCGTGGAGCCGACCAGGGTGACCTCGCAATGGCCGGCATAGGTCTCGATCAGCCCGCGCGTGTAGTCGCGCGCGACGGTGCCCGGTGTCGCCAGCACTGAGATCAGGCCCGAGCGGGTCGAGGCCGCGGCCGGCTTGATGGCCGGGACGGTGCCGACGAAAGGGATGGCGAAGCGGGCGCGCAAGGCTGGGAGTACGAGCGTCGAGGCCGTATTGCAGGCAATCACGACGAGATCGGGATGGAAGCGAGCGACGAGACGCTCCATCACGGCCAGCACGCGCGAGACGAGCGCCTCCTCGCTCAGGCGGCCATAGGGAAAGCCGGCATCATCGGCCGCGTAGACAATATGCGCGCCGGGCTGGGCGCGCGTTGTCTGCTGGAGAACGCTGAGGCCGCCGAGCCCGGAATCGAAGACGAGGATGGTGGGCCTGCGGGGCGCCATGGCGACGGTGTGATAGGCAGTTCCGGCCAGAAGATCGACCTGCATGGCTGAGCCTGAAGAAGAGGACCAAGCGCCGATTGCGCCAGATGGCGGTTAAGACACCGTCAACGAAGTGCATTTGGGATGTCGTCAAATTAGTTGACTCCGTCCATTAATGGCGCTGTGCTGAGGTTCTGGAGGCACCATGCATGAAGCGATCGACACGCAGGCCGTCGCAGCGATCCGCGGCTTCAATCGTTTCCATACGCGCTGGGTCGGCGCCCTGGGCGGCAGTCTGCATGGATCGGGCTTTGCGCTGACGGAGGCGCGGGTTCTCTATGAGTTGGCCCAACGCGATGGCTGGCTTGCGGGCGAACTGGCGAAAGCGCTCGATCTCGATCCCGCCTATCTCTCGCGCATCCTGAGACGTTTCGAGGGACAGGGCTGGCTCGCGCGCCAGCGCAGCCCGGAGGACGGGCGCGCGCTCAGCCTGCGCCTGACTGCGGAGGGGCAGGCGGCGTTTGCGCCGCTGGATGCCGCTTCGCGCGATCAAGCCGCGGCGGTCCTTACCCGGCTGAGCCGGGCCGAACAGGCGCGGCTCGTCGGCGCGCTGGGGAGCGCGCAGGCGCTGCTCTCCGGCGCCAGGCCGCCGGCTCCCATCATCCGTGAACACAGGCCCGGTGACATCGGCTGGGTGATATCGGCCCATGGCCGGCTCTATGCTGAGGACTATGGCTGGGATGGCAGCTTCGAGGCGTTTGTCGCCGAGATCGCCGGAAAATTCCTTCGGGAGTTTCAGCCGGGCAGGGAACGCTGCCTGATCGCCGAACTCGATGGAGCCCCTGCAGGCTCGGCCCTCGTGGTCGCGGAGACCAATGCCGTGGCAAAGCTCAGGCTGGTGCTGGTCGAAAAGCGTGCGCAGGGACTTGGCCTGGGCAAGGCGCTGGTCGCGCAGGCGATCTCATTCGCGCGCGACGCCGGCTATGCCCGCATGGTGCTCTGGACCAACGATATCCTGCACGCCGCTCGCGGCATTTATGTCGCCGAAGGTTTTCGGCTGGTCGCGGAAGAGAAGCATCACTCCTTCGGGAAGGATCTGGTCGGGCAGAACTGGGAGCTGGACCTGCGGGCGTGAACCAGGCGCCTCTCGCCGCCGCTCGCCCGGTCAGGCTTTCAGCCTTGCCACCGCAGCGGCGGCAGCGCGTCCTGCCAGAGTTGCGCCACCCACGGTCATCGCTCCGCCGCCCGCCGTAGCCTCGCCCGCGATGAAGATCTTGCCGCCGATCGGGCGGGAGAGCGCTTCGCGCGCGGCCTCCTGGCCGGGCAGGCAGACCGAATAGGAGCCGTGTGAAAAAGGATCTGTCCACCACGCCGGGAAGGAGCAGCCCGTCGCGGCCTTGCGGACGTCGCCGCCGAGCATGCGAACCAGCAGGTCGGTGACATGGGCGCGAGCCTCGGCGATGCCGGCGACAGAGAGTTCGCGGGCATAGTCGCCGCCGCAATACCCGATGATCAGGTCCTTATCGTCGGGGAACAGGTCGAAATTCATCAGCCGCCGGGACGATCCGGCCTCGAGAAAGCTCGCGCCAGACGGGATGCCGAACCGATCGCCCTCGACCTTGAGCGCGATCTTGGTCAGCGCGCCCATCCCCAGGCCCGCCAACGCATCGCGCGTCGCTGCAGGCAGGCTTGGCGTGAAGCGTATCGCCTCGGCCTTGAGAACGCCGACCGGCGCCGTGACGATGCAGGCATTGGCGCGAAGCTTGCCGGTCCGCGAGGTCACCGTGACGCCCGAGCCCTCCCAGTTGATGGCGCTGACCGGCTCGTTCAGGCGGATGTCCAGTCCGGCTCCATGACGCGCGACGAGGTTGCCGTAGCCCGAGGGTACGACGAGATCGTCCCCGGCCCAGAGGCGCTGATAATCGCGCGCCGAGATGCGGGCGGATTCCTCGCCGATAGACAGAAGCAGGCCCGATGATGCGATCGGTGCCATGTCGGGGCCGAGATCGCCGAGCAGTTCGGCGATCGAGAGATCCCGCTTCGACAGGTCCACGGTCTCGAGCCGACGGTCGATCTGTCCGAAGGCACCGCGCCGCCGCTGCCGGTCGGCGTCCTCCATGGGCTTGCCGTCCGCGAAGACCTTGAAGCCACTTCCCCTCGGCTCGTTCGGCGTTTCGATGCCGAGCTTCCTGGCGATCGGGACCCAGGGGTTGCGCTCGGCCCAATGGATGAACATCGCGCCCGCATCATAGGCGGGGCCAAGAGAGGCATCCGTGAAGGCGCGGCCGCCCACGCGTCCCCGGGCCTCGAGAATGACCGCCTTGCGGCCGGCATCGCGCAAGGCATGCGCCGCTTCGATGCCGGCGGCGCCGGCGCCGACGATGATCACATCGACATCGGCCGCACTCGCCGGCCGGCGCGTGCCGGCCAGGCCAGCGGCAAACGCGGCGGAGCCCGTGATGAAGCTGCGGCGGTCGGGCATGGGTCAAAACTCGAAGCAGGACGGACGCCAGCTTCATGCCGGCGCGGCCGTCTCGCAACATGGAATGGCGATGCGGCGGCGCTGTGGCGATCACGAGATCGGGAGCAGTTCGGTTGCCGCTGAGGTGGTTGCTATGAGTTTAGCCTGAATTCAGAATAACTCTAATGTTATCTCGCTTTAGCGAAATAAATTGACATCGAAATGTGTAGAAAATACGCCCAATGCAAGAAGCTCAAGTAGCTTCGGCTTACTTTATTCTAAATCTAAACTGCGAAATATTTCGCGGGGCGCTCGGGGACAGTTGGGCATGAGTCATTATCGAAACACGCTGCGCTTCGGCGTCGCGCTTGGATCACTCGTCGGTGCGCTGGTCGCGTCACAAGCGCACGCGCAGGACGCGATCACGCTCGACCAGATCAATGTTCAGGGTGTCGCCGAGCCCGGCTCCGCTCTCGTGGCCGGGCCGACGACCACACGGACGACGCGCGAGCAGCTCGACGCCCAACAGGTGCAGAGCATCGCCGAGCTGTCCAACAGGGTCGAGGCGGGCATCTCCTTCAATCGCATCAACAACAGCATCAATATCCGCGGCCTCGACGGCGCCCGCGTGCTGACCACGGTCGACGGCATCCGCCAGCCCTTCATGACCGATACCCGCATCGACCGCGGCTCATCCAACGCGTTCGACTTCGACGCGCTCTCGACGCTGGACCTGCTGCGTGGCAGCAGCGGCTCGGCCACGCTTGGCGGTGGTGTACTGGGTGGCGCACTGGCCGTGCGCACGCTCGACCCCAAGGACCTGATCAAGGGCGACCGCAATTTCGGTGCCCTCGCCAAGACCGGCTATGACAGCACCGACAACGCCTGGTTCGGCAGCGCTGCCGTCGCGGCGCGCATGCAGCAGACCTACTTCCTGCTCCAGGGCGGCTTCCGCAATGGCCACGAGATCGAGAACAAGGGCAGCAACGACACGATCGGCGCCGCCCGCACGACGCCTAATCCGACTGATTTCAACCAGTACAGCTTCCTGGCCAAGGCGCAGCATTACTCGCCCGACGAGGTGCATCGCTTCGGTATCACGGGCGAGTTCTTCAAGCGCGAAGACAAGGTCAACGTGCTGACCAGCACGGTCTCGACGACCGGCAACTTCCGTCCCGGCAGCTATGACACGGGCGAGGACGTCGAGCGCAAGCGCGTCTCGCTGAACTACGATTTCAAGCTGCCCGGCGGCTTTATCGACGAGGCGCATGCCACGCTCTACTGGCAGAACGTCAAGCGCAACTCGAAGATCGACGGCTATCGCTATACCAGCGTCGTCGGCCCCTATGGCCGCAACAACGAAACCGAGCAGGACGCCTTCGGCTTCAACGGCCACGCCATCAAGAACTTCCAGACCGGGATGTTCTCGCACAGCCTGCTCGCCGGCATGGAACTGCGCACGACGCAGCTGGACCAGTATTCGGCCGGCTATGACAACTGCCAGCGGCCCTACACCGGCGCGTTCTCGGCCTGCAACAACCTGCATACGAACCAGGCCGACCAGCCCCGCATCGATGGCCGCATGGTCGGTCTCTATGTGCAGGACGAGATCGGGATGCTGGACAACCGCCTGCGCCTGACCCCGGGCGTGCGCTTCGACTGRTATGAGGAGAAGCCGCAGAACACTCCGGCCTATACCAGCGGTGGCACCCAGCCCGTCGGCCTGCCGCCGTCCTCCAGTGACTCCGCCTGGTCGCCGAAGGTCCGGCTCGAATACGACATCGTCAAGAATGCGCCCTTCGTGAAGGACGTCACCGCCTTCGCGCAGTGGTCGAAGGGCTTCCGCGCTCCGGCCGCCAACGAACTCTATGGCCGCTTCGGCGCCGTCGGCACCTATCTGCGCATCGGCGATCCCACCCTGCGGCCCGAGACCAGCAATGGCATCGACCTCGGCGTGCGCTTCGGCGACAAGGCGCTGGGTGCCTCGATCACCTACTTCCACACCAACTACCGCAACTTCATCGACTACGTGCAGGTCGCGGCTCCCGGCGGGCTCTATCCGCAGGGTGGCATCACCCAGTACCAGAACGTCGCACAGGTCGAGATCCAGGGTATCGAGGCCAGCGCCCAGTGGGCCTTCGCGCCGAACTGGCTGGCTCGCGGTTCGTTCGCCTATACCCGTGGCACCAACAAGCAGACCGGCGCGTTCCTGAACTCGATCCCGCCGATGCAGGGCATCGTCGCCGTCGCCTACGGCACCGATGTCTGGGGTGCCGAAGTCTCGGCCAAGTTCGCGGCAGCGCGCGACGACGTTGCGGCGACCACAGGCACGGCGCAGGGCTTCCAGGCCCCGGGCTATGCGGTCTTCAACGCCTCGGCCTGGTGGAAGCCGACGCAGCTTGCCGACCTCCAGTTCCAGGTCGGCGTCTACAACATCTTCGATCGCAAGTATTTCGACGCCGTGAGCATTCCTGTCGGCGTGCTGGCTCAGTCCCGCGACTACTACAGCGAGCCCGGCCGCACCGTGAAGGCGACGATGAAGTACCAGTTCTGAGGCCCGAGACCCCCGGAACGAAAAAAGGCCGGCCCTTCGGGGTCGGCCTTTTTGTTCGCCCTGAGATGTCATTGCGAGCGAGCGAAGCAATCCAGGAGACATAGAGCGGCCCATTCTGGATTGCTTCGCTTCGCTCGCAATGACGGGTATGGCTGTGGCCTACTTGTCCGTGTCGGGCTTGGGCACGCGCAACCGGCGCGGGCCCTCGGCCAGGGACTTGAAGACGCCGCGCAGCGTGCGGGCCTCCTGCTCGGTCATGGCAAGCCGATGCAGGATGTCGCGCAGGTTGGCGGTCATCACCGCCTTCTTGCCGGGCGGAAAGAATCCGCAGGTGTCGAGTTCGCCCTCGAGATAGTCGAACATCGACAGGATGGTCGCGCGCGTCGCCGGCGGGGAGAGCAGGCTTTCGCGGAAAGGGGGCTCGCCGCCCGTCGCCTTGAACCACTCGTAGCTGGCCAGCAGCACGGCCTGGGCCAGGTTCAGCGAGGCGAAAGCGGGGTCGACCGGAAAGGTCAGGATCGCGTCGGCGAAGCTGATTTCCTCGTTGGTCAGTCCGATGCGCTCGCGACCGAACAGGATGCCAACTCGCTCGCCCGTGCCGATGCGTTCCGCGATCGGCGGCATGGCCTCGGCCGGCGTTACAACGCGCTTCATCTGGCCGCGCTCGCGGGCGGTGGTCGCGAGCACATGGTTGAGGTCGGCGATCGCTTCGGCGGCGGTCTCGTAGAGCCGGGCGTTCTCGAGGATATGGGTGGCGCCCGAGGCCGCCGAGGTGGCGCCCTTCTTCAGGCCGCCGCCGGTCGGCCAGCCGTCGCGCGGGGCGACGAGGCGCATCTCGGAAAGGCCGAAATTAGCCATGGCGCGGGCGCACATGCCGATATTCTCGGCCATCTGTGGCTCGACGAGAATGATGACCGGGGCAGGAGCCTCGGAGGGCGGACGGGTGTGGTCGGTGCCGGATCCGGGCATGGGCAGTAAACTCGTCATTCCCGGGCAAAGCGCGGCGGAAGCCGGGGAATCACAGGAAGCAGGCGCCAGGTCAAGCCAATTTGGCCATGGCCGCCCGCCTTGCTGGCGAGCGTCCATGACCTGATCGGGGCCTTCGAGAGTCGAAGGCGGTAACGATCGGGGCGAGCCCGATCATTACGTCAGGGGGCTGGTCAGGCCGCGGCCTTCTCGACGGCGCGCATCACGCGCAGCAGGTTGCCGCCGGCGAGCTTCTCCAGGTTTTCCTCCGACCAGCCGCGGCGGATCAGCTCGGCGATCAGGGAGGGGAAGGTCGTGGCGTCCTCGAGCCCATCGGGATTGATCCAGCCGAAGAAGTCCGAGCCGATGCCGATGTGGTCGTAGCCGACCCGCTTGGCGAGGTAGTCGAGATGCTCGCAATATTCCGGCAGGGTCGCCTTCGGCCGGGGGCCGGCAACGCGGGTGATTTCGGCCTCGGCCTTGCCGGAATCGACGCCTTCCGGGGTCTTGCCGTACTGGTCCTTGGCCGGGCGGTGCCAGTCGCGCGAGGCCTGGCTGATGAAGTCGGGCACGAAGGTCGCCATGACGATGCCGCCATTGCCGGCGACGCGGTCGAGTACGTCGTCGGGGACGTTGCGCGGGTGGTCGCAGAGCGTGAAGGAGTTCGAGTGCGACCAGACCAGCGGCGTGCTGCTGACGTCGAGCGCATCATGCATCACCTTCGGCGAGACATGGGCGAGATCGACGATCATGCCGAGCTTGTTCATGCGCCGCACGACATCCTTGCCGAAGTCCGTGAGGCCGTTATGGCGCGGGGCGTCGGTCGCGGAATCGCACCAGTCGTGGGTGTCGTTGTGGCAGAGCGTCATCAGGCGCACGCCGAGGCCGTAATAGGCGTCGAGCGCATCGAGTTCGAGGTCGAGCGCAGAGCCGTTCTCGATCGTCATGATCAGGGCGATGCGCCCCTCGGCCTTCGCAGCCGTCACGTCGTCGGCCGAGAGGCCAGGACGGAACACATCGGCATGGCGCTTCAGGATGTCGCGCATCAGCGCGATCTGGGCGAGCGCGAAACCGGCGGGCTTGGGGTAGTTCGGCGGCACATAGGCCGCGAAGAACTGCCCGGCGAGCTTGCCTGCCTTCATGCGCGGGATGTCGGTGTCGCCCTCGGCATGCACGGCCGTGAGATCATAGGCGCCGACATCGCCCTTCGCCGCAGCCTTGCGGATCACATAGGGCAGGTCGTTATGGCCGTCGATGAGCGGGGCGCGATCGAGCAGCGCCAGGGCGGCTGCATAGGCATTGTCTTTGACGGGCGGTTTGGCGAGGGCCATGGGACGGAAACCTTAAGCTGGAATCGAAAGCGGCCGGGATCGTGGCAGGTCGCGAGGCGGGAGGCGAGGGCGCGTGATGCAGGGCTGACCATCGCTATGCGTCATTGCGAATAGCCGTCATTGCGAGCGAAGCGAAGCAATCCAAGGAGACGTAGAGCTCTACGATACTGGATTGCTTCGCTTCGCTCGCAATGACGAGAGGGCTTCAGCCGAAGCGGGCGGCCGAGAACGGGGTCGGGTCGACGAAGACCTTCTGGCCGGTCACCATCTCGGCGATCATGCGGCCGGTGACGGCTGCCAGCGTCAGGCCGTGATGGGCATGGCCGAAGGAGAACCAGAGGTTCCGGTGCTTCGGCGCAGGGCCGATGATCGGCATCATGTCTGGCGTGCAGGGGCGGCGGCCGAGCCAGGGTTCGGCATCGACACGCTCGCCGAGCGGGAAGAGCGTGCGCGCGATCGGCTCTGCGCGGGCAAGCTGGACCGGCGTCCTGGGCGCATCGCGTTCAGCGAATTCCGCACCCGTTGTCAGCCTCACGCCCTGAAGCATCGGGGCCAGGAAATAGCCGCGCTCCGTGTCGAGGACCGGGTGGTTCAGCACTGCATTGCCCTGCGGCTTGTAGTGCATGTGATAGCCGCGCTTGACCGCGAGCGGAAGGCTGTAGCCGAGCTTGTTGGTCAGCACATCGGCCCAGGGTCCGAGCGCGACGACGACGTCCTTCGCCTGTGCCTTGGTGCCGTCGGCGAGCGTGACGCTCCAGTCGGCGCCTTCCTGCACGAGCGTGGAGGCATCGCCGATTGCCAGCTTGCCGCCGAGTTCCTCGAGGCGCGCGACATAGGCCTTCGACAGTCCCAGCGGATCGACCACCGTCGTCGGGTCGGTCCAGTGCAGGCCGCCGATCAGGCTCTGGTCGAGATGCGGCTCGGCCGCCCGCAGGGCGGCTACGTCGAGTGGCTTGTAGTTCAGGCCGAAGTCGCGGTTCCAGCGCGCGGCCTCGGCGAGGCGCTCATCCTGCTGGGCCGCGGTGCGGAAGACCTTCATCCAGCCATTGCGGCGGATCAGGTTGGTTGCGCCGGCTTCGGCGGCGAGCGCGTCATGCTCGGTGACGCAGTGCTCGATCAGCGTGGCGTATTTGTGCGCGATCTTCTCGTGCTGCGAGGCGCGCGAATGCATCCAGTATGACCACAGGAAGGGCGCGAGCTTGGGGATCGCGCTCCAGTGGTAGGACGCGTCGATGGTGTTGTTCATCGCGTAGCGGATGAGCGCACCGAAATCATGCGGGAAGCCGTAGGGGTAGACGCCCTCGCGCTGGATCAGCCCGGCATTGCCGTAGCTCGTCTCCATGCCCGGAGCGCGCTTGTCGATCAGGATGACGGAACGGCCCGCCTTCTGGAGATGCAACGCCACCGAAATGCCGACGATGCCTGCGCCGAGAACGATCGTATCCGCCCGCATAACCAACTCCTGCCAGTCAACTCCGAGCAAAATAGCGCGTTGCCCGGTAAAGTCAGCGCCGCTACGCCTTTATTGCGTGCTCGGACGAAAGTTTCGCAAGATTTGCGCCGTGCCGGTCGATCGGGGCGTTGTGGTGGATAATCGTCGCGTTCTCGCGCAATTTCCTGCTGGTGCAGGGCGTGTCGGCGTCGATGGCGGGTGACGCCGGTTGGACGATCGGCCAGTGTGCGCGCCATTTCCGGGTTCGACTCAAGGCTTCCATGCTTACGCGCTTCGCAGCTTTCCTCGCCGCCGGCCTTGCTTGGCTGGGCCGCTACGGCACGCAAGGTTTTGCGCTTTCGATCTTTCTGGGGCTGGCGCTGCCGCAATTTTCGGCGGCGGCGCGGCCATTGCTGCCCGTGACCATCTTCTGCTTCACCACCGTCGTGTTCATGCGGCTCGACATCGGCATTACGCTGGGACTGCTGCGCCGCCCGGCCAGGCTGATCCTGACCTGCCTCTGGCTGATAGCGGCGCCTGCCGTGATCATCGGCGGCGCGGTCATGCTGGTCGGGCGCGACGCACTCGATCCGGGGCTACTGCTCGGGCTCGCGATCATGGCGGCGGCGCCGCCGATCATGTCCTCGCCGGCTGTCGCCATTCTCTATGGTTTCGAGCCCTCGCTGCTCATCGCCAGCGTCATCACCGCGACCGTCATCAGCCCGCTGGTCGCGCCGATCCTGGTCGAGTTGCTCGCGGTAGCCGCCGTTCCGCTGGACCGCTGGGCGCTGATGCTGCGCCTGCTGCTGTTCGTCGGCGGCGGCATGGTACTGGCGACCGTGCTGCGGCGCTGGCTCGGGTTGGCACGTATTCGCGCCATGAAGCCCAATCTCGATGGCTTTGGCGTGCTGATGTATTTCGTCTTCGCGATCGCGGCGATGGACGGGGTGACGCGCGCGGCGATCGCCGACCCCAGGCAGGTGCTGATCGTGCTGGGCTGCGTCTTCGCGGTCGCGGCGGCCGGGATCGCCGCGAGCTGGCTCGTGCTTCAGCCGTGGCGGCGCTCCGAGCGCTTCATGATCGGCTACGGCTCGGGACAGCGCAACATGGGGCTGCTCGTTGCGGCGCTGGGCGCGGGCGTGCCGCAATCGACCTTCCTGTTCTTCGCGCTGGCGCAGTTCCCGATCTATCTGCTGCCCTGGCTGCTGCGCGGGATCGCTGCCCGCATCCGTCGCCGGGAGGCTGCTGACGGAGCCTGACGACGGTTGCTGCGAAGCTCCGGTTATGAAAACTGGAGCCGCAGCATGATCACCTTGTATTCCGGGCCGCTCAGCCTCTTCGCCCGCAAGGTCGAGATCGCCCTGCGCGAGAAGGGCTTGCCCTTCCAGCGCATCATGGTGCCGTTCAACCAGACCACCGGCTACGACCCGCGGCATCCCGAGGTGATGGCGCTCAACCCCAAAGGGCAGGTACCGATCCTCACCGATTGCGGCCTCGTGCTCTACGATTCCACCGTCATCCTGGAATATCTCGAAGAGGCCTATCCGCAGCCGCCGCTGTTACCCGCCACGCCGGTCGAGCGCGCGCGCTGCCGGCTCAACGAACTCTATGCCGACGAGATCCTGCTGGCGGCGCTGAAGCCGCTGATGCACCGCACGGGCCCGCCATCGCCGGACCGCAGTCGCCGCGCGGCGCAGGAGGCCGATGCGCTGATTGCCGAGGACCTGCTCGCTGGCCACTACGCGGTGCTGGACCAGCGTCTCGCTGGCCGCGAGTATTTCGGCGGGATGGTGTCCAGCGCCGACATCGCGCTGTTCATGGCCGTGCTGTTCTCGCTGCGCCTCGGTGGTCCCACGCTCGATGACCATCGCGACCTCTCCGACTGGTTTGCGCGGCTGAAGTCTCGTCCGGCCTTCGCCCAGGCAGCCGAGGAGATCGCGGAAGCCGACAGGCGCCTGTCATTTCCCGTGAAACCGCACCGAAAAGCAGGCTGATGCGATTGCAGTAGGCGCGCGCGGGGGGTAAACCGCCCGCATGAGCGCCCCCATCCGTATCGCCCCCTCGATCCTCTCGGCCGATTTCTCGAAGCTTGGCGAGGAAATCCGCGCCATCGACGCGGCCGGCGCCGACTGGATCCATTGCGATGTCATGGACGGGCATTTCGTTCCCAACATCACCTTCGGGCCCGATGTGCTGAAGGCGATCCGCCCGCACACAAAGAAGCCCTTCGACGTTCATCTGATGATTGCGCCGGTCGACCCTTATGTCGAAGCCTTCGCCAAGGCGGGTGCCGACCTCATCACCTTCCATGTCGAGGCCGGGCCGCATCCGCATCGGACGCTGCAGGCCATTCGCGGTCACGGCAAGAAGGCCGGCATCGTGCTGAACCCCGGCACGCATGAGAGTGCCATCGAGCCGCTGCTCGATTCCGTCGACATGATCCTGCTGATGACGGTCAATCCGGGTTTCGGAGGGCAGAGCTTCATCCATTCTGTGGTCGACAAGATCGCCCGCGTCCGCGCCATGATCGGCGACCGGCCGATCGAGCTCGAGATCGACGGCGGGGCTACGACCGAGACCGCGCCTCTGGCTACCAAGGCCGGTGCCAATGTGCTGGTTGCTGGATCTGCCGTCTTCAAGGGCGGGCCTGCCGCCTATGCCGACAACATCTCCGCGATCCGCAAGGCGGCTGAAGCCGCCCGCGGTGACTGGGTCTGACACGACGCTGGAACCTCCAGCCCTCATCCTGAGGAGCCGCGCAGGCGGCGTCTCGAAGGATGATTCAGTGCGTTCTGGAGCATCCTTCGAGACGCAGGGCTGGTGCCTTGCTCCTCAGGATGAGGGCTTCAAGGTTCGAATGAACGCTTGAGAGCAAGGACAAGACAATGATCCCGCGCTATTCCCGCCCCGAGATGGTCTCCATCTGGGAGCCGCAGACCCGCTTCCGGATCTGGTTCGAGATCGAGGCGCACGCCACGGACAAGCTCGCCGAACTCGGCGTGGTGCCCAAAGAGGCCGCCGCGACGATCTGGGCCAAGGCCAAGGACGCGACCTTCGACGTCGCGCGCATCGACGAGATCGAGCGCGTCACCAAGCATGACGTCATCGCCTTCCTGACGCATCTGGCGGAGATCGTCGGCCCCGAGGCGCGCTTCGTGCACCAGGGCATGACCTCCTCGGACATCCTCGACACCACGCTGTCGGTCCAGCTTGCCCGCGCCACCGACCTGCTGATCGCCGATGTCGATGCGCTGCTGGCCGCGCTCAAGCGCCGCGCATTCGAGCACAAGCTGACGCCGACGATCGGCCGCTCGCATGGTATTCATGCCGAGCCCGTGACCTTCGGCCTCAAGCTGGCCCAGGCCTACGCCGAGTTCGACCGCTGCCGCGACCGCCTGGTCGCTGCTCGCGCCGAGATAGCGACCTGCGCCATCTCGGGCGCGGTGGGCACCTTCGCCAATATCGACCCGAGCGTCGAAGCCTATGTCGCCGAGAAGATGGGCCTGACTGTCGAGCCAGTCTCGACGCAGGTGATCCCGCGCGACCGCCATGCGATGTTCTTCGCCACGCTGGGTGTCGTCGCGTCGAGCGTCGAGCGCCTCGCGACCGAGATCCGGCATCTGCAGCGCACCGAAGTCTACGAGGCCGAGGAGTTCTTCTCGCCCGGCCAGAAGGGCTCGTCGGCGATGCCGCACAAGCGCAACCCGGTGCTGACAGAGAACCTGACGGGTCTGGCGCGCCTGGTGCGCGGCATGGTCGTACCGGCCATGGAGAACGTGGCGCTCTGGCATGAGCGCGACATCTCGCATTCCTCGGTGGAGCGCATGATCGGCCCCGACGCCACCGTGACCCTCGATTTCGCCCTGGCGCGCCTGACCGGCGTCATCGACAAGCTGCTGATCTACCCGCAGAACATGCGCAAGAACCTCGACCGGCTTGGCGGCCTGCACAATTCGCAGCGCGTCCTGCTGGCGCTCACCCAGGCCGGCGCGAGCCGCGAGGAGAGCTACAGCCTGGTGCAGCGCAATGCGATGCGGACCTGGGAGCATGGCGAGGACTTCCTCACCAACCTCAAGAAGGATGCCGAGGTCACCGCCAAGCTCTCGGCGGCTGAGCTGGAGGCGATGTTCGACGAGGGCTACCACTTCAAGCATGTCGACACGATCTTCGCGCGCGTGTTCGGCAAGGCCTGAGCGGGCCGCTGGCGTCGACGACCTAACTGGAATGCCCTGAGCCATGAAATCCTCCGAAGCCGATATCCTCATCGTCCCCGGCTGGTCGGGCTCCGGGCCCGACCATTGGCAGAGCCGGTGGGTCGCCAAGCTGTCGACCGCCCAGCTCGTCGAGCAGGACGACTGGTACAAGCCGGCCCGCGATGCCTGGTCGAACCGCATCATCGCGGCTGTCCGCGCTGCGACGCGGCCGGTGGTGCTGGTGGGGCATTCGGCCGGGTGCAGCGCGATCGCTCACGCGGCCGAGCACCTGAAGCCCGGCGAGGTCGCTGGCGCCTTTCTCGTCGCTCCGGCATCGGAGACCGCCAAGCGGGCGATCCCCGGCATGGAGGAGGACTTCACCGTCCATCGCCGGGAGAAGCTGCCATTCCCGGCGGTCCTGATTTCGAGCGCGACGGATCCCTACTGCACGCAGGACGAGGCGAGGACGCTGGCCGAAGTCTGGGGCGCCGACTTCGTCGATGCCGGCGACAGCGGACATCTCAACAGCGAATCCGGCCATGGTCCCTGGCCCGACGGGTTGCTGCAGTTCGCGGGCTTTTTGCGGAAGCTTCCCTAAGGTTACTGCGGTAAAGTCGCCTGCCGCGGCGTACGGGCGGTCGGGCGACTGGCGCGGGGGGCTATAGGATGCTTTCGAGACGGATGTTTTGCGGCTGCCTGTCGGCAGCCGCCGGATTTGCCGCGACCAATGCTTTCGCACAGATGGCGCCCGGAAGCGCCTGCGAGGTGTTCTCCCGGGAACGGCAGGAAGCAAAGACGCCGGAGGCAGCGCTGGAGCGACTGCGCGAGGGGCAGGAGCGCTTCCTCGCCGGGAAAACCATCAACTGCGACCTGATGAGCCAGGTCAGGGCCACGACAGCGGCTCAGGCGCCGATTGCCGCGGTCGTGGGCTGCATCGATTCCCGCGTGCCCGTGGAACTCGTGTTCGATCAGCGGATCGGTGATCTCTTTGTCGCGCGCATTGCCGGCAATTTCGTCAACACCGACATCATCGGCAGTCTCGAATTCGCCACCAGGGTTTCGGGCGCCAAGCTTATCGTCATCCTCGGACATAGTGATTGCGGTGCGATCAAGGGGGCAGTCGACAATGTCCGCATCGGCAATCTCGGCGCGACGCTCGCCAACATCACTCCCGCCGTGCTGGCCGTGTCCGATGTCGGGGGGCCGCGCTCATCGAGCAACGCCAGGTTGGTGCAGGCTGCGGCGGAGATGAATGTTCGCATTGCCGCGCAGGCATTGATGGAGCGCAGCGTGATCCTGCGCGAGATGGTCGCGGCGAAGGATATCTCGATCGCGGCGGCGATGCATGACCTCGCCACGGGCAAGGTCACCTACCTCGCCTGAGCCGACCACAGGTATCGAGACATGAAAAAACCGCCCTGGAGCAAGCCGGGGCGGTTCCTAGTTCCTAGAGGCTGCGAGCGGCCCCGGGATCAATTCTCGACATAGGTGATCTTGCCGTCGGCGCCCTTCTTCCAGGTGTAGACGGTGTAGTCGGGACGGGTGATGTCGCCCTTCTTGTCGAAGGAGATATCGCCGATCACGGTCTTCACGGCCTGGCCGCCCTGGAGAGCGGTCGCGATCTTCTTGGGATCGACCGAATTGGCGCGCTTGGCGCCCTCAGCCATGATCTGCACGGCGGCGTAGCTGTACAGGGTGTAGGCTTCGGGCTTGAACTTGCGGGCTTCGAACTTCGCAAGCACGGCAGCGGCTTCCGGGCGCTTCTGCGGGTCCGGCGGGAAGGTCATCAGGGTGCCTTCGACGCCGGGGCCGCCGATCGTGGCGAACTCGTCGGTGGTGATGCCGTCGCCGGAAACCAGCACGGTCTTCAGGCCCTGGTCGCGCATCTGGCGCACGATCAGGCCGCCTTCGGTGTGCAGGCCACCCCAGTACAGATAGTCGGCACCGGCTGCCTTGATCTTGGAGACGAGCGCCGAGAAGTCCTTCTCGCCGGCATTGACGCCTTCATAAAGCACTTCCTTGACGCCGCCGGCGTTCAAGCCCTTCTTGGTCTCGTCGGCGAGGCCCTGGCCATAGGTCGTCTTGTCGTGGACGACGGCGATCTTCTTGTCCTTGAAGTTCTTGATCAGGTAGGCCGAGGCGACCCCGCCCTGCTGGTCGTCGCGACCGCAGGTCCGGAAGGTGTTCCAGAGACCGCGCTCGGTGACCTTCGGGTTGGTGGCCGAGGGCGAGATCATCAGGATGCCGTTCTCGGCATAGACCTCGGAAGCCGGCATGGTGACGCCGGAGTTGAAGTGGCCGAGCACCCATTTGACGCCGTCGCCGACGAACTTGTTGGCGACCGAGACGCCCTGCTTGGGATCAGAGACGTCGTCACCGAGCGAGATCGTGATCTTCTGCCCGAGGACGCCGCCAGCCGCGTTGATGTCCTCGACAGCCTGCTCCGCGCCGTTCTTGAGCTGTGCGCCGAAGGCAGCGTTGGGGCCGGTCAGCGGGCCGCCCACGCCAAGCTTTATCTGAGCATTGGCCACGCCGGAAAAGGCGAGGACCGCGCCGAGCGCGATGCTGCTCAACAGCAGTTTCTTCATGAGATGAGACTCCCCTGCATTGTCATATGAACGGGCTGGAAGGTCCGCCCGTCTCGGCGCGTGGTGCCACCGTGAAACGCAGTCTTGCGCTTTTTCAGGAGTCTGTCACGCGTCAAGCTTGATGCCTTTTCAGGCTAGTTTCGGCGAAATTCGAGCACCTTCGCGCGGCTTCCAACTGAATGGGCCGGTGCGCTCGAACAGCCAGCGATACTGCGTCGTCATCTGCCTGGCGCGGTTGTAGCGCCAGCCGGCAAAGCCGAAGGCCATGAGCACGACGGTATCGATGACGTAGTAGTGCAGTGTCAGCAGGGTCGCCTGGAACAGGGCGAAATGGATGAACCGCACGAAGAGCCCCAGGGCGAGCATGTAGAGCACGAGCTGGAAGTTCGGGCGCCAGGTCAGTGCGATCGCGCGGCCGGCCATCCATGCCAGCCAGCCGCCCATCACGACGGTGACGAGCAGGAAGAGCCAGACCGTCGGTTCCTCGTAAAGGATGCCTTGCATGTCAGTGCCTCCCGCCTTCGAGATAGGCTGCCCGCACCTGCGGATTGGCCAGGAGTTCCTGGCCGCTGCCGCTCATCGTGACGAGGCCGTTGACCATGACGTAGCCGCGATGGGCGAGCTTGAGCGCATGGAAGGCGTTCTGCTCGACGAGGAAGACGGTGAGGCCCTCGCTACGGTTGAGTTCGCGGATCGCCTCGAAGATCTGCTTCACGATCAGCGGCGCGAGACCCAGCGACGGCTCGTCGAGCAGGAGCAGCCTGGGGCGCGCCATCAGGGCGCGCGCGATCGCCACCATCTGCTGCTCGCCGCCCGAGAGCGTGCCGCCTCGCTGCTGCAGGCGCTCCTTGATGCGCGGGAACAGCACGCAGATCTTCTCGAGGTCCTGGTCGAAATGGGCGAGGTCGCCGACAGCGGCGCCCATCTGCAGGTTCTCGAACACGGTCATGCGCGGGAAGATGCGGCGCCCCTCCGGGGACTGCGCGATGCCGAGCCTTGCGATCTCGTGGCTCGGCATCTTCGTGATGTCACGACCCTCATAGGTGATGGTGCCTTCTCGCGCCTGCGGGTTGCCGAAGATCGTCATCATCAGGGTCGATTTGCCGGCGCCGTTGGCGCCGATCATGGTCACTATCTCGCCCTGCCGGACGTCGATATCGACCCCCTTCAGCGCAATGATCTTGCCGTAATAGGTTTTGACGCCGCGAACGGCGAGGAGAGGGGCTGCTTCGGTCACGCGATTCCGACCTCCGCTTCGACTGCCGCGACCTCTTCGTCGTCGACGCCGAGATAGGCTGCGATCACACGCGGGTCTGCCTGGACTTCGGTCGGCGTGCCGTCGGCGATCTTGGTGCCGTAGTCGAGCACCACGACATGATCCGAAATTTCCATCACCACCGACATGTCGTGCTCGATCAGCAGAAGCGCAGTGCCGATATCCGCCCTGATCGAGAGCAGCAGCGTGTTGAGGTCATGGCTTTCGCGCGGGTTGAGGCCGGCGGCCGGCTCGTCGAGGCAGAGCAGGACCGGGTCGGTGCACATCGCCCGCGCGATCTCCAGCCGTCGCTGGTCGCCATAGGGCAGGTCCGCAGCGGGGTCGTCGGCGCGGTCGATCAGGCCGATCTTGTCGAGCCAGAACTTGGCCTTCTCGATGGCCTCCTTCTCGCGGGCCCGGTAGCCGCCGATGCCGAGCACGCCGAGGAAGGTGAAGCCCGAGGCGATCATCAGCGGGTTGTGCTGCGCGACCAGGAGGTTCTCCAGCACGGTCATGCCGCCGAAGAGCCGGATGTTCTGGAAAGTGCGCGCCACGCGGGCCTTCCAGGAAATGCGGAAGTCCGGCATGCGTTCGAGCAGGTAGCTGTCGCCGCTGTCCTGGGTCAGCGTCATCATGCCTTCGGTCGGCTTGTAGAAGCCGGTGATGCAGTTGAACACGGTGGTCTTGCCGGCGCCGTTGGGCCCGATCAGCGCCGTGATGTCGCCCTTGCGCGCCTCGAAGGAGAGGTCGTTGACGGCGGTCAGCCCGCCGAAGCGCATGGTGACATGCTCGACCTGGAGGAGGGTCGGCGTCTCTGGAAGAGCTTGCGTCATCAGCCGTGACCCTCCTGGACCATGTCGGCCGAAATTGTCTTCTTCTCCTTCAGGAAGGCGGTCGGTTCGCGCGTCGAGATCAGGCCGCGCGGCTTCCAGATCATGATCACAACCATGGCCAGGCCGAAGATCAGCATGCGGTACTTCGTGGGATCGAAGTCGTTGCCGAAGACCGCCTTGAGCCATTCGAGTTCGCGCAGCAACTCGGTGCCGCCGATCATGGCGATCGCTGCAATGGCGCAGCCCCAGAGCGAGCCCATGCCGCCGAGAACGACGATGGCCAGGATGATCGCCGATTCCATGAAGACGAAGGATTCCGGCGAAATGAAGCCCTGCCGCGCCGAGAAGAAGGCGCCGGCGAACCCGCCGAACATGGCGCCGATGGAAAAGGCGGTGAGCTTGGTGTTGGTGGTATTGATGCCCAGCGAGCGGCAGGCGATCTCGTCCTCGCGCAGCGCTTCCCAGGCACGCCCGACCGGCAGGCGTCGCAGCCGCAGCGTGACGAAGGCGGTCAGAAGGGCCAGGCACAGGATCAGGTAGTAGAGGAAGATCGTGCGGTAGAGGGGCGAGAACTCCAGCCCGAACACAGCCGCGAACCCGTTGTCGCTGGCGTTGAAGGGAATGCCGAAGAAGCTCGGGCGCGGAATGCCGGAGATGCCGGCATAGCCGTTCGAGAACTCGACCCAGTTGATCAGCACGAGGCGGATGATCTCGCCGAAGGCCAGCGTCACGATGGCGAGGTAGTCGCCGCGCAGCCGCAAGACCGGGAAGCCGAGCAGCATGCCCCAGAACGCCGCCAGAATGCCCGAGAGCGGGAGCAGCACCCAGAAGGACAGCCCGAAATTCTTGGCCAGAAGCGCGTAGGAATAGGCGCCGACCGCGTAGAAGGCGACATAGCCGAGGTCCAGCAGGCCGGCGAGCCCGACGACGATGTTCAGCCCCCAGCCGAGCATGACGTAGATCAGGATCTGGACGCCGAAATTATCGATCCATTTCAGCGCGCCGCCCCAGCCCGCGAGATTGATCGCGATGATCGGGAAGGTGACGAGGAAGCCGAGCCCGACGAGCGAGAAGGTCCGCGAATGGCGCTGGAAGAAGGCGAAGGTGCCGTGCGGCAGGAAGCGCACGAGCGATTTGCGGTTCGCAGCGCCCTGCTGGCGCAGGGCCACCAGGAAGCGCCCGACGAAGACGATGGCCACGGCCCAGGCTACGGCGTCCCAGCGCTGGTCGAGCACCAGGACATTGTCCATGTTCTGGCGCGTGCCCCAGGCGATGATTGGGATGCACAGCCCGAAGGTGACGAGCGCTGCGAAGGCGGCTTCCTTGAGCGCGGCCTTGAGGTCGCGTTCGCGGGCGGCGGGAGGCGAGATCGACGCTGCCATCGGCTCAGACCTTCTCGACTTCCGGGCGGCCCAGAATGCCCGAGGGCATGAAGACCAGCACGATCGCCAGGATGCAGAAGGCTGCGACGTCCTTGTAGTCGATGGTGAAATAGGCCGACCACATCACCTCGATCAGGCCGATCAGGAGGCCGCCTATCACGGCGCCAGGCAGAGAGCCGATGCCCCCCAGGACCGCGGCGGTGAAGGCCTTCACGCCGGGGATGAAGCCGTCATTGAAGGAGACCACGCCGTAGAGCACCAGGTACATGACGCCAGCGACGGCCGCGAGCGCCGCACCCATGACGAAGGTGATCGAGATCGTGCGGTCGACGTCGATGCCGAGCAGGGCGGCCATCTTGCGATCCTGCTCGCAGGCGCGCTGGGCGCGGCCAAGCGGCGTCTTCTGGACGATGTACCAGAACGCTGCCAGCAGCACGGCGGTCGTCGCGATGATGACGATCTGCTTGTAGGAGATCTGGACGGAGTAGGTCGCGCTCTCGATCAGCGTGATCGACTTGTTGAGCATCGGGGGGGTCGACTTGTTGCGGGGGCCCTGCACGACCTGCACGAAGTTCGACAGGAAGATCGACATGCCGATGGCGGAAATCAGCGGCGCGAGGCGAAACGAACCGCGCAGCGGCCGGTAGGCCACGCGCTCGATCGCCCAGTTCCACAACGAGGTGAACAGCATCGCCAGCACAAGCACCACGATCAGCGCGACCACGATCAGCCCCGCCCCGAACCAGGAGGCGATCAGCATGAAGAAGATCAGAGCGATGAAGGCGGAGAGCATGAAGATGTCGCCGTGAGCGAAATTCACCATCCCGATGATGCCGAAGACCATCGTGTATCCGATGGCGATGAGGCCGTAGATCGACCCCAGTGTCAGCCCGTTGATGAGCTGCTGAAGGAATACTTCCATTGACGACGCCTGACCCCTCGAACCCGCTCCCATTCTCTCCGCTGGCATGACGTCAGCGCATGCGGGATGCGATCTCTGTGCAGAGCTTACAACGGCTCGCTGCTTGGACAATCGCCCCGAGCCATCTTTCTGTCAAAAGCAATCTGTGGTGTCTTGCTAAAGGATTAGGCAGTGGAGTTTGTCGCCGCGAAGCGATTTCGCGCAATGAGATTGTTCGATGAGCAGCGCAGCAATCCTGGGACTGGCACCGATTGCTGCCCGCCTGCGCCACGGATGCTCCCGAATTAAGCCGGCGCGCAGGCGGGCGAGGCCTTCCAGGCGACCCAAGGGAGCCCGCAAGGCGATTCGCCCTGGATCTGCGTCTTCACACGCCTGGCGCCCGGGTTTGACAGAATGTGACCGAGCGTCGTCACAGGCGACGACAGTAACGAGGCTGCTCAGCTCCGGTCGGAGACCTGGAAGCCATGGGCCAGCGGATCGCGGTCGTCGATGAAGATCGTGTTGTAGCCGGTCATGCGGGCCCAGCCCTCGATCGAGGGGATGATCGCGTCATGTGTCCCGACCTTCGTGGCGGCTTCGACGCGCCCCTTGAACAAGGTCCCGATGATGCTCTCATGCACGAAGTCGTCGCCGACCTTGAGCTTGCCCTGGGCGGCCCACTGCGCCATCCGCGAGGAGGTTCCGGTGCCACAGGGCGAACGGTCGAGCGCCTTGTCGCCGTAGAACACCGCGTTGCGGGCATGAGCCTCGGGCTTTGTCGGGGCGCCTGTCCAGAGCGCGTGGCTCAGGCCGTTGATGGCCGGGTTTTCCGGATGCACGAACTTGTACTTCGCGTTGAGGGCAGCGCGCAGCTTCGGGCTCCAGCGCAGCAGGTCGGACGGATTGACGTCGGCAATGTCCTTGAAGGCACTCTGCGGATCGACGATCGCATAGAAATTGCCGCCATAGGCCACGTCGACCGTGACCTCGCCAAGGCCCTCGACGTCAGCCGTCAGGCCGGTGGCGTGCAGATAGGACGCGATGTTGGTGATGCGGACGCTGTCGACATGAGCGCCGTTGCGGACATAGGTCGCGGTGACGAGGCCGGCGGGGGTGTCAATCTTGAGGACGCCCTCCTGGCGCGGCGTCACCAGCCCGCGCTCGAGCGCCATGGTGACGGTTCCGATGGTGCCATGGCCGCACATCGGCAGGCAGCCCGAGGTCTCGATGAAGAGGAAGGCGATGTCGGCGTCGTCGCGCGTCGGCGGATAGAGGATCGCGCCCGACATCATGTCGTGGCCGCGGGGCTCGAACATCAGCCCTGTGCGGATCCAGTCGAACTCGGCCAGGAAATGCGCGCGCTTCTCGACCATGTTGTCGCCCTTGAGGGCGGGGCCGCCGCCGGCAACGAGGCGCACCGGGTTTCCGCAGGTGTGGCCGTCTACGCAGAAGAAGGTGTGTGTGCTCATGGGCTTGGCTCTGCTGGCTGAGGATCTGATTCAAATACCGTGCGCGCGGCGTCCCGGCTTCAGAAGCGCTGCGGGCTGAAGGGGCTGATATCGATCCGGGGCGGACGCCCGGCAACGAGGTCTGCGATGAGGTCCGCCGTCACGTTGGATTGCGTCATGCCGTAATGGCCGTGGCCAAAGGCGTAGAGCACGTTCCTGTTGCGGCTGGCCGCCCCGATGACGGGGAGGGAATCGGGCATCGACGGACGGAAGCCCATCCAGAGCGTGCCGCTCTCGAAGGGTGGAAGCCCGTCGACCAAAGTCGAGGCCTTGTCGTAGAGCACTTTCGTCCGGGCATGGTTGGGCGGCGCATGCAGGCCGCCGAACTCGACGGCTCCGCCGATGCGCAGCCCCGACTCCAGCGGCGTCATGACGAAGCCGTGGCCCTCGAAGCTGACGGGCCTCGAGGTCAGGCCGGTCATGCCGGGGAAACTGACATTGTAGCCGCGCTCGGTGTCGAGCGGCACCCGGTCCCCCATCGCCGAAGCCAGCGGTTTGGACCAGGCTCCTGCGGCGACGATGGCGCGGTCGACCACGCGCTGCCAGCCATCGCGGCCCACGAGGGCAGGGCGCTCGCCCATCGAGATGGCCTGGACCTCGGCCTTCTCGAAGCGCGCCCCGCGAGCGAGCGCCGCGTCGAACAGCGCGAGGGTTAATTCGAGGGGGTCGCTGATATGGGCGGTGTCGGGGTGCCAGGCCGCGCCGACGAAGCGCTGCTTCAGCGCCGGCTCGAACTGGTGGAGATCCTCGGGACCGATCATCTCGACCCGGATGCCAAACTCCGCCTGGCGCCGCGCGATGAGCTTCGCCTGGGCGAAGGCTCCTGCGTCGTCGAAGACGTAGAGCCCGCCCTTGCGATGGATGTGATGCATCAACCTGGCGGACTGCGCGCGCGCAAGCCAGGCCGGCAATGCGCGCTGCTGCAAGGCGCCGAGGCCACGGATCGAGCGCTCATAGGCCTGCGGACGCGCAGCGAGTGCAAAGCGAGCGAGCCAGGGCAGGAGCTTTGGCAGGTAGGCCGGGCGGATCGACAGCGGCCCGAGCGGGTCCATCAAGAATTTCGGCACCTGCCGCATGATCTTGGGGCTGGCGATCGGCAGGATATCGGTATGGGCAATCCAACCGGCATTGCCGCGCGAGGGACCGAACGCCGGTCCCTCCTTGTCGATGATCAGGACGTCGTGCCCCTCGTCGAGCAGGGCGTGCGCGATCGCCGATCCGACGATGCCTGCACCGACCACGGCAATCTTCATGTCTGAGCCATTTCGTTACGGGTTGCGGGACGCCCGGCAGGGATCGCGAATAGGGCGACCGTCGGAATGGTGAAGGTGAGGGCCATCTCGTCTCCCGTCACAGAACCCGCTCGCTCAGCCTCAATGCGACGTGCGTCCGGGCGCCGCCTGAGGTTGTTTCCGGCCACGCCATCCGCCGTTTTGCGCCAGCCCGCCGACGCCGTCGAGACCGAATGGCGGACTGCCGCTCCTGTCACAATCTGCCTTGCGGGCGATCCGTTTCACTTGCAGATTGAACGAGCGTGTCCGCAGACCGATCCAGCGAGATTGATATATCTATGGCGAGAAATGCGTCAATCCAGATCTGCCGGCCTGGGATGGCGGGATGAGCTTGCGCGCCCCGACCGACAGCGATCCCGAACCCGACGTACCCCCGCGCACCCAGCCCTCAGCCGCGCCCAGCCTGTCGGAGACAGCCTATCGCCGCCTCGAGGAGGCCATCGTCACCTTGTCGTTGCGCCCGGGCGCGATCCTGACCGAGGCTCAGCTGATCGAGCTTGTCGGTGTCGGGCGCACGCCGGTGCGTGAGGCGCTGATCCGGCTCGCACAGCAAGGACTGGTCGAGATCCTACCGCGCAAGGGCGTCGTCGTGACCGGGATCAACGCCATCGACATCATGTCGGCGCTTGATGCGCGCGAGGTGCTCGAACGGCTGATCGCATCCGATGCCGCCAGGCGCGCCAGCCCCCGGGAGCGCATCTCGATCATCGAGAAGGCGCGGGCGATGCGCGCGGCGGCCGAGCAGGGCGATGCCAACGCCTATATGCGCCTCGACAAGGAACTCGACGCCACTGTGGCCTATGCAGCCCGCAGCCCCTACGCGGCGCGGGCTGTCGAGCCGCTGCAGGCGCTGATCAGGCGAGCCTGGTATCACTTCGACCGGCAGGATGACCTGCTGCCCGCTGCCAACCACCATGTCGCGTTTGCGCAGGCTCTGGCGGCCGGTGACAGCGCCGCGGCCGTGATCGCAAGCGACGCGCTTATGCTGCATCTCCGCAATGGCCTGCTCGCGACGCTCAGCCGCGACTAGGTCTCGGCGTGCGTTCCTGTGAGGAGTGATATATCTAGGTATGGGCGTGCCGACTGCCGGACCTCGCCTGCACTGGCGAGGCGTCTTGCATAGGGACCGGCGGCATTCGCAAGACGCCTGTTCTAGCCATCAGGCCGATAAGTCCTTACATGAGCCCAACGTTCCTTCCCGCAGATCGGGGCCGATGACCAAGACAATTGAATCCGTGCGGGGGCTCGCAACGGGGCCCGACGCCGCAGCGTTTCGCGACGCGATGGCGCAGGTCGCCAGCGCCGTGCATGTCGTGACCACCATGGGCGCCGCAGGGCGCGCGGGGCTGACCGCGACAGCAGTCGCGTCGGTCTCCGATTCGCCACCGATGGTCCTGGCCTGCATCGAGGCGCGGAGCCGCACGCTGGCCGCGATCAGGGCGAACGGCATCTTCTGCATCAATACCCTGTCGGGCGATGACAGCGATCTCGCGGAGATATTCGCCAGCCGTCGCGGCATCGAGGGTGAGGCCCGCTTTACTTCCGAGCGCTGGGGTACGCAGGCGACGGGGGCGCCGGTGCTGGAGGGCGCGGTTGCAGCTTTCGACTGCCGGCTCGTCGCGATCCATGAGGCGGCGAGCCATCGCATCCTGATCGGCGAAGTCGTGGGCCTCGGCGCTGGTGCGCCGGGTTCGGGGCTGATCTATCGCGGCAGGCGTTTCGAGGCGATCTGAAGGGCTCAGCCCGCAGCCGCACCTTCCGCGTCGATCTCGGCGAAGACGCTGGCTGCTTCCTTGAAGGCGTGGTTGGCAGCGGGCACGCCGGCATAGATTGCCGCCTGCATCAGCACCTCCTTGATCTCGTCGCGGGTCAGCCCGTTGTTCAGCGCGCCGCGCACATGGATGCGGAACTCGCCCCAGGCACCGAGAGCTGCCGCAATCGAGATCACGATGATCGAGCGCTCGCGCCGCGCCAGGCCCGGACGGTTCCAGATGTCGTTCCAGGCGCTGCGGGTGATGAACTCCTGAAACTCGGCGTTGAACGGCGTGACGTTGCCCACGGCCTTGTCGACATAGGCGTCGCCGAGCACCGCACGGCGGGTCTTCAGGCCTTCGGCGTAGCGGGTCTTCTCATCCATGGCATTCGTCCTTCAGGCTGTGAGGAAATCGAGCACGGCCTTGGTAAAGGCGGCTGGCTGTTCGAGATTGGAGAGATGGGCCGCTTCGAGCTCGACGAGCTTCGCGCCGGGAATCGTGTCCGCGATGAGCTTGCCGGCGGCAGGCGGCGTTGCCGGATCGAGCGTGCCAACGATGACCAACACGGGATTGGTGACGGCGCGGATGGCTTCGCGCTGGTCCATCTCGCGGATCGCCGCGCAGCAATTGGCGTAACCCAGCGGCGGCGTCGTCTCCAGCATGGCGCTGACCTTCGCCACAGTCGCGGTATCGCGCGCGACGAAGCCCGTGCTGAACCAGCGTTCGAGCACTGGCCGCACCAGCGGCGCCATGCCCTGGTTGCGCGCCGTAGCAATCCGGTCATCCCAGAGCGATGGCGGGCCCATGAAGGCTGCGGTGTTGGCGAGCACGACGCGGTCGAGGCGCTGGCTGGCATTGCAGGCGAGCCATTGCCCGACCATTCCGCCTTTGGACAACCCGCACCAATGCGCCCGCTCGATGCCGAAATGGTCGAGGATGGCGAGAGCGTCGCCCCCGAGCTGCGCGATCGTATAGGGCGTGTCCGGTGCCGTGGACCGGCCGTGGCCTCGGGAATCGTAGCGCAGCACGCGGAAGCGTTTTGACCATTCGGGGATCTGCGGATCCCACATCGAGAGATTGGTCCCGAGCGAGTTCGACAGCATCAAAACAGGGGCATCCGCCGGGCCGTCGATGCGGAGATGGAACGGCTCGCCCTTGATGGTCTCGATCGGCATTGGTGGTTCTCCCTCGTCTTAAGTCGTTGTGAGCGCGCCCTCGCGCGACAGCCGCACCGTTTGCCCATCGAACTCCTGCTGCCGGGAGGCGGCGAGGCGGAAGGCCGGCGGCGTGGTCCAGCCCATCTCTCGGGCGACGATGATGCCGAGCAGCAGGATCGCGTCCGGCTCGTCCAGCAGCAGGGCGGCGGGCGCGCGACCGGCATGGACGAGTTCGAGCAGCACGGCGGAGGCCGATGAGGAGCCGATGGTGCCCGGCAGCGCCAGCACCGTGCCGGCGATGTTGCGTCCACGCTGCGGGTGACGGGCGTCGATGATGTCGCCGGTGCGGGGATCGACGCCGCCCCAGAAGCTGATCGGCGCGGTGAGGGCCAGGCACGGACCGGCGACGGCATCGCCCGCGGGGATCAGCACCTCAATGGTCAGTGCCATCCTTGCGCCTCCCGGACGAGGCGGCCCGCGACCGCGCTCTCGACGCATTCCGAGAGCGAGCCATAGGTCACGGCATAGCCGGTATTGCCCGGGGCATAATGCGCGAACTTGCCGGAATTGGTCATCAGCACAGCGCCGTCGATCTCAGGCAGGATCGGCGTGACGACGACGCAGGTGTCGACCACGAAGAGCACGCCGGCGGCCTCCAGTGCGGCGCGGCGGCCGTTTTCGCCCAGCGGCCCAACCACATGACGCCCGGTATTGGCATAGAGCGGGACTGCGAGCCTGCGCCCCGCCAGCAGGCGCTCGACCTCCGTGATCTCGTCCAGCGAAAGATGCGGGGAGCCGATCGCGACCGCGTCGATACGGCCGCTGTCTCCGGCGGTCGATAGCCGGGCGAGCGCCGCCTGGACCTCCTGCGCGGTCAGCACGATCCGCTCCTGCGGCGGCAGGTGACCGAGTGCGGTGGCTGAATCGGGAGCTTCCGGCGTCACGCCTGCGACGTGGAATAGCCCGACACCGCCGGCAGAGGCCGCAGCCGCGCCGAGCGCCTTCAGCCGATCCTCGTTGGTGCAGCCCTGCAGGCCCTCGATAACGGCTACCGCCGTCCCGGCCGTACGGCCCAGAAAGGTGCCGAGCACGGGATAAAACACATCGGAGGCGCGCAACATTGGCGACAGGCCGCCGACATCGATGAGCAGCGTCGCGCGCCGGTTCTCCGGCCGATGCAGGCCGTAATCTGGAGCGCGGCCGCTGAGCGCACAGGCGATGTCGAGGAAATCTCCATAGCGGTTGGTGCGGGCGCCCAGCACGGAATTGCAGAAGACCACCGCGTTGGATTCGCCCCAGGCGACGTCAGTTCCCGTCGCCGGGCGGTGGCCGGCCTGATAGGGCGCGCAGGTCCATGAGGGTTCGCAGCCCATCGCCTCATAGGCACGCATCATCCGGCGCGCCATGTCGCGCTGATAGGCCGGCAGCCGGATGGCCGCGCAGCCCGCGGGCGACAATGAACCGACGTTCAAGGTCGCGCGAATCGCGACCCGGGCGCCGCCGGCAACCAGTTTCTCGGCGAAGAGCGTGCCGGAATCGCCGTGATAGAGCGCTCCGTCAATATGGGCCGACGCGACCGGGATAAGCCGTGGCGCCCCCATCAGCCGGGCCGCCTCGGCGACGATGCGCATGGCCATCGCCGCGCCTTCGCCCTGCGCGCCGGATGCGATGTCGCGTTCGTCGGCGGTCAGCTCAAGCATGGATCGTCATGTATTGCCGCTCGTCCTCATAGCGGGCGAGGGCGCGATCGATGATCGCATCGCTTGCGCCGCGGTAGGTTGCCGGATCGAAAAGGGCGTTGAGGTCGATCCGGTTCAGTGCATCCGCGAGCGCCGGCGTCTCAGACAGGACGGTCTTGAGATGGCGCCCGCTGGCGACGCATGTCCTGCTTGCTTGCTCCAGGACATGATGCGCCTGCTCGCGCCCCATGGTCTCGGCAAGTGCGAGCGAAACCCTCTCAGCCATGACGAGGCCATTGGTCAGGTCCAGATTGGCCTTCATCCGCTCGGGGAACACCTGCAGGCCCTCGATCAACGCGACGGTTTGCGCGAGAGCGCAATCCACGACGCAAAAGAGTTCGCGCAGGGTTCGCCATTCGGCGTGCCATCCACCCAGAGCGCGTTCGTGCTCCTGAGGCATGGCGGTCAGCATGGTGGACACCAGCCCCGGGGTGCGCTTGGCAGCCGAGGCTATGAGAGTGCACAGCACCGGATTGCGCTTGTGGGGCATCGCGGACGACCCGCCCTTGCCGGGCGCTTCGGGTTCCGCCAGTTCCCCGATCTCGGTCTGCGCCATCAGTCCGATGTCGAGCGCGATCTTGCCGAGGTCGCCTGCCAGAATTCCGAGCTGGGCAGCCATCAGGGCAAGGCGGTGGCGCTGCGCATGCGACGGCGTCAATGTCGCGCCGATCGAAGGCATGGTGCGGATGAAGGCGTCGAGTACAGGTACCGCTTGCTCGCCCAGCGAAGCGAGTGTTCCCGCAGCGCCGCCAAGCTGGTGGGTGGGTGTGCCCCAGATCTGGAAATGATCGTGGAAGACCACGATCGGGTCGAGCCATTGCGCGGCCTTGACGCCGAAGCTGATCGGCACTGCGTGTTGCAGGAAGGTGCGGCCGATCATCGGTGTGTGGCGATGGGCCTGCGCCAGCCGGGCGAGCGCATCAGCCAGCCTGGCTGCGCGTCCAAGGACGAGTTCCTGAGCGGCGCGATATTGCTGGGCGTGGCCGGAATCGATCACGTCCTGGCTGGTTGCGCCATAATGGACCCATTTGGCGGCCTCGGGGTCGACTGCGGCAACGCGGGCGGTCAGCGCCTTGACCAGCGGGATCGCTGGATTTCCCGCCAAGGTTGCCGCGCGCCCGATCGCTGGAATGTCGTAAAGCTCCGCCCGGCATTCGGTCTCGATCGCCGGCACTGCCTCCCCTGGGATGACGCCTGCCTCTGCCTCTGCTCGTGCCAGCGCCGCCTCGAAATCGAGCATGCCCTGGAGGCAGGTGCGGTCGTCGAAGATGGACGCCATCTCGGCATCGACAAACAGCTCGCCGAACAGGCCGTCCGAGCCGCTCATGTGCCGGAACGTCGCGACGCTGGGGCCATGTCGGGAATGCAGGTCACGTCTGGCCTCTTGTGCGGCGGATGAGTTTGCGATCATGGATAGATTGCTGCACGTCTTGGATAGACCCGAGGCGAGCCCGGCCGCAACAGCGCTGCGCGGCATCGTGCCGAGATCTATGGAGTTGAACTATGGCGATGACGATGAATGGCGAGGTCACCTTGCCGGCCTCCAGGGACGTGGTCTGGGCCAAGCTGAACGATGCCGAGGTGCTGAAGGCCTGCATTCCCGGTTGCGACGCGCTCACCAAGGACGACGACACGCATATGTCCGCCGTGGTCAAGGTCAAGCTCGGGCCGGTGAAGGCCACGTTCCGGGGCAAGGTCGAGCTCGTCGATCTCGATCCGCCGAACGGCTATCGCATCCAGGGCGAGGGCGAGGGCGGGATCGCCGGCTTCGCCAAGGGCGGTGCCAAGGTGATGCTGAGCGATGCCGAAGGCGGCCAGACCCTGCTGCGCTACGAGGTCGAGGCGCAGGTCGGCGGCAAGCTGATGCAACTCGGCGCAAGGCTGATCGATTCGGTCTCCAAGAAGCTCGCCGACGAATTTTTCGCGAATTTCGCCAAGGCGTGCAGCGAAGCCTGAGCCTGACCTCTCTCAGGACGCCTGACGGAGCGAGGCCAGCGCCGCGCTGACGGTGGCTTCTGCTGCGCCGACCTGCCGGGCGATGCCGGCGGCGGCCGCATTGGCGCGCTCCAGAACCTGCGCCGTGCGCGCAAGGCTGTCATTGACGGCGTTGGCGCTGGCAATCGCCTCGTCCGAGCTCTGGGCGACATCGGAGGCATCGCGCGCGATGGCGCTGGTGACCTGGCTCTGTTGCGAGACCGCGTCCGAGATCGCCTCGGAATCGAGCCTGATTTCACCGATCGTCGCGCCGATCGAGGCGGCGTGCTCGCTGCAGAACTGGGCACTGGCGGCGAGCTGCGCGATCTGGCTGGCGATATCCTGGGTCGCGCTGGCGGTCTGGGTCGCCAGAGACTTCACCTCTGAGGCGACCACGGCGAAGCCGCGACCGGCTTCGCCGGCCCGAGCGGCCTCGATGGTCGCGTTCAGGGCCAGCAGATTGGTCTGCGCCGCGATGCTGGCGATCATGCCCACGACGGTGCCGATGCTGTCGGTGACCGTGCGCAGGCGTGCGATCGCCTGGTTCATCTGGTCGGCGTCGAGCACCGCGCGGTTTGCGATGGTCAGGCTCTGGCGCGCACGGTGGCCGATCTCCGAGATGTTGGCGGACATCTCCTCAGTCGCTGCAGCGGTCTGGATCGAGCGCTCGCGCACGTGGACCGAGGCACGGGCGAGTGATTCGACCTTGTCCTTGATGAAGTTCGTGGCGTTGCTGGTCTCGCCTGCAGTCGCCATGAACTGCTCGACTGCGCCGCTGATGGTGGCGTCGAGCCCGCTGAGGCGGTTCTTCAGCGTGAGCGCGGCCTCATCCAGTGCAGCCTCGCGCCGCTTGGCTTCGCCGGCCTCTGCGTCCTGCGCGATCGTGATCGCGGTATTGATGTCGTAGGTCAGGATGCGCTCGATGATGTAGAGGTCGCGCGCCAGCCGGCGCGGCGACAGCAGGGAAGCCCGGCGGCTTTCGAGCAGGATCTCCTTGAACAGCGTGATCGCGATCGAGACGCGGGGACGCGAACCGACCTGCGCGACGCGTTCGACATGGGAGAGCCGTTCGGTCGAAGTGCAATAGTCGGCGTCGAAGGCGCCATCGAAAATCAGCCTGAAATGCTCGGCCTCGAGCCCGTAGAGCTCGGCTGCGACGGGTTCGACCGCGATCCGGAGCTGTGGGTGGATCGAAAAGGCGCGTTCGAAATCCTCCGCGACGATGCGCTCGATCACCCGTTCGACGAGGGGGCCATAGATCTTCAGGCGCAGTCGCTGGCTGGGGCCATAGCCGATCGCCTTGAGGCGGCGCTGGATCTGTTCGTCAATCGACAGCACGAGATCACCCATGATCGCGGCCAGGTGCGACCTGGGCGGATCTGCAGCATGGCTACGGCTTGTTAAGAATCCGCCAACGCAGCCGCGACGATGCAATCCGCCCGGAGTGAGGCGGTTGGGAGCGACTTGGACGCGATACGGCGAAAACTCCGCTCAAACGGGATGAAACGCGGCTCTCCGGAAATGAGGCTGCCGCTTGACCTCGCAAAAACGCGGGTCCACATTCGATTTCGAGCTATTCCAATGAATGGCTGTTTCGCGTGACCGTGGGGCTGCGCGAAGCGGCCAACCAACGGCTACGAGATGTCTTAGCCGGGCGTCAGACCTGGGTTGCAGGGGAGGAAGTTACCATGGCCGCCGTCTCGATGACGGTGAACGGCAAAGCCGTCACCGCTACAGTCGATCCCCGCACCCTTCTGGTGCAGTTCCTTCGCGAAAACCTGCGCCTGACCGGCACGCATGTCGGCTGCGACACCAGCCAGTGCGGCGCCTGCGTCGTCCATGTCGATGGCAAGGCCATCAAGGCCTGCACCACGCTCGCCGTCTCGCTCGAGGGCGCCACCGTCACCACGATCGAGGGGCTTGCGACCAACGGCACGCTGCACCCGATGCAGGAAGCCTTCCGTGAGCATCACGGCCTTCAGTGCGGCTTCTGCACGCCGGGCATGATCATGTCCGCCGTCGATATCGTGAACCGGCGCGGCAACGTGCTCGACGAGCACACGATCCGCGAGGACCTCGACGGCAACATCTGCCGCTGCACCGGCTACCACAACATCGTGAAGGCGATCGCCGCCGGCGCCGAGGCGATGGGTGGTGCCGCGATGGATCGCAAGGATCCGCCTCGCCAGGCCGCCGAGTGACGCATTCAGCCCGCGCCATACCGCGCGGGCTTTTTCTCATGTCATGACGCGCCCGCCAGAGGCGCCGTGCGAGGAGGGGAACACGATGTCCGCTACCGGGATCGGTGCAAGTCCGCGCCGCAAGGAAGACCACCGCTTCATCACTGGGCAAGGCCGCTACACCGACGACATCAACCGCCCAGGCCAGGCTCATGCCTATTTCCTGCGCTCGCCGCATGCCCATGCCAATATCAAGTCGATCGACTACACGGCTGCGACCCAGATGCCCGGCGTTCTCGGCGTCTTCACGGGTGACGACCTCGCTGCCGACAAGATCGGCGGGTTGATCTGCGGCTGGATGATCCACAACAAGGATGGTTCGCCAATGCGCGCCGGTGCCCATCCGGCGCTGGCGCAGGGCAAGGTGCGCTATGTCGGCGACCATGTCTGCGTGATCGTGGCCGAGACGCTGGCTCAGGCGCGCGACGCCTCCGAAGCGATCGTGGTCGACTATGAGGTCCTGACAGCTGTCGTCGACACCGGCAGCGCCGCCAAGGCCAAGACCGTCGTACATGCCGAGGCGCCCGACAACACCGTGTTCAACTGGCATCTCGGCAACAAGGACGAGACCGAGAAGGCCTTCGCGGCCGCCAAGCACGTCACCAAGCTCGACATCGTCAACAACCGGCTGGTGCCCAACCCGATGGAGCCGCGGGCTGCCGTCGGCGACTACGACCAGGGCGAGGGAGCCTATACGCTCTACACGACCAGCCAGAACCCGCATGTCGCGCGCCTCGTGCTCTCGGCCTTCATCGGCATCGCGCCGGAGAACAAGCTGCGCGTGATTGCGCCCGACGTCGGCGGCGGCTTCGGCTCAAAGATCTTCATCTACGCCGAGGAGACGGTCTGCGTCTGGGTGGCCAAGAAGGTCGGCCGGCCGGTGAAGTGGAACTCGGATCGCACCGAGGCCTTCCTCTCCGACGCGCATGGCCGCGACCACGTCACCCATGCCGAACTCGCCACCGATGCCGATGGCAAGATCACCGGCCTGCGGGTGCACACGACAGCCAATCTCGGCGCCTATCTCTCGACGTTCTCGTCCTCGGTGCCGACGTATCTCTATGCGCCGCTGCTGTCAGGCTCCTACGACATCCCGGCGATCTATGCCGAGGTCGACGCCGTCTACACCAACACCGCACCGGTCGATGCCTATCGCGGCGCGGGACGCCCCGAGGCGACCTTCGTGGTCGAGCGGCTGATCGAGGTCGCGGCGCGCGAACTCGGCAAGGATCCGGCCAAATTCCGGATCCAGAACTACATCAAGAAGTTCCCGCACCAGACGCCCGTGATCATGATGTATGACACCGGCAATTACGGCGCCTCTCTGAAGAAGGCGCTGGAGATCATCGACTACAAGGGAATCGGCAAGCGCAAGCGCGACTCCGCCCGCAACGGCAAGCTGCGCGGCATCGGCTTCTCCTCCTATATCGAGGCCTGCGGCATTGCGCCGTCGGCAGCGGTGGGCTCGCTTGGCGCCGGCGTCGGCCTGTGGGAGTCGGCAGAGGTGCGGGTCAACCCGATCGGCACCGTCGAGGTCCTGACAGGCTCGCACAGCCACGGCCAGGGTCACGAGACGACGTTCGCTCAGCTCGTCAGCGACAAGCTCGGCATCCCGCTGGAGAACGTCTCGATCATCCATGGCGACACCGACAAGGTGCAGATGGGCATGGGCACCTACGGCTCGCGCTCGGGCGCGGTCGGCATGTCGGCGATCTTCAAGGCGGTCGAGAAGGTGATCGCCAAGGGCAAGAAGGTCGCGGCCTATGTGCTGGAGGCCGACGAGGCCGACATCGACTTCGTCGATGGCAATTTCAAGGTGAAGGGCACCGACAAGACGCTCGATTTCGGCTCCTGCGCCCTGCAGGCCTATGTCGCGCACAAGTTCAACGGGCAGGACCTCGAGCCCGGGCTGAAGGAGGGCGCGTTCTATGATCCGACCAACTTCACCTTCCCGGCCGGCGTCCACATCTGCGAGCTGGAGATCGACCCCGAGACCGGGATCACGAAGATCGAACGCTGGGCCGCGGTCGACGATTTCGGCAATGTCATCAACCCGATGATCGTCGAGGGGCAGGTCCATGGCGGCATCGCCCAGGGCGTCGGCCAGGCGCTGCTGGAAGGTGCGCGCTACAATGCCGACGGCCAGCTGCTGACCGCGAGCTTCATGGACTACACGATGCCGCGCGCCGACGACCTGCCGTCCTTCGACGTCGGCATGACGGTGACGGCATGTCCGTCCAACCCGCTCGGGATCAAGGGGTGCGGCGAGGCCGGGGCCATCGCCTCGCCGCCTGCCGTGATCAACGCCATCACCGACGCGCTCGGCCATGAGGATATCGCGATGCCCGCGACGCCGCAGGCCGTCTGGCGCGCGGCCCAGAAGGCCGTGAAGCGGATGGCAGCCGAGTAAGCATCAACACACACGTCATGGTCGGGCTTGATCCGACCATCTTTTTCCGGCGAGGCGGCATCAGCGCTTTCCGGACGAGATGCCCAGGGGGCCCTGAGCATGACGGTTCTGGAAACAAGCGGAGAACGACATGTACGCTTTCACCTATCACCGCCCCGCGACGGCCCGTCAGGCTGCCGGCCTCCTCGCCAAGAAGGAAGAGGCCAAGCTGCTTGCCGGCGGTCACACGCTGCTGCCGACCATGAAGCAGCGGCTTGCTTCGCCCAGCGCCCTGGTCGACCTCGCCGGCTGTGTCGAGCTCAAGGGCATCGAGCGCAAGGGCCGCAATATCGTGATCGGGGCGATGACGACCCATGCCGAGGTCGCCAATTCGGCCGAGGTGAAGGAGGCCATTCCGGCGCTCGCCTGGCTCGCCGGCAATATCGGCGACCCCCATGTGCGCCATCGCGGCACCATCGGCGGCTCGGTCGCCAACAATGACCCGGCCGCCGACTACCCGGCTGCCTGCCTGGCGCTGGGCGCTACCATCGTCACCAACAAGCGCAAGCTCACGGCCGATGACTTCTTCACCGGGCTCTACGAGACCGCGCTGGAGGAAGGCGAGATCATCACCAAAGTCAGCTTTCCCGTGGCGTCCAAGGCGGGCTATGCGAAGTTCCGGAACCCGGCCTCGCGCTATGCGCTGGTCGGTGTCTTCGTGGCCAAGCGCGGCAGCGATGTCCGCATCGCCGTGACGGGTGCAGGCGAGGGGGGCGTCTTCCGCTGGCCGGAGGGCGAGGCGGCGTTGGCGGCGCGGTTTGCACCGAAGTCGCTGCTCGGGCTCAAGCACACCGCCGAGGGCATCAACGGCGACATGCATGCCGATCCGGAATATCGCGCCCATCTGATCGGCGTGATGACCAAAGACGCAGTTGCGCGCGCAATCGGCAAATAGAAGGTCCCACGGTGGTCGGGCTTGACCCGAGCATCCCGGTCGAGACTAGCTGATCGCTCATTTTCCGAGAGATGCCCGGGTCGAGCCCGGGCATGACGCGAGTTGTCATGCCAACTGCCCTTCCAGCTTCCATCGACGCCACGCTGAGCCTGCTGCAATCGCAGGGCTATGTCGCCGACCGTTCGCTTGCGACGGTGCTGTTCCTGGCGCTGCGGATGAAGCGGCCGTTGCTGCTCGAAGGCGAGGCCGGCACGGGCAAGACCGAGATCGCCAAGGTCTTATCCGCGGCGCTCGGCCGAAAACTGATCCGGCTGCAATGCTATGAGGGGCTCGACCTCGCCTCCGCGGTCTATGAGTGGAACTATCCCGGCCAGATGATGGCGATCCGCCTGGCCGAGGCCGGCGGCGCCTCCGGCGACCGCGACCGGCTCGAGGCCGATATTTTTTCGCAGAAATACCTGGTGAAGCGTCCGCTGCTGCAGGCTCTGGAACCGCAGGATGGCGGGCCGCCGATCCTGCTGATCGACGAACTCGACCGCACCGACGAGGCGTTTGAAGCCTTCCTGCTCGAAGTGCTGGCGGATTCGCAGGTCACGATCCCCGAACTCGGTACCATCAAGGCCGCCGAGCCGCCGATCGTGATCCTGACCTCGAACCGCACCCGCGAGATCCATGACGCGCTGAAGCGGCGCTGCCTCTATCACTGGGTCGGCTATCCCGACGCCGCCCGCGAACTCGCCATCCTGAAGGCACGTGCGCCTCATGCGCCCGCAAAACTCTCCAAGCAGGTGGTCGCCTTCGTGCAGGCGATCCGCAAGGAAGAGCTCTTCAAGGCGCCCGGCGTCGCCGAGACGCTGGACTGGGCCAGTGCATTGGTCGAACTCGACGCGGTGGCGCTCGATCCCGCTCTGGTCTCCGACACGCTGGGTGCGCTGTTGAAGTATCAGGACGACATCCAGGCGATGCAGGGATCGAAGGTGCGGGAGCTGCTCGACCAGGTGAAGTCCGAGGCGCGCGCCTGACGAGCCGTCATGGGCGACGCTTGTGTCGTCCATCCGCGTCTCACTGGTATCGGCGTCGTAAGCCGCCGATCGCCGGGACAAGCCAGAGAACGACGGGGAGGAACCACACCATGAACACCGACATCAAGGCAATCGAGGCCGCGACTCGGATGTATCTCGACGGTCTCTATGAGGGCGACGCCGGCAAGCTGGAGCACGTGTTCCATACCACCAGCGCGCTGACGCACGCGCAGGAGGACGGCATGATCAAGATCGTGCCCCGGGCCGAATGGCTCGACGCCGTGCGCAATCGCCCGTCGCCCAAAGCTGCCGGGCTGGCGCGCGAGGACCATATCCTGACGATCGATCTGGTCGGGCCGACGCTGGCGCTGGTGAAGGTGAAGTGCCAGATGCCGCCGCGCTATTTCACCGACCTGCTGTCGTTCCTCAAGGTCGATAGCAAATGGCAGATCGTGCAGAAGGTCTTCATGACAGAGACGGCGGCGTGAGCCTGTCAGCCCTCATCCTGAGAGTCTGGCAGGTGATGCAGCGAGCAATGTCAGCCGGCGTTACCATGGGTTCCAACCGCGAGGTCATCCCGGGCGACCGCAGGGAGACCCGGGATCCATTCCGGAACCTGACAGGCAAGCGCTCCGGAATGGATCCCGGATCTCCGCTGCGCTGCGTCCGGGATGACCGCGCGCCTTTTGGTCGGGACCATGCCTTGGTGATGGGGCGATGATCGTCCGCGACGCATCGAGATGTGAGCATAGCTTGCTCCTCGGGCTGAGGACTCGCTCTGCCAAATGACCGGAAAACTCCCCGAAAACATCGCCTATTTCGCCCGTGCGCTGAGGATCGCCGGCCTGCCCGTCGGTCCCGGCGCGGTCGTCGAGGCCGTCGATGCGCTGGCGCAGGGTGCGCTCGGCGGGCGCGACGACATCTACTGGACGCTGCACGCGATCTTCGTGAAGAAGCATGAGGACAGCCTCGTCTACGATCAAGCCTTTCGCCTGTTCTGGCGCCGGCGCGGGCTCATCGAGAAGCTGATGGCGCAGATGTCGCCGGTCTCGCCCGGCGCCGACAGCCAGCCGCAAAAGGAGGAAGCCGGCGCATTGCGCGTGGCCGAAGCCTTCACCCCGCCGAAGGACGAGGCGCTCAGCGAGTTGACCGAGCTTTCGGCGGCGATGAGCCTGTCGGATCGCGAGACGCTGAAATCGCGCGATTTCGCTCAGATGAGCGCCGTCGAGATCGCGCGCGCCAAGCGGCTGATCTCGAGCCTGCGGCTACCTGACGACACAGTGCCGATGCGGCGATTCCAGGCTTCACATCACGGCCACCGCATCGATCCGCGCCGGACCTTTCGCCAGTCTCTGCGGGGCGGGGGTGGGTCGATCGATCTCGCCTTTCGCGAGCGCGCGCAGGTGCACCCGCCGGTGGTGGCGCTGGTCGATATCTCGGGCTCGATGGCGGAATACTCGCGCATCTTCCTGCACTTCCTGCACGCGATCACCGAGAACCGCCGACGCGTGCATTCCTTCGTCTTCGGCACGCGCCTGACCAACATCACGCGCTCCTTGCGCGCCCGCGATCCCGACGAGGCGCTGGCCTTGGCGGGGAGGGCTGCTCCCGATTGGGAGGGCGGCACGCGCATCTCGACGGCGCTGCATACGTTCAACCGGATCTGGTCGCGCCGCGTGCTGGCGGGCGGGGCGGTCGTGCTGCTGTTCACCGACGGGCTCGAACGCCATCTCGACGGCGAACTGGCGTTCGAGATGGACCGTCTGCGCCGCTCGTCGCGAAAACTGGTCTGGCTCAACCCGCTTTTGCGCTTCGACGCCTTCGAGGCGCGCGCCAGCGGCATCCGGGCGATGCTGCCCCATGTCGACTCCTTCCGGCCGATACACAACCTTGCGGCAATGTCGGAACTCTGCGCTGCCTTGTCGCCGGATGCAGACCGGAAGAGCGATCCGCGCCAGTGGTTGAAGAAGGCCGGTTGAGGCATGATGTTGATCACGTATACGACGTCGTCATTGCGAGCGCAGCGAAGCAATCCAGCGGGGTGTAGCGCTGTCCCCCTGCATTGCTTCGTCGCTGCGCTCCTCGCAATGACGGGACAGATGTCGTCTACGCCGCGTGAGTGAGCTTCGAGGTCGCACCATGATCAGCACCGACACAGACATCCTCGCCACTGCCGAGGCTTGGGCCAAGGCCGGCCGCGGCGTCGCGCTCGCCACCGTGATCGAGACCTGGGGCTCGGCCCCGCGCCCGACGGGTTCGCACCTCGTCATCGACGATCTCGGCAATTTCCAGGGCTCGGTCTCCGGCGGTTGCGTCGAGGGGGCTGTGGTCGAGGAAGCGGTCGACGTGATCGGCGACGGCCGGGCGCGCACGCTCGAATTCGGCGTCGCCGACGAGACCGCGTGGAAGGTCGGGCTGTCCTGCGGCGGTCGCATCCGCGTCTATGTCGAAAAGGTGAACTGATGGCCTCCTGGGAGACCCTCCTGGCGTTCGCGACGCTGACGCTGCTCGTGGCCTATTTTCCGGGGCCGGCGCTGCTCTACACGGCGGCGCAGACGATCTCGCATGGTCGCCGCGCCGGCTTCATGGCGATGCTCGGCATTCATCTCGGCTGCTACCTGCATGTCTTCGCGGCGGCCTTCGGGCTTTCGGCCGTGTTCAAGCATGTGCCCGAGCTCTACATGGTGGTGAAGCTCGCCGGCGCGCTCTACCTCGTCTGGCTGGGCATTGGCATGATCCGCACGAAGCTGGCGGCGGGCGACGTGGCGGCTGCGCCGGCCAAGACTGTCAAGCGGGCGCTGCTCGATTCCTTCATCGTGGAGGTGCTGAACCCGAAGGTTGCGTTGTTCTTCATCGCGCTGCTGCCGCAGTTCGTCGATCCCGCCGGCTCGCTGCCTGTCTGGGCGCAGCTGCTTATACTCGGCGTGATCGTCAATTTCGCCTTCTCCTCAGCCGATTTCTTCACGGTGCTTGGGGCGTCGGCCGTGGTGCAGACCATGAAGAAGACCAAGGCTGGCTTCGCCTTCGGGCGTTGGCTCGGCGGTTCGATGATGATCGGGCTCGGCGTCAAGCTCGCGACGGACAAGGGTTGAGACGGTGAAGCTCGAAACCCTCGCTGCCCTCAATACCGAGCGTGCCGCGCGACGCGCGACCGTGCTGGTGACCGCCATCGCCAGCGGCGAGCAGCGGCTGGTCAAGGCTGCCGACATCGTCGCCGACCCGCTGGGCGAGGTGCTCGACAAGCAGCTGCGCATGGCCAAGAGCGCCATGGTGGAGGTCGGGGGAGCCCAGTATTTCCTTACCGTTCAGGCGCCGCCTCCACGTATCGTCGTGACCGGCGCGGTTCATATCTCGCAGGCGCTGGCGCCGATGGCGAAGCAACTCGACCTCGATGTCGTGATCATCGACCCTCGTTCGGCGTTTGCGACTCCAGAACGCTTTCCCGACGTGAACCTGCTCGCGCAGTGGCCCGACGAGGCGCTGGCGGACGTGCCGCTCGATGCCTACACCGCCTTCGTGGCGCTGACGCATGATCCCAAGATCGACGATCCCGGACTGGAGGCGGCGCTGCGCTCGGACTGCTTCTATATCGGTGCGCTCGGCAGTCGGAAGACGCATGGCCGCCGTATCGAGCGCCTCTCGGACGCCGGCTTCGATGCAGCAATGACCGCGCGCATCCATGCACCGATCGGGCTCGATATCGGGGCGGTGTCTCCGGCCGAGATCGCGCTCTCGATCCTGGCAGAGATCGTCAGCACCTTGCGCGGACCGCGCCGCGCTGCGGCCTGAGTTGACCCCATGAAATTTGGTCCCGTCGCCATCTCCGAGGCCGCCGGCTGCATCGCGGCCCATAGCGTGCGCGCCGGCGACATCATCATCCGCAAGGGCGCGACCATCACGCCGGAGGATGCGACAAGGCTGGCGGGGGCCGGGGTGACCGAACTCGTGGCGGTGCGGCTCGAGACCGGCGACATCGGCGAGAACGCCGCCGCGACGCGTCTTGCCGAGGCGATGGCCGGCGCGGGCGTCGTGATCGAGGCGCCCTTCACGGGGCGGGTCAATCTCTTCGCTGAGGCTGCCGGCGTCCTCACGCTCGATACCGCGGCGCTCGACGTCATGAACCGGGTCGACGAGGCCATCACCATCGCCACACTGCCGGCTATGAAGGCCGTGGTCGCCGGCGAGATGATCGCGACCGTGAAGATCATCCCCTACGGTCTGCCGCAGGCGCTGGTCGACGAGGCGCTGGCGGCGCTGGGCGGCGTCCGGCCGGTCGCAGTCGCAGCCTATCGGCCGGCGCGTATCGGTGTCATCTCGACGTTGCTACCGGGCTTGAAGCCCTCGGTCGTCGACAAGACCCTGCGCGTGATGGAAGAGCGCTTGGCGCCGTCCGGTGCAACGCTGTCCGAGGAGGTCCGGGTTACGCACGACGCCGGCCCGCTCAGCACGGCAATCGCCGCGATCGCGGCAAGCCCAGTGGAGATCATCGTCGTCTTCGGCGCATCGGCGATCACCGACCGACGTGACGTCATTCCGCAGGCGCTGCTCGCGGCAGGCGGGCGCATCGAGCACCTCGGCATGCCCGTCGATCCCGGCAACCTGCTGTTGATCGGCGAGCTTGCCGGCAAGCCGGTAATCGGAGCGCCGGGCTGTGCGCGCTCGCCTAAGGAGAACGGATTCGACTGGGTCCTGCAACGCCAGTTGGCGGGCATTCCGGTCAGGCGCGCCGATATCCAGGCCATGGGTGTCGGCGGCTTGCTGATGGAGATCATCTCTCGTCCGCAGCCGCGTGCGCCGGGCCACGCCAAGGCAGCTCCTGTGGCCGGGCTTGTGCTGGCGGCCGGGCGCTCGACCCGCATGGGTGAGGCCAACAAGCTGCTGCAGATCGTTCGCGGCAAGCCGATGGTGCGTCACGCCGTCGAGGCGCAGCTTGCCTCCTGCGCGGCTCCGGTGGTCGTGGTGACAGGGCACCAGCAGGGCGAGGTCGCGGCGGCGCTGAGCGGGCTCGATGTCCGGATCGTGCATAATCCCGCCTTCGCCCTGGGGCTTGCCGGTTCGGTGAAGACGGGGCTCGCGGCGTTGCCGCCGGAGACACCGGGCGTAGTGGTTTCGCTGGGCGACATGCCCAATGTCACCCCCGGGGTCATCGACAGGCTGGCCCAGGTTTTCGCCGAGCGCGGCGAGGCGCTGGCGGTGGTTCCGACCCTGTTCGGGCAGCGCGGCAACCCGGTGCTGCTGGCGCGCGCGGCCTTCCCGGCTGTCGCGACGCTCACAGGCGATCAGGGTGCGAGGCGGCTGCTCGACGATGCCGGCGACGCCGTGATCGAGGTGCCCTTCGACGATCCCGCGATCGCGCTCGACATCGATACGCCGGAAGCGCTGAAGGCGCTGGTCGGCTGAGATGACCAGTCAGCGGCGCCAGTACAGCCCGACGGTCGCGTAGGCGTCCGAGGGCCGGTCGCTGGTGCGCTGCCACCCTCCGGCGAGCCGCCAGGTCAGCCCGAGCAGGTGCAAGCCGGAGAGGTGCAGCCCGAGGCGCAGCTTGCCATAGCTGCGCTCGCTGTAGCCCTCGAGTTCCGGGCCCATGAAAAGCGGCTGCGCCTGGAATCCCTGCGGCACGAGCCAACCCGGCGCGATCCGGCCCCAGAGGCGCCGGTCCAGCGTCGAGGCATAGGCGCTGGCCTGCAGCATCATGCCTGGCATCGGCGTGGACCACAGGTCGGCCTGTATACGCTGGCCGAAGCGGGTGGTTGTCACCACCCCGCAGGCGCATGGGCGCTGCTCGCTCTGATAGTCGGTGCCGGCATAGAGGGCTATAAAGGTGTCGCCGAGGCGCCACTCGTAGCCGATCAGCGTCTGCGCTTCGGTCTTGTAGGCAGTGCCATGCGGAGGGTTGCGGTTGGCCTGCTCGCGCGAGGCTCCGAGGTTGATGAGCGCGCGAAAGCCGCTGGTGTCGAGCCCAGCCGTGCCGAAGGCCCGCTTCATGCCGACCGATGCGAAGGTCTTCGCGGGGCCTGCTTCGAGCGAGCCGAACAGCACCATTGCGATAGACTTGCGCTCCGGCTTGTCTTCCTCGGCCCAGGCCGGCTGCGACAACAGAAGGCTGGCGAAGCCAGCGAGACGGGTCAACCCTTGTGCCACGCCACGAAACGCCACGAACGCTCCCGCGCTCTCGTCGCCGGTCAACGACCCGCGAACCCCCGGTTCTGATTGCAGCAGCTTGGCAGGAGGCTTGCAAGCCTTTGTTAACCAACGCGGAGCAGCCTAAGGTACTCGTTTCAGCTTTCATCGCGTCATGACGTAGGGGAGGTGGCAATGATTTCGGAGGAATTCACCCGTCAACTTGCGGGATATGGCCTGACGACGGCGACGATCCTGTACCGCATGCCCGACCATCCGAAATTGCTGCAGACCTATATCTGGCAGCAATATGATCTGGCGCCGCGCTTCCCGGTCCTTCATGATTTTCTCGCCTTCTGGCGGCGCGAACTGGAGGGGCCGCTGCATTCGATCACGGTCGCGCATTCGCGCCTGATCCGGCCGGCCGAGATCACCAATGTCAACGGTGTGCTGACGCTGCACTGAAGCTGGCCCGCGGGACGCTGTCATCGGTCGCGCCGGCGGGTTGCGTCTGGGGCGCTTGTTGGGGCCTATCGCCCCATGCTAGGCCGCAATCCCGTCCCGGCGCTGGCCTATCCGCTTGTCATCTCCTCTTCGCACCTCCGGACTTCTGACGGCGCTGGTCGAATTGCCCGGAGAGCGCGTCAGCGTCGGTGCGATCATGACGGCGCTGGAAGACCGGGCCTATGCGCTGCTCGTCGTTCTTCTCGGCCTGCCCAATTGCCTGCCGATGCCGCCACCGATCCCGCTGGTCTGCGGCTTCGTGCTCGGCTTCGTCGGATTGCAGATGCTGGCCGGCCGAGCGGTTCCCTGGCTGCCCCGCGCCCTGTTGAGCAAGAGTATCGGCAAACCCGAACTGAGCCGCGCCGTCTCGCGCGCGCTGCCTGTACTGATCCGCCTGGAGCGGGTGTCCCGCCCGCGGCTGACGGGGCTCGGGGGCGCCTGGGCGATACCGCTTCTGGGCGTCCTGATCCTGGCGCTGGCGCTCGGCCTCGTCGTCGCTGCGCCGTTCATCGGGCAGATCCCGCTTGGCATCGCCGTCTGTCTGGTAGGGTTAGGGCTGGTCGAGCGAGACGGCCTGTTCATCATCGCCGGCGCTGTCGTCGGGGCAGGTGGGCTGATCCTGAGCGCTGGGTTCGCCTACGCGATCTTCAGCGGTCTCTCGGAATTGTTCTGACGCAGCGGTTCAGGCCGCGGCAAGGATCGCGGCGAAGGGCGCGTCGAGCTGCAGCAGCCGATCGAGTTCGTCGGCGGGGACTGCCTTCGAGAACAGGAAGCCCTGCAATTCGTGGCAGCCGATCGCCTGCAGGAAGCGATGCTGCTCTGCCGTCTCGACGCCTTCGGCGCAGACACGCAGGCCCAGAGCGCGGCCGAGATGGGCGATCGAATGGACCAGGATCGCGGACTCGCCCGTGGTCTCCATGTATTCGAGAAACGACCTGTCGATCTTGATCTTGTCGAAGGCGAATCGTCGCAGATAGATCAGGCTGGAATAGCCCGTTCCGAAATCGTCGAGCGCCAGCCCGATGCCATGGCCGCGAAGGTCCATCATCGCCGCTTCGGCCGCGTCCGCGTCCTCGACGACGACGCCCTCGGTGAGCTCGAGTTCGAGTTGCGAGGGGTCGTAACCGGTTTCCTCGAGGATGCGCAGGACATTGGCCACGAAGTCGGTGTGCCGGAACTGGATCGGCGAGACATTGACCGAGAGGCGGATGCCCTCCCAGCGCTTGGCCTCGGTGCAGGCACGCCGCAGAACCCATTCGCTGAGCGGCACGATCAATCCGCGCTCCTCGGCGATGCCGATGAACTCGGAGGGTGGCACCATACCGTGGACGGGGTGCGGCCAGCGCACGAGCGCCTCGACACCGATGATGGTCGAGCCGTCGATGGAGACCTGGGGCTGGTAGTGCAGCTGAAGCTGGTCGTTGAGGATCGCGTTGCGCAGGTCCTCCTCCACCATGCGCTTGAGCTGTAGGGACCGGTTCATGTGCGCCTCGAAGAACGAGTAGCGATTGCGACCCTCGTTCTTCGATTGGTACAGCGCGGTATCGGCGAGCTTCATCAGGCTCACGCGATCCATGCCGTCGGTGGGCGCAAGCGCGATGCCGATCGAGCAGCCGACGGTCGTTTCGACGCCGAAGATGCTGAACGGCTTGCTCAGCGCCTGCAGGATGCGTTCGCACAGCCGGACGCAGCCCGTGGGATCGCTGATATGGGTCTGGATGATGCCGAATTCGTCGCCGCCGAGCCGCGCAACGGTGTCGCCGAGGCGCATCATGCCCGAAAGGCGCTCGGCAACCTGGCGGATCAGTTCGTCGCCGGCTGTGTGGCCGTAGGTGTCGTTGACCGCCTTGAAGCGATCGAGGTCGAGCATCAGGACGGCCAACGCGGCGCCCGTGCGGTCGAGCTGGGCCAGTTCCTGGTCGAGGCGCAGGTCGAAGGTCCGACGGTTGGGCAGGAGCGAGAGTTCGTCCTGCCCTGCGAGGCGCTGGATCTGGCGCTCTCTCGTGGCAATCTCCTGGGCGGCGATGCGCAGGCGGTAGACCACCAGGGCAAAGATTGCGGCGAAGAGCAGGCCGACGGCGGCGAGACCCCAGATGAACTGGTGAAGCACCGCGTCGCCCGGTCGATCGGGCGTCCAGCTCAGCCAGGCCATGACGGAGCCGTCGGGCGCACGGACCTCGCGGCGGGAATTGACGTCGCTCGGCGCCTTGCTGGTCAGGTGCATTTCGGAGACACGGTAGCGATTGGCCACGTCCGCGAGCATCGAGCTGGTGAGGCGCCGGTACCCGACGAGCTTCAGAGGACCCAGGACACGGGCGACGACGGGTGCTGCCGAGGCGTCGAGATCGACCACGAGCATGGCGATCGCCTCATGGCCATCGTGGACAAGCATGCTGGTCGCGGCGGCCGTACCGGTGGCTGGGGCGGGCGCATCGGATGCGCCGGGAAGCCTGCTGTTGAAGTGCTTAAGTCCCTCATAGCCGGTCTGGCCAGCTGTGGCCCCGGACTCGACCCCGGCAAGGACGCGACCGGCGCTGGTCACGATGTAGGCGCCGTCGAATTCGAGGAACCTGCTGGCCAGCCGCGTGAATGCGGACTGGAGGGCTTCAACGGGGTTGGGCGCGGTGAGTGCGAGCTGCAACTCGCCGGTCCCGTTCATGTTGTCGAGCCGCAGACGTCGCAACCTGGTCTGGCTGTCGATCGCCGCTTCTATCCGGTCGCGCTGGCGGATGGCCTCGATCAGATTCGCTTCGTTGGTGATCGAGAGCACGACGGCCGCGGCCGCCGCAAGGACCAGCAGAAAGGCGCAGCCAAGCGTCGTCACGGTGCTCCTCAGCATCCGCGCCGATGAGTCAGCGTTGGTTAACTTCGCCAAAGCAGGCGCGCGCATTAATGGTCCCAAAGGCATCACGAGCTACAGGATGCGCGGCGAACCTTGACATCCCGTTGCCAAATCCTGCGACACCTGCGGAAATCTCAGATGCCCGGTTCGTAGGGTGGACGCGGAATCGCGGTATGCGCGGCCCGTAGCGCGGCCGACCAGCGCTCCCTCAGGTCGTGGAAATACGGCTCGCCCGCGTCGATCCGGCGGTTGAGCTCGGGCGCGTCGGCGTCGCGGCGCATCACGATGAGGTCGATCGGCAGGCCGACGCCGAGATTCGAGCGCATCGTCGAATCCATCGAGATCAGGCCGACCTTGAGTGCGTCGTAGAGATGCGTGTTGTAGGTCACGGCGCGGTCAAGGATGGGCTTGCCGTATTTGTGCTCGCCGATCTGGAGGAAGGGCGCGTCCATGCCGCATTCGATGAAGTTCCCGGCGCCATAAATCATGAACAGGCGCATCGGCTGGCCCTTGATCTGCCCGCCGAACAGGATCGAGATGTCGAACTTGACGCCGGCCTCCTTCAGCGCCGTGCCATCGAGATCGCGTACGGTCCGAATAGCGCGCCCGACGAGTTGGGCCGCGCGAAACATCGACGGCGCATTGAGCAGCGTGTCCATCGCGCCGGTTTCAGCGTTGGGAAGCCCCTCATGGAGCATACTGATGACCGACTGGGTGACGGACAGGTTGCCGGCCGTCATCAACCCGAAGGTCCGGTCTCCGGGCCAGGAAAAGACGTGGAGCTTGCGAAAGGTGGAGACGTCATCGAGCCCCGCATTGGTGCGGGTGTCGGCGATCATAACGAGACCATCCTGCACAAGGATTCCGGCGCAATAGGTCAATGGGTCAGTCCTTGCATCGTCGGGCCGTACCCAAAAGTGGGCCGGCTACTGGTTGGTCTGGCGCTCGCCCGCGGCAACCGCGCTGACGCGGACGGCGAGATGCTCGTCGCTGCCGCCCTTGCGCGCGCCGCGCACGGGTGCCGCCTCATAATAGTCCAGCCCTGCCGCGATGCGGACATGGGTGTCGATCGGGCACAGGCCGTTGGCGCAGTCGAAGCCGATCCAGCCATACTCGTCCAGAAAAACCTCGGCCCAGGCGTGCGCACCGTTGTGGTGGGGCAACTGGTCGCTCTGCGCGACATAGCCTGAAACATAGCGGGCGGGATGGCCGAGCTGGCGGGCACAGGTCATGAAGACATGTGCGACGTCCTGGGCGATGCCGGCGCGGGCGGCAAAAGCCGCCGCCGCGCCGATGCCGGTACGGTCGGCTGTCTCCAGACAGGTCAAGTCCTCATGCAGCGTGTTCATCAGCGCATGAAGCGAGGAAAGCGGCGTTCCCGCGCCCGTTGTCACGTCGTGCGCGTAAGCGCGCATGGCATCGTCGGGCGTGGTCAGCAGGGTGTCGCGGCGAAAGACCTCGGGCGGAACGCGCTCGACGCCGCCATGCACGACGCCGGCGAGATCGTTGGTCTCTATCAGCCCGCTGACCTGGATGGCGATGTTGGGCACCGGGCCGTCGAGCGAGAAGGTATGGGTGATGTTGCCGTAGGGGTCCTGGCCGACGCGCATGCGTCCGTCGACCGTGGGCTCGATGCGCCACGACATGACGTGCTGGCCGTCATGGTCACGGGGCGTCAGCCGCAGGATCTGCGTGATGTGCCGGGCAGGCTCGGCATAGGCGTAGGCGATCGAGTGGGCGATCCGGATCCGCATGACGATCTCAGGCTTTCAGGCGCAGGGCGTATCGGCTGTGTTTAGCGGTCCGCCGGGCTCGAAGCGAGCCCGCAGGGCCGGTTCATTGCAGATACTGCTCGATGATCGTCCCGCCGAGCCGGTTGTTCTCGGTGATGAAGTCCGAGATGAACTCGTGCAGGCCATGCTGGAAGACATCGTCGATGCGCGTGTTCGAGAGGTTGGCGAGCGTCCTGCGGGCCTGTCGCTGCGCGGGGCCCTGTCGGCCATAAGCGTCGCCGAGCAGATCGAGAAAGCGCGATATGTTCTCGTAGCAGGCGGCCAGCGAGCGCGGCATGCGGCGGTTCAGGATCAGCAAGTCCGCGATCAGCAGGGGCTTCACGGCCTCGCGATAGACCCAGTGATACGCTGTCAGCGCCGAGACCTCGCGCAACACGGTGGTCCACTGGAAGTAGTCGAGCGAGCCGCCGACCTGCTCGTTGGCCGGCAGGAGCACATGGTACTTCACGTCCAGGATGCGGGCCGTGTTGTCGGCGCGCTCGATGTAGACACCGAGCCGCGAGAACCAGTAGCCGTCGTCGCGCAGCATGGTGCGGTAGGCCGAGCCGTCGAAGACCAGCGACACGTTCTTCACCCAGTCGAGAAAGCGAGCGAATTCCTCGCGATCCATGCGCTTCTTCTCGAAACGCTGCAATTCGAGCCAGGCGCCGTTCAGCGCATCCCACATCTCCGAGGTCAGCGCGGTGCGCACCGCGCGCGCATTCGAGCGGGCGAGCGCGAAGCAGTTGCGGATCGAGGAGGGGTTGTCCGGGTTGAAGCTCAGGAAATCGCAGACATTGCGCTCGTTCGCCTCGCCATAGGTCTTGGCGAAGGTCTCGTCGCAGCCGGCCGTGGAGACCGCGCTCTGCCATTCGGTACCGGCGCCGCCATAGGAGGAGGGCAGGTTGGTCAGCCGCATCGTCGCGTCGAGGATGCGGGCGAGGTACTCGGCCCGCTCGACATAGCGGGAGACCCAGTAGAGGCTGTCGGCAGTGCGCGAGAGCATGGTCAGATCGGGCCTTTTCGCGACGAGGCGGGACGGGTCGGAGGCTGCTGGAGAGCCCTGAAGTTGGGTGGAACCGGAACTGCCTGAGAGATCACGCATCCAGCACCCAGGTGTCCTTGGTGCCGCCGCCCTGGCTGGAGTTCACCACAAGCGAGCCTTCCTTGAGGGCGACGCGGGTGAGACCGCCCGGCACGCAGGAAATGCCGTTCGCACCGCTCAGCACATAGGGGCGCAGATCGACATGGCGGGGCGCTACGCCCGAGGCCACGAAAGTCGGGCAGGTCGAGAGCGCCAGCGTCGGCTGCGCGATGAAGCCCTCGGGCTGGGCCTTGAGCTTGCGGCGGAAGGTCTCGATCTGCGCCTTGTTGGCATGGGGGCCCACTAGCATGCCGTAGCCGCCGGAGCCGTTGACCTCCTTGACGACGAGCTTCTCCAGGTTGTCGAGCACATAGGCGTTGTGCTCGGGCTCCCGGCAGCGCCAGGTCGGGACGTTCTTCAGGATCGGCTCCTCGCCGGTGAAGAATTTCACGATCTCCGGCATGTAGCTGTAGACAGCCTTGTCGTCGGCGACGCCGGTTCCCACGGCATTGGCGAGCGTGACGTTGCCGGCCTTGTAGGCGCCGATCAGCCCGGGCACGCCCAGGACCGAATCCCCGCGGAAGACGAGCGGGTCGATGAACTCGTCATCGATCCGGCGGTAGATCACGTCGACGCGCTTGGGACCCTGCGTCGTCCGCATGTAGACGATGTCGTCCTTGACCAGCAGGTCCGACCCCTCGACGAGTTCGACGCCCAGCTTGTCGGCCAGGAACGAGTGCTCGTAGAAGGCCGAATTGAACTGGCCGGGCGTCAGCAGGCAGATCGAGGGATCGCTGGGCGCGCTGCGCGGCGCGACCGAGCGCAAAGTCGCCAGCAACTGATCGGGGTAGTTGTCCACGGGTGCGACGCGATGCGTGGCGAACAGCTCGGGGAAGAGCCGCAGCATCACCTCGCGGTTCTCCATCATGTAGGAGACGCCAGACGGGGTGCGGGCATTGTCTTCCAGCACATAGAAGGTGTCGGCATCGACACGGACCACGTCGATGCCCGCGATATGGCAATAGATGCCGTGCGGCACCTGGAAATCGACCATCTCGAGCTGGTAGCAGGCGTTGCGATAGACGAGGTCGGGCGGGATGATGCCGGCCTTGAGGCATTCCTTGGGGCCGTAGACGTCCGCCAGGAACATGTTCAGCGCGGTGACGCGCTGGCGCAGGCCCTTCTCCAGCTTTGTCCATTCCGGCTTGGTCAGGACCCGGGGAATGATGTCGAAGGGAATCAGACGTTCCGTCGATTCCTCGTCGCCATAGACGGCGAAGGTGATGCCGATCCGGCGGAAGAAGAGCTCGGCCTGGCTGCGCCGCAACGCCAGCATCTCAGGCGGAGCCTCCTTCAGCCATCGATCGAGCTCGGCATAAGCCGGTCTCAGATCAGAGCCACCCCCCAGCATTTCATCGAACGCGACCATTGCAGGCGTTTTCCCCATTTCGGGTAGCCTATGCCTAATCGCGAGCGTTCGGAAAGGGGGCTCCTGCCACGCTCTTTGGCTAAGCTGCCTAATCGTTAGGCGACTGCCAAACGGACTAGTTCAGATCAATCCAAGCCCCTTGAGGCTTTTGTGCCCGTGCCGGCCGATCACGACGTGATCATGCACCGCGATGCCCAATGGTTTCGCGATATCAACGATTTGGCGAGTCATGCTCACATCGGCGTCCGAGGGAGTAGGGTCTCCCGAGGGATGATTGTGGACAAGGATCAGTGCCGAGGCCGAAAGTTCGAGCGCGCGGCGAACGACCTCGCGCGGATAGGCCGGGGTGTGGTCGACCGTGCCGGTCTGCTGCTTCTCCGCGGTTATCACGGCGTTCTTCTTGTCGAGGAACAGGATGTGGAACTCCTCGCGCTCGCCGAAGGCGATGGTCGTGCGGCAATAGTCCAGCACGGCGGACCATGACGACAGCACCTCGCGCTTGAGCACGGAGCCCCGGGTCATGCGCCGCAGCGAGGCCTCGACGATCTTCAGGTCGGTCGCGACGCTCTCGCCGACGCCCTTGATCTCCTTCAACAGGTGCAGGGGCGCGCCGAGGACCTCCGCAAAGGAGCCGAAGCGTTTGATCAGCGTCTTGGCGAGAGCTTTGGTGTCGCGTCTGGGAATCGAGCGGAACAGCAGCAGTTCGAGCAGTTCGTCATCGCGCAGTGCGATGTCGCCTGCCGCGAGAAAACGATGACGCAGACGCTCGCGGTGGCCGAGAAAATGCGGAGGCGGCACCGCGAGCGCAGGATCGCCGTCATCGGAGGCGGCGACGGGTTCGGCTGGCGCGACAAGGAAATCTCCCTGGTCGCGCCCCCTGCTCATCGTGCGGCGAGCGGATTGTCCCGCCCGGCAGGCGAGAGCGTGAAGATCTCGCAGCCGGTGTCGGTGACGCCGACGGTGTGCTCGAACTGCGCCGAGAGCGAACGGTCTCGCGTCACGGCGGTCCAGCCGTCGGAGAGCACCTTCACGCCGGGCTTGCCGAGATTGATCATCGGCTCGATTGTGAACAGCATGCCGGGCTTCAGCTCGGGGCCTTCGCCGGGGCTGCCATAGTGCAGGATATTGGGCGCGTCGTGGAAGACCTGGCCCAGGCCATGGCCGCAGAAGTCGCGAACCACGGAGCAGCGCTCGCCCTCGGCATAGCGCTGGATGGCGAAGCCGATATCGCCCGTGGTCGCGCCGGGCCGCACGGCCTTGATGCCGCGCAGCAGGCATTCATAGGTGATCTCGATGAGGCGCTCGGCCTTGCGGGGGATCTCGCCGACGCCATACATCCGGCTGGAATCGCCATGCCAGCTGTCGACGATCAGCGTGTAGTCGATGTTGATGATGTCGCCCTCACGCAAGGGCTTGTCGTCCGGGATGCCGTGGCAGACGACATGATTGATCGAGATGCAGGTCGACTTGGTATAGCCGCGATAGTTCAGCGTCGCCGGATAGGCGCCGTTGTCCATCGCGAACTGGAAGGCGAGGTCATCGAGGCGCTGCGTTGTGACGCCGGGCTTGACGTAGTCGCCCAGCATGTCGAGACCCTCGGCCACCAGGCGGCCGGCCTTGCGCATGGCGGCGAAAGCCTCGGCGCCGTGCAGCTTGATGACCGGCTCGCGCGTGCGCGCCCGTCCCAGCGTTTCGTCGATTGTCATGGTGGTGCAGCCGCTCCTCGTAAGGTTCATATCTATTGCGTTTGTCGTATGGTGCAAGCCGAATGCGGCCGGCTCATGCCCGTGACCGCCCTTTTTGACCGGAAATCAGGAAGATTCGAACCGCCATGCAGGGATTGTTGGTGCCAGCGGGACTTCTGGGGGAACGCCTGCGGGCACGTGGCGAAACCGTCGCCATCGCTGAATCCTCGGGAGGAGGATTGATCTCGGCGTCGCTGCTGGCGCAGCCGGGCGCCTCCGCCTTCTTCCTGGGCGGCGCGGTTGTCTACACCGCGCAGGCACGCGAGGCGCTGCTCGGCATCACGGCCGACGACATGGCCGGGCTGCGTGGTGCGAGCGAGCCCTATGCCCTGCTGCTGGCGCGGCGGCTGCGGGAACGCTTCGGTGCGAGCTGGGGACTGGCGGAGACGGGCGCCGCCGGTCCTTCGGGAAATCGGTATGGCGATGCGGCCGGGCATTCGTGCTTCGCGATATCGGGACCGGTCGAGCTGACGAAAACGATCGAGACAGGATCGGTCGACAGGCAGGAGAATATGCGCATCTTTGCAGCAACCGCGATGGCGCTGCTGACGTCCGCGCTCTAGACCCGCGACGCAGTTCGCGAGCTTGGCGACTGGCGTTGCGAGCTCATGGCGTGTATCAGGCTGGCGAAATGGCCATCACTGAACAGAACCCGGCGGAAGACAGGCCCTTTGGCGCCTTTGCCCCGCAAAGCTCGCTCGCCAGGATCATCGCCTGGACACGCGGCGCCCCCGACAGCTTTTTCGGGCGCAAGATCGCCTATGCCCTGCGCCGGCTCGGCCTGCGCTCGCTGAAGGGCAAGCCGGTCGATATCGAATCGCTCGGGGCGAGGATGCGGCTCTATCCCGACGGCAATGTCTGCGAGAAGCGGGTGCTGTTCACGCCGCAATATTTCGATCCGGTGGAACGCGACCTGCTCGCCGCGCATCTGCGCGAGGGCTTCCGCTTCATCGATATCGGCGCGAATATCGGTGCCTACTCGCTGTTCGTCGCGGCGAAGGCCGGGCCGAGTGCGCGCATCCTGGCCGTCGAGCCCCAGCCGGAGGTGTTCGCGCGGCTGGCCTTCAATATTGCCCAGAACCCGTTCGGCACGGTCAAGGCGATCGCCTGTGCACTGGCCGACAAGCCTGGCGAACTCACCCTGTTCCTCGATCCCGCCAATCGCGGCGAATCGAGCGTGCGGATCCTGCGCTCCAGCACCGGCAGCACTGTCAGGGTGCCGGCAACGACGCTGCTCGCGCTCGTCCAGAGCGAGGGTTATGAGCGGCTCGATGCGATCAAGCTCGATGTCGAGGGAGCGGAGGACCTGATCCTCGAGCCCTTCCTGCGCGATGCGCCCGAGGCGTTGTGGCCCAGCCTGATCGTGATCGAGGATTCGCGCGAGCGCTGGCAGATCGATCTGCTCGATCTCCTGCGCAAGAGTGGCTACACGCTGCTGGCGCAGACTCGGCTGAACCTGGTGTTCGAGCGCAAGCAGGCCTGAGGCCGGCCGCCGCATAGCGGCTGCGTTCGTCGCGCTGCTTGAGCACGCCGTCGCGACGCCTTAGCTGTTGGTCTGCGCTAGCGGACGATCGCAATCCTTGCCGTGCGTGGCGCGCGAGGACCTGATCATGACCAGCAGTGAAGCGCTCTCCCAACCGCCGGTCACGGCTGCGATCCTGGTGATCGGCGACGAGATCCTCTCTGGACGGACCAAGGACAAGAATATCGGCTACATCGCCGAATACTTGACCAATATCGGCATCGACCTGCGTGAGGTCCGCGTCGTACCCGACGTGACCGAGGAGATCGTCTCGGCGCTGAACGCATTGCGCGCGCGCTATACCTACATCTTCACCACGGGCGGCATCGGCCCGACGCATGACGACATCACCGCCGATGCGGTCGCCGCTGCATTCGGCGTGACGATCGACCATGACCAGCGCGCCGTGGACATGCTGCTCGAACGTTTCCCGCCGGACCAACTCAACGAAGCCCGCATGCGCATGGCCCGGATCCCCGCCGGCGCCGACCTGATCGCGAACTCTGTCTCGAAGGCTCCCGGCTTCCGGATCGGCAATGTCCACGTCATGGCCGGCGTGCCGTCGATCATGCAGGCCATGCTCGATGTCGTGGCGCCCACGCTGAAGACGGGAGTCAGGATGCTCTCGCAGACCGTGCAGGCCGGGTTGCGCGAAGGCGACATCGGTACGGCACTCGGCGAGGTCGCGAAAGCGCATCCCGATGTCTCGATCGGCTCCTACCCGTTCTATTCGGATGCGGGCCCCGACACCAACGTCGTCGTACGCTCGCGCGATCCGGACAAACTGGAGGTTGCGTTCGCTGACGTGACGTCAATGCTCAAGCGCGAGCGAGCGCGGCTGATATCCTGAAAATTTCGGCACGATGACGCTTGGTAAGGCGGTTACTCGCAAATATATTGCAATTTGCATAGGCTTGATGGTCTAGTCCGACGGATTCCGTTAACTTATATAGGTGACTATTTAGCAACCCAAGGTTGCGCCCGATCGTGCTGCCTGGCGGGTGCTGCCGCCGGATCTCGGCGGCGGCTTTCCAGCAGACCGTCCGGTCCGCGGAAGGGATACCGAGGGGGAGCCATATGTCGCGTCTGTCGAACCTATTTTCGAAGTCCCATGTCGAGGGCCAGTTCGAGGCCCTCAGCCGATCGCAGGCGGTGATCGAGTTTGACCTGGACGGCAACGTGCTGACCGCCAACGAGAATTTCCTGATGACGCTCGGCTACACGCTGGCGGAGATCAAAGGCCAGCACCACAGCATGTTCGTTTCGCCGGAGGAGCGTGGCGCGCCGGCCTACAAGCAGTTCTGGGCCGACCTCGGCCGCGGCGAATTCTCGCGCGGTCAGTTCCTGCGCGTCGGCAAGGGCGGCAAGGAGGTCTGGATCCAGGCTAGCTACAACCCGGTCCTGGGCCGCGGCGGCAAGCCTCTCGGCGTAATCAAGCTCGCCACGGACATCACCGAGCTGAAGAACCATCTGGCCGATCTCGAAGGCCAGCAGCAGGCGATCAACAAGGCGCAGGCCGTGATCGAGTTCGACCTGACCGGCAAGGTTCTGACCGCGAACGAGAATTTCCTGGCGGTTCTCGGATATGCGCTGAGCGAGATCGTCGGGCGCCACCACAGCATGTTTGTCGATTCCGCCGAACGCGAAAGCGCGGCCTACAGGCAGTTCTGGGAACGGCTCGCACGCGGCGAATACGATGCCGCGCAGTATCGCCGCATCGGCAAGGGCGGCAAGGAGGTCTGGATCCAGGCCAGCTACAATCCGATCCTCGATGCGAAGGGCAAGCCCTACAAGGTCGTGAAGTTCGCGACGGACATCACGGCAAGCTTCAAGGGCCAGCAACTCGAGGCCGCGGTGCGCGAAACCCGCGACGTGATCGCCAAGGCGAAGAACCGCGACCTGACCGGACGGATCTCGCTGGACGGCAAGACGGGCGAGATCGCCGAGCTCTGCGCCGGCGTCAACGACCTCATCGACACCATGGCAGCGGTGGTCGGTTCCGTGCGCGAGATCTCCGAGCGCATCGACAGCGCCTCGCTGAAGATCTCGTCCGACAGCGCGCAACTGGCCGAGCGCACTGAATCCAATGCCGCAAGCCTGCAGCAGACGGCTGCGACGACTGAAGAGCTGGCCGCGTCCGTCAAGCACAGCGCCGGCAATTCGCGCGCCGCAGTCGAACTCGGTCACGAGGCAAGCAAGGTCGCTGCGCGCGGCGGCGAGATCGTCACCGAGGCGGTCGGCGCCATGGGGCGCATCGAGAAGGCCTCTGCCAGCATTTCCGAGATCATCGCGATGATCGACGAGATCGCCTTCCAGACCAACCTTCTTGCGCTCAATGCGGCCGTCGAGGCCGCCCGCGCCGGCGATGCCGGGCGTGGCTTTGCCGTGGTCGCCTCGGAAGTTCGGGCACTGGCCAAGCGCTGCAGCGAATCCGCCAATGGCGTGAAATCGCTGATCGCGAACTCGACGCAGCAGATCCAGAGCGGCGTCCAGTTGGTCCAGGATGCGGGTACGACCTTGCGCGAGATCGTATCGGCTGCCTCGAAGGTCGCCTCGACCGTCAGCGAGATCTCGGAGGCGACGACCGAGCAGGCCAACGGCATCGACGAGATGGCCCGCACTGTGGCGCATATGGATGAAATGACCCAGCAGAACGCCTTGCTGGCCGACCAGAGCGCGAAGGTTGCCAATGACCTCCGGCGCGACACCGAGGAGCTGAGCGAGATGGTCGCAGCCTTCACGCTGCAGGCGGGCGCGACCTTCGCAGCCAAGGTTCCTGCGGAGGTCCGGCCAGCGGTGCCTGCGCTCAAGCGCGCCGCTGCGCCGGTGCCGATGTCACGCTCGCGCCCGCGCCTGGCCGCTGGCGCTGGCAATACCGCCGAGGCCTGGGCCGAGTTCTGAGCCATCGATCCGGGGCGTCGTCGCAGCCTTTTTTGGGCTTGCGGGCGCCCCGGCTCTTGTCATGGCGGCGGGGATAGGGTTTCGGAAGGGCTCGGGCGCGGGGTGCGCCCCATCCTTAGCGCCGGAGTCCCGCAATGGCTGAGCCCTCCTCGAACAAGGCCTTCCCCGTATCCTGGGACCAGTTCCATCGCGATGCGCGTGCACTGGCTTGGCGGCTGGCGGAGAAAGGACCCTTCGAGGCCATGGTCTGCATCACGCGCGGCGGGCTCGTGCCGGCCGCGATCATCTGCCGCGAGCTGGGCCTGCGCCTGATCGAGACCGTCTGCGTCGCGAGCTACCACGACTACAAGAACCAGTCCGAGCTGAAGGTGCTGAAGGACATCGCGCCCTCGATCAGGGCAGTCGGAGATGGCCTCGGCAAGGGTGTGCTCGTCGTCGACGATCTCACCGATACCGGCAAGACCGCGCGCGTGGTGCGCGAGATGCTGCCGAATGCGCATTTCGCCACCGTCTATGCCAAGCCCGCCGGCGTCCCGACCGTGGATACCTTCGTCACCGAGGTCAGCCAGGACACCTGGATCTATTTCCCCTGGGATATGGCGCTGACCTATGTCGAGCCGATCAAGGACAAGAAGGGCTGAGGCGCCTCACAGGTCGCTGCGGGCGAGCAAGGCGATCGTCATGCCGGTGATCACCAGGCCCATGCCGGCGATCTCCAGCCCGGTCGGGAATTCGCCGAGCAGAAATGCGGCGGCGAGCACGGTGATCGCAGGATTGAGCGGCAGGAAAAGGGTCGCGCGCCCGGCTCCCAGCAGCGCGACCGTCTGGGTGTAGAGGAACAGCGCGCCGACACCGACCAGCGCGCCCTGATAGACGGCCTGCAGGGCTATCGCCGGCCAGGGCACGGAGCCGAGGTTCATCGGCATGCTCAGCATGAAGACCGGCAGGACCAGGAGCGAGAGCAGGCAGGTCGCAATGGTGACGTCGATGGCATCCGCGCGCCAGCGCCGCGCCAGGAGCCCGAACACCGTCCACATCAGCGCGTTGAGCATGAAGAGTAGGTCGCCGATCCAGACCTGACCGCCAAGTCCGGCGCCGTCGAAACCCTGCCAGGAGAACGCACCGATGCCCAGCAGCACGATGGCCAGGCCTGCGATCCGCATCGCGCCGGGGCGTTCGCCGGCAAGGGCATAGGCGAGGCCGGCCGTGAGCACCGGGATCAACCCAGGCGTGATCGCCGAGGCATGCAGCGCGGGCGCAAAGGCGGCTCCGCCGATCAGCACGAGCGCGTAGGGCGCGCCGGCGAGCAGCGTCAGGATGAGAGCCCGCCGCCAGCCGAGCCGGCCGACAGGGAAGGGGCGCATCCGCTTCAGAGCGATCGGCAGCAGGAGCAGCGCCGCGACGCAGAAGCGCAATGTCGTCACATCGGCGGCGGTGAGCCCGTCGGCGACCGACTGGCGCGAGACGACCGCCTGGACACCCCAAATAAGGCTCGTGGCAAATCCGCAGGCGATCCCTGCCAGAAGGCGGCGCCGCGAGGCTTGCGCGGCGGCGTCGTCTGCCGGGGAAATAGGTGATGGCGCTTGGGGCACGGGACAGCTTTCGGCAGGGTGCGAGCGCGTGCGCCAGTGTGGAATACGCTATGCCGGAGCCTGAGATGCACAGGCAAGAGAGGCGGGCGCGCCACGGGCTCCCGCGAAGGGCGCTCCCGCTTGGCTTTGAACCGCAGGAGCGCTCCATCGCCCTGGTATGACGCATTTTTCCATGCGAACCGGCGGCCACTTCGCATGGAAATGCTCTGTGCATGCCGGTCCTTGCAAGTCCGCAGGGTTGTTCCGCGCGCCGGAGGGCCTATCTGCCGTCGACCGCGCTGCCGCCGGCGGCGCAGCTGCATAGCGAGGTCTGCTTATGCCCGATCTTTCTGCTTTCCCGATCACGAAGCGCTGGCCGGCCCAGCATCCCGAGAGGATCCAGCTCTACTCCCTGCCGACGCCCAACGGCGTCAAGGTTTCGATCGCGCTCGAGGAGCTCGGGCTGGCCTATGAACCGCATTTCATCGATATCGGAAAAGACGAGACCTGGACGCCGGAATTCCTGTCGCTGAACCCCAATGGCAAGATCCCGGCGATCATCGACCCGGACGGCCCGGGCGGAAAGCCGCTGGCGCTCTTCGAATCCGGCGCGATCCTGGTCTACCTGGCCGAGAAGACCGGCAGGCTGATTCCGTCCGATCCCGCCCTGCGGTACGAGACCCTGCAATGGGTCTTCTTCCAGATGGCGGCGGTCGGCCCGATGTTCGGCCAGCTCGGCTTCTTCCATCGCTTCGCAGGCAAGGATTACGAGGACAAGCGCCCCCGCGACCGTTACGCGGCCGAGAGCAAGCGCCTGCTCGGCGTGCTGGAGACGAGGCTCGCCGGCCGTGACTGGATCATGGGAAGCGAATACGGCATCGCCGACATCGCCTCGCTCGGCTGGGTGCGCAATCTCGTGGGCTTCTACGATGCCGGCGAACTCGTGGACTATGCGAGCCTGAAGCACGTTCCGGCCTGGCTGGAGCGCGGCCTCGCGCGGCCCGCCGTCCAGCGCGGCCTCGACAGCCCCAAGCGCGGCTGATCCCCGGGAGGGGCGGAGGGGCAGGACGTCCTGCCCCGCCGCTCCCGCTTCTTCCGCAGGGTCGGATGTTTGCAATCGTCGCGCTGTCGAAGTAGCGCTTCGCTCCCGCTCGAATCCTGCTCTAGGTTGGAGCAGGGGAAACGCCAACCGGGAGCCGAGCCAGATATGGCCGACACCGCCTTCGATGCTTCGACCTTCAATGCAGCCGGAGCGCGCATCTCGCTGTTTCGCGCCCTGATCCAGGCCAGCGCCCGGCATGGGAAGGCGCGCATCGCACTCGAGGATCCTGAGCGAAAGCCGCTCAGCTTCGGCAACCTGATCCTTGGCGCGCTCGCGCTGGGCCGCAAGCTTGCGGCCGAAACGGGGCCCGGCGAATATGTCGGGCTGCTGCTGCCCAATGTGCAGGGCATGGCGGTGACGCTGTTTGGGCTCACTGCCTTCGGGCGGGTGCCCGCCCTGTTGAACTTCACCGCGGGGGTCAAGAACCTCAAGGCTGCGGCGGAGCTTGCCGAGCTGAAGGTGATTGTGACTTCGCGCCGCTTCGTCGACCAGGCGAAGCTCGACGACGAGCTGGCCGCGCTCGGCGAGGGCAGGCGGGTCATCTATCTCGAGGACGTTCGCAAGCAGCTCACCAGCCTCGACAAGGCCGTCGCGGCTTTGCAGAGCCTGATGCCGGGGCTGGCGCACCGCCGCCATGAGGCCGGCCCGGACGAGCCGGCTGTGGTGCTCTTCACCTCCGGCACGGAGGGCAAGCCCAAGGGTGTCGTCCTGAGCCACGCCAATCTGGTCTCGAACGCCCGGCAGATCTTCGCGCTGGCGGCTGGCATCCTGTCGGAGCGGGACATCGTGATGAACCCGCTGCCGGCCTTCCATTCCTTCGGGCTCACGGCCGGGCTGCTGATGCCGCTGCTCCAGGGCATGAAGGCCGTGCTCTACCCGAGCCCGCTGCACTACAAGCAGGTCCCGAAACTGATCGGCGAAACCGGCGCGACCTTCCTGTTCGCCACCGATACGTTCCTGCAGGGTTACGCGCGTGCCGCCGACCCCGACGATCTCAAGAGCGTGCGCTACGTCGTGGCGGGGGCCGAGCGCGTCAAGCCTGAGACGCGGTCGATGTGGGACCCCTACGGCACGACGATCCTCGAGGGCTATGGTTGCACCGAATGCTCGCCGGTGCTCGCCTGCAACACGCCGCTCGCGACGCGGGAAGGCAGCGTCGGACGGCTGCTGCCGGGTATCGACGCGCAGCTCGACCCTGTCGAGGGCATCACCGACGGCGGCAAGCTGCGCGTGCGCGGCCCCAATGTGATGCTGGGCTATCTCAGCGCCGATCAGCCCGGCCGCATCGTCCCGCCCGAAGATGGCTGGCATGACACCGGCGATATCGTCGCGATCGATGACGGGTTCGTGGTCATCAAGGGCCGCGCCAAACGCTTCGCCAAGCTCGGCGGCGAAATGATCTCGCTGGCGGCCGTCGAATCGATGATCTCGGGCCTCTGGCCCGGTCAGAACCACGTCGTCGTGGCGCTGCCCGATGCGCGCAAGGGCGAGCAGCTCGTGCTCGTCACCGAGAAACCGGACGCCGACCGCAGCGCCTTGCAGGCTGCGGCCAAGCAGCAGGGCTTCCCGGAGCTCTGGGTGCCGCGGGCAATCCTCGTGGCCAGGGCTATCCCCGTGCTCGGCAACGGCAAGATCGACTATGGCGCCACGCGCGCACTGGCCGCATCGCACCGTTCGCTGCTGTGACGCCACAATCATGGCTATGGTGCAGCGCATGATAACCGTCTCCGCATCGGCCTTTGCAGCCATCCTGCGCGTCGCCACCCTGGCACCCGCCTTGTCCTTCGCCGGTCCTGCCGAGGTCGCGGCCCAGGGCGCGGGGCCGGTCTATGAGCGTCGGGACGAGTGCGTCGACGCAGCGGTATTGACGCCGGAGCAATGCGAGTTCGCCTATCGCAATGCCCGGGCCGAGTTCGAGCAGAAGGTGCCGCGCTACGCCTCGCGGGCACTGTGCGAGCGCAGCCACAAGCGCTGCGGCGCGCAACTGGTCTCGGCCGGTGGGTGGGACAGTTTCGGCAAGGGCGGGGCGACCTATGTGCCGCGCTTCTCCGGCGTGCGGATCACGGGCGCGGGCGCCAGCCTGCGGGCGTTGCCAGTGGTCGAGGGGCGCGGGCGCACGGCCTTTGCCGCCCGCCCGGTCACCGAACTCCAGGACAAGGTTTCCGGCCGTGCGGCCGTGATAGGGCTGGCCAGTGCGCGCGGTGGCGGACGCGGTCATGCCGCAGCCACGAGTTCGGCCCCTTATGTGAAGCGCGGCGACCGAGACGACACGGTGCGCGTGCCGATGGAGCAGAAGAGCATCGGCGCCGATGTCGCACCGGGCCTCTACGTCGATCCCGATGGCGTCGAATGGTACAAGCCCGCGCGACGTCACTGAACTCGCACCTCGCTTGCCGCTTGCACGCGGGCGCGCTGCCAGCTACCCCTGCCGGCAGGCGGACGTGGCGAAACTGGTAGACGCAAGAGACTTAAAATCTCTCGGCCCGAAAGGCTGTGCGGGTTCGATCCCCGCCGTCCGCACCAACCCACCCGCAACCATCATCCTCACGCGCTCTCCCCGTTAATATCGAAGCTCGGCGACCGTTGACAGGGCGGGGCGGCTGCCTAACGTGCAGCCTCGCGGGATCGAGGCTGGGGTGAGAATGCGTTTGCGTATGTGTGCCGCCGTTTTGGCGGCAGTTGTCTGGTCGGCTCCAGCGACCGCCCAGCAGCAAGACCCATATTTCCCTGCGGCACAGCGCGTCTTCTCATCGCTCGATGTCGATACGCGCCTGCTTTTCCAGCTATTCCTGACCAGCGCGGGGCATTGGCCGGCCGTCCCCAACGTCTCCTATTCGCGCCGGCTCTTTGCGGCGACGAAGGACTTCCAGCGCGAGCGCGGCCTGGCGCCGACAGGCATGCTCTCGGCAGCCGATTTCAGGCAACTGGTCGATTCGGGGTCGCCGGCACTGAAGGGCTGGGCCTTCCGCGGTTTTCCGCACCCGACGCGCGGCCGTCAGCTCTGGCTGCCGATGGGTCTCAACCTGTCGGCCGGACGGCTCGAGCGTGGGGTCGACATCCAGGAGCCGCAGAACCGCTTCCGGCTGAAGTTCCTCTACCATCCCGAGGCAAGCGTCCTGGAGACATACGAAGCGACGCTGCGGGAAATGGTCGGGAGCGGAGACTCGATCAACTACAGGGTCGCGAAGGGCGATTTCTTCGTCATCACAGGGAACCAGGGGCGCTACAACCGCTATGTCCGCTACCACGCGGATGGAGGCGGCTTGCTCGGGTTCGACATGTCATGGTCGACCGACGATGCGCCTGTCTACGGAAGCCGGCTCGTGACCATCATTTCCGGCTCGCTCTGGGCCTCGATGTCCGGCGCGCCGTTTCCCTCGGTGAAGCGAGGCCGCTACCCCTGGGAAAATCAGGCGCCGGAGGTGGCCAGTCTGCCTGCATCCCCGCCGCCTCCGCCGGCGACGCCTTCGGCCAGCGCCGAGCCTCCCAAGAGCAGCGGATCCAGCGGGTCCGGGTTCTTCGTCTCCAGGACCGGCCACATCCTGACGAACGCCCATGTCGTGGAGAATTGCGCGACGATCACCGTGCGCCCCGACGGCGCACTGGCTGTGCCCGCCCAGCTACTCGCCCGGGACGCGGCCAACGATCTCGCAGTGCTCAAGGTTGACGGGCCCGTCGAGAAGGTCCTGGCCCTTCGTGCCAGCGTCAGGCTCGGCGAGGGCGTGGCGGCATTCGGCTTCCCGCACAGCGAGATGCTTGCGACGACGGGCAATTTCACCCTCGGCAATGTCACCGCCCTGGCCGGGCTGAGGGATGACAGCCGCTATCTGCAAATCTCCGCTCCGGTCCAGTCGGGCAATTCGGGTGGACCGCTGCTGGACAATTCGGGGATTGTGGTTGGCATCGTCTCGGCCAAGCTGAATGCGGTCAGGGTCATGGCGGCCAGCGGAGACCTGCCGCAGAACGTGAACTTCGCCGTGAAGTCTTCGCTCGCGGCGAGCTTCCTCGAGGCAAATCGTGTCGCCTACGAGACCGGGGCATCGGTCGAGAAACTCGATCCGGCCGACCTTGCGGAAAAGGCAAAAGCGGCGAGCGTGTTCGTCCGATGCTCGTGACGGCATAGGCGCCAGGCGCTTCGACGGATGCCGCGCCGCCCGCATCGAGCGCGGCGCACGTCAGCTCCGGGCATCTTGTCTTGCCCTCGCGACGGCGGCAGAGTTCGACATGGACTGCTTCAGGGCACTGACCAGGACGCAGGAAACTGCCGTCCATCTCGGCCTTCTCGCTCTCCAGACGGCCGCGGCGACGTTCCTGTTCTGGAACGTCTTCCCGCTCTTCCGGCAGATGATGGCTGCGCTTGGCAGGGTGCAGGAGCTCGCTCCGGCCACGGAGGTCGCCATCATTGCCGGCGCCCTCGTGCTGCATTGCGCTTACTGGACGCGGTGTCGCTGGATCGCGGTCCGCCCGCCCTTCCACAGCGTCTTCTTCGGACATCTCGTGCAGTTGCTGGCCGGACCAGCTTCTTCTTCGGCAGCGCCCTGTTCTCTGTGATCTTCTTCCGGCACGTGCCGGAACTCGAGGCGTTTTCCTCCTTCGGGCAGGCGACCTTCAAGGGCTTCGGCGTGATCTGGGTGCTGTTTGCGCTGTTCTGCTACACGCTCGGGCTCGACCGGCTCGGCAAGGCGATCGAGGTGGGACACTAGGCCTGTGGCGTCAGGCTGCCGGGTCCGCCGCCTGATGCTGTGCCAGATATTCGGCTACGGCGCTATGTCCCGAGGCGGTCAGCGCATAGACGCCCCGATCCGCTCGCTCGAACCAGCCATAGACATTCCGGTGCAGGATCTTCTGGGCATCAGGGCAACTCGGCTTCAGGTCTCGTGGGCGCAGGGGCGTCGCGATCATGGCGGCAGCACAGGCCAGAGCCTGCTGACGATAGGCCGTCATGACGGGCTTGCCCCGTCCGCCGCCGATCGCTGGATCGCCACGGCGGCGCTTGTGCTCCTCGACCAGCCGCGAGCGCTTGCGCGGATCCTTTCGCGGGGTCGCAGCGGCCGGGGAGATCAGCACCTCGACGCCGCCCGTCCGGGTGACGCCGAGCAGGCCGAAGCCGAGACGCCGGCAGAGATTGCGGAAGCGCGGGTCGCTTTCGCGGCCCTTGCCACGGATGGAGAGCTGCGCGGCAAGCCAGATCTCGTCGCCGACGCTCATCCGGTCGACGCCCTGCAGGACCAGCTCGAGATTGAACGTCAGCTTCAGCTCGCAGATCACCACGACGGAGGGCTCGTCCTCCCGCAGCGCGAGGAGATCGCAGTTCCCGATCTCGCCCTTCACGGAGTAGCCTAAGCTTTCGAGGAAGCGCTTGACCGGCAGATAGAGTGACGTTTCCACAGGGTGCCTCGGGTCCGGGTTGGTACCGGACATATGGATCGAGAGTGGTTTCCGACCCGCAAACACGGGCGGGCGCGTGGGGACGCTGCGGCGGCTCGCCTTTCGACGAGCTCAGGCGCCTGCGGCAGACTGCTTCCTGAACACGACGCTCAGGTTGTTGGCCGGCATTTCGGTGATCTCCGGTGCGCCGAACCCCGCCGCGCTCGCAAGCTGCGCGACCTCGTCGAGATCGCGCAGGCCCCAATCGGGGTTGCGCTCTCGCAGGCTGGCATCGAAGGCGGCGTTGCCGGGTTCGAGCGCTCGGTTAGGTCTCCTATAGGGGCCGTAGAGATAGAGCGGCGCGCCCGCCTCGAGCATCTCGCCGGCGTGCGCAAACAGCCCCTCGGTCGCGGCCCAGGGCGCGATGTGAATCATGTTGATGCAGAGGATCGCATCGGCGGCCTGGACGGGCCAGCTCCCGGCCATGGCGTCGAGCAGCAGGGGCGGCCGGACGTTCCCCGCACCGGAAGCCAGGGTCCAGGCCGCAATGCTGGCCAGGGCCTCGGGCGAGGGATCGCTCGGCTGGAAGTCCAGATGCGGCAGCGCGCCGGCAAAATGGATCGCGTGTTCTCCGGACCCGCTGGCGATCTCCAGGATCAGGCCCCGGCCTGGCAGGACGTCGCGGAGCACGGCCAGGATCGCGTCGCGATTGCGCTGGGTCGCGGGCGCATACAGGCGCTGGTCCTCGGTTCCTGGCGCTAGCGAAGACGGAACCCAGGGCTTGGCTGTTGTCTCGGGCATGGCTGCTCTATCGTCCCGTACTGGAAATCTTCGGCGGCCCCATCGCCATGGGCCCGCGATACGCTATAAGGAGATTTGAAGCGGACCGCTGACGAGTGCGGTTATCGCATGGCGCGGGCTGGTTTTGTTAACCGAGATATTGATCGTCGTGGCCCTGACCGTGATCAACGGTCTGCTCGCCATGTCCGAACTTGCCGTCGTCTCCTCCCGTCCGGCCAGACTTAAAGTTCTCAGCGATCAGGGCAACCGGGGCGCGGCTACAGCCATCCGGCTGGCCGAGAATCCCGGACGCTTCCTGTCGACGGTCCAGATCGGCATCACGCTGGTCGGCGTGCTGTCGGGTGCGTTTTCCGGGGCGACGCTCGGCGCGCGGCTCTCGACCTGGCTCGGCACGCAGGGCCTGTCGCCGGCTGTGGCTGATGGCTTCGGCGTCGGCATCGTCGTCGTCGGCATCACCTATCTCTCGCTGATCATCGGCGAGCTCGTGCCCAAGCAGATCGCGCTGCGCGACCCCGAGCGCGTCGCGGCCAAGGTCGCGCCCGCGATGTCGCTGATCGCCAAGGTCGGCGCGCCGCTGGTCTTCCTGCTCGACATTTCGGGACGCGCCGTGCTGAGCCTGCTCGGCCAACGGGGCGAGACCGAGGAAAAGGTCACGGAAGAAGAGGTTCGCACCATCATCGCCGAGGCGGAGACCGCCGGCGTGCTGGAGCGCGACGAGCGCGAGATGATCTCGGGCGTGATGCGCCTGGCGGATCGTTCGGCGCGCGCCCTGATGACGCCGCGACGCGAGGTCGAGGTCATCGATCTCTCCGACAGTGCCGACGAGATCCGCGCTCAGCTGCGTGCGACGCGTCGCTCCCGCCTGCCGGTGCAGGATGGCGAGCCCGATGCGATCATCGGCGTCTGCGTCGTCAAGGACATGATCGATAGGCTCTCGGATGGCGAGACGCATGATCTGCGCGATCTCGTCGACCATGCTCCGGTGGTGATGGATACCGCCAATGCGTTGCGGATCCTGCGCGATATCCGTGCCTCCAAGGTGCATATGGCGCTGGTCTTCGACGAATACGGCCATTTCGAGGGCCTGATCACGCCTGGCGACGTGCTCGCCGCGATCATCGGCGCCTTCCAGGAGGAAGAGGAGAGCGAGCCGCCGATCGTCACGCGCGCGGACGGCTCCTATCTCGTCGCGGGCTGGATGCAGGTCGACGAGTTCTCGCACGAGCTTGGCATCCACATTCCCCGAGACGCCGATTTCCAGACCGTGGCCGGCTTCATCCTGGCCGAGATGAACCACCTGCCTAACGTCGGCGAATGCTTCGAGAAGGGGCATTGGCGCTTCGAGGTCGTCGACCTCGACGGCCGCCGGATCGACAAGGTGCTCGTCAGCCGGATCGAGTGATCGGCAGGCTGGCGATGGCAGCCCGAGGCTATATCAGCGGCGGGGCTGCTCGCCGGGCTCGATGATCCGGTATTCGGCGTCGATCACGTCGAGACGCTCGGCCTGATCGGTTTGCTGCTGGAAGGGGCGGGGCTGGCCAAAGCCCGCTGCCTTCATCCTGGCCTTCAGTCGCCACATCGCGATGGCGCCGGCAACCAGAACGACCGGGATCAGGATCAGCGCGAGGCTCGCCGCAAGCAGGAAGAGGGTCACGCCGACAATGAGGCTCGCCGCCATGGTGAGCCAGGCAGCCCAGCGCGGCATGGCACTGGTGCGGCCGCCAAGTCGGTGAAGGTTGACGCGGATCATGTCGCTTCCGTCCGGTGGTTCGGACACCACAGATAGGTAGCGATTGCGGCGAAGGCGAGGGGGCGTGCCGCGACGTCAGGCTGCGTTGGCTTCAATCGCCGTCGCGCCAGTCGTAGAGCCAGTCATAGCGTCGCCGCATTCCCCCGGGGCCCAGCCGACGCATGACGAGATCGCGCCCTAGGCTCAGCGGCCAGCCGAGATGATAGGCGCGGGCGTTGCTGCGGCTGGTTGCCTGTACACGCGCGACGCGGTCCGCCCGGGCTTGCGCATAGCGGGCAAAAGCCGTGGGCACGCCGGCAGTGCCGTTCTCCTGCAGATGCGTCGCGAGCAGGCGCGCCAGCACGCCGGCATCCTCGATGGCCATCGCCGCGCCCTGGGCCATGAAGGGCAGCACAGGGTGTGCGGCATCACCGAGCAGGGCGATGCGGCCGCGCGCCATGGCGGCCGGCGTGCGATCGAACAGCGACCAGACCTGCCATGAGCCGGCGGCGTCGGCCAATTGGCGCAAGGCCGGCGAGGCGCCGGAGAGGTGCTTTGCCAGGAGTTGGGGATCGCCGGCGCGGGTCCAGCCCTCGCGGGCTTCCGTGGCGGCCCGCATGATCACGAGGTTGGTCTCGCGCCCTCCCGCGACGGGGTAGTGAACAGCATGGCGGGCGCCACCGAGATGCAGCGACACCTCCGCGGGTTGCTCCGGGGTAGCGGGAAGCACCGTGCGCCAGGCCTCGAAACCGGTGAAGGCAGGCGGGGTCGTATCGCCGCTGAGCTCGCGCAGCTGGGACCAGAGGCCGTCGGCCCCGACGACCGCCAGGGCACGGACGTCTTCCGTATGGCCATTTTCGCTGGCGAGTGTTGCAGTGATGCTGTCGCCGTGCTGCGCGACGGCCTGGACGCTGCGGCCCAGCACCAGCCGGATATTGGGCAGTGTGCGTGCCGCATCGAGCAGCAGCATGTGCAGGTCAGAGCGCTTGAGTGCGCGAAACGGCGTACCGCCCTCGTCTATCCCCATCGGCATGGCAGCGATCTGCCGGCCGTCTCGCCAGCGCCGGACGACGAGGCCAGTGATGCTGACGCCGGCCCGCTTCAGCTGGAGGCGCAGGTCGAGGCCCTCGAGCACATGCCCGGCATTGGGTGAAATCTGGATGCCGGCGCCGCTTTCGCCGAAGCCGGTGCGCTTTTCGACCACCGTGACAGCGATGCCGCGCCTTGCCAGCGCCACAGCGGCTGTCAGGCCGCCGATGCCGGCGCCTGCGATCAGGACATGAGGTGCTGGCACTTCGGTTCAGTCTGGCGTCGGCGTGAAAGGGCGACGTGCGGCGTCAGAGCTTGTCGCCGTCGCGATCGGGCGGTGCATCGGGACGGGGCGAGCCCGGGACGGCCCATGTCCGCGCATAGGGTTCTGCCTGGCCCCCGACCCGAGCCGAGGCGTCGAGATTGGCTGGCTGGCAACCGCAGAGCGCGCCGGCCATGACCAGCAGTACAAGCGCGGTCTTGCCTGCCGCCGTCATGGTCACGCGGCCTTGGCTTCGTGATGGGCGCATTCGGGCGGATTGCAGGCTCCGCCCTTCAGTGAGGGCTCGTATTTGAACAGCGTCGAGCAGTACGGACAGATGATCTCGTGGTCCGAGCCCATGTCGAGGAAGACATGCGGGTGGTCGAAAGGTGGCTTGGCGCCGATGCACATGAACTCATGCGCGCCAACGTGGATCACGGCGACGCCGGGGTCGTTGTGGAAATGCGGGATGCCCGTCTCGGCCATGATCGTCGCTCTGTGGCTGTGTGATTTGGCCGCAAACTACAGCGCAGTGCCCCGACGCGCCAGTGCGCGATTGCCTCAGGGGCGCGGCGTGAAGCGGATGGTGCAGGCGCGGGCGAGTTCCGACACACGCGCGCTCTCGCCCGGCGCCAGCGTATTGGCGACCGCCTTGCTCCACAGGTTGTCGCTCTTGAGGCTGTCTACGGTACAGGCGCAGAGCTTTTCGCAGGCGTCCGCGCTGACGGCGCTGGTAGCGCAACTGCGCTGGCATGAGTGCATGAAACTGCGCTCCTCGGAGGGCGGTGCGGCCAGGAGGGGCATAGCCAGCATCAGGAGGCCGATGAAGATGGGCTGGTGCAGGAGATAGACGAGAAGGCTATGCCGCCCGCCCCACGAGATAAGGCGCGAGACCGCCGAACGCGGACGCCAGGCCTGGATCCGCGAGCCCGCGAGATGCGGCAGCGCGAGACGCGCCAGCACCATGCCGGTCAGCACCCAGCCGAACCAGGGCAGAACCGGTACGAAGTCGGCGGTGTCCGGCACGTCCCGCGCGAGCCCGAGCCAGAACAGCCAAGGCTGGTCGAACACAGGGGCTGCAATGAGGTGAGGCAGCGCGAAGACGATCAGCGCCGCCCCTGCGACGAGCGCCGTCGGCAGGGCAATGAAGGGCAAAGCGAGCACGCTCGCCAGCGCCACCTGATGCAGGATGCCGAAGAAGATAAAGCTCTCCCGCATCGCAAACCAGGTGCCCAGCGTGACCAGCGCGGCGGCGCCTGCGACCATGGCGAGGCGCCTGAGATAGGCAGGGCGGTTCAGCCCGCCGCGCGTTGCGAGCACGAGGCTGATGCCCACCAGCGTCAGGAAGGACGCCGCGATCGTCCGGGCGAACCAGCGCCAGGCCGGGTCCTGCGGGATGTCGGTCTCGATCATCCCGAAATGCGAGAGATCATAGGCGAAGTGGAAGACGAACATCGCCAGCAGGGCGATGCCGCGCGCCAGATCGACCAGCGCGATTCGGGTTCGGGATTCGGTCGAAACCGGCGGGCTGGCGGCAGTGTCCATAAGCGCATTCATAGGCAAGCTGCGCAGATGCGGCTACCCAAACCGTGCCCGCCATGGCAGGTGACGCCGATCCCCCGCTGCAAAAGTGATTTTCGCCATGCAGAGCTTTTCATCCGACGGCGTCGGCATCGCCTATATCGACCTCGCTCCCACGAGCGACGTCCCCCGCGGCGAGACGGTCGTGCTGGTCCACGGCTTCGGCTCCAGCCACATGGTCAACTGGGTCAATACACAGTGGACCAAGACGCTGACCCATGCCGGCTATCGCGTCGTCGCGCTCGATAATCGCGGCCACGGCCAGAGCGAGAAGCTCTATGAGCCCGCAGCGTATTCCTCGCATGTCATGGCCGAGGATGTGCGCCGGCTGATGGACCATCTCGAGATCCCGCGCGCGGCGGTGATGGGTTACTCGATGGGGGCTCGGATCTCGGCGCATCTGGCGCTCGCCCATCCGCAGCGCCTCAAGGGCCTGCTGCTCGGCGGGCTCGGTATTCATCTCGTCGAGGGCGTTGGCCTGCCGCTGGGCATCGCCGACGCGATGGAAGCGCCTTCGCTCGATGGGCTCACCGATCCGATGCAGCGCATGTTCCGGGCCTTCGCCGATGCGACCAAAAGCGACCTAAAGGCGCTCGCTGCCTGTATCCGCGGCTCGCGGCAGACGCTGACGGTCGAGCAGGTCGGGCGCATCGCGGTGCCGACCCTCGTCAGCGTCGGCACGAAGGACGATGTCGCAGGCTCCGGGCCGGAGCTGGCGGCGCTGATCCCCGATGCCGAAGCGTTCGACATCGATGGGCGCGACCATAATCTCGCGGTCGGCGACAAGACCCACAAGCAGGCGGTACTTCAGTTCCTCGCTCGACTGTGAAGGCTGGCGGGTAGGGCTGGAAGATCAAGCATCATCAACAGCTTGCCGATGGTTTCTGCCGCGCTGATTCAAGTGCTTGCGTCCTTGAATCAAGTGCCTTGCATCAGAACCTTTGGCGGGTAACCGCGCGGATGTGCTAGAAGACGCATCCATGCGGACAGGAATCCGGAGAACGATCATGGCGTCTGGACGCTCTGTCATAGAATCCCGCGACCCCGCCACGGGCCTCGACCGGCTCGACCCCGTCTGGGCCCGCCTCCGTCGCGAGGCCGAGGCTGCGGTGGCGGCCGAGCCGTCGCTGGCTGGTCTCATCATGGCGTCGGTGCTCAACCAGCCCAGCTTCGAGCTGGCTGTCAGCCATCGCGTCGCGGCCCGCATTGGCCACCCCGCGGTTTTGTCCGACCTGATCGAGCAGGCCTTTGCCGAGGCGTTCGCTGCCGATCCGGAGATCGGGCAGGGCATGCGCGCCGACGTGCTGGCGGTTCTCGACCGCGACCCTGCCTGCTACCGGGTGCTCGAGCCCGTGCTGTTCTTCAAGGGTTTCCACGCCCTGCAGTGCCACCGGTTGGCGCATTGGCTGCATCGGCAGGGCCGGCGCGATTTCGCGCTCTATCTGCAAAGCCGTTCCTCGGAGGTCTTCCAGACCGACATCAATCCAGCTGCGAAGATCGGCAAGGGCGTGTTCCTCGATCACGCGACCGGGCTGGTCGTCGGCGAGACCGCGGTCGTCGAGGACAATGTCTCGATGCTGCACAGCGTGACGCTCGGCGGCACCGGCAAGCAGGGCGGCGACCGCCATCCCAAGATCCGCAAGGGCGTGCTGATCGGCGCGGGCGCAAAGATCCTCGGCAATATCGAGATCGGCCAGTGCTCGCGCGTCGCTGCGGGCTCGGTCGTGCTGCAGAGCGTGCCGCGCAACAAGACGGTCGCTGGCGTGCCGGCGAAGGTTGTCGGCGATGCCGGTTGTGCCGAGCCGTCGCGCTCGATGGACCAGATCCTGCTGGGCGATCTCGGCGGACATATCTGACCGCGTTTTCAGCCTGCCAGCAGGCTGTGCGCGACATCGAGCCGGCCTGAATGGGCGCTCGACCCTGTGTTGAGCGTCAGGGTCAGCGCATCGCCGGTGGGCATGCGTTCCTCGAACGGCGCGACCAGTCTGCCATCGCGCAGATGCGGCTCGATCAGGCTGAGGCGCCCCATGAGCACGCCTGAACCAGCCAGCGCAGCATCGAGTGCAAGGCTGTAGAGCGAGAAGGACGGTCCGCGCGCCGGGTCCACTTTTACGGGGATTCCGACGAAGGCGAGCCAGCGCTGCCAATCCGAGCGCCAGACGGCGTCGTGCAGCAAGGACACGCTCCGCAGGTCCTCGGGCGTCCGCAAACGCGCCGCCAGCGCGGGGGCGCAAACCGGCAGTAGCGAGTCGGGGGTGAGTGCAAGCGCGTCGGGCGGCGCGGCATCGCTGGCGAGATAAAACAGAGAGAGGTCATGCGGCTCGCGGCGTGGGTCCGGTGGTTGCTCCATGGCCGAGACGGAGATCTGAAGGCCGGGAAACGCCGCCTGCAACGCGCTGAGCCGTGGCGAAAGCCAGAGCTGGGCGATGCAGGGCAGGGCCGCGATGGTCAGGGCACGGCCCTCATGGCCGGCGCGGAGATCCTGCACAGCCTGGCCCAGCACATCAAAGCCTCTGGTGAGTTTCGGTAGGGCCTCGCGGGCACCGGAGGTGAGCTCGACGCCCTGCGCCAGGCGGCGAAACAGCGCAAAGCCGAGCCAGGCTTCGAGCTGCCTGATCTGCTGCGTGACAGCGCCGGCCGTGACGCCCAACTCCTCAGCGGCCTTGACGAAACTCTCGCAGCGCGCCGCAGCCTCGAAGGCGCGCAAGGCATTCAGCGAGGGCAGGCGGGCGCGCGGCGGCTTTACGGGCATGCTTCGTCCTTATCCATCGCCAGCCCTCATCCTGAGGCGCGCCGCAGGCGCGTCTCGAAGGATGCTCCAGAAACGTCCGGAGGGCCCTAGCCATCCTTCGGGACGCCGCTTCGCAGCTCCTCAGGATGAGGGCTGCGGATTGGTCGACGCTTCGCTTGAGCCTTAGAAATTCTCTATCTCCCGACGATGAATACTGGTTTGCGGAAGGGCTGGCAAACCGCTCCAATCATGCTGGTTCCGCGGCCTGGCCGCGTTGATGGCGAGGGGATTTTCATGACGGCTCTGGGCAGGCGCGACTGGGTTCCGCAAGCGAGCGAAGACTATGTGCTGCGGATCGCCGGAGAGACGGCCGGCCAGCCCCTCGACGCGATCGAGGCGCGCATCGCAGCGCTTACGACCGAAAACCGCAATATCCACGAGCGCGACTGCGTCAACCTGAACCCCGCCACCAATGTGATGAACCCGCGCGCAGAAGCGGTGCTCGCGGCCGGGCTCGGCGCACGGCCCTCGCTCGGCTATCCCGGCGACAAATACGAGATGGGGCTGGAGGCGATCGAGCAGATCGAGATTATCGCCGCCGAACTTGCAGCCGAGGTCTTTGGCGCGAAATTTGCCGAGATCCGTGTGCCATCCGGCGCGATCGCGAACCTCTATGCCTTCATGATCGCGGCGAAGGCAGGCGATTGCATCATCGCGCCGCCCGGCGAGATCGGCGGGCATGTTACTCATCACGTCGCGGGCGCAGCGGGGCTCTATGGCATCGTCACCCATCCGGCTCCCGTGGACCCGGTCAACTACACCGTCGATCTCGAGAAGCTGCGCGCCGATGCGCTGCGGCTCAGGCCCAAGATGATCTCGATCGGTGGCAGCCTGAACCTGTTCGCGCATCCCATCCGCGAGATCCGCGCGATTGCCGACGAGGTCGGCGCGCTCGTGCTGTTCGACGCCGCGCATATGTCGGGCATGATCGCCGGGCATGGCTGGCAGCAGCCGCTGGAGGAAGGCGCCCATCTGATGACGATGAGCACCTATAAGAGCCTCGGCGGGCCGCCTTCGGGCCTGATCGTGACCAATGACGCGGATATCGCCAGGCGGCTCGACGCGGTCGCCTATCCCGGCCTCACTGCGAATTTCGACGCGGCGAAGTCGGCCTCGCTGGCGCTCACGCTGCTGGACTGGAAGGCCCATGGCCGGGCTTACGCGAAAATGATGGCCGATACCGCCAGGGCGCTCGGCGAGGCGCTCGTCGAGCGGCAGGTGCCGGTCTTCGCCAGGAATCGCGGCATTACGACCTCGCACCAGTTCGCCATCGAGGCGGCGCCCTATGGCGGCGGCCAGGCGGCGGCTAAAAAGCTGCGCGACATCAATATCCTGAGCTGCGGAATCGGCCTGCCGCTGGCGGCTGTGCCGGGCGACGTCAACGGGCTTCGTCTCGGCACGCCCGAGATCGTGCGCTTCGGCATGACGCCGGCCGATATGCCCGAGCTTGCGGGCTATATCGCCGAAGGGCTGAGCGGCTCGCGGCCAGCCGAGGCCGTGGCGAAGGATGTCACCGCCTTCCGCAGCCGCTTCCGGACGCTGCATTTCATGCGCTGAGGTGGCCTGTGCGTTTCAGGAATCGCCGCCGGGCGCGAAGAAGCACAGGAGATCGCCGGCATCGTTGATGCACAGATGCCATTGGCCGTCGGGCGACGGCGTCGCCTTCTTGTAGGGAATGTCGAGGACCAGCGCCTTGCGGCGCTCGGTCGGCCACATCGGATGCGTGCCGGGCTCGACCGTGACGACGAAGCCCGAGCGAGTCTCGCGGACCATCTCGGGCTCGATGCGCGCGCAATCGGCCCCCGAGCAGCAATAGAAGGGATATTCCCAGCCGCTCGCAGCCTGGTGGGGAAGCGCTTGCGTCGCTGCCACGGCCAACGAAGCGGACATGGCGATCGTCGCAAACACGCGCATCAGCCGACCCTCTCAGGCGATGCTGCGTTCGGAAGGCGGCGAATGCGTGGCGGGCGCTGCGCTCGCCCTGCGCGCTTTCCGCCGATTCCAGCTGCCCCTCGGGGTCTGGCCAGATCGCATCGGAATCGCGAGTTACCCCGGAATATCCGGCCATCCAGCCGGCGGTGCCTGCCGTAGAGTAATGCTTGTAAACGACGGGATCATGGTGTCGTTGCTGATCTCCTGCAGGGCGACCTCGACCAGAGCATGATCGCAATCCTGTTCCAGGGTGTCGTCAGCGGCATCGTGCTTGCCTGGCCGGCCCATGCCGTCTGGCCGGAGCCGCCAGCTGCGGCTGATCTCGAGCAGGTCGCGTCTCCACTCCCAGCGCAGGTCGATAATCCGATCGGGCGTGCGCTCGCCAATGCGCTGATCTTGCTGGTCGCGGTCACTATCTGCCTCACCAAGAGCGCGTTCTCGTCGGCGGTCGTCTTCCCGATCACGGTGGCGTCGCTGTTGCTTCAGCTCGATCTGGCGACCTCTGCGCGGGCGGCGACCGGGCTTGTCGTGGTCAATCTGCTGGGCGGTGTCCTGGCCTCGCTGGCGTTCAGCGTCGTCTATGCCGGGGCGCTTACGACGTTCCTGATCCTCTTCGGTACAGGGATATCGCCATTGCCGGCGTCGACACCGGACTCGTTCACGACACGGGTCAGCTTCATGCCGCTAGCCGTCGCCCATACGCTATGCATGACGGCGTTGTTCTGGTTGCGACCTGCGGCGCGGAGGGTCGGCGAGGCGCCGGCCTGTCTCCGCGAGCGGCGGGGCTGTTGCGTCCGTCCAAAGGGGCGAAATCCTCGGGTCTGCTCCGGGCGCGGCCCGAGGATCGTGGCGCCCCGCTACGCCTTCACGGGCTCGCCGTAGCGTCCCGTCATTTCGGCCTGCAGAGCCGCCTCGGTCAGGAGATGACCTCCGCCGAGCCAGACCGATTCGACTTCGCCCTTGCCGTCGCGGATGAGGCGCGCCGTCTCGCCGGGGCTGTTGAAGCCTGAGGCGCGGGTGAAGCGGCCGAGATCGGGCGCTTCGATCCTGAGTTCAGGCGCATCGAGCAGAGGCGTGAAGGTGGCGGGAAGGGCGCAGAGCACCTTGTCTGCGAAGGGCACGAGGTCCGTCGCGCCCCAGAGCGTCCACCAACGGCCCGTCCAGCCTTGCGTCGTCCCGGAGGGCGCTCCGAGCTCGGAGAAGCGCTTGAGGATGTGGATCACGCCGTCGAGCCAGGGATGCGCCAAGCCGTCGCTGGCGTTGGTCAGGACCGAGATGGTCAGGTTCTGCTCGGGCAGGATCGCCGTGCGGGTGATGACGCCCTGGAAGCCGCCGGAATGGCCGAACCAGCGCCAGTCGCCTTCGCCGCCCGATATGGTGCCCAGACCGTAATGGCGGCCGAGGCTGCTTTCGTCGTCGGACCAGAGGCGGCGTGCCATCTCGCGGCGGCTCAGCGGCGAGAGGATGCTGCGCTCCGCCTTGGGCGAGAGCTGCGCGAAAAAGCGCGCGACATCGGCCGCCGTACCGACGAAGCCTGTCGCGGAGGCCATGTCGTTGCCGCGACTGTCGGCCGGGATGACATAGCGACCCCGAATCGGCTGGGCCGCGCTGTGGCCCTTGGCGCGCGGGCGGGCGCCCCAATACTGGATGTCGGGGGTGGCCTCGGTCAGGCCGGCGGCGGCGACGACATTGGTGGCGATCCAGTCGTCATAGCTCTCGCCGGTGACGGCTGCGATGACGAGTCCGAGCAGTCCGAAGCCGTGGTTGGAGTATTTGAAGCGCTGCGAGGCGGGCAGCACAGGAGCCAGGGCGAGATCGGCCAGCAGTTCCGCCTTGCTGAGGAATGGCTTTCGATCCTGGAACTGGCCGCTGTTGGCGCCGTCGCGGGTCAGGCCGGCACTATTTGAGAGCAGGTGCCTCAGCGTGACGGCCGCGACCTCCGGATGAAGGCCATCGACAAAGCTGCCCACGGGATTGTCGAGCCTGAGCTTCCCGTCTTCGACCAGGCGCATGATGCCGGTGGCCGTGAAGGTCTTCGAATGCGAGGCGATGCGGAAGCCGTGGCGGGGCGTCAGGGCCTCGCCTGTCGCGAGGTCGGCCGTGCCGAAGGCGGCTTCGAGCACGATCTCGGAGCCGTGGGCGATCGCGACGGAGCAGCCGGGCTGGCCGTGATGGCGACGCTGGAACGCAAGCCAGCTCGAGACATAGTTCAGGGCAGAAGGCAGCCAGGGCGTCATGTTCAGATCCATGGTAAGGCAGGAGCAGTGCAAGCTTGGCACGATCCCTCACATAACGGCAGGGGGGAGGGCGCGGGGGCATGCGGCGCCGGCGCGACTCCGGTTCAGGAGTGGACGGGCGCGTTTTGCTTGCCCTCGCCCGCCTGCCATGGCATCGGTCCCGCCACTCTGAAAGGACCGAGACCGTGGACAAGACAGAACTCGCCAAGCTTGAAGGCTACCTGCGCCGCACCTTCGCCAACCACGCCATTAGCGTGCGGGCGCGCATGAAGAAGAACGATTCGGCCGAGGTCTACCTGGGCGAAGAGTTCATCGGCATCATCCATGTCGACGACGAGGACGGCGATCGCTCGTTCAACTTCACCATGGCGATCCTCGACGTCGACCTCGAGGATTGAGCCCTCACATGGGAGGTTTTTCTAAACCTCCCCAGCGCTCATGCCGCGAGACGCCGCCCTGAGGCGTCCCGGGTCGGGGCTCAGCTTCGCGAGGCTGTCAGCGCATCATTCCGTCGATGGTGCGCCTGATGCCGCCGAGCATGAGCTCCCAGTCGGCTATGATGCCACGCGGGAAGCGGATGTTCACGTCCAGCCCGCGATGGCGAAACGTGACGCGGCACAGTTCGTCGAGGCTGGCGGTGGCGGCCGTATCCATCGGGCAGCGCGCCGCAAAGCCGCGACCGTCGGGCACAGAGACATAGAGTTCGTCGCCCTCATAGGGCGAACCCTTGCGGAAGCCGCGCACGACGAGACCGCCGGGATTGGACCAGACTGTAGGCGTCAGGAACCGCGCATAGACCGCGAGCTGCGTCGCCGGCTCATTGACCTTGTCGGGCGGGCTCAGCGTGACCAGCAGGCGGCTGCGGCTCTGCGCCTGTGCAGGCCCGAGGCTGGGCCAGTCGAGCCGGAGGCGGATCATCCCGACGAGACGCGAGGCGTCGTCGGGCTCCGTCCCCGTCAGGTTCTGCGGCACTATCAGGCTCACCTGGCCCACACGCGCCGGCTGAAGCGCGACGAGACCGTCATCGGCCTGGCCGCGATGCAGCAGGGCAGCCCCGGTCAGGCCGGCCCCGGCGACAAGGATGGCCAAGGCGACCTTCCACAGGGCCTTGTCGGCACGCGGCAACGGAGCGGGGCGGCGCTTGAGGCGGGCGCGCACCATGCCGGTCAGTTCGGCGGCCAGATGCGCGGTATGCGGATGCGGAAGTGATGCAGTCACGGGAGCGGCGCCTTCAGGATCGAGTAGCGGCAGTCAAGCAGAGCGGCCTTAAAACCTCGTAAACCATGATCGGCTACCCGCATCCCGCCGGCCCAACGGTCAAAAGCGGCGCCTGCAGTTAACCATTGGGCAGGACTTTTCTTCACACTTCCTAAACCATGCGGCATTCTGGCGGTGGTCCCGTCCGGAGTTGCTGTCGTGTCGATCGAACCCGCTGCGTATCAGGCGCTCCAATCGCTCTTCGTGGGTTTCGCCTTCGCTGGTCTGCTGGCCAGCGCTTTCGAGCTGTTCACCGCCAGGCGCGCCGATTTCCGCCTGCTCGAAGCCGGCGGAATAGCAGCAGTCGCGAGCGTGCCGGTCGTGGTCTTCAGCGCGCCCTTCCTGATCCTGCGCAACACGGTGCGCGGACGGCAGATCGAGGGCAGGCCCTTCGCCTTCGTGATGCTGGCGAGCATGATCGCATCGCTGTGGAGCATAGCCTCGGGTCGCGTGGTGCTCGATCTCCTGCAATTTCTCGGCGGCGCTTGACGCGCGCGGGCTCCAGCCTGCAATCCTGCCAGCACCTGCTGGAAGGAGCTTTTGGCCATGCCGCTCTACGCGCTCGACGGAACTGCCCCGGAAACGCCGCCCCAGGGCAGCTGGTGGCTAGCGCCCGATGCACACCTCGTCGGCAGAGTCCGGATCTCGGCCGCCGTCGGGATCTGGTTCGGCGCCGTGCTGCGCGGCGACAATGAGTGGATCGAGATCGGCGAAGGCAGCAACATCCAGGAAGGCTGCGTGCTCCACACTGACATGGGGTTTCCGCTTCGCGTCGGCGCCAACTGCACCATCGGGCATCGCGCCATCCTGCATGGCTGCATCATCGGCGAGAACAGTCTCGTGGGCATGGGGGCGACCGTCCTGAACGGCGCCAAGATCGGCCGCAACAGCCTCGTCGGCGCCAATGCACTCGTCACCGAGGGCAAGGAGTTTCCCGACAACTCGCTGATCGTGGGCTCGCCCGCACGCGCCATCCGCACGCTGGACGACGCGGCGGCTGCGGGGATCACGGCCTCGGCCCGGGCCTATGTCGCGCGCTGGAAACAGTTCGCTGCCGGCATGACGCGGATCGACTGACGGCGCTTCAAAACAGAGCGGGCCGACTCCTCGGGGGGAGGAGCCGGCCCTGTGGCGAAACCCGGCCTGGGGACGGGTGGGGAGGGGACGTGACCAAGTCTCGCCGTCCATTCGAGGTCGCCCTTTGGCGGGCTGGCCTCGTTCCTTGGCCGCAGCCGCCTGGCTGCGGAGAGATGTCGGTCAGCGCACCGAGGCGACGGTCGGCGTCTGGGCGCCACCGAGCGAGGTCCAGCCTGTCTGGAATTGCGACTCGCGCTTGACGTAGACGTAGCCGGTCTGGGCCCAGGGCAGGACCGCGTTGCGCTTGTTGTCGAGAATGTAGTCGCCGCGATCGGTGCGGATCATCAGCACGGCATGGCCGGCATTCTCCTCGTCGATCACGACAGTCATCAGCATGGCGCGGCGCGGCACGCCTGCTTCCGCCAGCCGCTTGCGCTTCAGAAGCGCGAAATCCTCGCAGTCGCCCCTGCCATCCTCGGGCAGGTCCCAGCGATCGACGACGCCCCAATGGTCCTCGTCGGTCACGGCCTCGATCTCGCGATTGATCTTGCCGTTGACGGCGAGGATCGTCTTCCAGAGTTTCGGCGTCATCTCGACGCGATCGGCCTCGGCCGTGTTGACCCGGCATTCAGCGGGGCTGCGCTTGCAGAGGTCGCTCCATGCGTAAGGAGCCCGGGCATCGCCGGAGGCTGCGATCGGCGCGCTCGCCACCGGAATGCCGGCCGTCGACTGGGCCTGGACTGCGGGAGCGGCGATCGTGCCGATGAATAGCGCCAGGGCCGGCCCGATGAATTTCGTGTAGTCGATAGGCATGTTGTCCCCTTTCGTGTCCCTGGGGCGAACATGCGCAGTGCCGATGGATTTCGATTGAAACGAATACAAGCAATTGTATGTAATTCGCCGCTCGCCAAGCGGATCATCCGCCAGACTAAACATCGCGGGAATGGCCTCTTAAGAATCGGCGCGATTGGATATAGGGCCTGTTAACCTTGAGAGTTTCGGATCTTTGGGATTAGTGCGGCTGACTGCCTTCGGTGTCGCGACGCTGCGACGATCGACACGGGTTGGCGGCGCGCGAAGGGAGGTGCCAACCTGGAGCCAAAGGGCAGGTCCTGGCCAGACGATGGGCGCTATGGGCGTTGCATTGCTTCAGAGCGCACGGGCGCCCGGCGCCCCACAGCGTCCGGCGCTTTAGGGCGTCGCTGCCGGCAAGCGCAGCATACCTCAGCGAGGCAGGCTCAAGATCCGGAGGGCGGGTAAGCTGGCGAGGGGGAGGGCGGCGACGAGGCTGAATCCAGCCTTCGGTCGTGCCTCAGAGCTCGAGGTTCTCGTCGAGCAGGTCGGCCGACAGCGGGAAACGGAACTCGGCAGCGAAGCCGCCGTCGAAGCGACGCACGATCTTGGCGGGGGTCGAACCGATCTTGACGGGCGTGCCCATCGGCAGGTCGAGGTCGGTGGAGAGCGCCGCGCCCGAGAGCGAGATGTCGATCACCCGCACGACATGCTCGACGCCATCGTCCATCGTCAGCACCGAGCGCGGATTGCGCGGCACGATGCGCTCATGGCGACGATCCTCGGGCAGCCCGAGGTCCTCGCGGTTGGCGAGCCAGGTCAACTGGGCGGTGAATTTCTCGCGCTTGCGGCTGGTCGCGGTGATGGTCATCGCGAAGCCTTCCATCGTGGTGCGCACTGCGACACCCTCGATGCGGCCGAGATGTTCGAGATAGACGATGACCCGGTCGCCGGGCGCTGCCTTGGCGGGCGCAGCCATGTGCAGGCCGCCGGGCGAGATGTCGATCGACTGGCAGGGATATTCCATGCGGTTGGGCAGCATGTAGCGTCCGAGCAGGACCACCTTCATACGATGATGCCGCCTGCGCTCGGCAGGTCGGGAAGCCGTACGGGGCGTGTGCAGCGCGCTCAACATCTCGGGACCAACCTAATTTCGCGTGATCCTAGAGGTTGTCTGGTTAACGCTCGGTTAGCCTTCATGCCCTCCCGCCGGGGAGAACCATGAATTTCGGCGGGTTCGACCGTAGCGGCGGCGCATGGCGCCGCTGTAGAGGGATCGCAGGCCAAAGCATGCGCAGGGAGATCATACGCACGGAATCCAGCGTGTCGAGACCAAGCCATTCGGGAGTCGTGGTCGGCGACAGCGCACCCAGCACACGGGCATGAGTGCGGCCGCGGTAGCGCAGGGGCAGCAGCAGCAGTTCGAGATAGACCGGTGCGCCGGTCTGGGTCTCGGCCGAGAGCCCGGCGACGGCACCAGCAGTTTCGTCCATGACCGTCTGCACGAGCCGGCGGATCTCGCCTTGCGACTCGACGTCGGGCCACAGGGCCGAGAAGGCACGACCACGAAGCTCGCTTCCGATCAGCGCGCAGATTCGCGTGCCGGCCAGCCGGAAGACCGGGCCGATAGGCTCGTTCTCCAGGACGAAGGTGTCAGCCAATGCATGACGCAAGGCGCCCGGCTCGATCTCGCCGCGCTCGGGGGCAGCGCGCTCTCCACGCAACTCGTCCCAGTACTCGTAGACCAGGCGGGTGCTTGTGTTCTTCATCAGCGCGTCCGTTTTAAGCCAGGCGTCCAGCTTCGCTACGCCAGCGTCCCGCAACGGGGCACAAGCGCTCAAAGCCGAGACAAACCGTCCCTCTTGCGAATCGATGACGCAGGGCGTGTGCCGTCTTGCCATGGGCGGGAGCGGGGCGGCGCGGTTGGGTCCGTTAGGGTTAACGGGAACTTAACGTTGTGGATAACCCGTTAGAATGTAAGCTAAATACGATTAAAATTTGCGGGACTTCAGGGGGCCGTCTTTGGCGTGGGGGAGGGATGTGACCATGGCGCGATCGCATGATCGGGCCGGGCGCAGCCCGGGAAAAGGAGAGCTGAAAGGCTCTCCTTTTTTCGTTCAGTTTCGCAGCCGGGGCCGGGGTCGAGCTTGCCTCCGCTGACGGCTTCGGCAAGGGTTGCGGCACATGTCAGATCCATCCTCCCACGCTGGCGCGCCTCCCGGGCGTGAGCCCATTCTCAACCTTCCGTCCGTCGTCGTCTGGTCGATCGCGCTGCTCGTGCTGATCGAGGCCGGCCGCTCGTTCCTCTCGATCGAGGACGACTACCTGCTGATCTCCTGGCTGTCGTTCGTGCCAGCGCGCTTCACCTTGTGGCTGGCGCCCGATCGCATCGACGAGATCCTCAACGCGCTGACGCAGTCGGGGCAGGGCATGGCGGACCGGCTGCAACTCGCCCGGCTGTTTCTCTCCGATGGCGGGCCCAGGCTCTGGACCCTGCTGAGCTATGGCCTGCTGCACGGCTCCTGGGTCCACCTGATCTCCAACGTGGTCTGGCTTGCGGCTTTCGGCAGTCCCGTGGCGCGCCGTCTCGGCCCAGCGCGGTTCCTCAGCCTGATGGGGCTGTGCACGATCGCGGGTGCGCTGGCGCATTGGTGGTCGCGCGATCTCGACGTGCTGCCGGTGATCGGCGCCTCGGCAGCCGTCTCGGGTGCGACTGCGGCGGCCATCCGCTTCGTCTTTGCGCCGGGGCTGCGCTTCGGCGCGCTCGGCGACGATGCCGTGGTCCGGTCGATTCCCGTCGAGCCGATCGGCCAGCTCTGGCGCAATTCGCGCGCTTTGCTGTTCATCGGGATCTGGTTCGTCACCAATATCCTGTTCGGCTCCGGCCTGGTGCCGATCTTCGGCGAGGAGACCAGCATCGCCTGGGAGGCGCATATCGGCGGGTTCCTCGCCGGCCTGCTGCTGTTCCCGCTGTTCGACCGGGGTGCTGTCAGGCGATCGACGGCAAGGCCCGGCGGGGCCTAGGCTGGAGAGCAGCCTTGCCTGCGCCACGGTCTTCGCCCACACTCGCGACATCGCAAGGGACTGGGACAGCCGCTTCGGCCACGTCGATCCGTCAGCGGCTGGACTCAGGGTCCAGCCGAATCCGTGTGCCGCTCAACGGGCGGCGCCTGACAGGAGGATCGCTACCATGAACGTTGCGCAGCTTCTCGGTGACAAGGGCCATGACGTCGTCTCGGTGCAGCCTCATCGCACCCTGGACGAAGCCATCCAGATTCTGAGCAAGCACCGCATCGGCGCCGTCGTCGTGACCGGGGCGGATGGAGCCTTGATCGGCATATTGTCGGAGCGCGACATCATCCGGGCGATGGGCGAGAGCGGGGCCGCCGCATTGGAGAGCCCGGTGTCGCGAATGATGACGGCCAAGGTCGTGACCTGCCGCCCGCAGACCAGCATCGATGAATTGATGGAGATCATGACGTCGGGCCGCTTCCGCCACCTGCCCGTCGTCGAGAACGGCCGAATCTCGGGCATCGTCTCGATCGGCGACGTGGTGAAGCATCGCGTGGCCGCCATCGAGGCGGAAAGCCGGGCGATGCGCGACTATATCGCGATGGCGTGAAGCCGGAGCGGCTCGCGCCTCAGTCGGTGCCGACGCTGCTGACGGAGAGGATGGTCTCGATCTCTTCGAGCGCGCGCTCGGCCGCCTGGCGGCCGAGTTCGATGGCCTCCTCGGCACGGTGAAAATCGAACAATCCGACGCGGGCCAGCTTGGGGCCGATCATGACGTCGGGCGGATCGCCGGCCAGGCGTGAACGCGAGATGCGATCCTGCGTTATGTTGAAGGCATCCACCATGACTCCGGCGAGGCCCGGACGGTCATTGCTGCGCCCGACCATGCCGCGCACGCGCTTGGCCGCGCCCGTGATGCCGCCGAACCAGCGCGAGGTCGGCCGGACATCGATTTCGGGGAGAATCTCGGGGTCGGGATCGGCGGGGTGGTTCTGGATCGTGGTGCCGCGTCCGGCGAGGTCGCTGTTGAGGTTGACGCAGATCACCACGTCGGCACCGAGTGCGCGGCAGGCCGTGACCGGCACAGGATTGACCAGCGCGCCGTCCATCAGCCAGCGCCCGCCCAGCTTGACCGGGTCGAACACGCCAGGCAACGCATAGGAGGCTCGCAGGGCCTCGACGAGCGGGCCGCGCGTCAGCCAGATCTCGTGGCCAGTGCCGAGCTCGGTGGCGATCGCCACGAAGCGCTGCGGCAGGTCTTCGATGCGCAGGTCGGAGAGGTCACGCTCGAGCAGGCGCTTGAGGCGCCCGCCGGCGATGAGCCCGGCACCGCCAATGTGGAAATCCATCAGCCCGACGACGCGGCGCTTGGTCAGGCTCATGGCGAAATCGCCGAGCTGGGGCAGCTTGCCGGCAGCGAAGCAGCCGCCGACCACTGCACCTATCGAGGTGCCGGCAATGACGTCGGGTCCATAGCCCGCCTCGGTCAGCGCCTGGATCACGCCGATATGGGCCCAGCCGCGGGCCGCTCCACCGCCGAGCGCAAGTCCGATCCGGGGCCTGCTGCGGCGCAGCGGCTCGGCGACCGACATGTCGTTCATGGTTGCCCCACCTCCGCCCAGTCCAAAGGCACGCCTGGCGATGTCATCCCACAACATGGAACCGGTCCTCCGCGGGAGGATCAGGGTCTCAACCGAAGATGACCCAACAATGAATCATCTTGGCTGAAGCTTGCGATTATCGATGGCTTTTGACGGAAACGTGAAAGCTTGGTGAAAGGTTTGCAAAGCCTCGCCCTCAGGCGAATACCAGTGCCGTGCCGTCGGCCCCGCGCAACGGCTGGACGCGGTAGAAGCAGGAGTGGCGTCCGGTGTGGCAGCAGCCGCCATCCCCTGCCACGTTGACCTTGATCCAGATCGCGTCCTGGTCGCAGTCGACCCGCATCTCGACGATCGTCTGGATCTGCCCAGAGGTCGCGCCCTTGTGCCAGAGCTCCTTGCGCGAGCGCGACCAATACCAGGCCTCGCCCGTCTCGACGCTGCGGGCCAGCGCCTCGGCGTTCATATGCGCCACCATCAGCAACTCGCCGGTCGCGGCGTCGGTCGTCACGCAGGTGACGAGGCCGTTGGCGTCGAAGCGGGGGGTGAAGGCAGGCCCTTCTTCGAGGACATGCTTGTCGGTCGCGGTGGATGAGGTGGTCATCGGTTCTTCCGGGGGGCGGGGGGCGGGGCCAAGGCGCGCAAAGCCAGGGATCGAGAGCGCTCAGAGCCCGGGCGACTTGACCATGGTGAAGAACCGGACTTGCTCGGCTGGATCCTTGAACAGGCCGGTATACTGCGTCGTCAGGGTCGACGAGCCCTGCTTCAGCACGCCGCGCATCGACATGCACATGTGCTCGGCCTCGATCAGCACGGCGACGCCGCGCGGCTTCAGGACCTCGTCGATCACCTGCGCGATCTGGGCGGTCATGGTCTCTTGCGTCTGCAGGCGGCGGGCATACAGGTCGACGATGCGCGCAAGCTTCGACAGGCCAACCACGCCCTTGGACGGGTAGTAGCCGATATGCGCCTTGCCGACGAAGGGCACCATGTGGTGCTCGCAATGCGAATAGAATGGGATGTCGCGGACCAGGACCATGTCCTGGTAGCCCTCGACCTCCTCGAAGACACGGTCGAGGATTTCGTGCGGGTCCTCGTCATAGCCTTTGTAAAATTCCTTGAAGGCCTTGGCGACGCGCGCGGGCGTCTGCGCCAGGCCCTCGCGCGACGGGTCGTCACCGGCCCATAGAATGAGGGTGCGGACGGCGGCCTCGACCTCCGCCTGGCTCGGCTGATTGATCAGAAACTTGTCTGCAGAGGGGCTCAGCGCCCGCTCGACGGACAAGGACTTAACCACAGGGTTCATGTGGTGCCTCCCGTTACGATGACTTCGACCTGCGCCATGAATCCCGGGTCAGGCCGGTCGGAGCGAGGCGTTGCGACAAATTCCCTGATCGAGGCGGGTGCCGGGCACCCTCCCGTCAGACGACGATCCATCCTATATTGTGTCGAAGGGTCGGTTACTCCAGACCCATCGAGGCCCAACCATGCTGAGCGACGTCTATAACAAGCGTATTCTCGAACTCGCCGCAAACATTCCGCTGCTCGAGCGCCTGCCAGCGCCGGACGCGACCGCCAAGGCCCATTCGCGTCTCTGCGGCTCGACGGTGACAGTCGACGTCAGCATGGACGGCGACGTCGTAAGCGCTTTCGGCCATGATGTGAAGGCGTGCGCGCTGGGCCAGGCCTCGTCCTCGATCATGGCCGGCCATGTCATCGGCGCCACGGCCGACGAACTGCGGCAGGTCCGCGAGCAGGCCCGCGCCATTCTCAAGGACAATGCCGAGCCGCCCGAGGGTAAATGGGCCGACCTCGCCGTGCTCGTTCCCGTGCGCGACTACAAGGCCCGCCACGCCTCGACCATGCTGACCTTCGATGCGGTGGTCGACGCCATCGGGCAGATCGAAGCCAAGCGCCGCGAGGCGGCGGCCTGAGGGCCAAAACGATCGGCCTTAACGGGCGCTTTATGAGGGTGGCGTCATCCTGGGCGGGATGACGCTGCTTGAGCGTCGAGTGCAGCCTGCGAGAGGCATGGCCTACTTCAGGCCGAACGCCTTGCGGATTTCCGGGAGCGTCTCGTCGAAGCGGGCCCGGAAGGCCGTCTGGGCCAGCAACGCCTTAGCGACGACGCGTCCAGCCTTGTCGCCTGCGACGAGGTCGGAAGGATAATGGAAGCCGCAGACGAGACGGCTTTCGTTATAGGTCTTGACCCGTGCCTCGAACTTGTCGGCGAGTTCCGGCGCGGCCTGCGAAAGCAGTTCGGCAAAGAGCGCAGCGGTCGCGGCATGGCCGGCCGGAAAGGATGATCCGTCTGGACGGCCGCCGGGGCAGGGCTTGACCCTGACCTTGTTCCAGACTGTGAACGGGCGCTGGCGGTTGGTCAGGCGTCGGACGCTGAGCAGCACGATGCCAAGCTCGATCTGGGCCTCGCGGAACATCAGGCGCATCTCGCGCTGCGAGCCCTCGACATAGGAGTGGTCCATGCCGTCGAGGAAGCGCACGAGCGTCTGGTACTGGTCGGCGATCGCGGCCTTCTCGCGCTCGGGCGTGCGGCTCGACGATATCTGCAGCACAGTCTCGAACTCGGCGCGTTGCTCCGGCGAATTCTGCGCAGGCGGAAGTCCGATCACGCTGGCGAGATCGATCTTTCCGGGTTCGAGCCAGATCAGGTAAGAGCGCTGCTGGGCGGAGGCTGGCTGCGCAAAAGCAAAACCAAGCATCAGGCCGAGGCCGGCAGCGACGTGGCGAAAGCGATCAGCGCGCATCATGCCTTGTATCAGTCAAGAGAAGCGGAACAGGTGAGGACGAATCGAAATTCGCCCAGAAAACCATTGTCGCACGATCAAGCTGAAAGAAAGCTTTCGATCGGTCGCACCCTGTCCCGCGCGCCGCGGACGGGCGCCCATCTGCTGATAAGGGGGTACCAACTAAGCCTTTCGATGCTGGTCGGCCGGCACTGCCGGCACTGGCCCAGCTGTTCGGCCTATACCGACGAGGCGATCCAGCGCCATGGCCTGTGGCGCGGCGGCTGGGTGGGTGTCGCCCGCGTCTGTCGCTGCAACCCATGGGGTACGGAAGGCGTCGATCTGGTCTGCGAGGAATTGCCGCCGCAGTCCTCGTGGTATAGGCCGTGGTCCTATGGCCGCTGGCATGGCGTGAACGCGCCGCCCGACCGGGAAAGCCCGGCCATCGATTCCGACGCGCAACCGGCTGCGGGCGACGGAAGCCGCACTCCGCACCCGTAGCCGGCCTTGTCTTACGGGGCTCGTATCCCCGAGTGAGCAGGATTTGTGTCGATGACGATCTCCCTGACATTTCCCGATGGCGCCAAGCGCGAATTCCCTGCCGGTATCACAGGCAAGGCGCTTGCCGGCGGCATCTCACCCTCTCTGCTGAAGCGCACGGTCGCTATGGCGCTCGATGGCGTGGTCGCCGATCTCGCCGATCCCATCGAGACCGACGCGAAGATCGAGTTCCTGACCCGCGACGATCCGCGCGCGCTCGAACTGATCCGTCATGACTGCGCCCACGTCCTCGCCGAGGCGGTGCAAGAGCTGTTCCCCGGCACGCAGGTGACCATCGGCCCGGTGATCGAGGGCGGCTTCTTCTACGACTTCGCCCGCAACGAGCCCTTCACGCCCGAGGACCTGCCGGTCATCGAGAAGAAGATGCGCGAGATCATCGCGCGCGACGCCGCCTTCACCAAGGAAGAGTGGAGCCGCGACAAGGCGAAGGCGTTCTTCGCCGAGAAGGGCGAGGCCTACAAGGTCGAGCTCGTCGACGCGATTCCGGCCGACCAGACGCTGAAGATGTATGCGCAGGGTGACTGGATCGACCTCTGCCGTGGGCCGCACATGACCTCGGTCGGCAAGGTCGGCAATGCCTTCAAGCTGATGAAGGTCGCCGGCGCCTATTGGCGCGGCAACAGCGACAACGCCATGCTGACGCGCATCTACGGCACGGCCTTCGCCAAGCAGGAAGAGCTCGACGCCCACCTCAAGCAGATCGAGGAGGCGGAGAAGCGCGACCATCGCAAGATCGGCCGCGAGATGAACCTGTTCCACTTCCAGGAGGAGGGGCCGGGCGTCGTGTTCTGGCACTCCAAGGGCTGGCGCCTGTTCCAGGAAATCCTGACCTATATGCGTCGCCGGCTCGCAGCCGACTACGAGGAGGTCAACGCGCCGCAGATTCTGGACAAGTCGCTCTGGGAGACCTCTGGCCATTGGGGTTGGTACCAGGACAACATGTTCGCGGTGAAGTCGGCCTCGGCCTTCGAGAACCCCAACGACCCGACGCGCGACCAGAAGGTGTTTGCGCTGAAGCCGATGAACTGCCCCGGCCACGTCCAGATCTTCAAGCACGGCCTGAAAAGTTATCGCGACCTGCCGATCCGGCTGGCGGAATTCGGCGCGGTGCATCGCTATGAGCCGTCGGGTGCGCTGCACGGGCTGATGCGCGTGCGCGGCTTCACCCAGGACGACGCGCATATCTTCTGCGCCGAGGACGATCTGGCGGCCGAGTGCCTGAAGATCAACGAGCTCATCCTATCGGTCTATGCCGATTTCGGCTTTACCGATGATCTCGTCATCAAGCTCTCGACGCGGCCCGAGAAGCGTGTCGGCACCGACGCGATGTGGGACCATGCCGAGGACGTGATGAACCGCGTGCTGGTCGAGATCGCGGCCCAATCCGGCAATCGGATCAAGACCGAGATCAATCCCGGCGAGGGCGCGTTCTACGGGCCGAAGTTCGAATATGTCCTGCGCGACGCCATCGGCCGCGATTGGCAGTGCGGCACGACGCAGGTCGACTTCAACCTGCCCGAGCGTTTTGGCGCGTTCTATATCGGCTCGGACGGCGAGAAGAAGACGCCCAGCATGATCCATCGCGCCATCTGCGGCTCGCTGGAGCGCTTCACCGGCATCCTGATCGAGAACTTCGCCGGGCATTTCCCGCTCTGGCTGGCGCCCGAGCAGGTTCTGGTCTGCCCGATCACCTCGGACGCCGACGACTACGCCGAGCAGGTCACCATCGCGCTGATGAACCAGGGCTTGCGTGCTCGCGCCGATCTTCGAAACGAGAAGATCAGCTACAAGGTGCGCGAGCATTCGCTCGCCAAGGTCCCGGTGATCCTGGCCGTCGGCAAGCGCGAGGCCGAGGAGCGCACGGTGACCGTGCGCCGCCTGGGCAGTCAGGCGCAGACGGTGATGTCGCTCGACGCGGTTCTCGCCGCGTTGACCGACGAGGCGATGCCGCCGGACCTCAAGCGCCGCAAGGCCGCGCAGGCCGAGGCGGTTTGAAAAGACCTCACTGTCATTGCGAGGAGCATCGCGACGAAGCAGTCCAGGAATCGTAGCGCTCGGCCGCTGCTGGATTGCTTCGCTGCACTCGCAATGACGGGATGAGGCTCTGGCGCCTCTCGCCAAAAGCCGATTCGGCGTGCGAGATTGGCGGCCATGCTGACAGGATCCTACCGTAAGCGGCTCGATGCCGATCTCGTCCGCTGGGTGGGCGAAGGCCTGCTTAGCGCCGATAGCGCCACCACGATACGGCGCTCGCTCGCCAAGGACGGTGGCTTCAAGCTTCCTGCTTTGCTGGGAATGTTCGGGGGGCTTCTGATCGCTTCCAGCGTCGCTGCCTTCGTGGCGGCGAACTGGGAAGAGATGCCGCGCCTGCTGAAGCTCGGCATGATCCTGGCCGGAATCATTGCCACGCTCGGCCTGTCCGCCCGGCTCGAGAGCCGTGGCTCGCCCGGCGGCGCCGATGCCGCCTCGACCTGCGGCGTGCTGGTTTTCGCAGCCGGCGTCGCGCTGGTCGGGCAGATGTACCACCTGCCCACGGACTGGCCTGCCGGCGCCTTGCTCGTCGCGATCGGCGCTCTTGCCGTCGCGTTGCTGCAGCGCTCCAACGGGGCGCTCGTGGTCGCGCTGGTCGCGATCTGTGCCTGGAGCGGCGGACGCTGGGAGGAGGCCGGGGGCCTGCCGCATCTCGGCTTCTTCGCGCTGTATCTGCCCGCGCTATGGCTCGCGCTGTCGAGCCGCAACCGTCTCGTCCACCACCTCGCTGTGCTTGCTCTCGCCATTTGGCTGGCCCTCCTGCCGGGCGATTGGTCGAGCAATCTGTTCCGCTTCGACTACGGGCTCCTCGCCTATGGGCTGGGGATCAGCGTCGCCTATGTCGCAATCGGTGCGCTTGCCCTGGACCGCGGCGGGCCCGCGCTGCTGACCGCCTGCCTGCCCTGGGGTCTGCTGGGCATGATGATCGTGCTCGACGTCGAGTTGATCCGCATCCTGGATACCGATGAAGCGCGCGCCGGTACGGCCACCTGGCTGAACTATGCCGCCTATGCCTTTGCAATCGCTGCGACTGCAGCTGTCGTCCTGCTCGGCCGCGAAAGGCGATTCGGCTGGCCGTTGGCGGGAGCGCTACTGCTCGCGCTGCTGGTGCCGGTGGTGTTCTGGAGCGGCAGCGTCGTCGGCTTCCTCGGCAAGGTCGTCGCGGCGAGCCTTATCCTGCTGACAGCAATCGCTCTCGTCGTCGCGGGTGCCACCGGTGGCGTCCGGCGCATCACGCTTGCTGGCTCGGTGCTGTTTGGCATCGCGATCCTGATCCTGCTCTGGCAGACGGTCGGGACGCTGCTAGACCAGTCGCTGTTCTTCCTCGTCGCCGGGGCGGTGCTGCTCGGGCTGGCAAGCGCCGCGCGAAAGCTCTTCGCACGGCTCAGCAAACCTGCCGCGATCGAGGCCATCTGATGCGTTTTCCCTCAGCTACGGTGCTCATCGGCAAGGTTCCGCTGCTCTGGCGCACGCTGGCGGCGATGCTGGTGCTGGCTGGCGCGCTCGCCATGGTGATCGAGGGCCGCGCCCGTATCCTGCGCTCTGGAAGCGAGGTGCGTCTCCGCACGGTGCCGGTCGATCCGCGAGACCTGTTCCGGGGCGACTATGTCGTGCTGAGCTACGCGATCAGCACAGTCAACGCCGCCAAGGCCGAGCGGGAGTTCCGGCGTGGCGACACGGTCTATGTCACGCTCACGCGCGATCCCGACGGCTTTTCGAAGGCTGCGGCTGCGTCGCTGACAAAGCCGCCGGCGAGCGGCAGCGACGTGGTGCTCGCAGGCCGTGTCACGTCCACCAATGGCTGTGGCGTCAACGAGGCTGGCGAATTCGACTGTTCCAGCGGGCGCAACCGCCTCCGGGTCGCCTACGGGCTCGAAAGCTATTTCGTGCCGCAGGGTACTGGCCGGGCCATCGAGACGACCAGCAAGGCACGCATCGAGATCGTCGCGGCGGTCTCCGCATCGGGCGAGGCCGCGATCAAGCGCATGCTGATCGACGGCAAACTCGTCCACGCCGAGCCGCCATACTGACGGCTGCTCCTGCCGCGCCTCCCGCTTCCCCTACGACATGCCTCACTTGGCCACACGCGGTTGTGAGATCGCTGGTGATGACGCGGCTGCGCCTTGGTTATAGGAACGGCAGATGAACGGAAATGATAGGCAGCGTTCATCTTGGCGCTTTGGCCTGGAACGCACTGTCAGGTTCAAGCGTTAGGTCGCTGCAGCCTGTTGGAAGATCTCGTGGATACAAATGCCCAGTCATTGCAACGGTTTCTGATGCTGGGCGACGGTCCGGCGGAAGCGGCGCGGCAGGCTGGTGGACAGCGCGATGCACGCATCGACGTGATCCGCGGGCTGGCCTTGCTGGTCATCTTCATCAACCACATGCCGGGCAACATATTCGCGAGGTTTACCCCGCATAATTTCGGTTTCTCGGATGCCGCCGATGCCTTCGTGCTGCTCTCGGGCGTGTCGGCAGCGCTGGCCTATGGCAACCTGATCGAGCGACGCGGGCTCGCCATCGGTGCGCTGAAACTGTCGGCGCGGCTCTGGACGCTCTACATCGCCCATATCGCTGTCTTCGTGATCGTCTGCGGTGTCGTTGCAACGGCCGTGACGCGCACGCAGAACCCGCTCTATGTCGAGGCGATCAATATCCAGCCATTCTTCAACGACACCTTCGAGGCGGTGATCAACGCGCTGACGCTGCGCTATCAGCCGGACTATCTCGATATCCTGCCGCTCTACATCGTTCTGCTGGCGCTGTTTCCGCTGATCTATTTCGGGGTCCGGGTCAGCCCGATGGCAACGCTCGCGGCGTCGCTCCTGCTCTGGCAGGGAGCCGTCATGCTCGGGCTGAACCTGCCCAATGCCGGCGCCGCGGGATGGTTCTTCAACCCGTTTGCCTGGCAGGTGCTGTTCACACTGGGCGTGGTCATCGGCCGGGCGGCGCAGTTGGGCCTCGCGGCACCGAGGCTGCGCTGGCTGGACGCGGCGGCTGTCGGCTTCCTGCTGTTTGCGCTGGTGGTTAAGCTCTCCTCTGGAAATCCCTTTGCGATCATCGCCCTGAACGACTGGGTGGATTCCGTCCAGCTGGGCTCGGACAAGACCAACCTGGCGTGGAGCCGTGTGCTGCATTCTGCGTCTCTGGCCTGGCTCGCCATCCGCTGGCTGCCGGCGGGGGCTGCCCTGCTCTCGAACGCGGCCGGCCGTGGCCTCGCCGCAATCGGCAGGCATTCCCTGGACGTCTTCTGCGCGGGCATCGTGCTTTCGATCATCGGCCAGGTCGTGCTGGCAGAGGCGGCCTTCGCGATTTGGGCGCAGTTGCTCGTTTGCCTGAGCGGTATTACACTGCTCGCAGGGCTTGGGATTTTCCTTTCGTGGTATCAGTCGTTCACGCTTCCCCGCGCGCCGGCCGCTCCTTCCTTGGCGCATGCCTCGTCGGGTCAGCCCTGACGTTTCCATTTTCTGCCGGACCTGCCATGGCCAATCCGATGAAACTCGGAGCCATGACCGATCTGCGATGCCGGTTCGGCGCGGCCGAGCAGCCCTTCGCGCCCTCGTTGCCGGCGGCCAAGAAGTCCCTTCAGGAGACCGGCGCGCTGACGATCGTCGCGCTCGGTTCTTCGACGACAGCAGGCTCGGGCGCCAGTGCCGACGACAAGAGCTATCCCGCCGTGCTTCAGGCCGAGCTCAAGCGCCGCTTTCCCGCCGCCAGCATCCAGGTGATCAACAAGGGCGTCGGCGGCCAATCCGCCTATGACATGCTGCTGCGCATGGAGCCGGATGTCCTCGATCTGAAACCGTCGATCGTGATCTGGCAGACCGTCGTCAACGACGCCATTCGCGATATCGGCGAGGACAAGGTCGGCAAGATCCTGCGCAAGGGCATCCGCAAGGCGCAGGCGGCGGGTATCGACATGGTCATGATGGACCTGCAATGGCTGCCGCGCGAAGAGCGCTATCCGCGCTATGACGAATACCGGGCCGTGCTCGCCAGGACGACCGAGGAATTCGGCGTTTCGGTGTTTCCGCGCTACGCCATGATGAAGAACTGGGCGAAGTCGAAGCAGTTCACCTCGGAAGAACTCGTCGGAATGGACGGGCTCCACATGGTCGACGCCAGCTATCGCTGCCTCGCGGTCCGTATTGCCGATGGCATCGCAAGCGCCCTCACCGGCGCCAAGCCCGAGTTCGCGGAAGCGGCGAAGACGACGAACTGAGCGATTGCTCGCCCGCGCGGCTAGCGCGCCAGAACCTCGATATCGCGGTCCAACCCGCTCTCGACCTTGAAGTCGCGCGAGTGGATCTGGCCTTCCTGCCGGGCGATCAGGACATAATCGCCCTCGGCGAGAATGACCTGCGGGAAGGCGCCAATCGCCTCGCGGATGACGTCGCCGCCCGGTGTCAGCACGCTGAACGCGGTGCCGGCGAAGGCTTCGCCACCGGGAGCCGCAACCAGCTTCAGCGTCACGCGCGCGGCGCGATGATGCAGGGTGGCGTCGGTGACCTTGCCGGATTCGACCACCACGTCGGCGCGCTGGATCGCGTTGGAGTCACCATAGGTGGAGACCACGTGATAGGTGCCCTCGGGCAGGCGGATGAGTTCGCCTGCCTTTGCGTTGGAGACGACGAGCCGCCCTTCCGAGTTGCCCTGTAGCGGCACGAAAACCGAGAAGTTGAGCTGGGGCGCCGCGATCGGGCTGTCGCCGATCGACCCGGCCAGCGTCAACCCGCCCGCGCTGATCGAGATCCTGTCACGCGCACCCTGGGGACCGAGCGAGATGCGCTTGGTGCCGCTGGCGAAGCCGTACGCCGCATGGAGCAGATAGGCGCCGGGTTCGAGCGTGAATACCGGCGACGCGTCGTTGGAGCGCGCGACGATGCGGGGCGGAGAGCCGTCGGCCGTGTCGGCCAACACGCGCCAGACCAGTCCTGAGCGAATCGTGCTGTTGCTGCCGGCGAACTGGGCCTCGACCGTCAGGGGCGCGGTTCCATTGGCCGTCGGGGCAGGGGCGGGCGTGGAGGGAACCACCGGCAGCGGGGCGACCTGCTCCTGGACCGGGCGCATCGGAGGCAGGACCTGCGCCTCGGCGCGCTGGAGGCCGGGAAGGCTGGCCAGAAGGAGTGCGCAAATGCGCAGCGCCGTCGCGCCGCACTTCACGGCGGTGCGTCCAGCTTGAAAGTCGAGGAATTGAAACATGATCGTGGCCCTCAGCGCCCCTGCATTCGTGTCTGAGCAGGCTTGCTTGTCCTGATCATGGCAAACCACTAGTTCAGGTGCAGTCCCGGCTTGCGGAGCGCCCCGTCCCTCAAGCCCATTGTCTCGCGCCCCGGATGCTTCATGACCGATACGCTCTCCCTGCTCAAGCAGCGCCGATCCGTACCCCCGCAATTCCTGAGCGCTCCGGGCCCTGATGCGGCCCAACTCGACGAGCTCCTGACCATCGCCTCGCGTGTGCCCGACCATGGCAAGCTCGCGCCCTGGCGCTTCATCGTGTTCGCCGGCGAGGGGCGCGCCAAGGCGGCCGAGATCGTGGCGCAGGGCTTCAAGGCCCGCAATCCCGATGCCGACGACGCGAAGATCGAGTTCGAGCGCAAACGCCTCCTGCACGCGCCTGTCATCATCGCGGTCGTCTCGACCGCCGCCCCCCATGCGAAGATCCCGGAATGGGAACAGGAACTCTCCGCCGGCGCGGTCTGCATGAACCTGCTGATCGCGGCGCAGGCGATGGGTTTCGGCGCATCCTGGCTGACCAACTGGTTCTCGTTCGACCGCGCCGTGCTGACCGCGTTCGGGCTCGGGGCGACCGAGCGAGTCGCGGGCTTCGTTCATATCGGCACGGCCGGCAGCGTCCCTGCCGACCGCGAGCGTCCGGTGATTGCAGAGATCACCAGCCATTTCGGAGCTTGAGCTGAGATGATCTACTCGACCGCGTCGCAGGATCACGGGCTGCCGCATGACCCGTTCAAGGCGATCGTGACGCCGCGGCCGATCGGCTGGATCACGGCTCTCAACGCCAGGGGCGAGGTCAATCTCTCGCCCTACAGCTTCTTCAACGCGGTCTCTTCGCGGCCTCACATCGTGATGTTCGGGTCGGAGGACAAGAAGGATGCGGTGTCCTTCGTAGAGGAAACCGGCGAGTTCACCTGCTCGATCGTCAACAAGGCGCTGGCACAGCAGATGAACCTGACTTCGGCGCCACTGCCGCGCGGCCAGAGCGAGTACGCCCATGCCGGGCTCGAAATGTCCCCGTCGAAATTCGTGAAGCCCCCGCGCGTCGCGGGTTGCCCGGCGGCGCTGGAGTGCAAGCTGCTCTCTGTCCAGCAACTCAGGGACCTCGACGGCAAGCTGGTTCCGCGCTGGATGGTTCTCGGTCAGGTCGTCGGCATCTTCATGGATGACGCGCTGATCAAGGACGGTCGCTTCGATACCGCCGGAGCCAATCCGATCGCCCGCTGCGGCTATGCCGACTACGCCGAGGTGGACCACCTGTTTTCGATTACACGTCCTGCGGGCGGCTGAGTCGGACGGCCTCGATATCGCTCCGAACTGCGCCGTCGGACCGGACCAGTTGGCCGGCGCCCTTTCAGGATGAGGGCCGAGGGAACGCGCGCACAGGCCTTGGTCAGCCCGCCTGCATCTCCTTGACGCGATAGTCGCCCATCGTCGCGAGCGCTGCGTTGATCTCCGTCGGTGTCAGCGAGACCCCTTCGGGCAGGGTCAGGCGCGGCGGCTCCAGCGTCACCACCGCCCCGGGTGCGAGCGTCGTCACCGCACGCTGCGCCCGCGAGGCGCAGCCGCCGCAATGCATTCCCGAAATCTCGAAAACCTGAGTCACTTGAATCGCCTCCGGCCGTTCATTCAGCCAATCTGTCAGCGCGCGCCTTGAGACGCTGCGCCCTTACAAGATGGGGACGATCGATCATTTCGCCATCCATGCCGACGACCCCGAGGCCGGGATTGGCGGCAAACATCGCGATGATCGCATCGGCCTTGGCGAGTTCGGCAGGGCCGGGGGCAAAGATCTCGTTGATCGGCTGCACCTGCGCCGGATGGATCGCCATCTTGCCGGTAAAGCCGTCGCGGCGTGCCGCAATGCATTCTGCGCGGAAGGCGGCATCGTCTCGGAAGTTCGTGAAGACGGTGTCAAGCGCGTCGACCTGGGCCGACGAGGCGGCAAACAGCACCAGCGAGCGGGCTAGCCGGTAGGGATCGGCGTAGCTGCCATCGGTCAGGCGGTTGGTTTCAGCCCCGAGATCGGCAGACAGATCCTCCGCACCCCAGGTCAGGGCGCCGAGCCGGTGGCTCGCGCCAGCGTAGCTGCCGAGCCCAAAGATGCCCTTTCCGGTCTCGGTCGCGATCGGGATGATCCGGGTGGCGCCGTCGGGCAGGTCGTTCTCGGCCTCGCGCACCGCGATCTGCGCGGCGAGGTGGCTGACATCGATGCCGCCTTCGGCCTTGGGCAGCATGATTGCGTCCGGCGCGCCCTGCATGACCGCGTCGAGGTCGGCGGCTGTGAGTTCGGTCGAGAGCGCGTTGACTCGGACGATCAGGCGCGGCCGTTTCGCGAGCGTGCGGGTCTCTGTCAGAAAGGCGAGGGTGAGCCTGCGGGCCTCCTGCTTGGCATCGAGCGCGACGGAATCCTCGAGGTCGAGGATCAGGGCATCGGCGCCGCTTTCGAGGCCCTTCTGCTGCTTGCGGGGGCTGTCACCAGGAACGAACAGAAGTGAGCGCATGAGGTTTTCAGGCCGTAACCGTTTCAGAGGGCGGGAGCCGGCGCATGAAGGCCTGGCGGCGGCACTGGGCCACCAGCGTGCCGTCCTGCTTATAGGCTTTGTGGTGGAATTCGACGATTCCCGCATCGGGCCGCGAGCGCGATTCGCGCTTCGAGACGATCTCGGTGGTGCAATTGATCGTGTCACCCTCGAAAAGAGGGGCTGGGAAGGTGACGTCGGTCATGCCGAGATTGCCGATTGTCGTGCCGATGGTGGTGTCGTTGACGGAGATGCCGATCATCAGCCCGAGCGTGAACAGCGAGTTCATCAGCGGCTGGCCCCATTCGGTCTCGGTCGCACAGAAATGTGCATCGATATGAAGGGGTTGCGGGTTCAGCGTCATGTTGGAGAACAGCATGTTGTCCATCTGGGTGACGGTCCGCGTCAGCCCATGCTCGATCACGCTGCCGACCTCAAAGTCCTCGAAATAAATGCCGCCGCGCTTGTGCCGTCTCGTCTGCGTCATCGATCGAGTCTCCCTGATGGCGACAGCGGGCCGAAAACCCCTGTCGATTCCCAAGTTTAACGGTTCGCTTACCATAATCGGTCCAGTCTCCACAGGCGCTTCCGCGACCTGCGGCAGGCACTTGGCGCGAGGCTTGCGCTCGAGATCGTCGATGTTCCTGTTCACCACGCCGCAGACCCGCGAAGCGCAGACCGCCAATCCGGTCGTCTCGGCCATCCGCGAAGGCGCGGACAAGACCGGGGCCGGGTTCGACTATCTGCTGAAGACCGCCCAGCGCGAATCCGCCCTGACGCCCGACGCCAAGGCGAGGACCTCGAGCGCGACAGGCCTGTTCCAGTTCATCGAGCAGACCTGGCTTTCTATGGTGAAGCAGGAGGGGCCCAAGCAGGGCCTGGCGACCTATGCCGATGCCATCAGCACCAATGAGAACGGCCGCCTGACCGTCGCCGATCCGGCTGCCCGCGAAAAGATCCTGCAGATGCGCAACGACCCGCAGGTCGCGGCCGTGATGGCGGGCGCGCTGACGAAGAAGAACGGCGAGCAACTGACCTCATCGCTCGGCCGCCAGCCCAACGCCGGCGAGCTCTACATGGCCCATGTACTCGGCTCGCGCGGCGCCACCGAGCTGATCCAGGCTGCGGCCAACGATCCCGGGCGCGTCGCCGCGAAGGATTTTCCAGACGCAGCCGCTGCCAATCGCAGCATCTTCTATGACAAGGCCGGCCGGGCCCGCACCGCGCAGGAAGTCTATGGCGTGCTGGCCGCCAGCCACGCCAACACGCAGCTTGCCGCGACCACCGCCCCCGCTGCAGCCAGCGCGAGCACGCCGGCGAGAGGGCAGGGCGCCGACCAGCCAGCGGAGATTGCCGCGGCGCTCGCGCCCGGCCGCGCCAAGGGGCTTATCGGATTGTTCTCCACCGAGGGATCGCGCGAGCCGGTTTCAAAGAGCGTCGCCAACCTCTGGACGACGCCGCGCACCGGAGACTCTTCAAGGCTTGCCGCCGTCGAACCCTCGGCACGCTATTTCCCGCGCCAGACCCAGGCGGCCGAGCCATCTGTTGCCGCCACCGGCAGCGCAGTGGCCAGTGGCGCCGCTGCGGCTGCTGCGGCTCCCGTCGCAGCAGCCGCATCCGTCGCCGCTCCGCTGCCGCCGGCGCGACCCGTCGAGTTGACGCAACCCGCTGCTGCGCAGGCCAAGACCGTTTCGCGCTCCCAGCGCCAACCTTTGGACCTGTCCTCCTTCATGATGACCCGGGGCCGCACATGATTGTTCGCCGCTTCCTGCTCTGGGCCCGCACTGCCAATGCCGAAGCGCGCGCCGCCGGCGCTGGCGCACTGGCCGGCGCCTATCTGCGCTCGGGCATGGCAGACGAGGACAGGCTCGAGGCCGAGACTGCGCTGATCGCGCTCGTCGACGACCCTTCGCCGCTCGTACGCCGCGCGGTTGCCGAGGAAATGGCATCGTCGAGCCGCGCACCGCGGACCCTCGTGCTGAGCCTCATCGCCGATCCCGGCGATGTCGCTGCGCTCGTGCTCGCTCATTCGCCGGTCCTGAGCGAAGCCGATCTGGTCGATGCCGCCGCTGTCGGGGACGATCTGGCGCAGCGCGCCATCGCATTGCGGGCGAACCTTCCGGCCGGCGTCTGTGCCGCGCTGGCCGAGGTCGGCTGCGAGGAGGCGCTGATGACGCTGGCCGGCAACCCAACTGCTGACATTCCGGATTTCTCGCTGGAGCGCATGGTCGAGCGCGCGGGTGCCTGTGGGGCGCTGCGCGAAGCGCTGCTCGCCCGCCGCGATCTGCCGACGGGCTTGCGCCAGGCCATCGCCGGAATGGTCTCCGACGCGCTGGTCAGCTTCATCACCGGCTGCGGCTGGCTGACTCCCGAGCGCAGCGCCAGGCTCGCGCGCGAATCGACCGAGCGGGTCGCTGTCGCACTGGCTGCAGGAGGCCACGAGAGCGACGCAGCTGCCATCGTCGAGGTGCTGCGCGCCAATGGCCGGCTGACGTCTGGACTGATGCTGCGCTCGCTGCTTTCAGGTGAGCCGGCCCTGGCCGAGGCAGCGTTCGTGACCCTGTCGGATCTGCCGTCGCGCCGTGTCGCCGCGCTGCTGCGCGACAAGCGTGGAGCGGGGCTGAAGGCGCTCTATCGCAAGGCCGGGCTGCCGGACGCGTTGCAGCCTGCGTTCACCGCGGCGATCACCGCGCTGAACCAGAGGGGATTCGATGTTCCTGGCCGCGGGCGGGGCGTCGACCGCTCCATCCTGCGCGAGGTGCTGATCGCCTGCGAAGCGCTCGACAGCGCGGAATCCCATTCCCTGATGGGCCTGCTGCGACGGATGGATGCCGAGGCCGCCCGCGAAGAGGCGCGCGCCATGGCAGACGGCTTTGCCGACGATGCGGCCTTGGCCTATCTCGTCGAGACCGATCCGGCACTACTCGTGGAACTCGAGATCGGAGATATCCGGCAGGCGGCCTGACGGACTGCTTGCCTGCTGGACGGACATATTCCGACGTGCCAGCGGCGGAGCGCGTCAGAGAGCTCGGCCAGCCCGCGCCAGCCCATGCGCCACCAGGCGGTCGATCACTTCGGCATAGGCCACGCCGCTCGCCGCCATAGCCTTTGCGTACATGCTGATATCCGTGAAACCCGGGATCGTATTGATCTCGTTGACCAGGATGCGCATGTCGGCCGTCACGAAGAAATCGACACGGGCCATGGCGTCGCAGCCCAGCGCGCGAAACGCCTTCTCGGCCATCTCGCGCATCCGGGTCTCGACGTCACTGGGCAGTTCGGCGGGGACTTTCAGCAGCGCGCCGTCAGCGTCGATGTATTTGGCGTCGTAGCTGTAGAAGCCGTGGCTCTCGGCGGGCACGATCTCGCCGGGACGGGACACGAACAATGCACCCGCGGTGTCCTCGAGCACGCTGCACTCGATCTCGCGGGCATCGATGAACTCCTCGGCCAGGAGCTTGCCGTCGTGCTTGAAACCCTCTGCAAGAGCCCGCTCGTAGTCCTGCTCGCTCGCGACCTTGCTGACGCCGACGGAGGAGCCCTGCCGCGCTGGCTTGACGAAGATCGGTAGCCCGAGGTCGCCTTGCAGTTCGGAGAAGGCGGGCAGGCTATCGGGAACGATCGTCACGGAACGGGCGGCGGGCAAGCCAGCGTCGATCAGCAGCCGCTTGGCGATGACCTTGTCGAGGGCTGTCGCCGAACCGAGGATGCCGCAACCCACGAGCGCCACGCACGCGACCTCCGCAAGGCCCTGCACCGCGCCATCCTCGCCGTGCAGCCCGTGCAGGACGGGGAACAGCGCATCGATTTTCGGCAGCTCGTGCATCGCGCCATCCGGCGGGAGCGCGATCATGCGTCCCTCTCCGCCGGGCAGGAGCGAGACCTCAGTGCCGGTCGACGGGCGCGCCAGCACCCCATCCTCGAAGCGGCTCAGCAGCCAGCGGCCATCGCGGGTAATGTAGATTGGGACAGCGTCGTATTTCGCCGGCGCCAGGGCCATCATGACATTGGTCGCCGAAAGCACCGAAACCTCATGTTCGGCTGATCGCCCGCCGAACAGCACTGCCATCCGCACCTTGCCGGCTGTCGTAAACATGGTGTCCCTCAAGCTGAACCGTCGGTCGCCAGCTGTGACGAGACCGCTGGCGCGAGTGTCGGGCGGTGATGGTTAAAAATCCCTGCCAGCCCGGGTTCCCATCGTGCCGCCGCAGGCCATGTCGCGCGCCTCAGTAGCCGAATTGCTCGCGCAGGATTCGCTCGTCGAGGCTGTGGCCGGGGTCGTGGAGCATGACGAGGTCGACAGTACGGTCGATCGCGATGGTGACCGACACGACGTTCTCGATCTGGGTGTGGTCGGCGACTGCGCTGACGGGGCGCTTGCCAGGTTCCAGCACCTCGATCATCACCTTCGCGTGGTCCGGGAGGAGGGCGCCGCGCCAGCGCCGGGGCCGGAAGGCCGAGATAGGCGTGAGCGCGAGCAGGGGGGCATCGAGCGGCAGGATCGGGCCGTTGGCCGAAAGGTTGTAGGCGGTCGAGCCGGCCGGCGTGGCCAGCAGGACGCCATCGGCCACAAGCTCCGTCAGCCGGACCTGCCCATCGACGGAGATGCGCAGCTTGGCCGCCTGATAGGAGCGTCGCAGCAGCGAGACCTCATTGATCGCCATGGCGTGGACTTCGTAGCCGTCCTGGTCGATGGCATGCATCGAGAGGGGGTGGACGACGCTGCGCTGCGCGGCTTCCAGCCGCTTGCTCAGGCCGCGCTCGCGAAACTCGTTCATCAGGAAGCCGACGGAGCCGCGGTTGATGCCGTAGATCGGCTTGCCGGTGCCCAGGAAGCGATGCAGCGTCTGCAGCATCAGCCCGTCGCCGCCGAGCGCGACGATGACGTCGGCTGTCGCGGGATCGGCATCGCCATAGCGTTCGGCGAGCTTGACCAGCGCCGACTGCGCTTCCTCCGTGTCGCTCGCTATGAAGGCAATGGCTTTGAAACGCTCGGTCATCGCGGGCCCTGGATCCAAAGCGCCTGAAGAAGGAGGCCGTGCTTAGCACGTATGACGCGCGCGCCGCGAGACGCCGAAGACGTTAAAAAGGCCGGGGTGATGCCCCGGCCTTGAGGATCCCCGAGGGGAGTTGTTCAGATCGCGGGGGTCCACTGCACCGGTACGAGTTCGTAGCCGTTGCCCGATTTTGCGATGTGGCCGGTCGCCGGGAACGGCGCGTGATAGAACGCCACCTGCATCCTGTCGGCCGAGACCATGTCGAGCAGCTTGCGGCGCGTCGCCACTGCCTGCGGGCCGTCCATGTCGAAGATCGCGGACCATTCCGGATTGCGCACGAAGAGCGCGGGATGGTTGGTCGTGTCCGACATGATCATCAACTTGCCGTTGCCCGATGACACGGCGAAGGCGGTGTGTCCGGGGGTGTGGCCCGGTGCGGCGACTGCGGTGACCCCCGGCAGGACTTCCTTGCCGGCCTCGAACTGCTTCACATCCTTGGCGATGGGCGAGAAGACGCGGCGCACGCCGGCAAAAGCGCCCTTCATACCCTCGGGCGCGGCGCTCATCTTGGCGTCGTCCATCCAGTAGGCCCATTCGGCGGCAGGCACCATGACCTCGGCAATGGGGAATACCGCCGTGCCGTCCTTGAGGCGGAAGCCGTTGATATGGTCGCCGTGGAAATGGCTGAAGACGACGCTCGTGACGTCCTTGGGGTCGAGGCCGGCAGCCTTGAAGTTGTTCATCCAGGTGCCGGAGGTCGGCGCGCCGGAATCGCCATTGCCGGTGTCGATCAGCGAGAGTTTGCCGCCCTGCTGGATCGCCAGGGTGGTGAAGGTGATGTTGAGGGCGTCGGAGGGGAGGAAGGCCTGCTCCATCGCCTTCTTGATGTCGGCGAGTTCCGCATTGCGTACGAAGCCTTCCAGCGGTCGCTTGCCGAAGCCGTCATTGATGGCCGTGAGCGTGATGTCGCCGATCTTGTAGCGATAGAAACCCGGAGCCTGGTTCATGCCTGTTCCTTGCGCAGAGGCCGGACGGAGGCCGGCGGTGGGTTCGAAAGATGCGGTGGCGGCTAGAGCGCCAGCCCCGGCGATGACGGTGCGGCGCGATGGTTGGAAGCGCTTCATGGGTGTTCCTCCTCGGCTGCGTTCAGCCCGGTGCGAACCTAGATGGAGAATTGATCAGGCGTTCAACCATGACGTGATGCCGCATGGTCAACTTTGCGTGATCGTCCGCGGGGGCCGTGCGATCGTCACGGTGCATCCTCGCGTCGTGCGAAGGCCCGCAGCATAGCGGCGCAGAGCGCCAGCGAGCCGATCACGCCATTGCCCGGGCATTCGGCCACGATTGCCTGGAAGGCGGCGACATCCTCGCCGATCAGACATTGCAGGCTCCAGTTCCAGCCGGGAGCCTTCTGGCGCAGGATTGCGACGGCGACATCGATGTCCCCGCTGACGAGCCCGAGCGCCTTCCACAGTGCGCCCTGCTGGTAGATGCCACCCGCCGGCGCGCGGCGGCTGACGAGATGGGTCGGCTTGCGGCGAACGGTGTAGCCCAACGCCTCGTAGATGTCGGCGTCGAGGGCGCGGTCGGGCTTCCGGGCGGTCTCGCAACGCTCCGCGAGGGCGAGAAGGGTCGCCGTCCTGTCCTCGTCCATCGCCTTCTGTCCAACCGATGCGTCGATCACGGGTGCGCGGGCCACGTTCGCATGAGCAGGCCTGGACCGGGCCAGGCGGGGAGAGGGTGGTGCCGGTTGAGGGGATTGAACCCCCGACCTTCGATTTACAAAACCGCTGCTCTACCGCTGAGCTAAACCGGCTTTCCCAAGGACTAGATCATCCTAGGCGACAGGTGAATGGCTCGCGCGAGCGATAGATGGAGCAGGCCCGATTCAACGGTTTACGGCGCTCCCCTTATGGCATCCCATTAGGACCAGCAACCGGCTCCAGCCGTCAGTCCAGCCTCTCGTCGAGACGTTCCACGGCGCCGAGCAGGGCGCGGGCACCGTCCCCGGCCTGGCCGGGCTCGATCAACTCCTCCGGTGCATGGCTGCGCCCTTCGAGGCAGGGCACGAAGATCATTCCGACAGGCCCCATGCGCGAGACGAAGACGCCGTCATGACCGGCTCCGCTCGGCAGGTCGCGTGTGCCCATGCCGAAGGAGAGGGACGCCTCGGCGATCGCCGCGCGTATGGCGGGGGCGCAGGCTACCGGCGCGACATGGCTGATCGGCTCGGCGCGTGCGGACACACGCAGCGCGTCGAGAGCAGGGCGAGCCTCCTTCAGAAGGGTCTCGCCGAAGGCGCGGACGGCGGCCTCGTTGCCGGAACGGACTTCAAGCGTCAGCACGGCTTCGCCCGGTACGGCATTGGCGGCGTTGGGCGAAACGTCGATCTTGCCGAAGGTCGCGACCAACGGCTGGGCTTCGCCCGAGGTCCGCATCGCCTTGTGGTAGGCGAGCTCAATCAGCCTGGCGGCGCCGACCAGCGCATCGCTGCGCAACGGCATGGGGGTGGCGCCGGCGTGGTCCGCGCGACCGGTGACGGTGATGCGCTCGCGCCGGATGCCGACGATGTCGGTGACGATGCCGATCGGCTTGCGTTCGTTTTCGAGAATGCGGCCCTGCTCGATATGGACCTCGACATAGGCCGCGATCGAGCCCGGCCCACGCGCCGTGCCGGCGATGTCATCGGGGCGGCCGCCGACATAGGCGATGCCTTCGCGCAACGTCATGCCGTCAGCGCGGCGAAAGGCCAGGTGCGCGTCAGTGAGGGCGCCGCTCATGGCGCGGCTGCCGATACAGGACAGGGTCAGGAAGTCGCTTGGTTCCTCGGCCAGGAAATCGACGACCTCGATCGGGTGGCGCGGGCGCCTGTCGCTCTCGATCAGCGATTGTGCGACTTCGAGCGCTGCGAGCACGCCCAGTATGCCGTCATAGCGGCCGCCGGAGGGGACGGTGTCGGAATGAGAGCCGATCAGGATCGGCCTGAGGCCCTGCTCGGTGCCGTCGAGGCGTCCGAGAAGGTTGCCGCCGGCATCGATGGTTGTCGCAAGACCGGCCTCGCGGAACAGGGCCTCGAGCCAGGCACGGCCCTCGAGAAAGCGGGGGGTAAAGGCACGGCGCGTCCAGGGGCGATCGGGCTCGGTGATCGCCGACAGCGCTTCTATGCGATTCCAGAGGCGGTCTTGGTTGATCGACATGAATCCTCGGCATGAGGTCGGGCGGGCCAATCATCCGCGCATGAGGCAGGCTGCGCGGCAGCGGAGAGGTCGGCGGCCGACCCTGCGTCGCCAGATGCCACGATCTCCGGGACCAGTCCATGCCGCTCGGCGAGGCATTCCGGCAGGAACGCCTCGCCGGTACTTGCTGCGCTCAGCGTGACATCATCGCCAAAGGCCACATCACGATCTGCGGGAAGATCACCAGCAGGACGAGGACCGTGATCTGCGCGATCATGAAGGGCATGACGCCCTTGATGACACCGGTCATCGGGACCTTGGCGACGCCGCAGACGACGTTGAGCACGGTGCCGACCGGCGGCGTGACCAGGCCGATGGCGTTGTTCATGATGAACAGCACGCCGAAATAGACCGGGTCGATGCCAGCCTGTTTCACCACCGGCATCAGCACAGGCGTCATGATCAGCACGGTCGGTGTGAAGTCGAGCGCCGTGCCGACGATCAGCACCATCAGCATCAGCACCGCCGTCATGAGCATCTTGTTGCCCATGAAGGGCGCGACCATGTCGGCGACCTGCTGCGGGATATTGGCCGTCGTGATGAGCCAGGCCGACACGCCGGCCGCGGCAACCAGGAACATGATCACGGCGGTGGTCTCGGCAGCGCGATACATCAGCCGGAAGAGGTCCGAGAACTTGATCTCCCGATAGATGAAGAGGCCGACGAACAGCGAATAGGCGGCTGCGATCACGGCGGCTTCGGTCGGCGTGAACATGCCGGCCTTGAGACCGCCGATGATGACCACCGGGAGGACCATGGCCCAGAGCGCGTTGCGCGTCTCGACCATCCGCTCGCGCATCGTCCGCTTGGGCTCGACGCGGGGCTTGTCGCGGATGATGCTCCAGCGCCAGGCCAGCATGATCGCGACGCCCATCATGATGCCGGGCACGATGCCCGCAATGAAGAGCTTCGTGATCGAGACACCGCCGGTCACGCCGAAGATGATCATGCCGATCGAGGGCGGGATCACCGGCGCGATGATGCCGCCGCAGGCAATCAGGCCGCAGGAGCGGTTGATGTCGTAGCCGGCATTGCGCATCAGCGGAATCAGGACAGAGGCGAGCGCGGCGGTGTCGGCGACAGCCGAGCCCGAGAGCGACGCCATGATCACGGCGGCGATCACCGCGACATAGCCGAGGCCACCGCGGATATGGCCGATCCAGGCCATCGCCATCGTGATGATGCGGCGTGTCATGCCGCCTGCATTCATCAGTTCGCCGGCCAGCATGAAGAAGGGGACTGCGAGCAGCGGGAAGCTGTTGGCGCCGTCCCACATGTTCTGGATGACGATCTGCGGATCGTCGATGCCCATATAGGCCATCATGGCGAGTCCGCAGCCGATCAGCGCGAAGGCGACCGGCATGCCGAGCGCCATCAGGCCCAGCAGGGAGGTGATGAAGACGAAAACGATCATGGCTTGGCACCTCCGGCCATGTGTGGCGTCTTCAGGTCGCGCTCGGCCTCGAGCCCTTCGGCGAGGCCTTCCTCGTGGACGTCGATCAACTCGTTGTCGGGGACCTTGCCGAGCGCCAGGCGGATCAGGTTGGCGGCGCAGATGATCGCGATGGCTATGCCGGTGACATAGCTGACGCCGTAGACCCAGAGCATGCTGAGCTGCGCGACCGGCGAGGCATTGCCGGCGATGATGTCGTGCTGCATCCAGGTGCCGTAGAAGATGAACAGCGCGCAGACGAACATGATGACCTGGCTGATCGCCCAGCAGACCTTGCGGCCGAAGACCGGAAGCGCCTGGACCACCATGTCGACGCCGAGATGGCTGCGGCGGTGAAGGCCGATGATGCCGCCCAGGAACGTCATCCAGACGAATGCGAAGCGCGGGATCTCCTCCGAGAGGTCGATGCCGGTGTTGAAGAACAGCCGCAGGACGACGTTCCCGAACACCATGACCAACATCACGCTCATACAGAGCACGAGGATGATTTCGATCAGGCGGTAGAACCCGCCCACTATTGTATCGAGCAATTTGCTCATCTGGCTCACCTCACCGGCGTGCGACGGGATCGGCCCTTGGCTGGCCGGCGAGAACGCGGATGCGGCCGGCAAAGGCCGGCCGCATCGCGATGTCGACTTAGTTGGAAGCGCGGACCTTCGCGATCTCGGCGATGAAGCCGGAGACGAACTCGTCGCCGATCTGCGCCTTGAACTTCTCGATCACCGGCTGGACCTTGTCCTGGATCTTCTTGAGTTCCTCGGTCGAGACCTCGTCGACGGTCATGCCGGCTTCCTTGAACTTGGTGATCACCTCGCGGTCACCTTCGTCGAGAAGCTTGCGCTGCAGCAGCCCGGCCTCGTCAGCGGCCTTCTGGAGGCCAGCCTTGTCTTCGGCCTTCAGGCTGTCCCAGAACTTCTTGGAAGCGACAAGCGCCACCGGCGTATAGACGTGGTTGGTCAGCGAGATGTGCTTCTGCACCTCCTGCATCTTGTTCGCGTACATGTGCTGCAGCGGGTTCTCCTGGCCGTCTAGAGCCTTCACCTCGAGCGCGGTGAACACTTCCGAGAAGGCCATCGGGACTGCGTTGGAGCCGATGCTCTTCCAGGTGTCGAGCGCGACCGGGTTGGCCATTACGCGCAGCTTCAGGCCGTTCACGTCAGCGGCGGTCTTCACCGGACGGCGGCTGTTGGACAGGTTACGGAAGCCCATTCCCGTCCAGGTCAGTCCGACGAGTCCGCTCGGGGCGATCTTCTCGAAAATCAGCTTCGACGAGGGGCCGTCGAGAACAGCGTAGACTTCCTTGGTGTTCTGGAAGAGGAACGGCAGGTCCCAGACCTGGACTTCCTTCACGCGCGTCGAGAGGGGGGCGAGCGTCCCGATGTAGAGTTCCTGGCTGCCGGCCTGGACGGCCTGCAACTGCTTCTCGTCGCTGCCGAGCATGGCGGAGTGGAATGCCTGAAGCTTGACGTTTCCGTTGGTGTAGGTGCTGGCGAGCTCGACGAACTTGTTCACCGCGGTGGCCTGCGGGTGGGTATCGGGCATCGCGTGCCCGACCTTGCCCTTGACCTCGGCGAAGGCGGCCGTGGAGGCCAGCAGAGTCGCGGCAAGGGCGGCAATGAAGCCGGATCGCGTCACAGAAGTACCAATCATCGTTTCAACTCCCAATTCGATGCTTGTTGATGGGCGTGCGCTATACCCGGCTTCGCCGGGCCTGCAAATGCGGCCGGTCATTTCCGCTGTTTATTGATCTCGCCGTAGAAGTCCTTGACGAAGGAGGCGCCGATGACCTCGGTGTTCTTCTCGATGACGGGCTGGATCGCCTTGCGGATGGCGTCGAGCTCGGCAGCCGGCATCTCGGTCGCGACCATGCCCTTGGCCTGCAACTCCTTCAGGACCTCGCCGGCCTCCCGCAATTCGACCTCGCGCTGGAAAGTGCGCGTGGACTCGGCGGCTGCCTGGACGGCGGCCTGTTGCTGCGGGCTCAGCGATGTCCAGAAGCGCTTCGAGGCCACCAGCGCCACCGGCGTATAGACGTGGTTGGTGACGGTCAGGTGCTTTTGGACCTCGAACATCTTGTTGGCGTACATGTCAACGAAGGGGTGCTCGTAGCCGTCGAGCGCCTTGGTCTCCAGAGCCGTGTAGACCTCCGTGAAGGCCATCGGCACGGCGTTCATGCCCATGGCATTGAAGCTGGCGAGCGCCATCGGGCTCTGCATGACGCGGACCTTCAGGCCCTTCATGTCGGCGAGCGACGCCACAGGGCGTCTGCTGTTGGACAGGTTGCGGAATGCGCCGCCGGCCCAGACCAGGCCCTGCATGTTCATGTCGGAGAGATTGTCGAGCAGGCGCTTGCCGGCCGGTCCGTCGAGGACGGCAGCGGCCTCCGCATCGCTGGAGAACAGGAAAGGGAAGTCGAAGATCTGCAACTCTTTCTTGCGCGTCGCGATAGGCGAGAGCGCGCCCATGTAGAAGTCGACGGTGCCCGACTGGACGGCGATCAGCATCTTCTCCTCGGAGCCGAGGGTGGCGTTGCTGAAGACCTCGACCTTGACGCTGCCATTGGTGGCCTTGGCGACCTCCTCGGCAAAGCGCTTCATCGCCGTTGCGCGGGGGTGCGAATCCGCGAAGGAGTGCCCCAGCTTTGCTGTCTTCACGTCCTGGGCGAGAGCCGGGATCCCCATCGCAGCGGCCGATACGGCTGCGGCGGACGCAAGAACGGTGCGGCGGGTGAGATTGGTCATACGGTTCCTCCAGTCGTTGAAGCGCGCTCTTCGCGTTGCCCGGCGGCGCCATTCCCGGCCAGATAATGGGACGCCTGTCAGGTTGTCAAACAACTGACAGCGTGCCAGAATCGGAGATCGCGGGGGCGCCATGTTGCTGTCATCTATCGGATCACGACCGAATCTCGCCGCCGACGCAGCAGCCGCCATGGCACGCTCGATCCAGAAGGGGCAATTGCAGCCCGGTGCGCGCCTGCCGTCCGAGACGGAGCTGGCGAGACAGCTCGGGGTCAGCCGGCCCGTGGTTCGAGAAGCGATCGCCTATCTCAAGGCCGACGGTCTTGTCGAGAGCCGGCGGGGCCTGGGCCTGTTCGTCAATCAACAGGATTCTTTCCGCCTGCGCCGCGCTGAGATCGCAGCCTCCGAAAGCTCGATCCTCGTATTTCTGGAATTGCGGCTCGGGCTCGAGGTCGAGGCAGCCCAGCTCGCCAGCCTGCGCCACACTGCCGAGGACCTGGCGCGGATCGAGGCCGCCGCGGCGGCGATGAACGAGGCGGACGACCGGGGCGCCGAGAGCGCCGCGCACGACCTCGCATTTCACATCGCCATCGCGACCGCGGCCCAGAACCACCTGTTCCTGTCGGTTCTCGAATTCGTGTCGAGCCCCTTGCTCAGTACGATCAAGAGCATGCGTGACAAGGACCGCGGGGACCGCAGCAACATCGAGATCCGCCGCGCCGACCATGCGGCCGTGCTCGACCGGATCCGGGCGCGAGACCCTGACGGCGCCGGCGAGGCGATGCGCAAGCATATCGGTGAGTCCTACCGCAGATACGCGGCGCAGATCTTCGAGGCCGGCCACGCTCCGGCTCACCCTGCCTTGCAGTTCGAAGAAGGTTAGAGGCTCCGGACGGGGCCTGCGCGCCAGCGCGAGGCTGCGGCGAGCGGCGCGGCGTCTGTATCTCGGAGCGATCTCGGATGTCGGGGGGTGGTGCCGGCGGAGAGGATTGAACTCCCGACCTTCGGTTTACAAAACCGCTGCACTACCGCTGTGCTACGCCGGCGCCCCACTGTGTGACGAAGCGGTTATCAGCCCATCGCGCCGAGAGCAAGGTCCACCGCCCTTCAAAAGAAAAGCCCCGCCTCGAGGGCGGGGCCTCCGTGCCGGGCGCAAAGGCGCCGGCGGCTTGCGTTACGACTTGTAGATGTCGCGATCCTTGGTCTCGGGCAGGAAGATCAGGCCGACGACGAAGGTCATCAGGGCGATCGTGACCGGGTACCAGAGGCCGGAATAGATGTCGCCGGTCGAGGCCACGATTGCGAACATCGTCGGAGGCAGGAAGCCGCCGAACCAGCCGTTGCCGATATGGTAGGGCAGCGACATGCCGGTGTAGCGGATGCGGGTCGGGAAGAGTTCGACGAGCATCGCGGCGATCGGGCCGTAGACCATCGTGACGTAGATCACGAGGATGAAGAGCAGGCCGATCATCGACCAGAACTGGGCGTTCAGGCCGTTGGTGACGTTGACGATCTTCGGGTCGTTCGCCTTGGGATAGCCGGCGGCCTGGGCGGCTGCGAGGCTGTCGGCGGCGAAGGTCGGGCTCACCGCCACGTTGTTCCCGCCGATGGTGACGGTCGTGGGGGTGCCGGCAGGCGCGTTGACGAGCTGGTAGTTCAGCGAGGAGCGGGCCAGCGCCTGGCGAGTCACATCACAAGGCGACGTGAAGGTCCGCACGTTGACGGGGTCGAACAGCGAGCCGCAGGTCGCGGGATCGGCAGTGACGACGACCTTCACGTTGTCATGGGCATTGTAGAGCGTCGGATTGCCGACCTTGGTCAGGGCGGTGAAGAGCGGGAAGAAGGTCAGCGCCGCGATCAGGCAGCCGCCGAGAATGATCGGCTTGCGGCCGACCTTGTCGGAGAGCGCGCCGAAGAACACGAAGAACGGCGTACCGAGCAGGAGCGAGGCAGCGATCAGGACGTTGGCGGTGGTACCGTCGACCTTGAGGATCTGGGTCAGGAAGAACAGCGCGTAGAACTGGCCGGCATACCAGACGACGGCCTGGCCGGCGGTGCCGCCGATCAGCGCGATGAGGCCGATCTTGGCATTCTTCCACTGGCCGAAGGCTTCGCTGAGCGGGGCCTTCGAGAGCGTGCCCTCGGCCTTCATCTTGGTGAATGCAGGCGATTCCTGCAGCTGGAGGCGGATCCAGATCGAAACGCCAAGCAGCAGGATCGAGAGCAGGAACGGCACGCGCCAGCCCCAGGCTGCGAAGTCGGCAGCCGACATGCTCAGGCGAAGCGCCAGGATGACGATCAGCGACAGGAACAGGCCGAAGGTGGCCGTGATCTGGATGAAGGAGGTGTAGAAGCCGCGGCGATTCTGCGGGGCGTGCTCGGCGACATAGGTCGCGGCGCCGCCATACTCGCCACCGAGCGCCAGGCCCTGAAGCAGGCGGCAGCAGATGAAGGCGATCGGCGCTGCGATGCCGATCGAGGCGTAGCCAGGAAGCAGGCCTACGACGAAGGTCGCGATGCCCATCACCATCATGGTGACGAGGAAGGTATATTTGCGGCCGATCAGGTCACCCAGGCGGCCGAAGAACAGCGCGCCGAACGGACGAACCGCGAAACCGGCGGCGAAGCTCAGCAGCGTGAAGATGAAGCCCGCGGTCGGGTTCACACCCGAGAAGAAGTTAGCCGAGATGTTGGCGGCGAGAGAGCCGGCCAGATAAAAATCGTACCATTCGAAGACGGTACCGGTAGACGACGCAATGATGACCTTTTTCTCTTCTTTGGTCATCGGGCGGTGTGCCGCCCCCACTTCGGAATGTGTTGATGCCACGCTCATTGCGCGTTCTCCCCTGCTCGATCCCCAGCAGCCGGACGATCCAGGCCACCTGCTCGCTTTGGCTCGTTTTCTGACGGACGATGCCAATCACGCCGGAAAGCGGGAAAACCCAGCATTCCAGTCTGGCGCAGACGATTGCGCTGACATGCCCGATTGTGCAATCAGGCACTTGGTCTTGCATCGTTCGTCTTACGACTAAGGGCTGATTGGAGTTTCGCGCGCGTGAGGCAGCGCGTTATTGGCCGATCTGCGGCCAATACTTCAGTCGCTCCAACCCGTTGGCGCGAGGCGTGGCGGGTTGGAGCGGGAAACCTGCGTCAGCGGCGGCGGCTGGCAGCGTAAAGCGCGATCGCGGTCGCGTTGGAAACGTTGAGGCTGGTGATCGTGCCGGGCACCTCGAGGCGCGCGACCTGGTCGCAGAGTTCGCGGGTGCGCTGGCGCAGGCCCTTGCCCTCGGCGCCCATCACCATCACGAGCGGCCGACGCAACTCGACTTCATCGAAGGCGACGTCGCCATCCGAATCAAAGCCGATGCGTTGGAAGCCGCGCTTCCCGAGCTGGTCCAGGGCATCGCCGAGATTGCGCACTGCGATCAACGGCACATGCTCGAGCGCGCCCGATGCCGATTTGGCGAGCACGCCGGTTGCGGCCGGCGAGTGCCGGATGGTGACGATCACCGCCGCGGCCGCAAACGCCGCGGCCGAGCGCAGGATCGCGCCGACATTGTGAGGGTCGGTGATCTGGTCGAGCGCCAGCACGATGGCGTCGTCGGGCAGGCTGTCGAGATCGGGCGAGGGCAGGGGATCGCAGACCAGATAAAGGCCCTGATGGACGGAATCGGGCGTCAGCAGCCGGTCGATCTCCGAGGGCCGCACCAGTTCCGCCTCGACAGGCAGGTCGCCGATCTCGTCGGTCAGGCGCTTCAGAGCATTCTCGGTGGCGAGCAGGCGGCGATGGCGCCGCTTGGGATTGCGCAGGGCCTCGATGACGGGGTGCACGCCGTAGAGCACGGCCTCGTCGATATCGCCGGGACGGTGAGGGAGGGTGCCATCGGCGCGGCGCTGCGGCCGGCCGCCATGGGAGCCGGATGGTTTTCCGGATTTGGGGCGGAACGGCGCGGGCATCGATGATCTCCTGGGAACCAAGGGCTACGCCCTGCCATGGCTATCGGCGCTTGGCCAGTGCGCACGCGCGTGTGCCGGGCACAAACCCGCAAATCGACGCGGCGAGGCAGCTTGCAGACGCGTCGAACCTACAGGGAGACAGGCATGACCGATAGCGAGCGATTCGTGATCGTCACCGGGGGGCCGGGCGCCGGAAAGACCACGCTCATTGCCGAACTGGCGCGACGCGGCCTCGCGACCTCGCCGGAAGCTGGGCGGGCCGTGATCCGGGACCAGCGTGCCGTCGGCGGGGCCGGATTGCCCTGGATCGACCGCGCCTCTTCGCCGAGATGATGGCCGCGTTGGACGTCGAGGCCTATGAGGCAGCGGGCGCGTTGTCCGGCCCCGTGGTCTTCGATCGCGGGTTGCCCGACGTCATCGGCTACCTGCGACTCTGCGATCTCGCCATTCCACCTCACCTCGATGCGGCAGCGAAACGGCTGCGCTATCGGCGCGAGATCTTCGTCGCTCCACCGTGGCGCACAATCTACGAAAATGATGCCGAACGCCGGCAGGATTTTGACGAGGCCTGCCGGACCTATCAGGCGATGATCGCTGTTTATCGCGATTATGGCTATGAATCATGCCTGCTACCGCTGCTGGATGTCCCGGAACGGGCGGAATTCCTCCTCGAACGTATCGGTGCAGGGCGCGATCGTGAGACGGCGTAAGGGTTGACAGGCAAATGCTCGGTCACCATAAGTCCGCCCACGCCAGTCGCCCGGCACGCAAGTGACCCGGGCGGTGCCCGCCGACCTCGTGTCGGCGAGGCGTGGGCGGGGGAATGTCCCGAGCGGCAAAGGGGGCGGACTGTAAATCCGCTGGCTATGCCTTCGCAGGTTCGAGTCCTGCTTCCCCCACCATCCCTCCTTCTGGCCGTCCTTTCGGGGACGCTGCCAGTCGAGAGGCTGAAACGCCGACCTTCGGCAATCTGGTCACAAGCTTCTTTTCAGCAAAACGTTCAGCTGGGACGGCTTGACTTCCGGGCGGTCCGCAGGGAATTTGGCGCCGGTCGCGGGTGTAGCTCAATGGTAGAGCAGCAGCCTTCCAAGCTGAATACCAGGGTTCGATTCCCTGTACCCGCTCCAAACTCTCCAACCAGTCCTGCTGAATTTTTGACGCCGTTGCCGCGATTGCGGCGACGCGCCTCCGGCCGCCTGTCGGCTGATCGCGAATCTTCTCCTCTATAGCCAGTCGGTTTTGCGCTCGATCAAAGCAGCTCTACCCCCGACGCAATAGACGCCTCGTATCGGTAAGGGACATGATGCTGTTGACGATTGCTGTGAGCCTGGGGATGGCCTTTGCCGGTCTGGTTGGCTGGGTTTGCGAGCGGGTCTTCCGGGACAAGGCATGGGCGCAATGCCCCCTTCGCAACGGAAAATCCTGCGATTGCGGCATTCGCAGCGCGAATTTTAGCGATATCTGTCGCGATAGGACGTCAGCGCGCCTGAAGATCACGGCGCGCTGACAATGTCGGCGGAATGCCCGCCTCGGCGCCCTGTGGGGTCTCAGACGGCTTTTCGTCCAGCGCCGTCGAGATGGCCGAGGTCGCGGGTCGGGTCGAGCCGGTCGCGGACGCGCTGCTTCAAAGCCTTGACGTCGGGAAAGCCCTCTTCGGCGACGCGATCCCAGATCAGAACGTCGTCGTAGTGGATCTGGAAGACGCCACCCAGCCCCGGGCGCAAGGCGACCTCGCCGATATCGGCGCCGAAGGTGTGCAGCAGTTCCTGGCTCATCCAGGCGGAACGCAGCAGCCAGTTGCACTGGGTGCAATAGGTGATGGCGATCCGCGGACGACCGTCTTTCAGCACTTCACTCATCGGCTTTCACTCCAGAAGGGCAGGGCGACGAATCGATCCGCGCCGGGATGGCCCATGTTTGCGAGACGCTCTTGCCGCCATCTCCCTTCGGAGACAAGCCGGAACGGCGACCGCGAACGGCGGCGGGCTCGCATTCGAGCCGTGAAGGAGATGGCAGAGCGGGCCGGTTGACGCTATCGACGACGGACCCGCCGCCGCAGCGACACCATGCCTGATCCGATCCGCCTGTCCCAATCGACCCAGCCACCGCCCCTGCCGACACGGTCGTCCGCGGCACTCGGCAGACTGGTCGCCGCGCTCGAGATCCTGGGCGCAATTATCCTCGCCGGGCTCTTCGTCGTGGTGATGTTGGCAGTGCTGCGCCGCTATGTCTTTGGCGGAGGCCTGGTCTGGTCGGATGAACTGGCGATCTGGCTCAACGTTGCGCTCGTCGCGGTAGGGGCGCCGCTTGCCGCGACCAGTGCGCTCGCGATGCGGCTCGATGTGATCGTGCGGCTCCTGCCCGAGCGAGGCCAGCGCATTGCGGCGATCTTTGCCGACGCTGTCGCCGTGCATGGCTCGCTGGTGCTGGCGCTGGGCGGCGCGAGCGTTGCCGCCATGATCGGCGGAACCTCGACCGTGCTCGGCCTGCCCGAGAGCCTCCGCTTCGGGGCCTTTGCGGTCGGCGGCGGCCTCACCGTGCTTGTCGTGCTCTGGCGGGCCGCGCTCGACCGCTCGCTCGCATCGGCGCTGGCATCGCTGGTGCTGGGCGTCGCTCTGTATATGGCGGCGCAGTCGTCCACCGGCCTCTATCTCGCGGCGCCGAGCCTCGTCGCTGCCGCTGCAGCCGGTGTCGGGCTGCTGCTTGGCGCACCGTTGCCCTATGTGCTGCTCGCCGGCGTTTCGCTTAGCGGCGCCTTTGGCGGCATGCTGCCGGAGCCGGCCATCGTCCAGAACACGGTGTCGGGCGTCTCAAAGTTCCTGCTGCTTGCGATTCCATTCTTCCTGCTGGCCGGCGAGCTGCTCACCAGTGGCGGACTTGCCGAGCGGCTGGTGCGCTTTGCCGCCTCGCTGGTTGGGCATATGCGGGCAGGGCTGGCGCAGACCGCGCTGGTGGCAAGCGTGCTGTTCTCAGGCGCCTCTGGCTCCTCCGTCGCCAATGCGGCATTCGGGGCCAAGGTGATGGCCCCGACGCTGGTGGCGCGCGGCTATCCGCCGGCCCATGCGGCGGCGATCGTGGCCGGCGTGTCGATGCTGGACAACATCATCCCACCCTCCATCGCCTTTCTGATCCTGGCGACGGCGACCAACCTCTCGGTCGGCTCGCTGCTCGTCGGCGGCTTCGTGGCTGGCGGTGTGCTGGCGGTGGCGCTCGCGATCGGCATCCACCTCAGCGTCCGCGACGTCGTCGATAGCGCACCGAAGGCGAGCACGCAGGAGCGTGTCTCCTCCTTCGTTGGCGCGCTCCCGGCGATTGGACTCGGCGTCGTCGTGGTCGTGGGAATCCGCTTCGGCGTGGTCACGGTTACGGAGGCGTCTGCGCTGGCGGTGGCCTATGCCCTGGTCACCTGCCTCGCGCTGCGCAGCCTCACTGCCGCGTCCGTCTTCAGCGCGCTGCGCAAATCGGCCACCGAGGCGGCGGCGGTGGGGATGCTGATCGGCGCCTCTGCGCCCTTCGCCTTCCTGCTCGCGCTCGACCGGATTTCGGACCAGATGGCGGGTCTGGTGACCTCTCTCGGCGGCGGCCCCTATGCGGTGATGCTGCTGGCCAATCTGGTGCTGCTGGTCGCCGGGCTGTTCCTCGACATCGGCGCGGCGATCCTGCTGCTGGCGCCGCTGCTTCTGCCGGTCGCGATCGCGGCGGGGCTCGACCCGATCCAGTTCGGCGTCATCCTCGTGGTCAACCTGATGATCCACGGGCTGACGCCGCCGCTGGGTATCCTCGTCTATGTCGTCAGCGGCATCACGCGCGTGCCGGCAAGCGCCGTGTTCCGGGCCGTATTGCCGCTGCTGGGCACGCTGCTGGTTGCGCTGGCCGTGCTGTCGCTGGGCGCAGCGGCCTGGCCGACGCTGCCGGCCTGGCTCAAACTGTCGCTGTGAGCTCTGCCTGCATGAAGGCGTCCAGGGCCTCGTGCTGCTCGGGCGTCAGGCGCAAGCCCAGCTTGCTGCGCCGCCACAGCACGTCGGCAGCGCGACGCGCCCATTCGGCGCGCATCAGGTAGCGCACTTCGCGCTCGTACAGGTCAGCCCCGAAATGCCAGCCGAGATCGGCCGGGCCCGTGGCACCATCAAGGAGGTCGCGCGTCCGTGTACCGTAGGCGCGCACCCAGCGCGCCACGGTCGGCCGCGCCAGCCACGGGTTCTGCGTCGCGATCTCGCTTACGAGCGCCTCAAAACCCGTGACCGGAAAGTCGCCGCCCGGCAGCGTGCCATCGACCGTCCAGGGTGCGCGCGCCGCCCAGGCAGCGTGAGGCGCGAGTTTCTCCAGCGCCGATTCGGCCAGGCGCCGATAGGTCGTGATCTTGCCGCCGAAGACGGAGAGCAGCGGCGCCGAGCCCTCGGGCGCATCGAGCGTCAGCACATAGTCGCGCGTCGCCTCCTGGGCCTTGGAGGCGCCGTCGTCATAGAGCGGGCGGACGCCGGAGTAGGTCCAGACGACCTGATCGGGCGTCACCGGGTCGCGAAAGTACTCGCTCGCCGCGTCGCAGAGATAATCGATCTCGGCAGGAGACGCCTTCGCCTCGGAGGGCTTGCCGCGATAGTCCTGGTCCGTGGTCCCAATCAGCGTGAAGTCGCGCTCATAGGGGATCGCGAAGATGATGCGGCCGTCCGCGTTCTGGAAGATGTAGCAGCGGTCGTGCTCGTAGAGTTTTGGCACGACGATATGGCTGCCCTGCACCATGCGAACCGCCGCCTTGGTGTTGGAGCGCACGATCCCACCGAGCACCTCGCCGACCCAGGGGCCGGCTGCATTGACGAGTGCCTTCGCCAGCACCGCCTCGCGGTCGCTGTCGCTTTCCGTGACGATGCGCCAGAGGTCGCCTTCGCGGTCGGCCGAGACGACTTTCGTGCGGGTCCGGATGACAGCGCCGCGCACCGCCGCGTCGATCGCGTTCAGCACAACGAGCCGGGCGTCCTCGACCCAGCAGTCCGAGTATTCGAAGGCCTTTGCCCGGTCGTCTTTCAGGGGCCGGCCGGCGGGCGCCTCGGCGAGGTCGAGCGTCTTCGTCGCAGGCAGCAGTTTGCGCCCGCCGATATGATCGTAGAGGAACAGGCCCAGCCGCAGCAGCCAGGCGGGGCGCAGGCCCGCGTGATGGGGCAGGACGAAACGCAGCGGCCAGATGATGTGCGGAGCGATCTTCCAGAGCCGTTCGCGCTCCATCAGCGCCTCGCGCACCAGCCGGAACTCGTAGTGCTCGAGATAGCGCAGCCCGCCATGGATCAGCTTGGTCGAGGCTGACGAGGTTGCGCTGGCGAGGTCGTCCTGCTCGAACAGGATGGCCGAGGCGCCACGCCCGGCGGCGTCGCGGGCGATGCCGCAGCCATTGATGCCGCCGCCGATGACGGCGAGATCGTAGATAGGCTCGGCGCTGCTCATGGCCCTATCAAGCCTTGAAGATGGTCGCCGCCGCAAGGCCATGCCGTGCACAGGCATTGCGCGTATCCACCACGAGCTTCGCATGGGCGACGATCAGCCCGTAGTCGACGTCGTCATGATCTGTGGCGATCAGCACGGCATCGACGGATTGGAGCGTCGCTGAATCGAGGTTGACGCTGGCGCGGGCCGCGAGGGCGCCGTGCTTCCGCGACGGGCGGATCTCGGGGATGAAGGGGTCGTGATAGAGTGCGGTGGCGCCGCGCGCCTCGATCAACTCGATCAGCTTGAGGGCAGGGCTCTCGCGCATGTCCTCGATGTTCTTCTTGTAGGCGAGGCCGATCACGAGGATTTTTGCCCCGCTGAAGCTGCGCCCGAGCTCGCGATCGACGAGTTCCGCCAGCCGGTCGACCACGAGATAGGGCATGTCGGTGTTGATCTGGCCGGCGAGCTCGATGAAGCGGGTCGCGATGTCGTATTCGCGCGCCTTCCAGGTCAGGTAGAACGGGTCGATCGGGATGCAGTGCCCGCCCAGCCCGGGGCCGGGATAGAACGGCATAAAGCCGAAGGGCTTTGTCTTGGCGGCGTCGATCACCTCCCAGATGTCGATGCCCATCGCCGCGTAGACCTGCTTCAGTTCGTTGACGAGCGCGATGTTGACCGAGCGAAAGATGTTCTCGGTCAGCTTCACGGCCTCGGCCGTGGCTGTCGAGGAGACCGGGACTGTCCTGACCACGAGGGCACTGTAGAGCGCATCGGCCATGGCGAGCGCGTCGGGGCCGTCGCCGCCGACCACCTTGGGAATGTCCGAGGTGCCGAAATGGGCGTTGCCGGGGTCCTCGCGCTCCGGCGAATAGGCGAGGAAGAAGTCGCGGCCGCTCTTCAGCCCGCTCGTCTCCTCGAGAATCGGCCGCATCAGCTCGTCGGTGGTGCCGGGATAGGTCGTCGATTCCAGCACGATCAGCTGGCCCGGCCGCAGCGTTCGGGCGATCGCCTCCGTCGTCTGGCGGACATAGGACAGGTCCGGCTCGCGATGGCGCGAGAGTGGTGTCGGCACGCAGATCAGCAGGGCGTCCGGCTCGGCCATGCGGCTGAAATCCGTGGTGGCGACGAAGCGCCCGGTGGCGCTGCTCTGCGCGATCAGCTCCATCGGAATGTGCCTGAACGTGCTCGATCCGGCGTTGATCTCGGCGACATGGGCGGCATTGATGTCGAAGCCGACGACGCGCAGGCCCTGCCGCAACGCGGCGAGCGCCAGCGGGATGCCGACATAGCCCAGCCCGACAATGCCGAGCACCGCCTCGCGGTCACGGATGCGGGCGATGAAACGCTGGGCGTCCTGCGAGCGGGGGTCTTGAGAAACTGAGTCCAAATCCGGCTCCCGAACGTCCCGCGCAAGGCTGCGCACCGTCTTCGTGCTCCTTGCCGAGTTGCCTGGACCTGTCAACGCTCCCAGTCCCCATGCGTTAGCGATGCTGACGGCCTGCCTGAAGCGAGGCTGTCAAATCCTAGCGATCTCGCCTAGTCCTGTCACAACCGAGCCCTGTCACCGGACCCGACGCCACCGCCATGATCGTTACCGATATCGCGACGCGAACCTATAATCACGGCTGGCGGCTCGACCCCATCATCCGCAGCCTGCTCGATACCGACTTCTACAAGCTCCTGATGCTGCAGATGATCCGGGCCTTCCATCCGGAGGTCCAGGTCACCTTCTCGCTGATCAACCGCTCAAGGCACATCCGGCTGGCGGAGATCGTCGACGAGGACGAGTTGCGTGCGCAACTCGATCATGCCCGCTCGCTGCGCTTCTCGAAGAAGGAGCTGATCTGGCTGGCCGGCAACAGTTTTTACGGCAAGACCCAGATGTTCTCGCCGGATTTCATCGCCTGGCTCGCCGAGTTCCGCCTGCCCGAATACGATCTGCGTCGCGTAGACGGTCAGTACGAGTTGCATTTCGAGGGGCCATGGACCCACTCGACGATGTGGGAGGTGCCGGCGCTCGCGATCATCAACGAGCTCCGGGCGCGCCGCGTCATGAACGGCCAGAAGCGCTTTTCGCTCGATGTCGTCTATGCCCGCGCCAAGGCCAAGATGTGGGACAAGGTCGAGCGGCTGCAAAAACTGCCGAATCTGCGCATTTCCGACTTCGGCACACGCCGGCGCCACGGCCACCTCTGGCAGCGCTGGTGCGTCCAGGCCCTGAAGGAGGGCTTGGGTCCGGCCTTCACCGGCACATCCAACGTCCTGCTGGCGATGGACAACGATCTCGAGGCGATCGGTACCAACGCACATGAGCTGCCGATGGTGCTGGCCGCGCTTGCCGACACCGACGAGGCGCTGCTGCGTGCGCCCTATCGCGTGCTCGACGAATGGCGCCAGGTCTATGGCGGCAACCTGCTGGTGGCCTTGCCGGACGCTTTCGGCACCACGGGTTTCCTCAGGAATGCGCCGGACTGGGTCGCCGACTGGACCGGCTTCCGGCCCGACAGTGCACCGCCGATCGAAGCCGGCGAGGAGATCATGGCCTGGTGGCGGGACCGTGGGCAGGACCCCAGGGAGAAGCTGCTGGTCTTCTCGGACGGGCTCGATGTCGGCGCGATCGAGCGGGTCTATCACCATTTCGACGGCCGGGTCCGCATGGCATTCGGCTGGGGCACCGACCTGACCAACGATCTCGTCGGCTGCTCTCCCGACGGCTCGCGCGCGCTCGATCCGATGTCGCTGGTCTGCAAGGTCTCCAAGGCCAACGGCCGGCCGGCGGTCAAGCTCTCGGACAATCCCGAAAAGGTCTCTGGCGATGCCGATGCCGTGGCGCGCTATCGCCGCGTCTTCGGGGTGTCCAGTGCGCCGAAGAGTTCGGCGGCGAAGTGATGCGTGCGGCAGGCAGCGCCCGCCTCAGGGCATGATGACGGGGACGGCGCTGCGGTCGATCTGACTTGCCGTGGCGCTGGCCGTGAACGCCGCATCCGGCACGATCTTGTATTTCGGCATCGCGCCCGCCTGGATCTGCGTCATCGACAGGATGCGGGTGCGTTCGCGATTCGAAATGCTCGCGCTGCGCTTGATGTCCTCAAATGCGCTGGGCCGGAGCGTGGAGCCGCTCTCGCGCAGCACGAGGACTCGGTCGGGAAGGACGACGATGTCGCCGCGGCGCAGGGTCTCGTCCTTGAGGTACCAATAGGGATCGGTCGCCGGATCGAGGGTGGACTTCTGCAGTGCGACGGGCGGTGCTTCCTTGGGCACGGCGAGCTTCTTCCGGCTCGCCTTCTTGCGCACCGTGACGCTCAGCGGGTCGGGCTCGGGCTCGATCTGGCGCATCGGCCCTGCAGGCCTGCCGAACAGGGCGTCGAGCAGGCCGGCCTGCACCGGGGCGGTCGCGAGCAGGACGATCGATGCGGCGAGCAGGAGCTTCGAAGGTAGCGACGAGATGGAACGCGACATGTTGTTATCCGAAGCGAAAGCCTGCCGCGATATGCCACGCGCCCGTTAATTTGTAGAGGCTGCAAATCCCGACAATCTTAGCTTTTGCCCAGAATACTGGCCTCCTCCCGTCTTGGCGCGCACACGCGACGCGCCCATGACGGGAGGCGTTTTCTGAGGTCGTTGCGTGACCGCGCCAGCCATATCTTGCATCTGCTTGCAAAACCCCCTAATGCGACCGCGTTTTCCGGCCCGGAGTGGCCGTCTTCGAGGGCAAGGGTGTCATGGCCAAAGAGAAATTCGCGCGCACGAAGCCGCATTGCAACATTGGTACGATTGGTCACGTCGACCATGGCAAGACGTCTTTGACGGCTGCGATCACGAAGGTTTTGGCTGAGTCTGGCGGCGCGTCGTATACGGCGTACGACCAGATCGACAAGGCGCCTGAGGAGAAGGCCCGCGGCATCACGATCTCGACGGCGCACGTCGAGTACGAGACGGCAGCGCGCCACTATGCGCATGTCGACTGCCCCTGCCCC
>NZ_JBFTZP010000009.1:0-180169 GCF_056406735.1 Allobosea sp. P1_B10 | reverse complement strand
ATACAGGCCGACGACCGTGATGATCGGGATCAGGCTGTTGCGCAGCGCATGGCGCATCACGAGCTGGCCGGAGCCGACGCCCTTGGCGCGGGCGGTGCGGATATAGTCCTCGGTCAGCACGCCGAGCATCGCGGCGCGCGTCACGCGCATCACATAGGCCATCATGATGATGCCGAGGTTCAGCGCGGGCAGCGCGAGCTGGCGCATGCGATCGGAGAAGTCGGTGCCGCTCGCAGCGCCGCCCAGCACCGGAAACCAGCCGAGCTGGATCGAGAAGACGATCAGCATCAGGATGCCGGAGACGAAAGCGGGAAACGACAGGCCCACCAGCGAGACGACGCGCGAGACATAGTCGAGCCAGCCATTGCGGGTGAGCGCCGCGGCGACACCCAGCGGCAGGCCGAAGATCAGCCCGATTACGACCGCGGCGAGTGTCAGTTCGATCGTCGAGGGCAGGACGTGCAGCATTTCGGAGAGCACGCTGCGGCCGGTGCTCATTGAGAAGCCGAGATTGCCGGTGAAGACGTCGCCGAGGAAGGCGAGGTACTGGACATAGAGCGGCTTGTTCAGCCCGAGCTTCTCGCGCAGCGCAGCCAGCGCCTCGGTGCTCGCCTGGTCGCCGAGGATGACCGAGGCGGCGTCGCCCGGGACGAGCCTGACCAGCACGAAGATCGCGGTCAGCATCACCAGCAGCGTCGGCAGGGCGAGCAGGATTCGTCTTATCGTGTAGGCAATCATGCGGCGCGTCTGCCTTGCATTAGCCGTGCGGGCGCGAAGGCCGCGATGGAACGGGCGGTTTTGCCCTCCACCACGAGATCACGCATGATTTCGCCAAGCACGGGTACGAGTTGGAAGCCGTGGCCGGAATAGCCGAAGCTGTGGAAGAGGCCAGGCGTATCGGGCGAGGCCCCGATGACGGGGATATGGTCGCGCGTCTGGGCCTCGATCCCGGTCCAGCAGCGCGCGATGCGCACACCCTGCACGATGGGAAACAGATCGCCGGAGGCGCGCGCGCCCTTGGCAAGCTCGACAAAATTGACGGTGCTGCGCTGGCGGTCGAGATCGGCTGCACCCTGAAGGCCGCCGCCGATCACCAGCGTGCCCTGGTCGGACTGCTTGAACGACAGCGCGCGCCCGACGACGCCGACCACGGGAGCGAGGAACGGCGCCAGGCGCTCCGTGACCATCATCATCGAGGCGCGCACGCCGAGTTCGATTGTCTCGCCGAAGAGAGCGGCGACGCGCGCGGCCCACGCACCGCCGGTATTGATCACCGCTGGAGCAGTGAAGGCCCGCTCGCCGCAGCGCAGCAGCCAGTCCGTTCCACGCCGCTCGACCGCCTCGACGCCACAGCCTTCGACAAGGGTGACGCCGGCCGCCTCGCAGGACCTTCTAAAGGCCGCGATCGTCCGATGCGGATCGGCCGCGCCATCGCGGCGGGCAATCAGCGCACCGACGCAATGCGGGCTGAGCGAAGGCACCAGACGGCGCAACTCCGCTGCATCGATGATCTCCTCATGGCTGTAGCCGAGATTGCGCATCGTCGTGTCGCGCTCGCGCAGCGCAGGCATGTGGCTGTCGAACTCGGCCACCTTGAACTGGCCATGCGCATGGAAGCCGCAATCGTCGCCGACGATGGCCTCGATGCGGTGCCACATATCCATCGCTTCCAGCGAGATCGGCACCTCAGCGAGATCGCGACCAAGCGTGCGCACTCCGGCGGCCGTCGCGCTCGATGCGTGGCGACCGATCCAGTTGCGTTCGAGGATGACGACACGCCGCCCGGCGCGCGCCAGGCTCAACGCAGAGGTGAGGCCGTGCAGCCCGCCGCCGATGACCGCGATGTCAAAGCCCTGTGCGACGACGGCCGTCACGCTGCCGTGTCCTTCTGGTCCAGGCCCGCCAGTTCACCCAGGGTGACGGGCTTCAGTGGCGGTCTGATGCGGTAGAAGCCCAGCTCCTCTACGGGACGCTCCTGCGCCTTGGCCAGTATCTGCATCACGGTATAGCCGCACTGGCGACCCTGGCAGGGGCCCATGCCGGCGCGGGTGAAGGCCTTGACCTGGTTTGTGCCGGGGCGACCGATTTGGGCGCGGCTGCGCAGCGTCCCGGCGGTGACCTCCTCGCAACGGCAGACGATGGTCTCGTCGGGCGGCGCAAAAACCTGCGGACGCGGGGCATAGAGCGCATCGAGGAAGGGACGGAAGGCGAGTTCGCGGTCCAGCGCCTTGCGGGCAGGAGCGGCGTCCCTCGTCGCGTCCTCGGCCGACAGCTTGCCAAGGCGCGAGGCGACGGCGAGGCCGGCCAGCGTGCCGCGCTGCTCTGCTGCGATCGCCCCGGCGATACCGGCCCCGTCGCCGGCGACGAACAGGCCCGGCTGCGAGCTTTCGCCCCAGGCGTCGAGCTCCGGCGCGTAGCATTGCTGGTCGTCTCGCCACGCGATCTTGCAGTCGAGCGCGAGCGGCGCGTGGATCGAAGGCACGAGGCCTTCATGGACCAGGAGCACCTCGGCCGGGGTCTCCTGCCATTGGCCCGTCCCGGCGCGGTAGCGCAGGGTCTGGAGCCTGCCCTCGCCTTTCGCCTCGATGTCGGTGACATGCCTGACCGTTTTGACGCCGGCCCGCTTCAGCGCCAGTTTCCAGGCGACGCCCTTCAACAGGTCGCCTGCCTTGCCGAGCGCGCCCGGCAGGTGGCGTAGCGCGCCGCCAAGCCGCCCGGGCGGGGCGGTGTCGAGGAAGCCGGCGATCTTGCCGCCCGCGACCAGAAGCTGCGTCATGTAGAGCAGCGGCAAGGGGCCGTTGCCGGCGATCCAGACCGGCTTCTCGGGCACCTGGTCGGCGGTCTTGAGCAGGATCTGGCCTGCGCCGACCGTCAGCACGCCCGGGAGCGTCCAGCCCGGGAACGGCACGGGCCGCTCCTGCGCGCCGGTCGCCAGGATCACCGCCCTGGCGGCAACCGTGCGGGCCTTGCCGGCTGTGGTGACGAAGGCGCGAAAGCCGGGCTCGATCTGCCAGAGCTGGCAGCCGGGCTCATAGACCGCCCCGCAGGCCCGGAAGGCGGCGGCGCGCGAGGCACCCGCAAGATAGGATTCGCCGAGGCGCTGCCCGCGCGGGGTCGCGGCGACTGTCTCGACCGAGCGCCAGATCTGGCCGCCGGGCGCCGGCTGGTCGTCGACCACGAGGACATCGAGGCCATGGCGCCGTGCGGCGACCGCAGCTGCCATGCCGGCAGGGCCGGCGCCGACGATGAGAAGATCGATCGCGCTCATGCCGACAAAACCCTGCGGCCGAGCTGGCGCGACACGCGCATGCCTTCGCTGACGGTGGTGAGGCAGGTCTGGACCGATCCGACGCCATCGACCTCGGCCAGGCATTCGAAGCACACGCCCATCATGCAATAGGGCGCGCGCGGCGCGTTGGTCACCGTGGTCGTGCGGTTCCAGCCCTCAGGCTGCCGCAGCAGGACGGCCGCCAGGTTCTCGCCGGCCTCGGCCCACACGGCCTTGCCATCGATCAGGATCGTCACGGCCGACGGGCCGGGATCATGCAGCTTTCGAAACATCAAAACGTCTCTGGTGGAAGGGGGTGAAGAATTCTGGCAGCGCGCCGTCTAGGATCGACCGGGAGAGCTCGCGTGCGTGGAAGGCCGCGAGCGTCACGCCGGAATGGCAGAGCGCGACGAAGGCGCCCGGATGCGTCTGCGACTGGGCATAGATCGGATAGCTGTCGGGCGTCATGACCCGCAGACCTGACCACTGCCTCACGAGCTTTGCGTTTGCCAGTGCGGGAACGATGTCGACGGTCTTGCGGCTCAGCCGGGAGGCGGCATCGCTGGTTGTCGACAGATCGAAGCCGGCCTCCTCCTGCGTAGCGCCGATCATCACGGTGCCCTCGCCCGTCTGGCGCAGGCCGCTGGCCGGATATGGCAGGAATGCGTCGAACCGCTCCGTCACCAGGACCTGACCGCGCTGCGGACGCAAGGGCACGGTCAGCCCGACCTGCTCGGCAAGCGCGACCGAGCCAAGGCCGGCAGCGATGACGATCCGGGGCGCTGTGATCGCCTCACCGTCGAGGACCAGCCGGAAATCGGAGCCGACGCGCTCGATCTGCCTGACCGGAGCGTTCCCGCGCACCACGCCGCCACGTCGGACGATTCCCTCGTGGAGCGCCATCAGCAGCCTCAGGGGATTGGCATGGCCATCCAGGCGGCCGAAGCTGGCGCCGCTGACATTGGCTCCGAACTTGACCCTGGGCATCAGCTTGTCGAGCGCGCTGCGGTCCATCATCTCCCAGTCGGGCTCACCGCCGCCCCACTGGTTGTGCAGGCGCTGCAACTGCGAGAGCCTGGCCTGATAGCCGTCCTCGCCCATGCAGAAGACAACGCCGCCCTTGTTCTCATAAGCGAGGTCGGCGCCGGACAGGCCTTCGATCTCGGTCGCGAATTCGCGCCAGAGTGCGACACTCGCCCGCGTCAGAGTCTGGTAGGCAGGCAGGCCCATGCCCTTGCCCTGCAGCCAGACGAGGCCAAAATTGGCCTGCGCAGCGCGAAAATCCCCGTCGCTGCCGTCGAGCAGCGTGACACGCTGCTTCAGGCCGGCGAGCCCGTAGGCGATCGCGGCACCGACGGTGCCTCCCCCAATCACGATGATATCCGGCCGCATGCGATCTTCCTTGCCCGATCGGAGCTAGGGCCTTAATTGCCATTTCGTCAAAGTCGAATTTATCGACACTCTATTCTGAAAGGTTATGCGATGGCGCGCCGACTGAACCTGCGGCAGGTCGAGGCGTTCAAGGCCGTCATCGAGCACGGAACGGTCAGCCGGGCGGCCGAAGTGATGAACGTGTCCCAGCCGGCGATCAGCAAACTGGTGGCGCATCTCGAGGAAGACACGGACCTGAGGCTGTTCGAGCGGGTCAAGGGGCGGCTTGCGCCCACACCGTATGGCATGCGCCTCTACGAGGAGATCGACCGGATCTTTGCCGGCTTGCGGCAGGTCGAGAACGCCGTCGAGGCGATCCGTCGGGACGAACAGGGCCGACTGCTGATCGGCGTGATGCCCGCGCTGTCGGGCTCCTTCATCGAGCGCGCGACGAGCAGCTTTCTCGCCCGCCAACCGGGCGTGTTCTGCTCCGTGCAGTCGCGCAGCTCGCAATGGATCACGGACGGGCTGGTGACACGCAAGCTCGACGTTGGATTGGTGATCGCGCCGATCGACAATCCCTATGTCGTCACCGAGCCGCTGATGGGCCATCCGGTGGTCTGCATCGCGCCGCTCGATCATCCACTCGCCGCCAAGAGCGTGGTGACGCCGGAAGACCTCGTCGGCGTGCCGTTCGTCTCGTTCGATCCCGAAAGCCACACCAGCCAGCGCGTGACCAGCACACTGCATGCCCATGGAGTCGTGCCCAACACCGTCATGGTGGTGAACGTGTCGCCGACACTCTGCGAGTTCGTGGCGGCCGGTGTCGGCGTGTCGCTGGTCCACCCGCTGATCGTCGGAGGCATGCGCGACAAGATGGCGATCCGGCGCTTCGAGCCGACGACGCAGCTCGATTTCCAGCTTTGCCGGATCCGCGACAGCCGCAATGCCCGGCTCGTCGACTCATTCCTCGAGGCGACGCGCGAGGTCGCCGACGGCATATCGCGCACGATGCCATCGGGCCATTGAGCCGAAAGGTCCGCGCGGGCGCTAAGCCGGCTTGCCCAAGCGAAGATCCGAAAAGGCCGCCATCAGCGCGGTGTGGCCCCCCTCGCGCAGGCGCTGGACCGCTCCCAACAGAACGTTCTGCTGGGCTGGCGTCGCAACATCGCGCAACATCAGCCGGAGCTTGTCCTCGAGGTCCTGCCAAGATGGCGGCGCGCTGGCTTCGCCCCGTGGCCCCGTAACCTCCGAGACGTACGCTCGGCCTGCTGCCCTCACCGTCACGCGCGTCAGCGTCTGCGCCGGGAACTGCGCCTCGATGTCGGCGTCGAGCCGCAGCGAGACCTTGCGCGCCAGCGCCACGATCTCCGGATTCTCGACAAACTCCGGCGTCAGCGGCAGCAGAGCCTGTCTCCCGTGCAGGGCGACGAGCCCAAGGCAGTACGGAATGCTGAACTGGATCTCGGTGAACCCTTCGGGATCGGGCCGATTGGTCAGCCTGAGCGCGCCGCTATAGGTGTCGACCTCGATCGCCTCGATGGCGTCGGCCTCGATGGCGTGCCGCCCGATCAAATCGAGCAATGCCTCGACTGGCGCATGGACATGCCGGCAGCAGCACAGGAACTTGAAATAGCTCCTGGCGATATGCTGGCGGCTGCCGAGGCCTTCGAGGATGTCCTGCGTCCGGAAATGGCTGTCGGTGTCGAGCAGCGTTAGCGGCCCGCCATGCCCTGCTTCAGCCAGCGCGAGCGCCGAAACCGCTGTGACGCTCGACCAGGGAATGCCTTCCTTGACGTCGCTGCCCTCAAGGGCCGGAAAGGCCGGTCCGGCTCCCGCATGCAACTGGTTTGGCGCGCTCATGCCGGCGATGGCGAAGGCCTGCGCCAGTTTCTCGGGCGGCGTTCCGCGCAGGAAGCCAGCCGCCGCGACCGCGCCATAGCCCGACCACATGCCGGTATTCGCATAGAAGCGCCGCGCTGCGCCGACCGCGACGCCGACCTCATAGCCGACGACGATCGCCTGCAGCAGGTCCTCGGTGCTTGCGCCCGTCTGTTGCGCGACGGCGAAAGCGATGGGGATGATCGCCGCACCTGGATGGCCGCGGGCGAGACGGTGGCCATCATCGATATCGAGCGCGGCTGCGGCCGCGCAATTGCTCCAGACCGCGGCGAGCAGGCTTGCACGCTCGCCGGCAAACCAGACAGGATGCTCGCCAGCGCCGTGGAGAGCGCGTGCCGCTTGCCGGACGGCCCGCGGTCCCGGTGCCTCCAGCCCCACAGCCGCAGCCGTCACGAGATCGAGCACGCAGCGCAGGGCCGCCTCGCGCGCCGCCGCTGCAAGCGGCGCAGTGTGCGCCGCCGCGACGTAGGCGGCGAGCGCCTGGACCGTGGTGGTCATGGGATCAGCCGAGGCTCACTTCGCCTTGATGCTGGTGAGCTCGGTGATCGGGGGAGCGAGGTTCATCGCGCCCTTGAGCTCGTAGCCGAAGTCGAGCCGGTCGCTATGCGCCCAGACCTGGCGGAGCTCGAAGAGCGGAACCGCGCAGACATCATCCATGATCTTGCGCTGGGCTTCCTTCCAGAGCGCCGCCTGTTTGGCCGCGTCGGGCTCGATGCGGGCTGCGTCGATCTCGGCGTCGGCCGCCGCACAATGCGAGAAGTTGGTCACGCCGGTGGGCGTGCCGACGGTCGCAGCAGAGTGGAAGAACTCCGATAGGTAGGTGTCGGCGATCGGGAAGCGGGCGGCGCCATAGAAGATCAGGCCGCTGAGATCCTTGCGCGACTGCGCCTGGTAGGTGGCGTGGTCGACGACCTGGATGTCCAGCTTGATGCCGGCCTTGGCCAGCTGCGACTGGATGATCTCCATGAAGGGCTGCTGGGCCGAGATGTTGGAGACGATGGACTTGATCGTGATGCCGTCCTTGTGGCCGGCCTCCGCCAGCAAGGCCTTCGCCTTGGCGAGATCGAACTTGTAGGCGAAGGAGCAATCCTCACCGAGATAGCCCGGCGGCACGACCGAGCAGCCCTTGGGGCCGACGTCCTTGCCCACGAAGCGAACGAGATCGTCGACATTGACGGCGGCCGCGATCGCCTTGCGAACCCGGACGTCGTCGAGCGGCGCCATGGTGCGGTTGAGGCTGAGCGTGCGGAACTCGCCGGGGGTGAAGATGTCGACGTTGAAGCCCGGGCGCTTGCGGGCGCTGTCGACCCAGCGCTGCTCGCGCTTGCCGTACATCAGGTCGATCTCGCCCGAGGTGAAGGCCAGTTCGCGGGCGCTGTCGGACGCGATGGCGCGCGCCAGGATGGTGTCGATCTTCGGCTTACCGCGGAAATAATCCTTATGCGCGGCGAGCTTCACATATTGCTGGGTGACCATCTCGACGAAGGCAAACGGACCCGTACCGACCGGATTGGCGCCGAACTTGTCGCCGAGTTCCTCGGCGGCCTTGCGGCTGACGATGTTGCCGCCGTGGTAGTTCGAGACGCGGCCGAGGAAGTTGGCGTCGGGATATTTGAGCGAGACGCGCACGGTGTGGTCGTCGAGCTTCTCGACCTTGTCGATGGCGCGGAAATCGTTGGCGAAGGTCGAGCGCTTCGGATCTGCCGAACGGTTCAGCGAGTAGACGACGTCGTCGGCCGTCAGTTCGCCCCAGCTGCCGTGGAACTTCACGCCCTTGCGGATGAAGAAGGTCCAGGTCTTGCCGTCGGGCGTGGCTTCCCAACGCTCTGCGAGATCGGCCTCGAGATCCTTGGGATCGGCGCTGCCGGGCTTGAAGCGCACAAGGCCGTTGTAGATCCAGCCGACGATCGACTTGTCGCTGGTGGCGCTGGCGCGATGGGCGTCGAGCGTCGAGACGTCGCCGGCACCGGCGCTCATGCGCAGAACCGACTCCTGTGCCATGGCGAAGGTTGGCAGGCAGACGGTGAATGCCAGGCAGGAGAGCCGCATCGCAGCCTTGAACATGGTTCGGTCCCTCGAAAAACGACGAAATTGTGTCAGCGATGATGAAGCGGCGGACTCGGGATTGTCCAAGTCGAAATCGCCGGACACCCATTCCATCCGGTTATAGGGAGCATATCCCGGGATGGGCAGGGTGCATGCCCTCAATCGGCGGACCAGGCCGAGGCCGCAGGTGCATCCGCAGCGTGGAAGCGGTCGGGACGGAAGCTGGAAAGCTCGCTGCGTTCAGTGCCCGAAAGCACTTCGTCTGCGATGAGCTCGCCGAGAAACGGCGCCAGCGTCACGCCGCTGTGGGTGACTACGACATAATAACCGGGCACACCGCCGATCGGCCCCACGGCCGGCTTGCCGTCAGACGGCAGGGCCCTGACGCCGATGCGGATGGCTTCGCATTTCGCCTTGCCGATGGACGGCACCACCTGCGCAGCAAGCGCGACCAGGCCATCGGCTTCGCGCTGCGCGACGTCGACGGGCGTATCGGCCTTGATGGTGCGATCGTACATATCCTGCCGGACCATGATGCGCCCTGCCCCGTCGGCATGGAGCTGGCACTGCGCCGCCATCACGACGGTGCGCAAATCGGCAGCCACCGGCGCGGTCAGCGCGAGCATTCCTGATGTGGGCGCCAGCGGCACCTGGAGCCGAGGCTCGTCGATGACGGAATTGGACCAGCAGCCCGCGCAGTTCACGACCATGTCAGCCGCGATCTCACCCGCGGCACAGGTCACGCCGACAACTCGGCCTCCGCGCATGACAAGGCGTGCAGGCCCCTGTTCGGTGAGGAGGATCGTTCCCCGGGCTACGGCCGCGCGCAGCAGCGTATGGGCGATCAGCACCGGATCGACCCATCCCTCATCCGGGAAAAAGCCGATCGGCGCATCGCCGACCGCGCACGGGTCGATGTCGGGCTCGATCTCCGCCAACCGCGCGAGATCGATCATTTCCGCCCGATAGCCCCACTCGGCCAGCCGGTCGACGCGCTCGCTGAAGACCTCGCGGTCCTCGCCGGGCGCGGCCCATTCCACGCAACCCGAGCCATGCCACCAGCGCCCCTCGGGAAAGCGCTCGCGCAGGTCCAGATGGGCGCGCATCCCGCCGATGTTCAGGTCGTAATAGGCGCGCGGCGTCTTCCGGTGGGCGTTGATCCAGGCGAAGCTGCGCGCCGAACTGCCGTTCCCGACGCGCCCGGCCTCGACCACGGTGACCTTCGCGCCGCCTTCGGCAAGCCTGAAGGCGACATTCGCACCGATGATGCCGGCGCCTATCACGACGATGTGCATGGCAGGAGGTTCCGTGATCGAGGTTGAGGTGGACGCGCGCGATCAGCGAGCGTTCAGGCCCTGCGACAGCATGGTGGTGATGCCGGCGGCATCGAGACCGCCGAGGCCGAGCTTCTCGAGGTTCCAGCCGGACTGCCAGTAGTCGCGGCCGTGCATTGCGTTCGTGTAGGTCACCGTCGCGTCGAGCATCGGCGTCGCGACACCCAGCGAGCGGGCCAGTGCGACGGCCGGCACGAGCTGGGTCGGGATGTCCTCGCTGAGATAGCGGTAGAGCAGGTCGGGCGGGCTCTTGACCTGCTTGTAGCCGGGAACGTTGTGGACGACCTCGTAGAAGGTCGAGCCCGGCACGCCATAGGACTGCTTCAGGATGTCGGAGAATGAGGTCACCTCGGCGCCGAGCGCCTTGAGGATCTGCTGGCGTTCGGCGTCGACGGCGTCGATGACGCGCGCGATCGACGGAGTGATCTCGTAGCTGTCATAGACATAGGGGCCGTCCGTCTCGATGCGGGCGGCGTTCATGATCATCGGGATCGGGTGCAGGCCCATGGCGGCGCCGGCAAACCCGGTCTCGATGACGTTGGCGTTGGCGATCAGCTGCGGGAAGTCGGCCGCCAGGCGCGTGAGCAGCTCCTGGGTGCGCGAGGCCGGGAAGACGCCCACGGGAAGGGTGCGCTTCTTGCTGGCGATGCGCAGGGCGTTCTGGCCCGCAGCGCGGCCGCCGAGCGGCATAGCGGACGTCTGCGCCACTAGCAGATTGCGCGCGCCGGCCTGCGCGGCAATCCGGCTGATCAGCAGGGCACCGCCGAGCCCACCGGGGCACAGCAGCACGATCTGGTCATCGCGCAAACGGTCGGCCGAGGTCGAGAGGATTTCCTCATAGGCGGTCTGCGGCGTCATGAAGACGATGACTTCGGCCGCGCCGATGGCCGTCGCGAGGTCGGTCATGACCTCGATGCCGGTCACGAGCTGGCGCTGCTTGCCGCCGACAAAGCTCTCGACCTCGCTGTCGATGTCGAGGCCGGGCGCGGCTGCCAGTGCCTCGAGCGCAGCCTGGCGCGGCGCCCTGTCGGTGACGATCACCCGGTTGCCCGCCAAGCGCAGCTCGGCCGCCAGCGCGAGCGCATGCTCTGTCGTGCCGATGACCGCGTAGGTCTTTCCGGTCTGTGTCATGACGAAGGTTCCTCAATCTCGAATAGGTTCTGGCAACGACCAGGGCTCATGCATCCAGCGCCGGAGATCGCGCGCTGCGGCCCGACTGTGATCCCAAGCGATGGAGCGGCGCGCTTTCGCGCGGGCCGAGCGGCCCGGGAGCGCGGGCGTCCAGACGTCGGCAGAATAACCAGCCCAAGGCGCAGGATCCGATGGGGTCAGTGTTTGGGTCGAGCCAGCCCTTAATGTCCAATTCCGAATTGGGCGGCTCGCATTCTTCGAGGTTATGGCCCCTGACCGCTTGCGGGCATCGCCGCTCGTCCGCCGAGCACCTCAGTCAGACACACCTGTCCCCGTACGCTCCGCGAGGTTCGAATCGATGAACTGGTGCATTATGAGCTGAAGCAGCCGCCACCGGCGGCCTCGGTGCGGTCGCATCGTTCTGGAGCAGGTCACGATGAAGATCGATCTCAATGCCGATGTCGGCGAAAGCTTCGGACCCTGGACGATGGGCGACGATGCCGCGATGTTCGAGATCATCACCACGGCCAATGTCGCTTGCGGCTTTCATGCAGGCGACCCGCAGGTCATGCGCCATACCGCCGAGCTCGCGCTTGCCAAGGGCGTGGCGGTCGGCGCGCATCCGGGCTTTGCCGACCTCGCCAATTTCGGCCGCAGGCGCGTGACTGGCCTGACGACACGCGAACTCGAGAATCTCGTCGCCTACCAGGTGGGAGCCTTTGCCGCGATGGCCGAGATCGCCGGGCACCGGATGACGCATGTGAAGACGCATGGCGCACTCGGCAACATGTGCAACGAAGACGAGGCGCTCGCGCTTGCGGTGGGGCGCGGCATCAAGGCGGCAGCACCCTCGGCGCTGTACCTCGTCATGCCAGGCCGACCGACCGAACGGGCCGCCGAGAAGCTCGGCCTGGCGTATTTCCGCGAGATTTACGCGGACCGCACCTATGATGACAGCTTCAACCTGACCGACCGCTCGCAAGCCGGCGCGGTCATCCACGACCCCAAGGTCGCGACGGAGCATGTCATGCGAATGCTGGAGGCGCGCGCCGTGATTTCGGTTTCCGGCAAGACGCTCCCCGTCGGGATCGACTCCATCTGCCTGCACGGCGACAACCCCAACGCCGTTGCGGCGGCGCGCACCCTGCGAAACGCGCTCGAGGCTGCGGGCTTCACCGTCACGGGGCATCGATGAGCGCCTCGCTTTCCGAGCCACCGGGCCCCGTGCGCTTGCTGGCCTGCGGCGACAGCGCCCTGACGGTCGAATTCGGCTCCGTCATCGACGCCCGCCTCAATGCCCGCGTGCTGGCGCTGGACGCGGCGCTGGCGCGGGAGGCGTTTCCGGGCTTGCGCGAGACGGTGCCGACCTATCGCTCGCTGATGGTCCTGTTCGACCCTGTCGACACCGACCTCCCCGCGCTGAAGGCCCGCATTGTCACGCTCGCAGCACACGCGACGGATATCAACCGCAGCACCCGGCGCTGGCGCGTGCCCATCGTCTACGGCGGCGAGTACGGCATGGACCTTGCGGCTACGGCGGCCGCGCATGGGCTCACGGCCGAGGCGCTGGTCGCGCAGCATCAGGCGGCAACCTACACAGTGGCGATGATCGGCTTCATGCCGGGCTTTGCCTATCTCAGTGGCCTAAATCCCGAGTTGGCGACGCCCCGACGCCAGGAGCCCCGCCAGAAGGTGCCGGCCCAGTCGGTTTCCATCGGTGGCGCGCAATGCGCGATCTCGTCGGTCGAAGGCCCCAGCGGCTGGCATATGCTCGGGCGCACACCCGTGCGTGGCTTCATGCCCGGGCGCGACCCGGTGTTTCTCTACGAGCCAGGCGACGAGATCCGCTTTGATCGGATCGGCGACAGCGAATGGCGAGGATTGGACGCCCGCGCTGCCGCCGGCGAACAGATCGCGGAGCGGGAGGATTGATGCGCGCGCTCCACATCAAAGCCTGCGGGCCCGCGACGTCCATCCAGGATCTCGGCCGTCGCGGATACCAGCGCTTCGGCGTCTCTCCCGCCGGCGCGATGGATCCTCTGTCGCTCGCTGCCGCCAACCTGCTGGTCGGCAACGAGCCGGACGCGGCTGCGCTCGAACTCGGGCCCGGCATGGCCCGCTTCGTCGCCGAGGGCGCCCTGGTGGTGTCGCTGGCCGGGCCCGATTGCCTGCTCGAAATCGAGGGGCAGCGCGCGCCGACGCTTGCGGGCGTCGCGGTCGCCGATGGCCAGGCCGTGACGGTCCGTCTGGGCACCGGCGCCGCCTATGCCTATCTCGCGCTGGCCGGCGGCGTTGCTACCGCAATGGAGATGGGCAGTCGCTCGCAGCATCGCCGTTCGGCGATCGGCGGGCCTGCGCTCGTGGCGGGCACGAGGGTTCCGGTCGGCGCTTGCGGGGACCGGCCGTTGCTTCGGCTGGACGGGGCATCTCTGCACGACACCGGGCCGATCAGGATCATCCTCGGCCCACAGGACGATTATTTCGAGCCCGTCATGTTCGAGCGCCTGTGCGGCGAGGGCTACAGCATCAGCGCGCTTCTGGACCGCATGGGCGCGCGCCTTGACGGGCCACGCCTCGAGCATCGCGACGGCTACAACATCGTCTCCGATGGAATCATCGAGGGCGCCATCCAGGTTCCGGGCAACGGTCACCCTATCGTCCTGCTGCGCGACCGCCAGACCACCGGTGGTTATCCGAAGATCGCCACCATCATCAGCGCGGATCTGGGCCGCTTCGCCCAGCTGCCCGCCGGGTCGCCCGTACGCTTTATCCGGGTTTCGATCGAGGACGCGATCGAGGCGGCGCGGCAGATGCGGCTGCGTATCGCAGGGCTGCACAACCAGCTCGCCCCCCTCCAGCCGGAACTGACGAGTGAGCGCTTGCTGTCGCTCAACCTGATCGACGGCGTCGTCAGCGCGGGCGTGGCGCAGCGCTGAAGCGAGTGATTTCGCGCGAGACCTTCGCGCGCCTTAGGTCTCCGCCTTGCCGATCATTTGCGAAATGGCCAGGAGGAGCGAGGTGATCACGATCATGATGGTCGAGATCGCCGCGATTGTCGGGTCGATCTGGTCGCGGAGTGCCATGAACATCGCCCGCGTGAGGGTTGAGTTGTCGCCGCCGGAGACGAAGAGCGAGACAACCACCTCGTCGAACGAGGTCAGGAACGACAGCAGCGCCGAGGTGACGATCGCGAAGCTGATCTGCGGCATGGTCACCTGCAGGAACGCCTGGGTCCGCGTCGCGCCAAGGCTGCGGGCGACGCGCTCCTGATCGAGATCGAAACTCTTCAGCGCCGAACCCACGATCATCATAACGATCGGAACCGCCAGCACGGTATGGGCCAGCACGATGCCCAGGAACGAGTTGACCATCTTGAGCTGCACGAAGGCATAGAACAGCGCGATGCCGACGAGGATGACCGGGATGATGGTCGGTGTCAGCAGCGCCAAGATCGCGACCCCGGTGAAGCGCAAGCGCGAGACATGGAGGCCATAGGCGGCGAGCGTGCCGAGCGGCGTCGCCAGCAGGGCCGTACAGAACCCGGCCTTGAGCGACGTCTCCGTCGCCGCCATCCAGCTGCGTGACGAGAAGAACGCCTCGTACCAGCGCAGCGACCACTCCCGCGGCGGGAATTCCAGATACTGCGATTTCGAGAAGGACATCGGAATCACGATCAGCGTCGGGATCGCCAGGAAGGCGAGGACCAGCACGCCGACTGCGTAAAGCCAGAGCCGTGAGCGATGCGTGATCTGCGTATCGCTGGCGGCGCGGTTCAACCAGCTCATGGTCAGTGTCCCCCGCCGAAGAGGCCAGCGCCACGCGACAGCCGCGCGGCCAGCACCAGCACGGCCAGCGTGATCACCAGCAGCACGACGCCCAGCGCGCTTGCTGCACCCCAGTTGAAGAACAGCTCGATGTCGTTGGCGATGCGGTTGGAGACCATCGTGACCTTGCCGCCCCCGAGCATGGCCGGCGTCACGTAGAAGCCAAGGCAGAGCACGAAGACGAGCGCCGAGCCTGCAGCCAGTCCCGGCAGCGAAAGCGGGAAGAACACGGTCCAGAAGCCATGGGCCGGCGTCGAACCGAGGCTCGAGGCGGCGCGCAGCAGGTCGCGGTCGATCGCGCGCATCGTGCCGTAGAGCGGCAGGACGAGGAAAGGCAGCATTATGTGCACCATGCCGATCAGCGTGCCGCCGACATTGTGGACGAGTTGAAGCGGCTCGCTCCAGAATCCGAGCTGGATCCCCCATGTGTTGATCAGGCCGCTGCGCTGCAGCAGCACCAGCCAGGCATAGGTGCGCACCAGCAGGGAGGTCCAGAATGGCAACAGGACCGCGATCATGCAGAGATTGGCGGCGCGGCGCGGAAGCTGCGACAGGAAATAGGCCAAGGGATAGCCGAGCAGGATGCAGATCGCCGTGGTCAGCAGGCTGATTTCGAAGGTCGTGCGGAAGGTCCGGCCATAGGATGGCTCTGCCACCATGCGACGGTAATGCTCGAGGCTGGGCGCCCCGGCATCGTCGAGGAAGGACAGGCCAAACAGCCAGCCGACCGGCAGCAGCACGGTGATCCCAACGAGGAGCAGCGCGGGAGCAGCAAGCGCAGCCAGCCCGAGCCGTTCACGCCAATGGTCTCGGCGCAGCGCGGCGGCATGGAAGTCGCCTCCGGGCTCGCCGGCGATGCTCAGGGCGGGCGCGTTCATGCTTGCGCCTTCCCCTCGTCCGCCAGCAGAACGGTGTCGCGGACGGCGATGCCCACGGCGATTGCGGACCCGCGAGCGGGCGGCGGGGCATCGTCGCCGCGTGTCGCCATGCGCAGGCTGACCGCGCTGCCATCGGCGAGCACCAGCTGGAGCAGCAGCGTATCGCCCTGGTAGATCGCGCTGTGGACCTTGCCCTCGAAGCGGTTCATCGCCTCCGTCTCGCTGCCGTCGAGGATGTGGAGCCGCTCGGGCCGCAGCATCATCACGCAGCGTCCCTGCGAAACCGGGACGCTGGGCGCCCGGATATCGGAGCCGGCGGCGTGGCAGACGCCGTCGAAGACATCGACATCCAGGAACGAGGATTCGCCGATGAACTCCGCGACGAAGCGGCTGCCGGGCTGGTCGTAAATCGCTCTCGGCGTGTCGATCCGCGCGATCCGGCCGCGATCGAGCACCGCAATCCGGTCCGACATCGTCAGCGCCTCGCGCTGGTCGTGCGTGACGTAGACGGTGGTAGTGCCGAGCCGGTCATGGAGCTGGCGCAGTTCGATCTGCATTCGCTCGCGCAATTGCTTGTCGAGTGCCGACAGCGGCTCGTCCATCAGGATGATGCGCGGCTCGAAGACGATGGCGCGGGCGAGCGCGACGCGCTGGCGCTGGCCACCCGAGAGCTGCGTGATGCTACGCGTGCCATAGCCGCCGAGCTGGAACATCTCGAGCGCGGCTTCGACGCGGGCGGCGATCTCGGCTGCCGGTACGCCACGCAGCCGCAAGGGAAAGCCGACATTGCGGGCGACGTTCATGTGCGGGAACAGCGCATAGTTCTGGAAGACCATGCCGATCTCGCGCTTGTGCGGCGAGAGACGCACGACCTCGCGCTCGCCGAAGCGGATGCTTCCCTTGTCGGGCCGCAGGAAGCCCGCAATCGCCATCAGGAGGGTCGTCTTGCCCGACCCCGAGGGGCCGAGCAGGGTCAGGAATTCGCCGGGCCTGACATCGAGATCGATGTCGTCGAGCACGGAGACGGCGCCGTAGGATTTGCTCAGGCGCCGCACCGCGATCGGCAGCGCCTTGCCGGCGGCGGAGGCGAGCGCCGTTGCGACTGGCGCAACCTCACGCTCGCCAAGGGTAGCCTCCCGCATCATTCGGTCAGCATGTTCTGGTACGCGGCAGAGGCTTGCGCCTCGAACTTGATGTACCAGTCGAGGTCGATCGCGATCTGCTTGGAGGCGTTGTCGGGATGTGAGGGCAGCGCCTTGGCATAGGACGCCTCGATCGTTCCGAGGTCGTAGGCCTTCTTGTTGGTGGGCCCGTAGGTGATGTATTTGGTGAATTCGGCCTGGTATTGGGGCTTGCTGATCTCAGCGAGGAACTTCATCGCCAGATCCTTGTTGGGCGCGCCCTTGGGGATGGCGAAACAGTCATTATCGAGCAGGCCCTGATTGTAGGTGTAGGCGACCTTGGCGCCGTCCTTGGCCGCGACGTCGAAGCGCCCGTTCCAGCCGGTCACCATGTCGACCTCGCCATCCTTCATCAGCTGGGCGTGCTGGGCGCCCGAGCTCCACCAGACCGCGATATGGGGCTTCAGCTCGCGGATCTTCTTGATCGCGCGCTCGATGCCGCCGGGCTGCGACAGCACCTCGTAGACCTTCTCCATCGGCACGCCATCGGCCATCAGCGCCGGCTCCAGCGCCCCGGCGACGCCCTTGCGATAGGCGCGCTTGCCCGGGAATTTCTTGACGTCCCAGAAATCGGCCCAGTTCTGCGGGCCGTTCTGGCCATAGGTCTTGGTGTTCCAGGCCATCACGGTCGAAAAGACATCGCCGCCGATGCAATAGTCCTGCACCGTCTCCTTGATGAAGCTCGAGACGTCGATGACCTTGTAGTCGAGCTTCTCGAGGATGCCTTCGGTGCCGGCGCGCGCGGCGCTGCCCGAGCCGCTGGCGACCACATCCCAGGTCACGGCGCCAGCCTTCACCTTCAGGCGGAGGTCCGCGATGCTGCTATAGGTCTCTTCCTTGATCTTGATGCCCAGCGCCTTGGCGGCAGGCTGGAAGAGCGCCTTGCTCTGGCCCTCCTGGTAGGAGCCGCCGAAGGAAACGACGGTGAGTTCCTGTGCGAGGGCCGGCATTGCGCCCGCCAGGCTCAGGAGAAGGACGAGGGTCGACCGCGAAGGCAGGATCGGCTGGCGCTGCATGTCAAATCTCCTGGGCTGAAATACGCATGGGCATCAGCGGTTTTAATGTCGCCGGAGCGATCCGGCGGCCCACCGCTGTGAGCCTGCAGAATTTGGGGAAATTGGTCTGGCTATAAGGTCCATTCTGAGAATTAGGGTAATCCAATCCGGCGCAGTTCAACGCGCCAGCCGATCACGCCAGCGGTAATACAGAACAGATGGCGCAAGGAACCAGGGATTGCCGGTATACAAAGGGCGCGTCGAGAATGGCAGGTCGTCCAGCGCGGTCTTTCCCTCGGTCAGGCCAAGGACCTGCTGGCCCAGCCGCATGCCGAAATAACTCGCCGTGCCGACCCCTGCCCCGCAATATCCCATCGCATAGTGGACGCCATCATGGCGGCCGATATGCATGAGTTCGTCGAATGTGTAGGCGACGTAACCGCTCCAGGAGTGGCTGATCCGCGTCGTCGCCAGTTCCGGGAAGATCGCGCTCATGTCGGCATGGAGTTTCGGCCCGCTACGGCGCGGATCGGTCTCGTTGAGCGAGACCCGGCCACCGAACAGGATGCGCCGCCGGTCCGGCGAGGCGCGGTAGTAGTAGACGACCTTGCGGGTATCGCTGACGATGCGGTTTCGCGGAATGAGCCGGTCGATCACGGCCGGGTCCAGCGCCTCGGTCGCAATCATGTAGCTGCCGATGGGAATGACGCGGCGGCGCAGCCAGCCGGTGGGCGGGCCGGTATATCCGTTCGTGGCAACGACGACGTTGCGCGCACGGATCGTGCCCCGCGGCGTCTCGACCACAAAACCGTGCCCCTCGCGGGTGATCGCGGTTGCTGGGCAATAGGGCACGAGGTCGGCGCCGGCGGCGACCACGCGATCGAGCAGGCCCTGGTGATAGCGCGCCGGATTCACGGAAGCGTGGCCGGAATAGATCGCGCCGCCATGATAGAGATCAGAGCCGATCTCGCTGCGCTGCTCGGCCTTGGGCACGACATGGCACTCCACCTCGAGGCCCTTGGTCTGATTGGCGACGCGGCGCGCGAGTTCCTCGTACTGCCCCGGCGAATGGGCCGCGTGGAACCGCCCGACCACGCCGAAATCGCAATCGATGGCTTCGTCGCGCACGAAGTCGCCGATGAAGCGCAGGGAGTTGTGCCCCTCCTTCAGGATCGCGAAGGCCTTTTCCTTGCCGTGACGGCGGGCGAGCACATCGAAGCTCGGCTTGATGCTGGTCGAGATCTGCCCGCCATTGCGGGTGCTGCAGCCGAAGCCGGCGGCCTCCGCGTCGAGGACGACGGTGCTGCGCCCGCCCCTTACGGTCTGGAGCGCTGCATGGAGGCCCGTATAGCCGGAACCGACGACCACGACGTCGGCCTGCCTGGGTGGCTCGCTGCGGGACAGATCGGGCCGCGGCACGCCGTCCCACCAATAGGGCGCCGCCTTGAAGTCGGCGCTGAACAGATCGCTCGCCATGTCGTCGTATCCCCCCGGCCGACTCAGAGCCTGGCCACAACACTCTTGAGCTTGCAGTAGCTGCGCAAGCCCGCCATGCCCTTCGCTCGGCCGAAGCCGGATTTGCGATTGCCGCCGAATGGCATGGCGATGCCGCCGGCGAAGAACTCGTTGATGTAGACCTGGCCGGCATCGACAGCCCGCGCGAAGCGCCAGCAATTGGCAAGGTCGCGGCTGTAGATCCCCGCGACGAGCGCATAGGCGGTCGCGTTGGCAGCCGCGATCGCCTCGTCGAGATCGGCGACGATCTGGACCGTCAGGACCGGACCGAAGATCTCCTCCTGCACCAGCGGATCGTCGGGGCCGCGTGCCAGGATGATGGTGGGACGATAGAACCAGCCGCCGCCGCATTGCTCCGCCGGCACGATACCGCCGCCGATCAGGATGCTGTTGCCGGCGGCACGGGCGCGCTCGACATGGGCGTCGATACGGGCGAGTTGCTGGGCGGAGTTGATGGGACCGATCGCGGCCTCACTCAGGCCATGCCCGAGCTTCATGGCGGCGACACGGGCGACGAGCCTGTCGAGCGCCTGTTGGGCGATAGGCTCGTCGAGGATCAGCCGAGACCCTGCCGAGCAGATCTGCCCTGCATTCTCGTAGATGGCTCCGATCACGCCCTCGATGGCCTGGTCGAGATCGCAATCGGCCATCAGCACGACCGGCGATTTGCCGCCAAGTTCGAGCTGGAGCCGCGTCACATGCTCGGCCGCCGCCCGCATGACGCGCTGGCCGGTCGCAACAGAGCCGGTGAAGGTGATGTGGTCGATGCCGGGATGGGAGACGAGCGGTTCGCCGGCCTCGGGGCCGGTTCCGGTGACGACGTTGAAGACGCCCTCCGGCAGGCCCGCCTCATGCAGCAGTTCAGCCAGCATCAGGGTGGTGAAGGGCGTCTGCTCGGCCGGCTTGACCACAAGGGTGCAGCCTGCCGCCAGAGCCGGCGCTATGCCGCGCGCTGCGGTCGAGAGCGGATAGTTCCAGGGAATGATCTGGGCAACGACCCCGACCGGCTCATCGATGGTAAGGCCGACATAGTCGGGCCCGAGCGGGATGGTGTCGCCGTGCAGCTTGTCGGCCGCTCCCGCATAATAGGCGAAGGCGCGCACGACACCGCCGACATCGCCCTCCGATTCGGTCAGCAGCTTCCCGGAATCGAGCGTCTCGACCACGGCGAAGCGCGCGGCCCGCTCTCGCAGCTGTTCGCTGGCGCGCATCAGGATCGCCCCGCGCGCGGCCGGCGTCAGCCGCGACCATGGACCCGACAGAGCCTCCCTCGCCGCCTCGACGGCGCGTGCGACATCCGCCGCGTCGCCTGCAGCGAAGCTGGCGAAGGCGACGCCGCGACCGGGGTCGAAACTCTCCATCTCGCGGCCCGATGCCGATGCCACAAAGCGGCCGCCAATGAAGTGCCCGCGCGGCAGGCCGGCAAGCGTGCCTGTGGACCTGGCTTCCTCGACCAGTTGCACTCTGTCGGAACTCACGCCGACACCTCGGTCACCTGATAGGTCGCCCGATCAAGCCAGCTCGGCTCGATCTCGACGCCCCAGCCGGGTTCGGACGGGATCTGTACCATGCCGTCGCGTGCCGTGGGCGGATTGCGAAGCAGGCCGCGCTCCCAGGGGTAATAATCCTCGCCCTCGATCGAGAACTCGACATAGGGACCGGCATTGGCGAGCGCGCCCATGACGTGCAGCGTGAACACCGTCACCATCGACTGGTTGGCCGAATGCGGCGTCACCGGGAGCCCTGCCTCGGCAGCCCAGCGCGCCACCGTCAGCATGCGCCCGACGCCGCCGATATAGCAGATGTCGGGCTGGACCACGTCGACCACGCGCCGGTCGATCATGGCGCGCCAGACAGCGAGATCGCAGTCCTGCTCACCGCCGGTGACATCGAGATCCAGGGCCTCCCGGACCTCGCGGGTCCAGGCATGCTCCCAATAGGGACAGGGTTCCTCGAAATGGACGATGCCGTGGTCCTGCAGCATGCGGCCGACCGCGATCGCCTTGGCCGGCGTATAACCGCTATTGGCATCGACCAGCAGCGTCGCCCCGTCGCCGAGCGCCTTGCGGACCTGCGGGACGATCGCCTCGGTGCGGCCGGGCCACTCGTCGAGATCGCGGCCGCACTCGCGCCCTACGCGGAATTTGAAGGCGCTGTAGCCATGGGCATCGCGCAGCCGGAGCAGGCGTTCCGCCTCGGCCTCCGGCGTGATCTCGCCGCGCTTCATGCTCGAGGCATAGACCGGAAACGGTCGCGGCGTGCCGCCGAGCAGCTCGCAGACGCTTTTGCCCTCCCTGCGCCCGCGCAGATCCCAGAGCGCGGTATCGAGCCCGGTCAGTGCGCGGCAGAGATAGGAGCCCGGAAACTTGTGTTCGCGCTCGCCAATCGTCGCCACGAGATCGTCGATGTCGGCGTTGTCGGCGCCCACGGCCCAGCGGGCAACCTGGCGGTGGAAGACGGTCGCGGTGATGTCGGCGTTATAGGGCGAGAACTGCCCCCATCCCTGGCTGCCATCCTCGCAGGTGGCGCGGACGAAGCCGACATCCTGGGTCGTGAAGCTCTCGAGCCGGGTGATCTTCATCGCTGCGCCGCCGCCTGCATCGCCGTGACCCTGCGCGATTGCAGGGCTGCGGCATGCCTTGAGAAAGGGGCTTGAATTGGTCTGAACCCAAGGTCCATTCTGGCGAAAGCAGCAGACCAATAGCTGCGCTGGGGGGACGATGGTCAAACGAGAGGAAGGCGTGCTGCTGCAGTCGATCGTGCTGGACCGCGATGGGCCCTACGGGCTCAGCGTCCAGATCTGCGTCGGGTTGCGGGAGTTGATCCTGAGCGGCGCCCTCAAGGTCGGCGAGCGGCTGCCGGCGACGCGGACCCTGGCACAGGAGTTCGGGGTCGCCCGGACGACCATAGTCGAGAGTTTCGAGCGGCTTGCCGCCGAGGGGCTGGTGGAGACGCGGGTCGGCGCCGGAACCTATGTCAGCCAGGCGCTGTCGAGCGAGCGGCCCGCGCCTGCCGCAGCAGCAGTCGCGGTGCCGACCGCGAAGCTCAAGCTGGCGCAGGCGATGGACTCCGCCTCAAAGCTGTTCGGCGCGCGCCTGCCGCATCAGGCCCGCGCCTTCACCACGGCGCTGCCGGCATTCGACGCCTTCCCCATGGCGCAGTGGGCGATGCTGTCGGGCCGGCACTGGCGCAAGGCGCGCCATCAGGTTCTCGGCTACCCCGACCCGCATGGCGAGGCGGTTCTGCGCCAGGCGATCGCAGCCCATCTGCGGCTCAACCGCGGCATCGCCTGCGAATGGCAGCAGATCTTCATCGTCGCCGGCGCGCAGCAGGCCTTCCAGCTGCTCGCCGCGACGTTGATCAATCCCGGCGACAAGGTCTGGTTCGAGAACCCGGGCGCAATCGGCGCGCGCAACAGCCTGATCCTGTCGGGTGCCGATATCGTGCCGGTGCCGGTGGACGATTCCGGGCTGATTGTGGAAGCCGGACTGAAGCGGGCGCCGGACTTCAAGCTCGCCTTCGTAACGCCCTCGCACCAGCAGCCGCTGGGCGCGAAGATGAGCCTGGAGCGGCGGCTGGCGCTGCTCGAGGCGGCACAGGCGAGCTCGGCCTGGATCATCGAGGATGATTGGGACGGCGAGTTCTGCTTCCATGGTGCGCCGATCTCGACGCTGACCAGCATCGATTCCACCGGACGGGTGATCTATGTCGGCACCTTCTCGAAGACGCTGTTTCCGTCGCTGCGCCTGGGCTTCCTGGTCGCGCCGCCGCAGCTCGCCGAGCAGATCGGCATTTGCCTCGATGCCTATTCGCCCGGCGTCCCGACGGCCTTGCAGGGCATCGTCGCCGATTTTATCGTCGAGGGCCATTTCGCCACCCATGTCCGGCGCATGCGCAAGCTCTATCAGGAGCGCCACCAGGCACTGCTCGACGCCGCAAGCGAGCATCTGGCGCAGGATCTGACGGTGGTGCCGACCCATACGGGCATGCACACCGTCGCCTATCTCCGGGACGGGCTCGATGCGTTGGCGCTGACGCAGGCAGCCGCGAGGCGTGGCATCACGGTCGCCCCGATCAGCCGCTTCGGCCTCGAGCCAGTCGAGCGCGACGGGCTCGTGCTCGGCTTCAGCGGATTTACGCCCGCGCAAATCCAGGCCGGCGTGCTGGGCCTGCGGCTGGCGATCGACGATCTCGCCCGAGACTGAGCGAACCAGGATTGGACTGGCCCCGCAGGCAGAATGGCCCTTAGCGGCAAGCCCAATTCTCCGTAGACCTTTCTGACATTCGCAGTGCCGGTGCTCCCGGCGGGGAGACCGCCTTGCAGGAATGGGACGTCATCGTCATCGGCGCGGGCTCGGCCGGCTGCGCGCTGGCCGGACGCCTCGCCATGGCCGGACGCGGCCCCATCCTCGTTCTGGAGGCCGGTCCGCGAGATCTCAGTCCCTGGCTGCATCTGCCGATCGGTTACGGAAAGACCTTCTACAATCCGCGGCTGAACTGGATGTACCGGACGCAGCCCGAGCAAGGGCTGGCCGGCCGCGAGATCTATCAGCCGCGCGGCAAGGTCGTGGGCGGTTCGAGCGCGATCAACGCGATGGTCTATGTGCGTGGCCAGCCGGAGGATTTCGACGGCTGGGAGCGCATGGGCAATCCCGGCTGGGGCTGGGGCGAGGTCCTGGCGAGCTATCGCCGGATGGAGGACCATGCGCTTGGCGCCTCGGCCTGGCACGGAGCGGGCGGCCCCTTGCATGTCGAGGATATCTCGAAGGCGGTGCACCAGCTGACGCCGCTGTTCCTGAAGGCTGCCCAGGAGGCCGGCCTGCCCTTCAACCCGGACCTGAATGGGGAGAACTGCGAGGGCGCCGGCATCTACCAGATCACCACGCGCGGCGGCCTGCGTGAATCAGCGGCGCGCGCCTATCTGCATCCGGCCAGGAAGAGCGGGCGCGTGCAGGTCGAGACCGGGGTGCTCGCCTCGCGCATCGTCTTCGAGGGTCGGCGCGCCGTCGGCGTCGAGGGTGTCCGAGATGGCCAGCCGGTCCATTTCCGGGCCACCAGTGAGATCGTCATTGCCGCGGGCGCGATCAACTCGCCGCAACTGCTGCAGCTGTCAGGCATCGGCGCGGCAGAACTGCTGGCCCGACACGGCATCGCGACGGTGCACGCCTTGCCGGCCGTGGGCCAGAACCTGCAGGACCATCTCTGCTATGACCATGTCTATCGCTCGCGTCAGCCCAGCCTGAACGACAGCCTGCTCTCCTGGCCCGGGCGCATCGGCATGGCCCTGCAATACGCGCTGAACCGCAGCGGCCCGCTGTCGCTGAGCGTCAACCAGGGCGGCGGCTTCTTCAAGACCCGGCCCGATCTCGACCGGCCCGACATGCAGCTCTACTTCTCGCCGCTGAGCTATGAGCGCGCCCTGCCCGGCATACGTGCGCTGATGAAGCCCGACCCGTTTTCCGGGTTCAGCACGAGCATCTCACCCTGCCGGCCCCGCAGCCGGGGGCATATCGCGATCCGCTCGGCCGATCCGCATGAGGCACCCGAAATCGCGCCGAACTACCTCTCTGATGAGCAGGATGTCCGCGATATCCTCGTCGGCGCCCGATTCCTGCGTCGCCTGGCCGCCGCGCCGAGCTTTGCTGCCCTGATCGAGAGCGAAATCCGCCCGGGCCCGGCCTGCATCGACGACGAGGCGCAGCTCGAGGCGATCCGGCAGCAGGCCTATTCGGTGTTCCACCCCTGCGGCAGCTGCCGCATGGGCCCCGATCCCGCGAATTCGGTCGTCGATGCGAGCCTGAGGGTGCATGGGCTCGAAAACCTGCGGGTCGCGGATGCCTCGATCTTCCCGACCATCCCCTCGGGCAACACCAACGCCCCGGCCATAATGGTCGGAGAGCGAGCGGCCGAGATCATGCTCGCACAATAGCGCGCGCACGATCATCGGCCGCCCATCGCAGCAAGGTCCGCCGGGCCTTCAATACCCTCATGGAGAGATCATGATCACACGTCACGAAGTCACCGGACGGCTGAGCAAGGTGCTCGTCGCCAACGGCTTTGCCTTCCTTTCCGGACTGACAGCCGGCGATCGCAGCGGCGGCGTTGCGGCGCAGACCGCCGACATCCTCGCGCAGATCGACGGCTATCTGAAACTCGCCGGCACGGACAAGAGCCGCATCGCAGTCGCCAATATCTGGCTCAAGGACATCTCGACCTTCAGCGAGATGAACGGCGCCTGGGAAGCCTGGGTCGACAAGGCCAATCCTCCGGCCCGGGCGACGGTGGAGTCGCGCCTGGCTGCCGACAACATCCTGGTCGAGATCCAAGTTCAGGCCGTCGTCTGAGCTGGCCGACAAGAGCCTCCCCGCCAGCTCATCCGGGCTGGCGTGGAGGTCGCGCGTGTGCTCGCAGGCCCTCAGGCCTCGACCACGATATAGTCCTGCTCGACCATGACCGGGACCGTTTCGGCCTTGTAGGGGCCGTCGAAGAGGTCGGCGCCGCGCTTCACCTCGACCTCATAGGCCTTTGCGCGGATACGCCCGGGCTCGGCGCGGGATTTGCCCGTGCGGATGTCGAATTCCCATCCATGCCAGGGGCAGCGCAGTATCTCGCCGCGCCGGGTGTAGCTGTACTCGCCGGGTTCGGATCCGGCTTCGACGAGGCCGGTCGTGCGGCCCTGGCAGAGATCGCCGCCCTGGTGCGGGCAGCGATTGAACAGGCCGAAGAACTCGCCGTCGAGGTTGAAGATCACGACCTTGCGGCCGGCGACCTCCGCGACCAGCCGTTCGCCGGGTGGCAGATCCGATGCCGGCGCGATCACATGCTTGGCCATCTCAGCCGATCCCGTAGAGCGCCCTGGCATTGTCGATGAAGAGCGCCTGTCGTGCCTGATCGTCGAGCTTGACCGGCACGGCCCAGAGCGGGTCGTCGAAATCCCAGTGCGGGTAGTCGGTGGCGAAGAGCAGGCGGTCGATGCCGATCCATTCGACGATGTCGTGGAAATGCTTGCGCTTCTCCGGCTCCTCCATCGGCTGGGTCGTCATCCAGACGTGGTCGCGGATGTAATCGGTCGGCTTGCGCTTCAGATGCGGGGTCTCGTCGCGCATGCGGCTCCAGTGCTTGTCGAGCCGCCAGCCCAGCGACGGCAGCCAGGCGAGGCCGGCCTCGATCAGCACAACGCGCGTACCGGGATAACGCTCGAAGACGCCCTCCAGCACCATCGAGGTCAGCAGCGCCTGGCAGCATTGCGAATGTCCGACCATCTCCTCGATGTAATAGGACGGCCAGCCGCCGGCCGTGACGGGATAACCGCCATAGCCGAAGGCATGCACGCCGATGGGCAGCTTTGCACGCTGGGCAGCCGCGTAGATCGGCCAGTAGCGCCGTTGGCCCAGCGGTTCGGCGGTGCGGCTGAGCACCAGAACCTGGACGAAGGCCTCATGCCCGGCCCAGTGGTCGATCTCGGCGGCAGCCGCCGCGGGATCCTCGTAGGGCACCACGATCGAGGCCTTCAGGCGGCTGTCCTTGCTGGTCCATTCAGCGACCTGCCACTCGTTCAGCGCGCGCGACAAAGCTGCGCTGTAGTCGAGGTTCTGGGCCGCGCCGGCAGCAGGGGCGATCACGGTCATGACACCGAATTCGACCCGGTTGGCGTCGAGATGCTGCTTCTGCATGAAGCCGAGATCGCTGCCGGGCCTTCCGTCGACAGGCCAGGCATCGAGGCGGGCAGCGTCGGGCTGGCCCTTGGGATAGGCCGGGCCGCTCTGATAGCCGTGACGCGGCAGCATGCCGTAGCTCAGCGCATGCTCCTGCCAGCGCTTTGGCAGATACGGCAGGATGTCGGAGGGCTTGCTCAGGCAAGGGTGGATGTCGCAATCGGCGATCACGGGCCGCACGATTGCGGTGTCCGCCTGCGGCTTGGTGGGAAGCTCCATGTTCATGCCAGATCCTCCTTGATGCGGGGATAGGTCGCCAGCGGATTGTCGATCAGGATCTTGCGCCGGACGCTGTCGGGCAATCGCGGCGGCAGGACGTCGGCCCCGTCGAACTGCCAGTGCGGATAGTCGCTGGAATAGAGCAGCAGATCCTCCGAGCCCATCTGGTCGAGCACGCGCTGGAGCGCGTCGCCATCGACTGGCGCATCGACCGGCTGCAACGTGAATCGGACCTGGTCGCGGATGATCTCCGGCGGCGGGCGGTCGACCCAGGGGATCTCCATGCGCAAGCCACGCCAGTATTTGTGCAGTCGCCAGAGATAGGCCGGCAGCCAGGTGAAACCGGATTCGATCAGCACGACCTTGAGGTCAGGGAACTTGCTGAAGACGCCCTCGCAGACGAGACTGGTCAACTGTGTCTGAAAACCTTGCGCCTGGTTGACGTAGTCCTCGGTGAAATAGGACGGCCAGCCGACAGGCGTGACGGGATGGCGATAGGTCGAGCCGGCATGGATCCCGATCGGCAGCCCATGCCGGTTCGCGGCCTCGTAGATCGGCCAGAGGCTTCGCCGGCCGAGCGGCTGGTCGCTGAGACAGGGCAGCAGGACCTGCACGAAGCGGCGGTCGCCGGCCCGGCGCTCGATCTCTGCCGCGGCGAGGTGGGGGCTCTGGATCGGCACCACGATCGAGGCGCGCAGGCGCGGGTCCCGGTCGAGCCATTCCGCCGCCAGCAAGTCATTGACGGCGCTCGCGAAGGCAGCCGCCATGTCCTCGCTGAACAGCGTCGTCACGGCGTAGAGGCAGTTCAGGATGCCGGCCTGCGCGCCAAAACCGTCGAGCGCCTGCGATCCTAGCAAGGCCACATCCGAGCCGGCCTTCCTCCCCTCGATCCGCCAATCCGGACGCGACGAGATCGGCGCGCGCAGGGGATAGCTCGTCGATTCCAGATCATGGATGCCGCGCTGCGCGACCGCATCGGCCCATTGCGGTGCCAGATAGGGAATGAGCGAGGCGATACCGGGCACCGCCGGATGCAGGTCGCAATCGATTGCGCCGCGGGTCGGCATAGTCACGCTTTGGCTCCCTCTGCGAGCAAGAGATCAATTGCAGCCGTCCAGGAAAACGTGCCGCCGCCGATGCCGTTGCGATTTGTGGGGTCGAAATACTCGCTGAAACCTGCGTCGCCGATGAGCCGGCGGGTATCATCGACGACCAGCGCCGCCGCGTCCGCTTCTCCGGCCTCGCGCAACCCCTGCGCGATCATCCAGCTGACGACGGCCCAGACCGGCCCGCGCCAATAGCGCTGCGGCTCGAAGGCGGGCTCCGCCGGATCCGTCGACGGCACCAACGCGATGCCTTCGCGCCGCCAGGATTTTATCCGCGCCGCGAGCACCCCAGCGTGGTCATGCAGGCCGGCGAAGAGCGGCAGGAAGCCGGCGGACGTCCTGACCGCGATGGGGGTGTCCGTGACGATGTCGCAGGAGATGTAGGAGCCGAGCTGCTCGTGCCAGAGCGTCGCCAGCGCGGCTTCCTTGCGGGCGATCCGAGCGGAGATCGCCGCCATGTCCGCTGCCGAGCCGAAGCGTCGCGCAAGCGCCAGCAGATCCCGCTCGGCTCGCAGCAGGATCGCATTGGTCCCGACATCGGCCACCTTGAAGGGCGAGACCTCCAGCATCCGCGTCGCATCCCATCCGGCCTCGCGGAAGAGATCGACCAGATGGATGAAGCGCTGGTACTCGATGCCACGCGGACGGAACGAAGCATCGACGAGGCTGGTGTCGCGGCGGCGGATTTCGGTCACGGTGTCGGTTGGCACGCGCTCCAGCGCAACGTCCCAGGCCGGACTGTTGTCCATGCCTGTCTCCCATGGATGCAGCGTCGCGACGAGGCCGCTGCGAACGGGATCGCGCGCCCTCTCCCACCACTCGTGGTTCAGGAGCAGGCGCGGATAGATCGCGGCCGCCCGCTCCTCGCCCGCCGCGCCCAGTTGCTCGAGCACGGAGCGCACGGCGCTCGCCAGCACCGGCGGCTGCGTGATCCCCGATGTCGGAGGATTTCGCTTGATGCCCCAGACCTCTGGGCCCGGGAAATAATCGTCGGAGGGAGCATGGAAGACGATCTGCGGAATCAGTCCGTCCTCCCATTGCCCTTCGAGCAGGCGCTCGATCTCGCGCCAGGCGCGCGGGCCGTCGAATGTCGCCCATCCCATCGCGACGAAGGCCGAATCCCAGTTCCACTGGAAGGGGTAGAGCCGGTCGGTCGGCACGGTGTAGCCACCCCGGTCATTGGCGCGCAGCACGGCGCGGGCCTGCTCGATACGCGTCATGGGCGGGTCTCCAGGGCTAATCCATCGCGGTTCATCCAGCTCAGGCGCCCGATATCGGGCTTGAGCCGCAGGGTCGCGCCGGGTGTCAGTGGCGGCAGCGCCCCGCCCGCCGGCAGCACGACCCGTATCGGCTGCCCGCCGGCTGCGGTGCCGGTCAGCTGGACCTGTGGACCGAGCAGCTCGGCGACCTTAAGGGACATCGGGAAGCCCGCCTCCCCGTCTTCGGCCAGCGCGACATCCTCTGCCCGCAGGCCCAGCAGCAAGGTTTCGGGCGCGCCTGCCGGTGCCGGTAGCGGCATGCCGTCGAGATCGACGCGGCCGTCCGCAACGCGCAGTTCGAGGAAGTTCATCGGCGGGCTGCCGACGAAGCCACCGACGAAGCGGGTGCGCGGCCGGTCATAGATGTCCGAAGGTGTGCCGAACTGCTCGATGCGGCCGCCATGCATCACCGCGATCCGGTCGGCGAGGCCCATCGCCTCGGTCTGGTCGTGGGTGACGTAGAGGGTGGTCGTGCCGGCCTCTGCCAGCACGGCCTTGAGCTCGGCGCGCATCTCCAGCCGCAGCAGCGCATCGAGGTTAGACAAGGGCTCGTCCATCAGCAGCACCGCCGGCTCGACAGCGAGCGCACGTGCGACCGCGACGCGCTGGCGTTGGCCACCCGAAAGCTGGGCGGGATAGCGCTTCAGCAGGCCCTCGATATGCAGCAGCGACGCCGCCTTCTCGACCTGCGACGCGACACGCGCCTTGTCGGCCTTGGCCATGCGCAGCCCGAAGGCGACGTTCTCGAACACAGTCATGTGCGGAAAGACCGCGTAGTTCTGGAACACCATGGCGAGCCCGCGCTTGCGGGGCGGCAGGCCCGAGACGTCGCGATCGCCGATCAGAATGCGGCCGCGGCTCTGCGATTCCAGCCCGGCGACGATGCGCAGCAGCGTGGTCTTGCCGCAGCCGGATGGCCCAAGCAGGGCGAGAAACTCGCCGTCGGCGACCGTGAGATCGACCTCCGCCAAAGCGTGGACGTCGCCGAAGGATTTTGCCACGCCCTGGATCGTTATGCTGGCCATTCAGAAGCTTTCAAGTCGTTGGCGCGGACCGTGCCCGGGCCGCCTAGCGGTTGCCGATGCCCCACATCGAGAACAGGCGGCGACGCACGAGGAAGATGAAGAGGACGGAGGGCACGATCAGGATCAGGCCACCGGCGAATTGCAGGTGCAGCGGCGATTCCGAGAGCACCGACAGGAGATAGGCGGTCAACGTCCGCTGCCGCACCGTCAGCACGGACGCGGCAAACACCTCGTTCCAGGACAATACGAAGGCGAAGATCGAGGCCGCCGCGATTCCCGGCAGGGCCAGCGGCAGCACGACGCGCAAGAAGCCGGTGAAACGCGAGCAGCCGAAGACCCAGGCCGCCTCCTCCAATTCCCTGGGGATGCCCATGAACAGGCTGGCGCAGACCAGGGTGGCGAAGGGCGTCGCCAGCACGGCATGCACGAGCGCAACGCCGAAGGGCGTGTCGTAGACGCCGAGCCGGATGAAGGAGACCGTCAGCGGCAGCGCAAGGATCGCGACCGGAAACGCGCGCGTCATCAGGATCAGCACGCGGTAGGCGCCCGCCCCGCGAAAGCGGAACCGCGCCAGCGCGTAGCCGGCGGGCACGCCCATCGCCAGCGCCATGGCCATCGTCATGGCGGCAGCCTGGATGCTGACCCATGTCGCCCGCCAGACGCCGTCGATGGCGAGGAAGGTCTGCAACGTCGCCAGCGAGATGCCGAACGGCGCGAAGGGCTTTGGCCATTGCGAGACGATGTCGCGCCCGCCCGTGGCGCCCAGCGCCAGCAGGTAGATCGGCAGCAAGGTCCAGACGCAGAGTACGGCAAGCCCGGCGAAAAACAGCGAGCGGTCGAAGCGGGCGGCGCGCGGGTTCATGAGCGCTGCTCCGCCGGTGTCCGCAGCGCGACCAGATAGACGATCGTTGCTGCTATCGAGATGGCCATGACGAGGACCGCATAGGCTGCCGCGACCCCGTAATCCTGGCTGAAATACTGCCAGTTGAAGGCTTCGCTGACGAGAACGGGGAAGTTTCGCCCGCCCAGAGCGAGCGCCATCGCGAACATCTCGAAGGCGAGCACGGTGCGCAGGATCAGTGCGGTCTGGATGCTGGGCTTGAGCAGCGGCAGTGTGATGCGGACGAAGCGCTGCCAGTTGCTGGCGCCGAAGACCGCTGCCGCCTCCTCGTATTCCTTGGGCAGCAGTTGCACGCCTGCCAGCAGGATGACGAAGACGATCGCGGTTGCGCGCCAGATCTCGGCGATGACGATCGCCGCCAGCAGGGCCAGCGGCGTCTCATAGGTCAACCAGGCCTGGGGCTGGCTGATGAGGCCCATCTGGAACAGGAGCGAGTTGAACCAGCCCTGGTCGGTCAGGATTGCGAGCCAGACCAGCCCGGCCGCGAGGTCCGAGATGCCGAGCGGGATCGACCAGATCCAGACCAGGATGTCGCGGCCGCGCTTCACCTGCCGCAGCATCATCGTCATGCCAAGCGCCAGCGCGACCTGCAGCGGCACGGCGAGCAGCACCACGGTGAAGGTGTTGCGCATCGCGTCGGAGAAGTTGAGGTCGTCGGCCATCCGGTGGAAATTGCCGAAACTCCAGACGCCGCTCTGCTGGAAGGCCAGAATCGCGGTCTGCCCGAGCGGGACCAGGAACAGTCCCGTCAGGAACAGCACCGAGGGGGCGATCAGCAGATATGGCAGAGCGGGGTGCTCACGCATGACAGCTGCTCACTCGACCGGGCACGCTCCCTGGCTCGGCTTGTCCGGCAGCCAGCACGGCGCCTTGGTTTCCGTCATGATGCGCTTCAATGCCTCACCCTGGCGGTCTAGCGCGGCCTTGGGATCCTCTCCTCGCAGCACGATGCGCTGGAACGTGTCGACATAGACCTTGTCGAACTCGCCGCCGCGCTGGTCGAGACCCACAGGAAGCAGGCTGACGACAGCGTTCCTGGCGCTTGTCATCCTCTGAACCGCGTCGATCTGGAGCTTGAGGCCTGGGTCGATATCGGCCGGCATGTCCACCTTGGCGACGGGGAAGAAGGCGACCGCCTTCGCGGTCTTCACTTGCACGTCGGGGCGGGTCAGATATTCGATCAGCTTCTTGGCCTGCTCGGCCTGCGGCGCCCCCTTGGCGATGGCCAGCCCCGCGACGACGGGCATGTAGCCGAGCCCCTTGGGACCCGATGGCGCCGGGAAGGCGACGAAGTCGTCAGGCTTGCGCGACAGTGCGTCGATCAGCCTCGCGACATGGTCGAAGGCGACCCACACATCGCCCGAAAGCAGCGGCTCCTGCATGAAACCGTAGTTCGTCGAGTTCGGATTGACGGTCTTCCAGAGCTCGCGGAACTTGGTCCACATCGCGACCGCGTCAGGTGACTTGAAGGTGGTGACCACGCCTCCCGTGAACGAGGGATAGAGATAGCCCTCGAAGAAGCGGTGCATCAACCCCGTCGGCCCGGCAGGGAATCCGAGCATGCGCTTGCCCGTCTTAGCCTGAATGTTGGCGCCCCATTGGGCCAGCTGGTCATAGGTCAGCGCGTTGATGTCGGCGCCTTCCGGCAGGAAAGGCAGGGCCTGCTTGTTGGCAACCATGATGTAGGTCGCCTGCATCCAGGGAATGAACATCTGCTTGTCGGTGCCGAGCTTGCCGGCCTCGACCATGCCCGGATTGAGGCCGCGGTCCTTGAGAGTGGCCAGCACGTCATCCAGCGGCATCAGCGAATCCGCCGCCAGCGGCTGGAGTTCGCCATGGAGTGCACCGATCAGGCTGGAGACCGGCTTGCCACCCTGCTGCTCCGCCCGGATGTGAACACCGAGCTGCGGCGGCTGCTCGGTGACGAACTCAGCCCCGCCCGGAAAATCCTTCAGGATGTCGGTGCGGAGCTTCTGGGCCGATTCGATCGGGCGCAGCTGCGTCGACAGGAATACGACCTGCGCTGCGGCCGGATTCGCGGCGAGACCGAGCGCCAGGGCAGCGACAGCCCCTGAGAGTTTAAGCTGGGTCGCGAAGGCCTTGATCATGGATTGTGTCCTCCCTGGATTCGCTACGGCTCTTGGTCTGGCCGTTGGCAGTCGGTGCCGGTCCGTCGGAGCGGCGGGCAATGAATTTGGCGTGGCGAAGTTCGCGCATCTGGGCGCCGCTCTGGCCCGCGAGCTGCGCCAGCAGCATGTCGAGGATCGCCTGAGCGGCACTCTCGATGTCCGGGTCGAAGCTGGTCAGCGGCGTGGCGATGTAATGACCGACGGCCGAGTTATCGAAACCGATGACCGAAACGTCATGGCCGACCTTGAGACCCGCGCGATCCAGAGCGTGCAGCGCCCCGAAAGCGAGGCGATCGGTGGCGCAGAGCAGCGCAGTCGGTGGCTCGCGCGCGGCCAGCAACTTCACCGCAAGACGATAGCCGTTCTCCTCGCTCGGCTCGACGAACCCGGCGGGGCCGATGGCGATCCCGGCTTTCGTAATGGCCTCGCGCCAGCCGGCCTCCCGGAAGAAGCCGAAGCCGTATTCGAGCGGAGCGCCTATGAAGCCGATCTGGCGATGCCCGAAGCGGAGCAGGCGTTCGGTGGCCGCCTTAAAGGCCTCGGCGGCATCCGTATCGACCCAGGCGTGCCCACCCGCTTCGGTGCGCCCATAGGTGACGAAGGGCAGCCCGGCCTCGCGAAGATAGGAAACGCGTTCATCGTTCAGCCTGGTGCGGGCGACAATCATCGCATCCACGCGCCGGTTCTCTACGAACTGGCGGTAGAGCGCGAGTTCCTCGCTGCCCCCGTGAGCACTGGATACGATCAGATCGAGCCCCGCCTCGGCGAGGCGCGGCCCCATCGCGCCGATGAGGCGCAAGAAGAACGGCTCCCCCAATTGCCCGGGCGCGGTCGGCAACACGATGCCGACCGCATCGCTGCGTCCGCCGCGCAAACGCCGCGCGATCGTGTTGGGGCGATAACCGATGCGATCGGCCTCTGCCTGGACGCGCTTGCGGGTGCCCTCGGCCACGTCGTCATGACCGCCCAACGCCCGCGAGACGGTCGTGACGGACAGGTCGAGACTGGCGGCAATCCGGATCAGCGACATGGGTCCTCGCGCAAAAACGCTAATCCGAAACGTTTCGGTGTGTCAAGGAACCGTCGCTAGAGTTTCAAAACACACAGTTTTTCGGATTCACGGCCGCCGCACGCGCGACCGTGTACGGCCCAAAATGCGCTCGTGGAGTCCACAACCGCACCATCGCCTCACCTGTGGATGCTCCAAAAGCAGGGAAGCCACCGAAAACCGCACCGCCTTGCGCGCAAGCTGCATGACGGGTACCCAGTCAGGCATGCTTTTTCTTCGATAGACTGGATGACAAGGTACATTCGTCAATTGTTGGGCTCGGGGAAGAATATTAAATGAAAAGTGTAAATGCGCGTTCGAAACAATTTGGCATGAACGTTCGCCGTAAATTTGTAGCATTATTGGCCGCATCCGCCCTCACCGCGTCCCAGACCGCTCAGGCCTGCACAAGTTTCCTGATTCGAACGACCGACAACAGCGGCGTCTATGCACGCACGATGGAATTCGGCTTCGACATGCAGTCGCGTGCACTCGTCATCCCCCGCAACTACAAGCTTGCGGCGACAGGCACCGGCGGCAAATCCGGCATGAGTTGGACCGGACAATACGCAGCTGTCGGCATGAATGCGCTGGGCGCCGAGGCGCTCGTCGACGGGATGAATGAAAAGGGGCTGGTCGGCGGAATTCTCTACTTCCCCGGCTTCGCCGGTTACACGGACCCCGCAAAGGCTGACCCAGCGAAATCCCTCGCGCCCTGGGAGTTCCTGACCTGGGCCCTGACCAGCTTCGCGACCGTCGCCGAACTCAAGGCCGCGCTGGGTGACATCGCGATCATCAATGTCGTCCAGGAAAACATGGGGATTGCCCCGCCGGTGCATTACACGCTGCATGACGCGACCGGCGCTTCGGTCGTCATCGAGCCGATCGACGGGACGCTCAAGGTTCACGACAATCCGCTGGGCGTCATGACCAATTCGCCGTCCTTCGACTGGCACATGACCAACCTGCGCAACTATCTGAAGCTCTCCCCGGTCAATGCCGAGCCGCTGAAGATCGGCTCGCAAACCTTTGCCGCTCTGGGCCAGGGGTCCGGCATGCTGGGTATCCCCGGCGACCCGACGCCCCCCTCGCGCCTCCTGCGCGCGCTGGGTTACACGCTTTCGGTCGAGAAGAAGCCCTCGGGCCCCGAAAGTGTCCGGCTGGCGGAGCACATCATCAGCAATTTCGACATTCCGAAGGGCTGGGTACGCGACAAGAACCAGGGCAGCGAGCCACTGGAATACACCCAGTGGTCGACGGTCGCCGACCTCGCGAACAAGGTCTATTACGTCAAGACCTATGACGATCCGGTTCTGCGGGGCATCGACCTGACGAGCTTCGATCTCGACGCGAAGACACTCGTCAGCGCCCCAATGACGGCGGCCATGACACCTCCTGCGCTGGCTTTCCCCAAGCGCTGAGCCATCAGCCGCGCCTTTGCCTTGGGCCCAGCCGTCAATTGACGGTAACACCCTTGGCGGAGGAATCGCGGCTGGTCCCGTAGAACTCCCTTTTGAACCGCTCGCGCCGGGGGACCATCATCATGACTTCGACGACACCATTCCTTTCACTACGGTCCGCAGCCGCCGCGGCCTTGCTTGGCGCAGCGACCGCATTCGTGCCGGCTTGCGGCGCGCAGGCGGCCGATCTGCGCCCGGCTGCAGCTCAGAGCCCGACGGCGCCGGTCAGCCTGCGCGACTGGTCGCTGGTCATCACGCCCTATATGTGGGCCTCCTCGCTCAAGGGCGATGCCGCCGTGCGGGGCTATAGCGCCAACGTCGACGTCCCGTTCAGCGAGACCCTCAAGCAACTGCAGTTCGGCGCAATGGGCGCAGCGGAGCTCAGGCGTGGCAATTTCGGCGGCTACATCAATGCGGAATACGCCAAGGTTGCCAGCGAGAAGCATTTTTCGCGAGCTACGCTCGGCGTCGGGATGAAGAACTACCTGGTCTCGGGCGGCCTGTACTATCGCGTCTTCGAGTCGCAACTTGGCGGCAACACCGTTTTCGGCTCGCCGCGTGTCTTCGCGATCGAGCCCACGGTCGGCCTTCGCTACGCGCGGCTGACAACCAAGCTTCGAGTGGGAGGCTTCGGTGTGTCGGCGAGCGAAAGCTGGCTCGACCCGTTCATCGGCACACGCGTCACCTATGACATGAGCGACCGCTGGAACCTCGCTCTGGAAGGCGATGTCGGCGGCTTCGGTGTCGGCACGCGCCTGAGCCTCAACGGCCAGGCCGCAATCGGCTATCGCACGACAATGCTGGGCCTACCCACCACGTTCAGGGCTGGCTATCGCGTGCTGCACCAAGATTTTCGCGATGGTGGCTTCCAGTGGAAGGTAACCCAGCACGGACCGATCGCAGGCGCATCAATCCAGTTCTGACAAGCGCCCCACCGGCGAGCGCGGCAGGCAGCACATGGTCAAAAGGGCTGGCGGCATTCGATGCCGCCAGCCCTTTTTTGAGTCTTAGATTTCAGTGTTCCGGGCGTGCCCGGCCGTGCCGTTACCTACAGTAAGTCGGCAATTTCCGGCTTATTTGCAGATCCGCCGCCGCGCGACTTGCGCCCGTGATTTCCGGCGCTCTAGGATTGCTCAACGACATCGCGGCGACGCTCCATGATCCGCGACCATTCCATCTGTTCCAACGGAAGGTTTACGGTATGAAGCGTCGTACATTTCTTGGCGTGGCCGCAGGAGCTGCGGTCTCCGGGCTTGCAAAACCCAGTATCGCCCAGCCGGCCAGGGTGCTGAAATTCGTTCCCGAGGCCGATGTCGCGATCATCGATCCCGTCTGGACCACCGCGACCGTGACCCGCAATCACGGTTATCTCGTCTTCGATACGCTCTATGGCCAGACCGCCGACTATAATTTCGAGCCGCAGATGGTGGCCGGACATACGGTCGAGGACGATGGCAAGCTCTGGCGCCTCACGTTGCGCGAGGGCCTGCGCTTCCACGACGGCGAGCCGGTGCGCGCCCAGGACGTCGTGCCGAGCATCAAGCGCTTTTCCGCCCGCGATGCTTTTGGCCGCGCCCTGATGGATGCCACCGACGAGTTGTCGGCAGAATCCGACCGCGTCGTTAAGTTTCGCCTGAAGCGGGCCTTCCCGCTCCTTCCGGCAGCGCTCGGCAAGACCGGAACCTCGATGCCCTGCATCATGCCAGAGCGCTTCGCCGTGACCGACCCCAACAAGCAAGTCACCGAGATGGTCGGGAGCGGCCCCTTCCGCTTCAAGGCGAGCGAGCGCGTCTCTGGTGCCCTGACCGTCTATGAGAAATTCAGCGGCTATGTTCCGCGCGAGGGTGGCTCGGCCAGCTTTACGGCCGGCCCCAAGAACGTGTTCTTCGATCGCGTCGAATGGCGGATCATGCCCGACCCTTCTACGGCGGCCAATGCGCTGAGCGCGGGCGAGATCGACTGGTGGCAGAACCCGACGCCGGATCTGCTCGGCGTGCTGAAAGACCGCGCCGGCGTGAAGATCGAGGGTCTCGATCCGGCCGGCGGCATCGGCTGCCTACGGTTCAACTGCCTGCATCCGCCCTTCGACAATCCCGCGATCCGACGGGCGCTGCTCGGCGCCATCGACCAGACCGAGTACATGACCGCGGTTGCCGGCGACGAGCGTTCGATGTGGAAGGACCATGTCGGCGTGTTCAGCCCCGATACGCCGCTGGCCACGCGGGCCGGGACCGAGGCACTTGTCGGAAAGCGTGACTTCGCGGCGGTCAAGCGAGCGCTCGCCGAGGCCGGCTACAAGGGCGAGCGCGTCGTGATGCTCGACCCCAGCGACTATCCCTCGACGCATGCGCTGGCGATGGTCGCGGCCGACGCGCTGCAGAAATCGGGGATGAATGTCGACCTGGTCTCGACCGACTGGGGCACCGTCGTGCAGCGACGCGCCAGCCGGCAGCCCGCCGACAAGGGCGGCTGGAACATCTTCTTCACCTATCTCAACGGCACCAATAACTTCGACCCCGCGAGCCAGCTCGGGATTCGCGGCAATGGCGACCAAGCCTGGTTCGGCTGGCCGAAATCGCCGCGCCTCGAGGAACTGCGCGCCGAATGGTTCGTGGCCAAGGACATTGCTGCCCAGAAGGCGATCTGCGCCGAAATCCAGAAGCAGTTCTTCGTCGACGTGCCGTACATCCCGCTGGGTGCCTATTACGAGAAGACCGCCTATCGCGGGCTGACAGGTATGCGCAACGGCTTCGCCCAGTTCTATGACGTCAAACCCGCCTAAAACGGATCACCATGCGTATCGCTGTCCTTCAATTTGCCCACGAGACCGTCACCTTTCTGCCCAATGACACGAGGAGGGAGGATTTCATCTATCCGGGCTCGCCGGCGAGCGGCGAGGCACTGCTTGCCACCGATCCGAAGGGCTATATGGGCGGCTTCGTCCAGGTCGCGCGCGAACATGCCGATGTTGAATTGATCGGCATCACCTCGCCGCTCTGGCCCCTCACGGGGATCGGCTCGGGCTGGATCACCCGGGATGCCTACGAGCATTTTTTGGGGATCATGGTCGCGGAACTCAAGGCGCAGTCCAGTCTGGACGGCGTCTATCTGGCGCTGCACGGCGCGCTGGCTGTGCGCGGGGTGCCGCGTCCCGAGGCCGATATCGCGCGACGCGTGCGGGAGGTCGTCGGCAGGGACGTCTTCATCTCGGCCACTTTCGATCCCCATGGAAATGAGGACGAGGCCTTCCTTCAGCAGGCCGACATGGCCTTCAGCGTCAAGTATTTCCCGCATTACGACATGCACCTGCAGGGCGAACGGGCGGCGCGCATGCTGGTCCGCGCGATCCGCGGCAGCTTCAGGCCCGTGCACCGCGCGCTGCGGATCCCGATCATCGCGCCCACGGTGGTGATGTGGACGGGCGCCTCGCCATGGTCGGACCTGATCCAGCGCGCGCTGATCTGGGAGGCGCGCGAGCCCGATGTCTTCGTCAATATCTTCTTCGGCTTTCCGTGGTCGGACGTGCCCGATGTCGGCATGGGGCTTCAGGTCCTCACCAATGACGATGCGGCTCTCGCCGAGCGAGTGATCGCCGACATGGCAGACTGGATCTGGCGCCGGCGCGAGGCGCTGGTCAAAAGCGTCGAGATACATGCCATGAAAGAAGGCGTCGCCCTCGCCCGCGACGCGGTGGCGTCGGGCAAATGGCCCGTCGTCCTCGTCGACTACAGCGACCGCTCGGGCTATGCGACCTGGCTGTTGCAGGAGATCCTGGATCAGAAGTTGGAACGCACGCTGATCGCGACGGTCGCCTCGCCCGATATCATTCGGACGGTCCTGGCGGCGGGCGGCAAGGCTGGAGACCCCTTCGATGCCGAGATCGGCGGCCTGTTCGATCAATCGGCCGGCGCGCCGGTCCGCATCTCCGGAACCATACGTTCGGTCCACGCGAAAGGCGGTCGCGGCTCGGGTGACCAGTGGATCTGCGTGAGCTTCGGCAAGGGTAACGTCATCGTGCTCAGCCCCTACCTTGTGCAGATCATGGAGCCTTGGGAGCTATGGCAGCTCGGCCTCTCGCCAGAAGAGTTCGATGTAATCGCGATCAAGTCGCGCGCGCATTTCCGCCGGGGATTCGACGATAGCGGCTTTGCGCCGACGATCCTGCTGGTCGAGCCGCCGCAGCCCTTCCTTGGCACGGTGCATCTCGATGCCCTGCCATACGAGAATCTGAAGCTCGCGGATTATTATCCCTATGGCGAGCCGGAGTTCCCGGCCCGCCTCGGGTAAAATCAGCCTTTTAACCTCGGCTTCCGACCCTGTTCGCTCAGCCTGCCGCGTGCGAGCTGGCTGCGCGCACGGGGAGCTTCCATTCGGGACGCACGCGATGGCAGGTGTAGCCGCTCGGAAGCCGCTCCAGATAATCCTGGTGCTCCGGCTCGGCCTCCCAGAACTCGCCTGCCGGCGTCACATCCGTGACGACCTTGCCTGGCCAGAGGCCGGACGCGTCGACGTCGGCGATGGTGTCGATCGCGACCGCGCGCTGCTCGTCGCTGGTGTAGAAAATCGCCGAGCGGTAGCTGTCGCCGAGATCATTGCCCTGGCGGTTCAGCGTGCTGGGGTCGTGAATCTGGAAGAAGAACTCGAGCATGTTGCGAAAGCTGGTCTTAGCGGGGTCGAACACGATCTCGATCGCCTCGGCATGGCCGGCATGATTGCGATAGGTCGCATTCTTGACGTTGCCGCCGGTGTATCCGACGCGGGTCGAGATCACGCCCGGCAAGCGCCGAATAAGCTGCTGCATGCCCCAGAAGCATCCGCCAGCGAGGACCGCACGTTCGGTAGCGCTCATGTCAAATCTCCAGCTTGTTGCTTTGCCCTGGGAGCGGGATCGGATGGATCGGCGCTCGGCGGAATTGGGCTAGATATGAGCAGCCGCACTGGAGCTCGCAAGCCCGACTCCTGAGGTCGTGACGCGTCGCATTGCGATGTCAGGCGCATGCGCGCGCCACTCACACCGCGCCGGGGCGTCGGCGATAGGCGAAATAGCGGTCGACCGGTACACCCTCTGGGAGGGCCGTGGACTGCAGCGCCTCATGCTCGAGCGCCGAGCCGCTGATCACCAGCGCATCATCGCCGGCCACCACTGCGACATGGCTGGGCAGCCAGGCAAGCGCAACGGCGTCGCGCTCGGGAACGCCGGTGGTCGCATCGACATGGACGAGGACTGCGTTGCGGCCGTGACGGGCCGCGAAGGCAGGCAACGTCTCAGCCATGTCGCCGAGGACCAGCCTGTCGACCGGCGGCAGCGAACGCGGATTGGCCTTGGCCTCGCGCTCGAAGGCATGGATCTCCCGTTCCGGCAGGATTTCGCGCAGATGATCGTAGGTCCGGCCGTTGCCCAGCCCCAGCTCGAGCACCAAACCCTCGCGCCCTGCGATGGCGGCGGCAGCCCAGTTCAGGATGAGGCGCTGGGCCTCCAGGCGGCGGATGAAACTGTCGAGGCGGCTCATGCTGTTCCGATCGGTGGCGAGGTGGCGCAAGTCAACCGCGCCATGCTTGCCAAAGCAACCAACGAATGGCCTAATCCCGTCCAACTGCGGCAGCCATCGGGCCACGCCGCTGCCGAAATCCGGCCGATCAGAGCTGGAAGTCATGGATCGAGGGAGAACGTCAAGCAATGATCACGTCACGACGCCTGTTGCTGCTGCTTGCCGCCGCTGGACTGACCGCAGGCGCCGCCCTGCCAGCCGCGGCGCAAACCTGGCCGACGAAGTCGATCACCTTCATCGTGCCCTTCCCGGCAGGCGGCGGCACGGACGCCTTCGCCCGGCCGCTGGCGGCACAGCTCGACCAGCAACTCGGCCACCGCATCATCATCGACAATCGCGGCGGCGCGGGCGGCACGGTCGGTGCTTCGGCGGCGTCGAAGGCCGCTCCCGACGGCTACACCTTCTTCATCGGTGCGGCCCACCATGCCATCGCGCCGGCGCTCTATCCCAAGCTCGACTACAACCTTGAGAAGGATTTCATCCCGATCGGCGTCATCGCGCAGCCGCCGCAGGTTGTCGTCGTCAATCCCAAGAAGGTCGAGGCCAAGACTTTGGCCGAGCTGATCGCCTTCGCCAAGGCCAATCCCGACAAGCTGAACTATGCCTCGGCAGGCAACGGGACGACCCATCACCTGGCAGGCGAGTTGTTCAAGCTGCTGGCCAAGGCTCCCCTGACGCATGTCCCCTACCGCGGCGCCGGCCCCGCGATGCAGGATCTCGTCGCCGGCCAGGTCGATGTCATGTTCGACGGGCTGGGATCGTCTGCGCCACAGATTTCCGGAGGCTCGCTGCGGGCCCTCGCCGTCGCGGCGCCCAAGCGCGCCGACGCCATCGCCGACGTGCCCACAGCCAAGGAGGCAGGGCTTGATGGCTATGAGGTCGCGACCTGGTACGCAATCTGGGCGCCCAAGGGCACGCCGGACGCGATCGTCGCCCGCATGCGCGACGAGATCGAGAAGGCCCTGAAGGTTCCGGCGATCGCCGAGGCCTGGAAGAAGAACGGCTCGACCATTCCTGCCCTTTACGGGTCGGACTTCGGCAAGTTCGTCACCGCCGAGATCGCACGCTGGGGCAAGGTTGTAAGCGACGCGAACATCCGGCTCGACTAACGCAGGAATATCGGGGCCCGCCTGACCGGGTCAGGTTTCCACCTCGTCGCCCGCATCGTCAATGACGCTGCGGGCGACGTTCATTCTGAACCCCGCTCGCGCCAATGCCGCGAGATCCTTCTGGCGATTGGCGATGCGGTCGCCGCGGCTCCAGGGCCCGAGTCGCTTGCGTCGCGCTGCGATGCGCGCCGCGGCCAGTTCCTGCTCGTCATCGCTGGCACTGTGCTGCGCCGCGAGTTCGCGGGTAACGCCCTTGGCCGCAAGCTTTGCAGCCACCGCCCGAGACGATTGCCCCTTCCGGCGCAAGCTGTTGGCACGGGCCTCGGCAAAACGCGCGTCGTCGACGAGCCCAGATGACTGGCATCGCGCCACGACATCGTCGAGCATGGCGTCAAACAGCGCGGGCTCGTCGCCGTGATGGCGGCAGCTCACCATAACCTTGCGCTGAAGCACGCGGCGCAACTGCCCCGAAGGCGCTGCGTAGCGCTCGAGGTAATGCATCGCGGCCCGCTGCAGATAGTCAGGCGTGATGCGTCGCGGCGCCTTTCGCTCCGGGCGTTGGGCCCTGGCGAAGCGCCTGCCGCCGTCAGGCGGCGTCTCGTCGTCAGCCAATCAGTCAGCCCCCGGCTTCGAGCGACCGGCCTTGATGGACGAGCGCTTGTCCTTTGATACGAGGCGGCGCTCCTTCGAGGCCTTTGTCGGCTTGGTAGGCCGGCGCACCTGTGGCGGGATGGCGGCTTCGCGGATCAGCGCGAGCAGGCGCTCCAGCGCCTCCTCGCGGTTGCGTTTCTGGCTGCGCTGCGACTGCGCGACGATGAGGATGACCCCGTCCAGGGTCAGGCGGCTGCCCGCGAGCTTCATCAGGCGAATCGCGACGTCGTTCGGCAGCCCGGGCGAACGCCTGGCGTCGAATTTGAGCTGGACCGCGCTCGACACCTTGTTGACGTGCTGCCCGCCCGGCCCGGAGGCCCGGACGAAACTCTCCTCGATTTCGCTCTCGTCGATGGCGATGGACGGCGTCACTTGAATCATGGGAGAGACCCTAGCCCATTCCACGGAGACCTGCACGGTGAAGCCCTCCGGAGACATTTCCCGCCTGATCGAGATCATGGCGGCGCTGCGCACCCCCGGCACCGGCTGCCCCTGGGACCTCGAGCAGGATTTTGTGTCGATCGCGCCCTACACGGTCGAGGAGGCGTATGAGGTCGCCGACGCCATCGCGCGTGGTGACCTCGTCGACCTCAAGGACGAACTCGGGGACCTTCTGCTTCAGGTGGTCTACCACGCGCGCATGGCGCAGGAGCAGGACGCATTCGCCTTCGCTGATGTCGTCGAGGCCGTGACCTCGAAAATGATCAGGCGCCATCCGCATGTCTTTGGCGATGCCCGGGATCTCTCGCCTCTCGAGGTCAAGGCGCTTTGGCATCGCATCAAGGCGCAGGAAAAGGCCGAAAAGGTCGCCGCTCGCGAGGCCGCTGGCCTGCCCGAGAAGACAGAGGACAAGGGTGTTCTCGCCGGCGTGCCGCACACGCTGCCCTCTCTGACCCGCGCCTGGAAAATTCAGGCCAAGGCCTCGACAGTCGGCTTCGACTGGAACGATGCCCGGCTCGTGCTCGACAAGATCCGGGAGGAAACTGCGGAGATCGACGAGGCGCTCGCCTCAGGCGACAAGGCGGCGATCAAGGAAGAGATCGGCGACCTGCTGTTCGTAGTCGCCAATCTGGCACGGCATGTCGATGCCGATCCCGAAGGCTGCCTGCATGCCGCGAACGCGAAATTCGAGCGCCGTTTCAAGGGCATAGAGCAGGCGCTCGAAGCGCAGGGCAGATCCGCGAAGGATGCGACCCTCGAAGAGATGGAAGCGCTCTGGCAGGCAGTGAAGCGCTCAGAAAAGGCACCAAACGCCTGAACCGAGCCCGCGTCCTGGAGCGCCGCAGAGCGGCGTCTCACAGGATTGCGCTTCCGGCGACCATTCAGCCGGTCGCGTCTCAGTTCTGCCGGACCGCCTCGGGAAACCGCGCGCCGAACGATCCCTCGCGCTCCGGCGGCAGGCGCACTGTCAGGGCCAGCGTCCCATCCTCCGCATCCTCGCGTTCCAGGATCTCGCCATTGGCGTGCAGCCAGGCTAGCGACTTGCCGTCGCCCGGCTCGAGGCTAAGCGCGTAGACGGGCCGGCGCCTAGCGATGCGCTGCTCGATCGCGTCGGTCAGCCGCTCGATGCCGTCGCCGGTCAAGGCAGATACGAGAACCGGGCGGGAAACCTCAGGCTTGAGTCCCGCAAGACCGAGCTGGCGCTCGCGTTCCGGGATGTCGAGCAGGTCGGACTTGTTCCAGACCTCGACCACGCGCTGGCCGTCATCGGGATCGATCCCGAGATCGCGCAGGATCGCCTGCACGTCGGCGGCCTGGGCCTGCGTGTCCTCATGCGAGACGTCGCGGACATGCAGCAGCACATCGGCCTCGATCGCATCCTCCAGCGTCGCCCGGAAGGCGGCGACGAGCTGCGTCGGGAGGTCCGAGATGAAACCGACAGTGTCCGACAGCATGATGCGGGCGCCATGCGGCAGCTTGATCGCGCGCGCGGTCGGGTCGAGCGTGGCAAACAGCATGTCCTGCGCCAGAACCTCGGCGGAGGTCAGCCGGTTGAACAGCGTCGACTTGCCCGCATTGGTGTAACCAACAAGCGCAACTACGGGATAAGGCACGCGTTTACGGCTGGCGCGATGCAGGCCGCGGGTGCGCTTGACGCTTTCCAGATCGCGCTCGATCTTGGTCATGCGCTCCTGGATGATACGCCGGTCGGCCTCGATCTGGGTCTCGCCGGGGCCGCCGAGGAAGCCGAAGCCACCGCGCTGGCGCTCGAGGTGGGTCCAGGACCGCACGAGACGGCTCTTCTGGTAATTCAGGTGCGCGAGCTCGACCTGCAGCGTGCCCTCTCGAGTCCGCGCTCGCCGGCCGAAAATTTCGAGAATCAGGCCGGTGCGGTCGATGACCTTGCAGCCAAAGGCCTTCTCGAGGTTGCGTTGCTGGACCGGCGACAGCGCGCAGTCCATCACGACGAGGCCGATTTCCTCGAGCTTGATCCGCTCGGCGATCTCCTCGACCTTGCCCTTGCCGAGATATGTGGCTGGCCGAAAAGCCGTCAGCATGACCTGGATCGGCTCGACGACCGTCAGGTCGATTGCTGCAGCCAGGCCGACGGCTTCATCGAGCCTGGCTGCGAAGGACCGTTGATTGCTGTCGGCCGTGCCGCCGCCACGGCGCTGCGAGTACGGACCCACGACGTAGGCCCGAGTATTCGCGGCGATCTCGCGCTCGATCTCATCGAGCGGTTTGGTGACCGATTGTGGCTCGTCTGTCCCGCTGCGGCCGGACATCGGCCTCAGGCCTTGTCCTGTTCCTCGGGCTCGAACAGCTGCACGGGATGGCCCGGCATGATGGTCGAGATCGCGTGCTTGTAGACCAGCTGCGAGTGCCCGTCGCGGCGCAGCAATACGCAGAAATTATCAAACCAGGTGACGACGCCCTGCAGTTTCACGCCGTTGACGAGGAAGATCGTCAGCGGAATTTTCTGCTTGCGAACGTGGTTGAGGAACGTGTCCTGAAGGTTTTGAGCCCGCTCTGCGGCCATGGGTAGCCCCTATTGTTGGGATCGCTCATCGGCTTGAAGCCCGCGATCCATTTCGTTTCGTTTGCAGACGCGCAATCGGGCGCGCCGCCCTGAAACACCGACGTCACATAAGATCGTCGCATTGCGCGACAAAGCAAGTGCAATATCACTTCGCAGGTGCACATTGCCCGTGCATATCTCGCAGGCACTCATGCAAACAGCGCCTGCCCCGCCACGTTTCAGCCCACTCCGAGCGATTTCAGCTTCCGGTGCAAGGCCGAACGCTCCATGCCGATGAATTCGGCGGTGCGCGAAATGTTGCCCGAGAAGCGCGCGATCTGCGCGATCAGATACTCGCGCTCGAAGATCTCGCGCGCCTCGCGAAGCGGCAAGCTCATCAGCTTTTCGCCACCAGAGCCCGATGGCGTCGTCGGGACCATGGCCCCGACTTCGGCGGGCAGCATCTCGATCGTGATGTCGGCTGTCGGGTCGCCCTTGGTCAGGATCATCAACCGCTCGACATTGTTGCGGAGCTCGCGAATGTTGCCTGGCCATTCATGGGACTGGAGGACCGCCATGGCGTCGGAGCCGATCCGGCGCTTGGGCAGGCCGCTCGCCACCGAGATCTGCTCCATGAAGAACTCGATCAGCTCCGGCACGTCCTCGCGTCGATCCGACAGCGAGGGTACGCGCACCGGTACGACGCTGAGGCGGTGATAGAGATCCTCGCGGAACTGCCCGTCAGCGATCAGCTTGGCGAGATCGCGACTGGTCGAGGAGATGATGCGGACATCGACATGGACGCGCGTTGCGCCGCCCACGCGCTGGAAATTTTGGTCGACCAGCACGCGCAGGATGCGATTCTGGGTCTCGCGCGGCATATCGCCGATCTCGTCGAAATACAGAGAGCCGCCATGCGCCTCCTCGAGCGCGCCGACGCGACGCGTGCGGCCCTCGCCCGCCTCGACGCCGAACAGCTCCTCCTCCATCGTATCGGGCGTGATCGTCGCCGCATTGATCACGATGAACGGCCCGGAGGATCGGGACGAGCCCTCATGCAGGGTGCGCGCCGCCAGCTCCTTGCCGCAGCCGGGCTCACCGGTGATCAGGATGCGTGCATTGGTCGGCGCCACGCGCTCGATGGTCTGGCGCAGCTGGTTGACGACCGTCGAGCGGCCGACGATGCGGCTGGCCTGGACCGAGCGCGTCTTCAGCTCCCGGACTTCGCGGCGCAGGCGCGAGGCTTCGAGCGCACGCTCGGCCACGAGCACCAGCCTGTCGGCCTTGAACGGCTTCTCGATGAAGTCATAGGCGCCGCTCTTGATAGCGGAAACCGCGGTCTCGATGTTGCCGTGGCCCGAGATCATCACGACCGCGAGGTCGGGATGGCTCTCCTTGATCAGCTCGAGGACCTGCAGCCCGTCCAGCCGGCTGCCCTGCAGCCAGATGTCCAGGAAGACCAGGTTGGGCCGGCGCGCGGCGATCGCGGCAAGAGCCTCGTCTGCCGATCCAGCCTTGCGGGTACGGTAGCCTTCATCCTCGAGCAGGCCCGCGACCAGCTCGCGGATATCGACCTCGTCGTCGACGACCAGAATATCAGCGCTCATACGGCAATCCCATTCTGCTTGTCCCGGGCGGTTGCCGCTAATCTCTCGCGGCCGCTCGTTGTCTCGCTATCGGTCTCGGTGGCGGGGCCTGTCTCGGGGAACCACAACCGGACACGCGCGCCGCGCGTGCCCTGCTCGGCGTCCGGCCGATCGAGCAATTCGATGCCACCGCCATGGTCTTCGAGGATCTTGCCGACGATGGCGAGGCCAAGGCCGGTGCCGCCCTCGCGCGTCGTCATATAGGGTTCGAGCAGCTTCTGGCGCTGGTCGGCTGGCAGTCCCTTGCCGTTGTCGATGATGTCGATGACGATCCTGCCATCGTCGCGGCGCTCGAATGCGATCTCGATCTCGCCTCGCCCTCGGATGTCGGCAGGCACCGCCTGGATCGCCTCAGTCGCGTTCTTGATGACGTTCGTCAGCGCCTGCGAAATCAGGCGCCGGTCGAACTGGGCCAGAACCGCTTCCGCGGGCAGGTTGTCGGTCATCGTGATCTCGGGATTGCCGACGCGCATCAGGAAGACGATCTGCCGCGCGGTCTCGACGATGTCGTCGCGCGAAAGCGACGGCTTCGGCATGCGCGCGAAGGACGAGAACTCGTCGACCATGCGGCGGATATCGTCGACCTGGCGCACGATCGTCGCAGTGCACTGGTCGAAGATCTCCTTGTCCTCAAGGATCACCTTGCCGAACTTGCGCCTGATCCGCTCGGCCGAGAGCTGGATAGGCGTCAGCGGGTTCTTGATCTCGTGCGCGATGCGGCGGGCGACATCGGCCCAGGCCGCGGTCCGCTGCGCCGAGACGAGATCCGTGATGTCGTCCAGCGTCACGACGAGCCCCGCACCGGCGCCCTCACCCTCTCGGACGGCCCGGATATTGACCATCCGGTCCTGTCCGCCGCGCGTCAGCGAGACCTGCCCCGCGCTCTGGCGCGAACGCCCATGGAGCGCGTCGGCGACGAAGGTGGCAACCTCGGGCGCGACCTGCGCGATCGGTTCGCCAAATACGCGGCTGCCGGTGCCGAGAAGCCCCTCGGCCGAGCGGTTGATGATGGTGACGCGGCCCTCGCCATCGAGGCCGAGGACACCCGAGGAAACGCCCGACAGCACGGTCTCGGTGAAGCGCCGCCGTCGATCGATGACGTCGCTGGCGGTGACGAGCCCGTCGCGCTGTCGGCGCAGCTCCGCCGTCATCTTGTTGAAGGTCTCGCCGAGATGGGCGAGATCTCCCTCCGATCTCCTGATCGGGACCTGCACATAGAAGTTTCCGCTGGAGACCTGGTCCGTTGCATGGATCATCCGCCGGATAGGCGCCACCAGCCCGTTGGCAAAGCTCAAGCCGAGCCAGATCGCCGACAGCAGCAGGATCAGCGCGATCAGCGCATACATCGAGGCGAAGGCGATCTGCACGCCCTTCCGGCGGGCGTCGATGGCGAGATACTCGACTGCCGCGCCACGGGCGACCGCGGGGAACTCGACCGCCAGCGGGTCGACCTCGCGCGCGACGTGGAGATAGCCGTTCTCATAGGCGGGCAACCTGACCAGCGCGCCGAAGATACGGCCGGTCTCGGGCACGATACAGATCGGCTCCGGCGCGGAATCGGCGTCGTCGAAGGCGGCCTTGTCGGGCTGCGGAGCATTCTTCAGCACGTCGATGCTGGCGCGCACGAGCACCTTGTCGGGTGGCTGCATGATCGCCGCGACGGGCACGCCGAGTGCGGTGGCCCGCGCGGTCAGGAAGTTTTCGAACCATTTTCGGTCGACATCGTAGGCCGGCTTGGCACGCGCCAGGTCATCGGCAAGGACGCGGATCTCGCGACCCAGCGACTTGCACTGGTTGGCGGCATAGGCGTCGGCGACCTCGACGGACTTGAAGATCGCGTCGCGCATTCTGTCCGAGAACCAGGGCTCCAGGCCGCGCTCGATCGTTACCGTCGCGATGATCGCAACCAGAATCGCCGGCAATGTCGCGATGATGCTGAAAAGCCCGACGATTCGGACGTGGAGGCCGGCCGCGGCGGCTCCCGCGCGACGCGCCCTGATCAGCACGGCCGTCTCGAAGGCGACGATGATCAGGAGCAGCAGGATCAGCAGCGCATTGAGGATGAAGACGCCGACGACGACCTCGTGCACCGGCGCGATCGGCGTGACGCCGGACAGCACCATGAAGGTGACTAGCGCCGAGACGAGCGCGAAAACCACGACGATCGCCCCGAGCCAGCCCGAGACGCGCCGGGGCGCATCCTCGCCACGCGGCGTGATTCTGACATCGCTCATCGAAGCTGACACGGTTTCTTGACGACTCCCGGACGACCGGCCCGGAACGGGCACGGCCTGGCGCGCGGCATAGATGCGCCGACGCAACGGTGTTGTCAAAATGCGACATATGAAAGGCGGGAAACGCTCCGTTTCCCGCCTTTGCCGTCCGACCTCAGCGCGGTGAGCGTACCACCTGCATGTCGAGCTCGCGAATCTTCTTCCGCAGCGTATTGCGGTTGAGGCCGAGCAGTTCAGCTGCGCGGATCTGGTTGCCGCGCGTCGCAGCCAGTGCGGCGGCGATCAGCGGCGGCTCAACCTCGCGCAGGATGCGATGATACAGCCCGGGAGGGGGAATATTGTCGCCAAAACCGCCGAAGTACTGATTGAGATGGCGCTCGACCGAGCCGGACAGCGTTTCTGCGCGTTCCTGGGTGGTGGCGCCGGAGAAACTCGTCGCCTGGCTCGAGGGCTGAAGTTCAGCCTCGACGATCGGCGCGGTGATGGTCTCCTGGGGATAAAGCGCGGCCAGGCGGCGGACGAGGTTCTCGAGCTCGCGCACATTGCCGGGCCAGCGATAGCGACGCATCACGTCCATCGCTTCCGAATCGATCTGCTTGCGCGGGAGGCCCTCCTTCTCGACCAGCGAGAAGAAGTGGCGCACGAGATCAGGAATATCTTCGACGCGCTCGCGCAGCGGAGGCAGGCGAATCGGCACGACGTTCAGCCGGAAGAACAGGTCCTCGCGGAACAGCCCCTGCGCGATCGAGATACGCAGGTCCTTGTTGGTCGCTGCAACGATACGGACATTGGTCTTGATCGGGGTGCGACCGCCGACAGTCGTATATTCGCCCTGTTGCAGCACGCGCAGGAGACGGGTCTGCGCCTCCATCGGCATGTCGCCGATCTCGTCGAGGAACAGAGTGCCACCCTCGGCCTGCTCGAAGCGGCCCGAGGAGCGAGTCAGGGCGCCGGTGAAGGCCCCCTTCTCATGGCCGAAAAGCTCGGATTCGATCAGGTCCTTCGGAATCGCAGCCATGTTGATGGCGACGAAGGGGCCGTTCTTGCGCTTGCCGTAGTCGTGCAGCGCGCGGGCGACCAGTTCCTTGCCGGTGCCTGACTCGCCGTTGATCATGACGGTGAGATCGATGGGCATCAGTCGCGCGAGCGCGCGGTAGACGTCCTGCATCGCCGGGGAACGGCCGATCAGCGGAATGTCGTCGGGCTCGGCGACGTGGGGGCGGCCGCCGTCGCCGCGCGGACGAGACAGCGCCCGGCCGACAATTGCGACAAGCTCCTTCAGGTCGAAGGGCTTTGGCAGATATTCATAGGCGCCGCGCTCCGACGCCTTGATCGCGGTCATGAAGGTGTTCTGCGCGCTCATCACGATGATCGGCAGCTCGGGCCGCACGCGCTTGATGCGCGGCAGCAGGTCGAAGGCATTGCCGTCAGGCATCACCACGTCGGTGATGATCAGGTCGCCAAGCCCCTGTGCAGCCCAGGTCCAGAGTGTCGCCGCCTGGCCGGTGGTCCGCACCTCGTACCCGGCCCGTGCGAGAGCCTGGTTGAGGACAGTGCGGATGGCGGCGTCGTCGTCCGCGATGAGGATGTTACCCGTCGGCATTCAAATCGTCCTGTCGGCCTTTAAGCGCTCTGCCGCGACCGGGGCTGGTGCAACGGCAGCAGAAGTCGGAAAATCGTGCGGCGCGGGACAGAGTCGCATTCGACGATGCCGCCGTGATCGCCGATCACCTTGGCAACAAGTGCAAGTCCAAGGCCACTGCCCTGGGCCTTGGTCGTGACGAAGGGATCGAACAGGTGCGGCACCAGGTCGGACGGCACGCCCGGACCGTTGTCGCGGATGCCGATCTCCAACGGCAGGGCGATGCGCCCCTCGGCACCGGCGAGTTGCATCCTGATGCCCGGCCGGAAGGCGGTCGTCAGGGTGATCTCGCCGTCAATCGCCGTTTCGCCAATGGCTTCCGCCGCATTCTTCACCAGGTTCAACAGGACCTGGACGAGTTGGTCGCGGTTGCCCGCGACCGCGGGCAGCGAGGGATCGTAGATCTCGTTGAAGCGGATATGGCGGGCAAAGCCCGACTGCGCGAGCCGCTTCACATGGTCGAGCACGTCATGGACATTGACCGGACCGCGATCACTCGGCCGCTCATCGCCGAAGAGTTCGACGCGCTCGACGAGCTTTACGATCCGGTCGGTCTCGTCGCAGATCAGTTGGGTCAGGAGGCGATCGCTGTCGGGGACGGAGGCTTCTAGCAGTTGAGCCGCGCCGCGGATGCCGGAGAGCGGGTTCTTGATCTCATGCGCGAGCATGGCGCCGAGCGCAGTAATTGAGCGGGCTGCTCCCCTGTGGGTCAGCTGCCTGTCCATTTTTTCGGCAATTGTACGTTCTTGTAGCATAACCACGACCGCATCGCCCTGGCTGGGCAAGGGAGAGGCAAAGACATCGACCACCCGATCGACGCCCAGTCGCGGCGAGCCGAGGTCAAGACGGTACTCGCTGACGCTCGCGCCCCGGCGCTGGACCTCCTCGATCAACGCCAGGACAGGCGAACCGAAGGCGATGTGATCGTCGATGCGCTGGCGCTTGAGAACGACGGTGCTCGACTGGAAAAAATCCTCGGCGGCAGTGTTGGCGTAGAGGATGCGATGGCTCTCACCCACGACCAGTACCGGCATGGGCAACACGTTCAGGGCCTGGGCTTCGATCAAATCGATCAGGAAATCCTCGCTTCCCGTTCCGCCGTCCAGAAACGCCATCGCCATACGCAAAACCTTTCGCTCAAGCCGCGACGCGGTCGAGTTCGCCAGAGAACAACCGTGCCAGTGAAGCGAGCACAGCTTGAGGATCGTTCGATGTCAGCAGGGTCTGCCGGCTGTCGGCATCAGGCGCGCAGCCGCTTGCCAGCGCCTCGTTGGCATAGGCCGCCAGATGCTTGCGGGCATGCCGCACGCCATGGGCGATGCCCATCAGGCTGAGCAGCCCTTCATAATGCTCGCGTGCCACGGCGTGTTTTTCCACCACGGTCAACGCGCGTACGGGGAGGCCAGCGAGTCCGGCGCCGATATCGCCGACCAGCCAAGGCCGCCCGAGCGCCGCACGACCGACCATGACGAAATCGGCTCCCGATTGCGCGAGACAGGTCCGGGCCTGATCGAGGTCATGGATATCGCCATTGGCGACGAGCGGAAAATCGCCGGCCGCGCGCACGGCCTTGATGGCCTGCCAATCGGCCGTGCCCTTGTAGAACTGCTGCCGTGTACGACCATGAACCGTGATCAGCGCGGCGCCCTCGGCCACCGCCCGGCGCGCCAGTTCGGGCGCATTGCGCGAGGCATCGTCCCATCCCAGCCGCATCTTGACCGTCACGGGCACCTTCACGGCCTGAACGCAGGCGCGCACGAGCGCCAGAGCATGGTCGAGATCGCGCATCAGCGCAGAGCCGGCCCAGCCTCCGGTGACCTTCTTGGCCGGGCAGCCCATATTGATGTCGACCACGGCAGCGCCATTGCTCTCGGCAAGGCGGGCGGCCTCGCCGAGCCAATGCGGATCGCAGCCGGCCAGTTGCACGACATGGGGTGAGATCCCCGCCCCCTCGGCACGAATCCGTGCTTCCTCGCTGCCCCGGACGAACTCGTCCGAAGCGACCATCTCCGAGATGACGAGGCCGGCGCCATAACGCGCGCAGATTCGGCGCATCACGATGTCGGTGACGCCCGACATCGGAGCCAGGAACGCACGCGACGTCGGAGCGACACCACGATCAGCCAACGCAACCACGCCCGAATTTGAGGCAATATCCATTATGCATATTTATTGGACATTGCTGCAATTGCGCAAGAGCCCAATACCCATGTTGCGATGCAATAACGCCGCACCCCTGCCGCTCCGTCAATGGCCACTGACAAGCCAGCGGGCTTGGCGAACGAACGAGCTGCGCCTATCACCAAAGCCCTTACAGGACCGAGACGCCGTGCCAACAGAATTGACAGATCGCCCCCTCCCAGTCGCCGCACTGCTGGTCGCCGCCGGCCGTGGCCTGCGGGCAGGCGCTGGCATGCCAAAGCAATACCGTACCCTCGGAGGCCGGTCTGTTCTTGCGCAGGCCCTGACGCCTTTTTTGGCTGAACCCGGCATCGACCGGATCCAGGTGGTGATTGGCGTCGGGGATGAGGCACGCTATGCCCATGCGATCGGCAGCCTCGAGACACGGAAGCTGACGGCGGCCGTCGTCGGAGGCGAGACGCGGCAGGCCTCGGTCCTGCGCGGGCTCCAAGCGCTGGCCGCAGGGGGCTTTGACGGGGTGGTGCTGGTGCACGATGCCGCCCGACCCTTCGTCTCGCCAGCCCTGATCGGCACCGCGATCGGCGCGACGTGGGACGCGGATGCTGCTGTTCCAGCCCTGGCAGTGACAGATACGATCAAGCGGGTTGACGAGCGGGGTCGGGTCGTCGAGACGCCGCCACGGGACAGGCTGGTCAGCGTGCAGACGCCCCAGGCCTTCCGCTTCAGCGTCCTGCTCGCCGCCCATGAAGCTGCTGCGGCCGCCGGCGTCGACGGGTTGACCGACGACGCAGCCCTGATGGAATGGGCCGGACACCCAGTCGCTACGTTCCCGGGCGATATCACAAATATCAAGCTGACCCATCCGCAGGATTTCGAGCGCATGCCGACTGACCGGCCAACAGAATTCCGTGTGCGCGTCGGCACAGGCTACGACGTGCACGCTTTTCAGGAGGGCGACCACGTCTGGCTCGGCGGCGTCAGGGTTCCCCACGACCAGGGTGTGCTGGCGCATTCGGATGGCGACGTGGCCTTGCACGCACTGACCGACGCGCTGCTCGGTGCGCTGACCGATGGCGATATCGGCACGCATTTTCCGCCGAGCGACCCTCAATGGAAGGGCGCGGCATCGATGCCGTTCCTGACCTTCGCAGCCAACCGGGTCAGGGAGCGTGGCGGCAAGATCGATTTCCTCGACCTCACCATCATCTGCGAAGCGCCCAAGGTCGGCCCGCATCGCGAGGCGATCCGCCAGGCGATCGCCGACGGGACCGGCGTGCGCATCGACCAGGTCGCGATCAAGGCCACGACTTCGGAGCGGCTTGGCTTCACCGGTCGCCGCGAAGGATTGGCGGCGCTGGCCACAGTGACGATTCGCCTGCCCGAAAAGGAGTAGCCGACATGCCCGATCTCGCAATCCGCTCGCTCGCCGCCGAACTCCTGAAAATCAGCCGCGAGCGCGGCGTTACCGTTGCAACCGTGGAATCCTGCACGGGCGGGCTGGTCTGCGGCGCGCTCACGGCGATTTCGGGTTCGTCGAGCATGGTGATGGGCGGGCTGGTGACCTATTCGAACGAGGCCAAGGTCGCGCTTGCCGGCGTTCCGGCCGAACTCATCCAGGAGCATGGCGCGGTCAGCGAGCCGGTCGCCCGCGCGATGGCGGAGGGCGGCCGCGACCGGGTCGGTGCAACACTTGCCGTCTCGGTCACAGGGGTTGCCGGCCCCGACGGCGGCAGCGATGCCAAGCCGGTCGGGCTCGTGCACTTCGCCTGCGCCGGCCCCGACGGGACACTGCATCGCGAGAAGCGCTTCGGCCCGCAAAGCCGCGACGAGATAAGGCGCCTGAGCGTGCTTGAAGCCCTCGACCTGCTGCGCGAGGCGGCGCTGGCCTGAGCCCTAGCCCAGCCTGGCCGGGACCTCGGCGCGGTAGATCAGATCGGCACGACGCTCGAAAGCTTCGGCGAACTTCCGAAACGCCTTGTCGAACATCGTCCCCATCAACAGGCCCAACATGCGGCTGGCGAATTCATAGGAAATGAAGAAGCCGATCTCGCAGCCGCGCTCGTCGGGCTTGAAGCTCCAGCGGTTCTCGAGATAGCGGAACGGCCCGTCGACATATTCGACCAGGATCTTGAGATTGGCCGGGTCGAGCGTGACACGGCTGGTGAAGGTCTCGCGGATCGCCTTGTAGCCGACGGTCATGTCGGCCACGAGCACCTCGCTGCCGTCTTCGCGCGGGGTGCGCTTGCGGATGACGAGCCCCTCGCACAGCGGCAAGAACTGCGGGTATTTCTCGACATCGGCCACAAGCGCGAATATCTGCTCGGGCGAATGCTTCACCCGGCGGGTGCTGTTGAACATCGGCATGGTGCGACCTTGATCCCGGCTCAGGCGCCGAGCTTGGAGGCCCGCGCCGCGCGCAGCTTGGCGAAATCCTCGCCGGCATGGTGCGAGGAGCGGGTCAGCGGCGTCGAGGACACCATGAGGAAGCCCTTCACATAGGCGATCGCCTCAAAACCCTTGAACTCGTCGGGCGTGACGAAGCGGATCACCGCATGGTGCTTGCGCGAGGGTGCGAGATACTGGCCGATGGTGATGAAGTCGACATCGGCCGAGCGCAGATCATCCATCAGCTGGAGTATCTCGTTCCGCTCCTCGCCGAGGCCGACCATGATGCCGGACTTGGTGAAGATGGTGGGGTCAATCTCCTTCACCCGCTGCAGCAGCCGCAGCGAGTGGAAGTAGCGCGCGCCGGGGCGCACCTTGAGGTACTTGCCGGGGACGGTCTCGAGGTTGTGGTTGAAGACATCGGGCTTGGCCGCGACGACGACTTCGAGCGCGCCGGGCTTGCGCAGGAAATCGGGCGTCAGGATCTCGATGGTCGTGCCGGGCGAAGCCTCCCGGATCGCGTGGATGACGCGGGCAAAGTGCTCGGCGCCGCCATCCTTGAGGTCGTCGCGGTCGACCGAGGTGATCACGACATGCTCGAGCCCGAGCTTGGCGACGGCCTCGGCGACCTTGCGCGGCTCGTCATGGTCGAGCGCCTGGGGCACGCCGGTCTTCACGTTGCAGAAGGCGCAAGCCCGCGTGCAGGTGTCGCCCATGATCATGAAGGTGGCGTGCTTCTTCTCCCAGCACTCACCGATATTGGGGCAACCCGCCTCCTCGCAGACCGTGACCAGCTTGTTGGCTTTCACGATCTTCTGGGTCTCGGCCCATTTGGGCGAGCCCGGCGCCTTGACGCGGATCCAGTCCGGCTTGCGCAGGATCGGGTTCTCGGGCCGCTTCTGCTTCTCGGGGTGACGCAGTTCGACCGGAGCCGACGGCGCCTCAGCCTTCGGATTTCCGATATTCGGCCGCGGATCGCGGTTCAGCAGGTCGAGAACGAGCGCCATAACCCTATTTCCATACGTGGCAGGCAGGGCCGGAATGCCCTCGCCTGCTCTCTAGCTAATCCGCCTGACGGCGGACGACAACAGCACCTGGAGTCGCGTCAGCTGCGCGGCTTGCGTGCGGCGTTCCAGATCACGATGACCACGACCGCGCCGACGACAGCTGCCGTAAGGGTGCGCAGAAAGCCAAAGATCGGAATTTCAAGAAGTTCGGCGAGCCGGCTGCCGAGGAACGAGCCGGCAACGCCGACAAGCATGTTCGTGAAGAGGCCGTGATCGGACGAAGTGATGCGCTCGGCGATCCAGCCCGCGAGCAAACCGATGAAGATCGTCGCGAAGAAACCGTAGCCCGGCTGCGCCGCCATTGCGGCATTGATCGAGTCCATCCGTCGTCATCCTTCGTCAGCCCAGACACGCCGCGGCGCGAACTTAGCACAGGTTGGGTTCAGGCGATAAAACGAGCCAGGAGAACGACCAGAATGGCGCCCAGCACCGCCATCGCCGCATCGTCGAGAAAGGCATGACCCGTGCGCACACGCCATCCCGTCAGCCGGACTAAGCCCTGCCCGACCAACATGCCCAGCACCCCTACGACGGCATGCCGGACCAGCCCGCCGCCGCCGACGACCAGGCTGGCGACGAAACCTGTCGCCGTGCCGAGTGCAATCGTCGGCGCCAGCGCCCGCCAGTCCACCGCCAGACCCTGCTGCCCGTGGGGCGGCAGGATCTCGACCTTTTCATCCGCGATGATGCGGTCTGCCGTGCGTCTCTTGCGCGTACGTGTCGTCATGGCGCCGATATGTGGATGAGAGCGCGGGATTGGAAGCCTCGCCTCAGGCGTTCAGCACCCTGCCGTAGGCGTCGAGCACGCTTTCCTTCATCGTTTCCGACAGGGTCGGATGCGGGAAGATGGTGTGCATCAACTCTTCCTCGGTGGTCTCGAGGTTCATCGCGACGACAAAGCCCTGGATCAACTCGGTGACTTCCGCGCCGACCATGTGGGCCCCCAGGAGCTTGCCGGTCTTGGCGTCGAAGATCGTCTTGACCAGCCCGCTGTCCTCGCCGAGCGCCACGGCCTTGCCGTTGGCGACGAAGGGGAAGCGCCCGACCTTGAGCTCGTGCCCGGCGGCCTTGGCCTTGGCCTCCGTCAGGCCGACGCTTGCGATCTGCGGGTGGCAATAGGTGCAGCCCGGGATCATCAGCTTGTCCATCGGGTGCGGATGCAGCCCCTTGATCGCTTCGACGCAGATCACTGCCTCATGCTCGGCCTTATGGGCGAGCATCGGCGGGCCTGCGACGTCGCCGATCGCATATACGCCCTTGATGCTGGTCCGGCAGACATCGTCGATCGCGATGAAGCCGCGATCGGTCTTCACGCCGAGCGCCTCAAGGCCGATATTCTCGACATTGGCGACGACGCCGACTGCCGAGATCATGCGATCTGCCGTGATGGTCTGCTTAGCGCCCTTCTCGTCCTCGATATGAGCGGTGATCGAGTCGGCGGATTTCTCGACCTTGGTCACCTTCGCGCCGGTGAGGACCTTGATGCCCTGCTTCTCGAAAGCCTTGCGCGCGAAGGCGCCGATCTCGGCGTCCTCCACAGGCACGACCTGCGGCATGACTTCGACCACGGTCACCTCGACGCCCATCGTCCGATAGAACGACGCGAACTCGATGCCGATGGCGCCGGAGCCCATGACGAGCAGCGACTTCGGCATCTTCTGCGGGACCATCGCCTCGAAATAGGTCCAGATCAGCTTGCCGTCGGGCTCGATGCCAGGCAGGGCTCGCGGCCGGGCGCCGGTCGCAATGATGATGTGATCGGCCGTGTAGGTGCCCTCGCCCTTGGCCGTCTTCGGCGGCGGCACCTGCGGCTGCATCGCCGGCTTCTTCGTCGGCGCAACGATGACGGTGCCGGGCTTGGTCAGCTTGGCCTCGCCCCAGATCACGTCGACCTTGTTCTTCTTCATCAAGAACTGGACGCCGTTGTTCATACGGGTCGCGATGCCGCGCGAGCGCGCCACGACCGCGGCGAGATCGGCCTTGAAGGTGCCTTCCAGAACCAGCCCGTAATCCTTGGCGTGCTGGCCGTAATGCAGGATCTCGGCCGAGCGCAGCAGCGCCTTGGTCGGGATGCAGCCCCAGTTGGAGCAGATGCCCGCCAGGTGCTCGCGCTCGACGATCGCGGTCTTGAAGCCGAGCTGCGCTGCGCGGATCGCCGCGACATAGCCGCCCGGACCGGAGCCGATGATGATGACGTCGTAGTCAGCCATGATGTCTCTCCCGCGCCGTCAGACCAGCATCGACATGGGCTTCTCGATGAAGCCCTTGAACGCCTGCATCAGCTCGGCACCGAGCGCGCCATCGACGGCGCGATGGTCGGTCGAGAGCGTGACCGACATCACGGTTGCAACCGCGAGCGCCCCGTTCTTGACCACGGCCCGCTGCTCGCCGGCGCCGATCGCCAGGATCGTCGCATGCGGCGGATTCACGATCGCCGCGAAGTCCTTGACGCCGAACATGCCGAGATTGCTGACCGCCGTGGTGCCGCCCTGATACTCCTCGGGCTTCAGCTTGCGGTTCTTGGCGCGGGCCGCCATGTCCTTCATCTCGTTGGAGATTTGGCTCAGCGTCTTGTGGCAGGCGTCGCGGATCACCGGGGTGATCAGGCCGCCGGGGATCGACACCGCGACGCCGACATCGGCGTGCTTGTGCTTGAGCATGGTGTTCTCGGTCCAGCTCACATTCGCCTCGGGCACCGCCCGCAGCGACAGGGCCAGAGCCTTGATCACGAGGTCGTTGACCGAGAGCTTGTAGGCCGGCTTGCCGTCCTTCTCGGGGGCGGCTGCGTTGAGCTCGGCCCGCAGCTTCAGCAGCGCATCGAGTTCGCAATCGATCGTCAGATAGAAATGCGGGATCGTCTGCTTGGCCTCGCTGAGGCGGCGCGCGATGGTCTTGCGCATGCCGTCATGCGGCACCTCTTCGTAGGAACCAGGCGCAAACAGCTTCTTCACGGCTTCATCGGACATGCCGGCGGCCAGCGGAGCAGCCGCAGGCTTCGGTGCAACCGCCGAACCCGTTGCAACAGGAGCGGCAGCAGCCTTGGCGCCACCACCGGCCTTCGCCGTCTCGATATCCTTCTCGACGATGCGCCCATGCGGGCCCGAGCCCTGGACCTTCGACAGGTCGAGGCCGGCCTCCTTGGCCAGCCGTCGCGCCAGCGGCGAAGCGAAGGGCCGGTCGCCTTCGGCCTTGCTCGGCGCAGCCGCAGCGGCGGGCGCTTCGGCGGCAGGCGCAGTTGCCTTGTCGTCAGCCTTGGGAGCCTCAGCCTTGGCGGCCTCTGCCTTGGGAGCGTCGGCCTTGGGAGCGTCGGCCTTGGGAGCGTCGGCCTTGGCAGGCGCTGGCACGGCCTTGGCGTCCTCGCCCTCGGCCGCGATCACGCCGATGACCTCGTTGACGGCGACATCGGCTGTGCCTTCGGGCACGACGATCCTGGCCAGGATGCCTTCATCCACGGCCTCGACCTCCATGGTCGCCTTGTCGGTCTCGATCTCGGCGATGATGTCACCGGACTTGATCGAGTCGCCTTCCTTCTTGAGCCATTTGGCGAGGTTGCCCTTTTCCATGGTCGGAGAAAGAGCCGGCATGAGGATGTTCACGGGCATGGCTGGAGGCTCGCTTTTTCCAATGCGATGAGCAGCAGGCGGCGGGCTATGCCCATGCCGAAGCTCAGGGAGACTAAGACGAATGCGAGGTAATCGAGATGTTCGAGCGCGCTGCCGGCAAGCGACCCGCCAAACATCAGTTCCGGCGCGAAGGCCTGCATCGATTCCGGGACCAGGGAGAGCACCCCGCTCGCAGCGAGACAGTACGCAATGAGATCGATGCGGTGCAGGCGCAGTCTCGCAAGCGTCGCACTACGAGGCGTTACCGGTCTGGGACTCAGCCGCTGCCCGGGTCGGAAATAGGCGGCGGAAACTCCGCCACCCACCAGCGCCAGGCCGACCGAGGCCACCATGGCTTCGACCGTCAGCGCCATGACTCAGCTCCGATAGCAGACGGCCTTGGCCGCCGCGATGACCTCGCCGACATTCGGGAGGGCGAGCTTCTCGAGGTTGGCCGCATAAGGCATCGGCACGTCCTTGCCCGTCACGCGGGCCACCGGCGCATCGAGGTAGTCGAACGCCGCCTCCATGATGCGCATGCCGATCTCGGCGGTGACACCCGACTGCGGGAAGCCTTCCTCGACGGCGACGCAGCGATGCGTCTTCTGTACCGAGGCGATCACCGTCTCGATGTCCATCGGGCGGATGGTGCGGAGATCGATGACCTCGGCCTCGATGCCGTCCTTGGCGAGAGCCTCGGCGGCGGCGAGCGCATAGGTCATGCCGATGCTGAAGGACACGATCGTGACATCCTTGCCGGGGCGCACGACCTTGGCCTTGCCGATCGGGACCAGGACGTCGTCGCCCTGCGGCACCTCGAACTGACGACCGTAGAGGATCTCGTTCTCGAGGAAGATGATCGGGTTGGGATCGCGGATCGCGCTCTTGAGCAGGCCTTTTGCGTCCGAAGCGCTATAGGGCGCGATGACCTTGAGACCGGGCACGTTGGAGTACCAGGCGGCATAATCGTGGCTGTGCTGGGCACCGACGCGCGCGGCCGCGCCATTGGGCCCGCGGAACACGATCGGACAGCCCATCTGGCCGCCTGACATGTAGAGGGTCTTGGCGGCGGAATTGATGATCTGGTCGATCGCCTGCATGGCGAAGTTGAAGGTCATGAACTCGACGATCGGCTTGAGGCCGGTCAGCGCCGCGCCCACGCCGATGCCGGCAAAACCATGCTCGGTGATCGGGGTGTCGATGACGCGCTTGGCGCCGAACTCCTGCAGCAGCCCCTGCGTGACCTTGTAGGCGCCCTGGTACTCGGCGACCTCCTCGCCCATGACGAAGACGTCACGGTCGCGGCGCATCTCTTCGGCCATGGCATCGCGCAACGCCTCGCGGACCGTCATGGTGACGATCTCGGCACCGGCCGGGAACTCCGCGGAGGCGTCGTAGGTCTTGGCCTGGGCCGGGACCGTGGGCGGGGCGGAGGCGGCGGGAGCAGCGGCAGGCTCCTCGGCCTTGGGTGCGGGCTCAGCGGCCTTCTCGGCTGGCTTGGCGGCGGCAGGCTCGCTTGCGGCGCTGACATCCTCGCCCTCGGCCGTGATCACGCCGATGCGCGTATTGACTGCGACATTGTCGGTGCCGTCAGCCACGAGGATCTTGGCCAGGATGCCCTCATCCACGGCCTCGACCTCCATGGTCGCCTTGTCGGTCTCGATCTCGGCGATAATGTCGCCGGCCTTGACCTTGTCACCTTCGGCTTTCAGCCACTTGGCGAGCTTGCCCTGCTCCATGGTGGGCGAAAGGGCAGGCATGAGAATGTCGATCGGCATGAACGCACCCGGAATTCTAGGACAGGTCGGGACTGGCGGGGAGTGGGCGAAGCGCGGCCGTCAGGCCCGCGCCGCCTCCAGCGTGATGTCGGTGAAGAGCTCGGACGGATCGGGCTCGGGGTCGTGGGTCGCGAAGTCCGCGGCGTCGTTGACGATCTCGCGCACCTTCGCATCGATAGCCTTGAGCTCGTCCTCGCCGATCTTGAAGTCGCGGGTGAGGCGCCCCCTCACCTGCTCGATCGGATCGTGCTCCTCGCGCATGCGCTGAACCTCGTCCTTCGAACGGTACTTGGCGGGGTCGGACATCGAGTGGCCGCGATAGCGATAGGTCTGCATCTCTAGGATGTAGGGGCCCTTGCCGCTGCGGGCATGTTCCATGGCGCGCTCGCCGGCGGCGCGTACCGCGCGCACATCCATGCCGTCGACCTGCTCGCCGGGAATGCCGAAGGATACGCCACGGCGGGAAAAATCGGTCTGCGCGGAGGCGCGGCTCACCGAGGTACCCATGGCGTAACGATTGTTCTCGATCACGAACACGACCGGCAGCTTCCAGAGCTGGGCCATGTTGAAGCTCTCATAGACCTGGCCCTGATTGGCAGCGCCGTCGCCGAAATAGGCCAGCGAAACGCGGCCGTCCTCGCGATACCAGTTGGCGAAGCCGAGGCCGGCGCCAAGCGAGACCTGCGCGCCGACGATGCCGTGGCCGCCATAAAAATTCTTCTCGCGGGAAAACATGTGCATGGAGCCGCCCTTGCCGCGCGAATAGCCGCCGCGCCGCCCCGTCAGCTCAGCCATCACACCGCGCGATTCCATGCCGCAGGCAAGCATATGACCGTGGTCGCGATAGCCCGTGATGACCTGGTCGCCATCCTTAGAGGCCATCTGCATGCCCGTAACGACCGCTTCCTGACCGATATAGAGGTGGCAGAAGCCGCCGATGAGGCCCATGCCGTACATCTGGCCGGCCTTCTCCTCGAAGCGGCGGATCAGCAGCATCTCGCGATAGGCGTGGAGATCTTCGTCCTTGCTGAAGACCGGGACATTGCTGAGCGCAGCCGCATCCCTGTCATTCGTTGCCTTGGCGGCCCGCGCCTTGGCGGGTTTTGTCGCAGCTTTCGCCTGAGCGGGAGCTTTCATCTTGCGCGCGGCAACGGCCATAGGCGGTCCTCCAAGGTTCTTCGACCTTTGTTGTAGAGGATCGTAAAACCGTTGGCGAGGGAGCCATCTCGCAATGCAGCATGAGACAACACACTGATATCTCAACGACAATCAGTAGTAACCGATTTTCAGTTAACCGGTGTGTTTGGAACTATTTGGCGGTACCGAGGGGTACGGTCAACGCCCCATGACGATGACATCGTTCTTGTGCGTGCGACCCAGAACGGAGCGCGCATGCTCCTCGAGAAGATCGCGGTCGACGGCCTCGTCGCGCACAAGGGAAAGGCGTTGCTCCCAGACCTTGCGCTCGGCGGTCAGGACCGCAAGCTCGCCTTCGGTGGCCCGAAGCGCTTCCTGCAAGGTGCCGCGCGCCTCCAGCCCCCGCGCGCCGTGCTGGGCGTGGAAGAGGAAATAGCTCACGGCCGCGCCCGACACGAGGTAGAGCGCGAGAGTGATGAAAACGGATCTGACACCGCGGCGAATAACCATTCCCGCACGCTAGGACGGCTTGGTTTCTGATGCGTTAACGCGCCAGCATCCGATGCCCCGCAGACAGGCCTCAATGAGGCGCGGCGGGCAGCGAGACGCGGAAGCCGCGCATGGAGCGCTGCCAGGCGGCAGGTGTCTCGCCGACGATCCGCCGGAAGACGCGGGTGAAGTGGGCCTGGTCCGAGAAGCCGGCCTCGACAGCAACCTCGGTCAGGGCGCGATCACCCGCCATCAGCATCTCCTGGCCTTTGCGTACGCGCGCCTGGATCTGCCATTGATGCGGGGGCACCCCGGTCGACGCCTTGAAGGCGTGACTGAAATAGGATTGCGACAGACCGACCATCGCGGCGAGATCCTGCAGCCGGATCGAACCGCTGCAATGGGCGGCGATGTAGTCGGTGACACGCTGCAATTGCCAGGGCGCCAGTGGCGTGCGCCGCCGCGCCTGATGGCGGCCGATCGCGCAGACATCGACTAGCATCGCGAGCGTCAGGCTGTCGCCATAGAGGTCGTGCCGCGCGTTCGGAGCCGCACACTCATGCGCGATGAGGTTTGCCAGCGAAAGCAGCCGGTCGTCGGTGAAGCGGAGCCTCGGCTGCGCCAGCACGCTGGACTCGAACGGCTCAGCAAGGCGCTCGCTGACCTCGGCCGGGTCGAAATGCAGGTCGAGATGGCGCAGGCGCATCGGCCTCTGGACATTGCCCCAGAGTGGGGTGTGCGCAGGGATGTAGTTGAACGATCCCGTGCCACCGCAACCAGGCAAAGCCTCGCCGGTCGGCTTCAGCCGGGTCTCGAACGGACCGCCCTCCGCCGCGAGCACGATGAAGAGACGGGGGTGCTCCGAGACATACTGCCCGCGCGCGCCTGGCGCGCACTGCGCGTGCCAGAGATCGGCGACGACGCCGTTCCAGGAGCGCCACTTCAATTCCTCGACGACGTTCACGCCGTCACGGATCGATGTCATGCAGGGCTGGAAGGTCATGCTCAATTCCGGATCGAACGCTTACGGGCCGACAGGCCCGCCAACATTCGGCGCTTCGCTGCAGATGCTAACGCGGTAGCCAGGAACGTTCAACGGACAACATGATTGATCAAGCCAGACTTCGGATGAACTGTTAATCGCTCGACCCCGCCATCTTGTCGCATTTTGAATGGTTCTAATTTTGAACAATTCTCAAATGACGACACTGCATGAGATAGAGCGCCAATATGTGCTACGTCAGAGCCATGACCCCGAGACTTATTCTTGCCTCGACTACGTCACTCGGAGCTCTGCTGTTTAGCAGCGGCGTTTTCGCCCAGCAGGCTGCGCCGGCGATCCAGCTCGACACGCTCGTCGTCGAGGGGCAGGCCGAGACTGCCACCGGGCCGGTGAACGGCTATGTCGCGACGCGCTCGGCGACCGGCTCGAAATCGAACACGCCGATCACTGCGATTCCGCAATCGGTCTCTGTGGTCGGCCAGGACGAGATCAACGACCGCAAGGCGCTGAAGGTCGACGAGGCGCTGCGCTACACTGCCGGCGTCACGGCACAGGCCTTCGGGCCCGATCCCGATACAGACTGGCTCTTCATCCGCGGCTTCGCTGCGACCCAGACCGGCGTCTTTCTCGACGGGATGCCACTTTATGCCTTTGGCTTCGGCGGCTTCCAGATCAATCCGTTCCTGCTGGAGCGCGTGGAGGTGCTCAAGGGCCCGGCTTCGGTGCTCTATGGCGGCGCCAATCCCGGAGGCATCGCGAACCTGGTCCGCAAGCGCCCCGATGGCCGAAACTTCGGCTATGCCGAGGTCGGCATCAACCAGTTCGGCAATGCCTATCTCGGGCTCGATGTCGGCATGGCCGACAAGCAGGGCGTCTGGAGCACGCGGCTCACCGGCAAGATCTCGGGCGGCGACCAGTACACCGATATCTCCAAGGATTTCCGCGGCACGATCATGCCGCAGATCAAGTACCAGCCGACCGCCGCAACCAGCATCACAGCCTATGGCATCTATTCGTATCTCGATCAGATCCACATCGGCGGCGGGTTCCTGCCTTATGTCGGCACAGTCGCAAACGCACCCTTCGGCAAGATCCGGCGCAAGGCCTTCCTGGGCGAGCCGGATATCGACGACCAGAAGCGCCGGGAGACCATGCTGGGGTACGAGTTCCAGCACAAGTTCGACAGCGACTGGACCTTCAGCCAGAACGCGCGCTATGGCCGGATGAGGGGCTCGCAGCTCGGCCCTTACGGGTTCGGCTATGCAGGTCCGGATTCGCCGTTCGGCGGCCGATTCCAGCCATTGGGACCCGATTTCCAGCTCTACCGGATAGGGTTTCAGGAGCGCACCGAGGTCAACACCTTCACCATCGACAACCGGCTGGAGCGCAGCTTTCGGACCGGCGGCCTCGACCACTCGCTGCTGATCGGCGCCGACTACAAATACTTCAATATCGACCACACCCAGGCCTCGGGCGGCGCGACGACGATCAGCGTCACCAACCCGGTCTATGGCGCCCCGCAGGGGCCGACGTCGGTCTATCTCGACCAGAACCTGAAGCAGCACCAACTGGGCTTCTATGTGCAAGACCAGATCCGCTTCGGCGGCGGCTGGCTCGTGACGCTGAACGGGCGCTACGATTACGTCGACAAGAAATCCGTCAGCCCGGCCTCGCTGGCATTCTCGCCCAGTTATGAGAAGACGGAAGCAGCCTTCAGCGGCCGCGCCGGCCTGGCCTATGAGTTCGCCAACGGCCTGACGCCCTATGTCAGCGTCGCGACGTTCTTCAACCCCGTCTTCGACGCCAACGGAGCCGGAGTCACGGGACGCTTCATTCCGTTCCAGCCGGAGAAGGGCCATCAATTGGAGGCCGGCATCAAGTACAAGCCCGGCTTCATGGATGCGCTGATTACGGCGTCGGTGTTCCATCTCGTGAAGCAGAACGTGCTGACGCCCTCGCCCACCTTCTTCAACGCCTTCGCGCAGCAGCAGCTCGGCGAGGTCACGTCGAGCGGCATTGAGTTGGAAGCCAAGGCGAACCTGAGCGAGAACTGGAAAGTGCTGGCCTCGCTCACCGCATTCGATCTGAAGACGACCAAGGACACGCGGCCGGCCTATGTCGGGCGAACGCCGCAGATCGTTCCCGAGATCACCGCATCGGCCTGGCTCGACTACGCCGTCACGCAAGGCACGCTGAAGGGTTTGAGCCTTGGGGCCGGAGTGCGCTATGTCGGCAGTTCCTGGGTCGACAACGAGAACACCCTCAAGGTGCCGGCGGCAACGCTCGTCGACGCCGCGATCCGCTATCAGATCGGGAGCTGGGGCATGGCTGTGAACGTGACCAACCTGTTCGATAAGGCCTATGTCAAAAGCTGCCAGGGCGTTTCGGGCTGCGGCTATGGCGATGCCCGCACGGTGACGGTGTCGGCGAACTACAAGTGGTGAGCGCTTCGACCCGACAGGCAACGTGGGGGCCGGCGGCGGCCTTCCCGCTGCGGATGCCATGAGCCCGACACGCCGACAGGTCCTGGCGTCGGCAATGGCCAGCCTTGCAGCTCCCGCCCCGGGGGCTGCAGCGGCGGGCCTGCGCGTCGCGACTGTGGACTGGGCAGTGCTGGAAACGCTGCTGGCGCTTGGCGTCGTGCCTGTCGCAGCCACCGAACTGCTGCAGTTTCGCGAAGTCGCCGTCGAACCGGAAGTTCCGGCCGGGGTCGCTGATCTCGGCCTGCGCGGCACGGTCAATTTCGAGATGCTGCGGTTGGCGCGTCCAGAGCTGATCTTCAGCTCGAATTTCTACGCATCCTCCGAGCCGCGCCTGAGCAGAATCGCCCCGGTGGAGAGCTTTTCGATCTACCTCCGCGGTCAGAAGCCCTATCCGGCAGCCGAGGCGATGACGCGCGCCATTGGCGAGCGGCTGGGCATTCGCGAAACCGCTTCTCGCTATATCGCGGAAACGGAAGCCGAGTTCGCAGCCCTGCGAGCGCAGATTCCAACCGCTAACGCCCTTCCCGTGATTCCGGTCAATCTCGGGGATCCCCGGCATTTCCGCGTTTTCGGTGCGGACAGCATGTTCGGCGAAGGCCTCGCGCAACTCGGCCTCGCCAATGCCTGGACGGAGGCGACCAGCTATTCGGCCATGGCCCCGGTCGGGCTGGAGGCGCTCGCCCGCGTGCCAGACGCCTGGATCGCGCTGATCCCGCCGACACCGCCCGATGCGATGCGCGTGCTCGGCCGCAGCGCCTTCTGGAACGCGCTTCCCAACATCAGGGCCGGCCGCCTGCTGACGCTCGATTCGATCAACCCCTATGGCGGATTACCTGCGGCACGTCGCTTCGCGCGACTGCTGACGCAGGCCATGCTGGCAGCACAGGCGCGCCCGAACGGCCGGCACAGTGGCTGACGCAATGCGGTTCAGACGCGCCGCCCTGTGCTGGGCCGGCCTCGCCTTGCTGGCCAGCGCGCTCTTCGCGACAGGGATAGCGACGCGCCCTGCTCTCCCCGGAACTCCGGCCGTCGCGCATCAACTCGACCAGATCCTGCTCTGGCAGGGCCTCGTGCCCCGGTTTGTCACGGCGCTGCTGTGCGGCGCGGCGCTCGGGCTTTCGGGTGCGCTGCTGCAGCGGGTGCTGCGAAATCCCATCGCCGACCCTTCGACGCTGGGCATCGCCTCCGGCGCCCAGCTTGCCCTGACCGTCGCGACCGTCTTCGCACCGATGCTGATCGCACTCTCTCGCGAGGCGGTCGCCTTCGGCGGCGGGCTTGCCGCTGTGACTCTCGTGCTGGCGCTGAGCTGGCGGCGCGGTCTCGACCCGGTCACCGTGGTGCTCTCAGGCATGGTGATCTCGCTCGTCGCAGCGGCGCTGAGCGCAACCGTGATCCTGGCGAAAGGCGACTACGTTCTATCGCTCTTCATCTGGGGCGCCGGCTCGCTTCACCAGCAGAGCTGGGATGCTGCGCTTGCGCTCGGACCGCGCCTTCTCCTGGGCGGCATCGCCGCCGCCCTGCTGCTGCGCCCGCTCTCCGTGCTCGGCCTGGACGACGCCAGCGCCCGCAGCCTCGGGCTTGCGCTTCATGGCACGCGTCTGGCGGTGCTCGCGGTCGCCGTCTGGCTGGCCGCGACCGTCACGGCCGAGGTCGGCGTGATCGGCTTCATCGGCCTGGCCGCCCCGGCCCTTGCCCGGGTCTCGGGCGCGCGGACGCCGGGACAGATCCTGCTCACCGCGCCGCCGATCGGGGCGCTGCTGCTGTCGCTGACCGATGGCGCCGTGCAGGTGCTGGGATCGGGCGCCTCCGACCTCGCCCCGACCGGCGCCGCCACTGCGCTGCTCGGCGGGCCCCTTCTGCTCTGGCTGCTTCCGCGCGTTCCTGTCCATGTTTCGCCGCAGGCGATGCTCGCCCCGGAGGCCGTCAAGCGCGTCAGGCTTCCCGGCCGTGCGCTGCTGATCTGCGGCGCCTTGACTGCCAGTCTGTTCGTGCTGGCGCTGGTGGCCGGGCGTGGTCCAGCGGGTTGGTCTCTCGCGACCGGGGACCTCCTCGTCGATCTCCTGCCATTTCGGGTGCCGCGCATCGTTGCGGCCGGTGCCGCCGGTGCCATGCTCGGCGCGTCCGGCACGTTGATGCAACGCCTGACCGGCAACCCGCTTGCGGGCCCCGAGGTGCTGGGCGTCAGCGCCGGCGGCGGGGTGGGTCTCGCTCTCGTCCTGTTCCTGGTGCCTTCGCTGAATCCGTTCGTGCCGATGCTGGGAGTCGCCGCCGGCTCGCTCACCGTCATCCTGGTGATGCTGGCGATCGCCGCGCGGCCCGGCTTCGACCCTGCGCGCCTCTTGCTGGCCGGCATTGCCATGGGCGCGCTGTGCATGGCGATCGTTTCTACGGTGCTGGCACAGGGCGACATGAGCTCCTACGCGCTTCTGCTCTGGATGTCGGGCTCGACCAATCGCGTCGGCGCGTTCGAGGCCTGGGCCGGCGTGATCTGCTGCGCCGTTCTGGTCGCGCCGCTGTTCCTGTTCTCACGCTGGCTCGAAATCCTGCCGCTGGGCGAGGCGATGAGCCGGGGCGTCGGGCTCGCGCAACGGCGCAGCCGCCTGGTCCTGGCGACCTTCGCGGCGCTTCTAACGGGTGTCGCCTCGCTGCTGATCGGGCCGCTCAGCCTGGTCGGGCTGATCGCGCCGCATCTGGCCCGGCTCGCCGGCTTTTCGCGGGGCTATCACCAGTTGGCGGCGGCCGTGCTGACCGGCTGTGCCATCATGGTGCTGGCCGACTGGCTCTCGCGCGTCGTCGCCTTCCCCTACCAGATCCCGGTCGGCCTGTTCGCGTCGCTGATCGGCGGTCCCTATCTGATCTGGCTATTGAGTTCTGGAGAAAGCCGGCATGGCTGAGACGAGGATGCTGGTCGCACAGACCCGGGTTGCCTTGCATGACCCAGCAGCGATGCTGCGAAGGCTCTGCGAACATTTCGCCGAGCACGGCACCGTCACCGCGACCGAGACAGTCGGCCGGCTGGACGGCCCCTTCGGCAGCGTCGACCTCGAGGCCGGGAGGGAGGCACTGAGCGTACGCGTCGAATCGCCGGATGCGACGCGGCTCTTCGTGGTCCGCTCATCCGTGGCCGAGCACCTGGTCTCGTTTGCCGAGGGCGAGTCGATCACGCTCGACTGGGACGGCGACGGGGTTGCGTCGGCGGAGATCCCGTATTTCCGCGAGATGTCCGTGGTATCGGCTCGCAACATCACGCCGACGATGCGACGCGTGACGCTGGCCGGTGCGGATGTCGCGCATTTCGAGACTGGCGGGCTGCATGTGCGCGTCCTGATCCCCCCTCTGGGTCGCACGCCATGCTGGCCGACCGCCAACAGCGACGGCCGCATCATTTGGCCCAAGGGCGAGGATGAACTGACCGCTCGGGTTTACACCGTGCGCAGCATCCACAGGGCGCGCGGCGAGATCGACATCGATGTCGTGCTGCACGGGGATTCGCCGGGCTCCGTCTGGGCCAGGGGGGCGAAAGCAGGCGACCGCATCGGCTTGATGGGCCCGGGTGGCGGCGCGCCGACGTCCTCTGACTGGTATCTGCTCGCCGGCGACGAAACCGCGCTGCCGGTCATCGCGCGCATCGCCGAGGGCCTGCCCCCCGGCGCTCAGGCGACGCTGCTGATCGAGGTCGCGGACGCCACGGAAGAGCAAGCGATCCGCTCGCAGGCGACACTCGACCTGCGCTGGCTGCACCGAAACGGTGCCGAGGCCGGCACGACGGATTTGCTAGAGACGGCGGTGCGCGCTCTGCCTTGGCCGGAGGACACGGCGATCTTTGCGCTGATCGGCTGCGAGCACCGCGCGGCCAAAGCACTGCGCGGCTATCTGCGCAAAGAGCGCGGCCTGGCGCGCGACAGGCATCTCGTCGCCGCCTACTGGCGCCGCAACCATGCCGGCGAAGCGGCCACCGACGCGGACGCCTGACGCGCCCGCTACCAGCGCCCGCGATAGTAGAACGGCGGCGGTCCGAAGCCTGTGTCGAAGCGCTGCCGCAGCGAGGCGGAGCGGTCGAGGTCAAGGTCGAGCAGGCAGCGCGCGAAGGCATCCGAATTCTGGCGGAAGCCGTAGGAACGGCAACGCTCCTCGTCATGGGCGCGCTGCTCGGACGCGGTCACGCATCCGCCCGCCGAAAGGGCCAGGGCAAGGACTGCCAAGCTTGCGAACTTCATGGGTCCCCCTCGCGTCAGTCTTCCAGCCGCTCTTCAGCAAAACGGCTCAAGCCGTTGCAGTCGCGTATGTTCCGCCGATCGCATTCACCAACGGCGCGCTCCTGCCTAGACTATCAGGCCGAGATGTGGAGGCAATAAGGACATAGCTGGCCGTGAGTGCTCGACGCAGTCAGGCGAAGGCCGCCGCGTAGAGATCCGGCTTGAAGCCGACCAGCCTGCGTGAACCGAGATCAAGAACCGGCCGCTTGATCATAGAGGGCTGCGCCAGCATCAGCGCGATGGCCTTGCCGGCATCGAGGCTCTGCTTGTCGGCATCTGGCAGCGCCCGGAAGGTAGTACCTGAGCGATTGAGCACGACCTCCCAGCCAAGCTCCGCGACCCAGCGTTCGAGCGAGGCGCGATCGATTCCGCTCGCCTTGTAGTCGTGAAACTCATAGGCGACGCCCTTGGCGCTGAGCCAGTCGCGTGCCTTCTTCATCGTGTCGCAGGTCTTGATGCCGTAGATGGTGATCGCCATGACTGTCTCGTTTGGGCTCAGCGTCTGTCCAGTTTCTCGTAGCGCTTGATCACACGCTCGCGCTTAAGGCGCGAGAGGCGGCCGATCCAGAACAGGCCGTCCAGTTGGTCGATCTCGTGCTGAAGGCAGATGGCGAGCAGGCCGTCAGCCGCCTCCTGCTGCTCTGTGCCGTCGAGCCCGCGATAACGCAGCGTCACGCGGGCCGGTCGCTCGACCTCCTCGCTCACGCCCGGCATCGAGACGCTGCCCTCGGGATGCCGGACGGTGTCCGCCGAGGCCTCGACGATCTCGGGATTGACGTAGATCCTGGGCTCGGGCGCGTCCGGCAACTCGATCACGACCACACGCATCGCCACGCCGATATGCGGCGCGGTGATGCCGATGCCGGGAGCGGCGCGCATGGTTTCAACGAGATCGTCGGCGAGCGCGCGCAGGGCGGCATTGAAATGCACGACGGGTTCGGCGGGCTGACGCAGGCGCGCGTCGGGGTAGCGCAGGATGGGTCGCAGGGGCATGGAGGTCCGGACAATCGATCGGCGGCCAATCGCGGGAATATTCGCGCTGTCCTAGAGCAAGCGCGCCGGCGGCGCAAAGAGACGCGATGGGCTCACGCTCTCTCGCCACCATGGCGATGGCCATGCGGCCCGCCACGGGCTGAGTCGAGGGAATGGCCCTAGCGCCCTGTGCGTTATCAGGAATTGCCCTTGAAATCGCGGGGGGATTTGTGGATGGCTCGCGGGTACGGTTGTTGAGACACTGGTTTCGCGGACAATCGACCCCACGAGACCATTCATGGCATGCGCTGAGACCAGATCCGTGACGTTCGAGGCCAGGCGGTGAGCGTCGTGCTCGCCTGCGACCTAGGCGGTTCCAGCTTTCGCGCGGCGCTCGTCGACGACAACGGCGATGTGCGGGCCGAGGCCAGCGTGGCGGCTCCTGTCGCCATCGAGCGCGCGGGTGCCTCGGACATCGACGCCGGGGCCTGGTGGCAGTGCCTCCTCCATACGGCGACCGAACTGTCGCAAGCCTCGCCCGAGCTGTTTGCGCAGGTGCAGGCCATCGCGATCTGCGGTGTCACGCGCACGCAGATCTTTCTCGACGGCGACGGCCAGCCGCTACGGCCGGCCATGACCTGGAAGGACACGCGCTCGGACGCCACGGCGCAGCGGCTGGTCAGGGAGATCGGCGGCACGCACCCGGAGCTGGCGAAGGTCAATGCGTTTCATCCGCTGGCCCGCCTGGCCTGGGTGAAGCAGGAGGAACAGGCCCATTTCAGTGCCCTCGCCTGTGTGCTCGAGCCCAAGGATTTCCTGAACTTCCGCCTCACCGGCCAACGCGCCGGCGATCCCATTTCGATCGCGCGGCTGCTCGCCTCGGCGCCGTCCGTTGGCGGGGCGGACCTGCTCAGCGCAATCGGCCTGTCGTCGGCTATCCTGCCGCCCGTCCTGGAGCCCTGCGACCGCGTCGGCGGCGTGCTTGCCGGCCTGCCGTCGCCATTTGACGGCCTCGCGGGCGTACCGGTGTTCTGCTGCTCGAACGACACCTGGGCTGCAGCGCTGGGTCTCGGCGCCCTGCGGCCGGGCTATGCCTACAACATCTCGGGGACCACCGAGGTTCTCGGGGTCATGGTCGATACGGCCGTCGAGGCTGAAGGATTGCTGACGGTCGACTGGCGCGGGCTCTACCAACTCGGCGGGCCCAGCCAGAACGGCGCCGATACCGTGACGTGGCTCTTGTCGCTGCTGGGGCGAACCGATGATCAGGACGGTGCTGTCGCAGACAGCGTGAACGAACTGCTCGCCGGCGCAAGGCATCCGCAGCCGCTGCTTTTCCTGCCCTATCTGCAGGGCGAGCGCGTGCCTTACTGGGACCCGGCCCTACGCGGGGCCTTCATCGGTCTGGGCCGGCAGCATGGCGCGACCGACCTGGCGTTCGCGGTGCTGGAAGGCGTCGCCTTCCTCAATCGCGTCGTTCTCGAACGCGCGGAAGCCGCGACGGGACAGGCTGTGACCGAGATCCGCTTCGGCGGCGGCGCTGCCTCCAACCCCGTCTGGTGCCAGATCAAGGCCGACATCTGCGACCGGCCGGTCGTTGTCGGTACCGCCAGAGAGCCCGGCACGCTGGGGGCCGCAATCGTCGCGTGGACAGGGCTGGGGCGTTACGCCTCGCTGGCGCAGGCGCAGGACAAGCTGGTCGGCACAGCAACCCGGTACGAGCCGGATCCGGCACGGAAAGTGGCCTATGACGCCCAGTACCGTCTCTATCGCGATGCCGAACAAGCGCTCGCGCCGATCTCGCGCGGACTGTCCGCTCTGACGCATCCGGCCCGCGCAGCCGCGCCACACCAATCCAAGGGAGCCTGAAGCCGATGCGTGACGTGATCGGGCGCTTCGGCACGGCCATTGCGGGCCTGCTGCTGATCGTCTTCTTCCTGATCTTCGCGCCTAATTTCGCGAGCCCGACCAACATCATCAACGTGCTGAAGGATACGAGCTTCCTCGCCATCCTGGCGCTGGGCTTTGCGCTCGCCTTCACCGTGGCGGAGCTCGATCTCTCGATCGCGGAGGTCGCCAGCCTGGCCGCCGTCGTCACTGGCTGGATGGTGCAGTCGCAGGTTCATCCGGGCCTCGCAGTCGCAGCGGGGCTTTCGGTCGGCGTCGTGATGGGCACAGCCAACGGCCTCGGCGTCACGGTCCTGCGCATTCCCTCGCTGATCATGACGCTCGGCACCGCGGCGATCGCCAAGGGCCTCGCCTTCATGATCACGCAGGGCGTCGCCTTCGTCGGTCGCTGGCCTGTGAGCTTCACCGGGCTGGCGCGCGGTTCCAGCTTCGGCGTCCCCCATCTCGTGCTCTGGATGATTGCTGCAACGCTCTTCGCCTTCGGCCTGATCAAGTGGACGCGTACTGGCGCGCATATGGTCGCCACTGGCGAGGCCGATGAGGCGGCGCGCCTGGCCGGCATCGCCACGGGGCGGATGAAGCGCATCGGGCTCTTGCTGACGGGCGTCTTCGCCGCGATCATGGCCGTGCTGCTGGCGGCCAACCTGTCCTCGGCCGCGCCCAATATGGCGGGAGACTATCTGCTCTATGCGATTGCCGCCGTGCTGCTGGGCATGACGATGTTCGAGCCGGGCAAGCCCAATGTGCAGGGCACGGTCTTCGCCGCGCTGGTGCTCAAGGTCCTGGGCAACGGCCTCGTGCTGCTGGGGGCCGCCTACTACGTGCAGGATATCGTTCTTGGTGCCATCATCATCGGCTCGGTCGCGTTCTCGGCGAGTGCGATGAAAAAAGCTGCTTTCAAGGTTTGAGCTTCACAACGAAGCAATGGGGAAACACGCATGTTCGGATTGAAGAAACTGCTGATATCGGCTGCGGCTGTCGTGGCGTTCGGACAGGCGGCGCAGGCTTTCGAGCTTGGCGTCATCGGCTTCCAGTTCACCTCCGAGACGCATGCCCGCGTCGCCAATGCGGCGGCAGCGGCCGCCAAGGCCAAGGGCTGGGGCGTGACGCTGCTGAATTCGGAAGGCGCCCTGCCCAAGCATGCAGAGCAGTTCGATGCGCTCATCGCCAAAAAGGTCGATGCGATCATCGTCGCGATGGGCAAGCCCGTCGAGGCCGACGCGCAGTTCAAGGCCGCCAAGGACGCCGGCATCCCGGTGATCACCGTCCAGTCCGGCTCGAGCCCGCATGCGTTGTTCGACATCCAGACCAATGAATACAAGGTCGGCGCCGAAGCTGCTCTCTATCTGCTCGGCCAGCTCGGCTATCAGGGCAACATCGTCACCGCACGCTTCGATCTCAACGTCGCCTCGCGCATTCGCGGCCGCATCCTCGACGCCGCGCTCGCCGAGAACCAGGCGGTGAAGGAACTCGGCAAGTTCTCGATGGCGCGGACCCAGAGCTGGCGCGACGACGTCCGCTCGGGGATGCAGGCGCTGCTCCTGCAGAACCAGGGCAAGATCAACGGCATCTGGGCCTCGTTCGACGGACAGGCCTACATCATCGACGATTTGCTGCAGGCTCAGGGCGTCAAGAAGGGCCAGATCCCGCTCATCTCCGTCGATGGCGGCAAGGAGACCTATGAGCGGATCGCCGATCCCGCCTCGACCTTCGTCGCCACCGTCGCCGTCCCCTTCGAGGCGATGGGCAAGCAGGCTGTCGACGCGATCCAGACCATCGTGGTGGATAAAAAGCCCAAGGAAACCGTCGCGACCGGCCCCTATCTCTTCACCGAGGGCATCCTGGTCGACAAGTCCAATGTCCAGCAGTTCCTGAAGTAAGGCGCGCATAACGCGCCTCACTCACTGCCACCTGGTCAGGCTTGCCCCGACCAGCCTCACCTTACCCCGTCAAGGCGGAATTCAGGACGGGACTGCCCGGCGCCAAGGCCGGGCGAGACGGCGCGGATCGCGCCATTCGCGACAAGGCTGCATGGATCGATGAACGCAACGACTGCGCCCACCCCCATCCTCTCCCTGCGCGGGATCGGCAAGACCTATGGCGCGGTCGTGGCCGTCCGAGGCGTGGATCTCGACATCCAGGCCGGCGAGGTCGTGGCGATCTGCGGCGACAATGGCGCCGGCAAGTCGAGCCTGATCAAGGTGATCTCGGGCGCGGAGGAGCCGACCTCCGGCACGATCAGCGTGCGCGGGAAGCCGGTGCGCTTCTCCTCGCCCCATGACGCGCTGAACCAGGGCGTCGCCACCATCTACCAGGACCTCGCGCTCGCGCCGCGCCTCTCCATCGCTCAGAACGTGTTCATGGGCTCCGAGCTGACGCGCCCGCTGCTGCTGCCGTTCCTGCGGGTGCTCGACAAGAAGAAGATGATCGCGGAATCGCGGCGCTATCTGGCCCAGCTTTCGATTCCGATCACCGACATGACCCGCCCTGTCGAACGCCTGTCCGGCGGCCAGCGCCAGGCGGTGGCGATCTCGCGGGCGCTGCGCTGGAACGCCGAGATCATCATCATGGACGAGCCGACAGCGGCGCTCGGTGTCAAGGAAACCGCGCTGGTGTTGGACCTCATCCGCAAGCTCAAGGCCGACGGCCACACCGTGCTGTTGATCAGCCACAACATGCGCGACGTGGTGGCGCTCGCCGACCGCGTCGTGATCCTCGGCGCCGGCCGCAAATATGTCGACCGCCCGATCGAGGGCCTCACTGCCGACGATCTCAGCCACATGATCATGACCGGCAATGCCAAGGCAGCCTGAGACGACGATGCGCCAGCCCATCATCATCGATACCGACCCCGGCCAGGACGATGCCGTCGCGATCCTGCTGGCGCTGGCCGCGCGCGACCGCCTCGACGTGCTCGCCATCACCACGGTTGCGGGCAACGTGCCCGTCGCTCTGACCACGGCCAATGCGCTGCGCGTCTGCGACCTCGCCGGACGGCGCGACGTTCCTGTGCATCAAGGCGCAGAGACGCCGCTCCTGGTGCCTCTGGAGACGGCGGAATTCGTGTCCGGTCCCGACGGGCTGGCCGGGGCCGACCTGCCGTCGCCTTCGCGTGCGCCCTCGCCGGGTCACGCTGTCGAGGCCCTTGTTGCCAGCTTGCGCGCAGCAACGGCGCCGGTGACGCTGTGCCCTCTGGGACCGCTGACCAATATCGCGCTCGCCATCCGCATCGCGCCCGACATCCTGCCGAAGATCGAGCGGATCGTCCTGATGGGCGGCGCGCTGGGGCTGGGCAATATGACGCCGGCCGCCGAGTTCAACTTCTTCGTCGATCCGCACGCCGCGGCCATCGTCTTCGGCTGCGGCCGGCCGATCGTGAAGTTTGGACTGGGCGTCACGCATCAGGCCATTGCGACACATGAGCAGATCGCGGGCTTTGCTGCGCTCGGCACAGCCACGGGACGCGCGGTCCACGGCATGCTGACGCGCCCTCGCCCCGGCGGTCTCGGCACGACCGGCCACCCGATGCACGACCCTTGCGTCATCGCCTGGCTGCTCTGGCCGGAGCTCTTTTCCGGCCGCGACTGTTTCGTCGAGATCGAGACCGGAGCCGGGCCCTTGCGAGGGCGCAGCACGATCGACTGGAACGGACGGCTCAAGCGCGAGCCCAACGCGCTCGTCATCGACACGGTGGACGCGCACCCGCTGTTCGAGCGGATGACCGCCGTCCTCGCGACCCTGCCCTGATCCCGATTGCAGAGAAGACCAAGCCATGACCCATTTCGTCGCAGAACTGGCACAGGACGCCAATGCGGCCGTCGCGCGCATGCAGGAGGCGGCGCTGGCCGCTCGCCATGCCCATGCCCGGGCCGAACTGATGCGCCACATGCTGACCACCGCCCGCAAGGTCAAGGACAAGCCCAAGCCCGAGGCGATCGAGACCGTCGTGCGCGAATGGATGGACGCCTGGTATCTCGATCGCGCGGAATGGCCCCATATCGCTCGCGAGATGGAGGCCTTTACCGCCGCCTTCCACGACTATGCGAACGACGCCTCGGACGCCAATGACGCCAGCCTGCGCGCGGCCTGCGCGGCGCTCGACGCGGTGCTGGCGCGTGAGGGCACGACGATCTCCGACCAGATGGCCTGGCGCTCGCAATGCGCTCATGGCTGGTGGGGAGCTGTGGCGCCGATGCCTGCCGACCTGCCGGGCCGCAAGGACCGGCCCACCGTCCCGACGCTGCCCGGCGACGCCCCGTTCTGGGAGGCCGGTTGCGCTTCATTCTGCCGCTGAGAGAACGAGCCGGAAAGGCCGCTTTCAAACACTCTGGGAGGAGACATCATGCGTATTACCGGCATTGAGCCGTTCATCCTGCACATCCCGGTCACCGGCGGCTCCATCGCCGATTCCACGCACAGGATCAGCCATTGGGGCGTCGTCGGCGTCAAGATCGTCACCGATGACGGCCGCGAGGGCTTTGGTTTCACCGGCACCCATGCCGACCTCGCCTCGGACCGGCTGATCACCGCCTGCATCCGCGATTGCTATGCGCCGCTGCTGATCGGAGAGGACGCCAGCGAGACGACGCGGCTCTGGCTGAAGCTGGCGCGCCACCCTGCCCTGCAATGGGTCGGCCGCGCCGGCATCACCCAGCTCGCGCTCGCGGCGGTCGATGTCGCGCTGTGGGACCTGAACGCCAAGGCTGCCGACGTGCCGCTCTGGCATCTGCTCGGCGGCGCGACCAAGCCGAGGCTCGAGGCCTACAACACCGATATCGGCTGGCTCTCAATCCCGAAGGACGAACTCGTCGAAGGCGCGCGCATGGCCGTCGAGCGCGACGGCTTTCGCCGCATCAAGATCAAGGTCGGCCACGCCGATATCGGCACCGATATCGGCCGCCTGGAGGCCGTGCGGCGCGCGGTCGGCGACCATGTCACCATGGCGATCGACGGCAACGGCAAATGGGACCTGCCGACCTGCAAGCGCTTCTGCGCGCGGGCCGAGGCGCTCGACATCTTCTGGTTCGAGGAGCCGATGTGGTACGACGACGTCGGCTCGCACGCGGCGCTGGCGCGGTCGACCTCGATCCCCATCGCACTCGGCGAGCAGCTCTATTCGGTCGACGCGTTCCGCGGCTTCATCGCCGCCGATGCGATCCATTACGTCCAGCCCGACGTGACGCGGCTGGGCGGCATCACAGAGTATATCCAGGTGGCGGAACTGGCGCTGGCGCATCGCCTGCCCGTCGCGCCCCATGCCGGCGAGATGAGCCAGGTGCATGTGCATCTCGCCTATTGGCACCAGGCTACCCCGGTTCTGGAGTACATTCCCTGGATCAAGGACGCCTTCGCCGAGCCGGCCGATGTCGCCGACGGCTACTTTCTGCGTCCGCAGAAGCCCGGCGCCGGCACGACGCCAACCGCCGAGGCCTTTGACCGTTTCGCCCAACCGCTCTCCTGAGGCGCCTCATGAAGATTACAGCACTCGAAACCGTCCGCCTGACCGAATTCGGCAACCTCGTCTGGGTCCGCCTCCACACCGATGAGGGCGTCGTCGGCCTCGGAGAAACCTTCATGGGTGCGGCCGCGGTCGAAGCTTATCTGCATGAGACGGTGGCGCCCAAACTTATCGGCCAGGACCCGCGCCAGATCGAGGCGCGCAATGCAAGCCTGAACAACTATCTCGGCTGGCGCGGTTCAGGCGTCGAGACGCGCGGCAATTCGGCTGTCGATATCGCGCTCTGGGACATCTACGGCAAAGCGATCGGCCAACCCGTTAGCGTCGCGCTGGGCGGCAAGATGCGCGACACGATCCGCACCTACAACACCTGCGCTGGCTACAAGTACATTCGCGACGCCCGCTCGCAGACGGTGGCAAACTGGCATGTCGGGGAGCAGGGCGGGCCCTATGAGGACCTGGAAGGCTTCCTCAACAGCGCCGACGAGCTTGCACACTCCCTGCTCGAGCAGGGCATCACCGGCATGAAGATCTGGCCGTTCGACATCGCCGCCGAGCGGACTGCCGGCTGGGACATCACGCCCCAGGAGCTGAATACGGCGCTGGAACCGTTCCGCAAGATCCGCAAGGCCGTCGGCGACAAGATGGACATCATGGTTGAGTTCCACTCGCTGTGGAGCCTGCCCATGGCCAAGAAGCTGGCGGAGCGGCTGGCCGAGTTCGACACCTATTGGCACGAGGACCCCTTCCGGCTCGACAACGTCCAGGATCTCGGCGAGTACGCCCGGCATTCCAAGGCCTGGGTCTGCGCCTCGGAGACGCTCGCCTACACCCATTCGTTCCGGGAGTATCTCCAGACCGGCGCGGCGGGCGTCGTCATGCTCGACCTGTCCTGGTGCGGCGGTCTCTCGGAAGCGCGCAAGATCGCGGGGATGGCCGAGGCCTGGCACACGCCGGTTGCGCCCCATGACTGCACGGGACCGGTGGTCTATGCCGCGTCCTGCCATTTCTCGATGCACGCCCGCAACGCACTGATCCAGGAATCCGTGCGCGCCTTCTACACCGGCTGGTACACAGAGCTCGTCACCGACCTGCCCAAGGCGAAAAACGGCATGATCACCATCACGAATGCGCCGGGACTGGGCCTGGAACTGCTGGCGGGACTGGAAGACCGCCCCGATGCGATCGTCAGGTATACGCGCGCGTCCGACCTCTAGCGGCCGGTTCAGCGCTTCCGGCCGCGCGGGCCGCTCAGGTCCGGGGTGTTGCTGCGGTTCTCGTCGAGCAGTTTGCGCCAGCGCGTCAGTCGCTCGGGGTCCAGGGTCCCGGCGGCGACCGCTGCCTGCACGGCGCAGCCGGGCTCATGCGCGTGGGTGCAGTCGCGGAACTTGCAGGACGGAGCGAGCTCGGTGATCTCCGCGAACAGCGTCTCGATGCCATAGGCGGCGTCGCTGACATGCAGAGTGCGCATCCCGGGGGTGTCGATCACCCAGCCGCCCTGCGCCATCGCGTGCAGCGAGCGTGATGTGGTGGTGTGGCGCCCCTTCGCATCGTGCTCACGGATCGCGCCGGTCAATTGCGGAAGCTCGAGATTTGCGCCTGCCAGCGTGTTGACCAGCGTCGACTTCCCCACGCCCGATGAGCCGATCAGCGCCACGGTGCGGCCCTCGCCACACCAGGGAGCGAGGATCGTGGCGGCGTCGGCTGCGCGCGGGTTCACCGGCAGGACGACCAGGCCGCGCTGCAGGGCGGCCGCCTGCTCGCGGAAGGGCTCGACATCGGCCGCAAGGTCGCCCTTGGTCAGCAGGATCACCGGATCGGCGCCGGATTCGTTGACCAAAGCGAGGTATCGCTCCAGCCGGGCCAGATTGAAGTCGGCATTGCAGGAGGTGACGATGAATAGGGTGTCGATATTGGCGCCGGCAAGCTGAGGCGTCTTGCTGCCCTCGGTCTTGCGCGCCAAGGCGGTCCGGCGCTCCAGCCGGCGCCGCAGCAGCAGGGTCCCCGGGTCGATCAGCACCCAGTCTCCGACCGTGAAGTCGCTGGTACGCGCGAGATGGGCCAGCGTCAGCTCGACCGGCCCGGTCTCGCAGATCGCCGTCAGGCGGGCACGGTGGATCGTAGCGATACGCGCCGGAACGAGATGGCCTTCATCGGGCCCAAGCTGATCCGCGAAGAAATCGGACCAGCCAAGGCTGGACAGCGAGATGGACGGCGGCGCATCGGAGAGGTGTGTCACAGGCTGCCCCATAGCAGGCCTGCGCCCGCTTAGACAGTGCCGTCTGTTCCATCTGGCGGTCGACTCTGCGCGAAATCGGCGCATCGAAGGCGTCTTGCATTCCCGGCCCGGTTTGTCCTCCCTCAACGGCAGGCAGCCTGCCCTGCGCCACTCCGCTTGACAGTGAGGCGCGCCCCGTCGGAGCCTCGTCGCGATAGGAACTGGGAGGCTTCTTGATCATGCGTTTGTTTGCCGCGTCGCTAGCGACCGAGACCAACACCTTTTCGCCGATACCGACATCGCGAGCGAATTTCGAGGCGTCCGCCTATTTCCCTGCCGGACAACACCCCGACAGGGCCACGCATACGACGGCCCCCCTGTATGTGGCTCGGCAGCGCGCCAAGGCCGAAGGTTTCACGCTGATCGAGGGCTCCTGCTTCTGGGCCGAACCATCGGGAACCTGCGCCAAGGCCGACTACGAGGAGATGCGCCAGGAGATCCTGGACCAGCTCAAGGCGGCGATGCCGGTCGATGGCGTGCTGCTGGGGCTCCACGGCGCGATGGTGGCCCACGGCTATGACGACTGCGAAGGCGACATCATCGAGCATGTACGCGCCATCGTCGGGCCGAACGTCCCGATCGGCGTCGAGCTCGATCCGCATTGCCATCTCACCGAAAAGCGTGTGCGCAACTGCGATGCGATGATCCTCTACAAGGAATACCCGCATATCGACTTCGTCGAGCGTGCGGAGGAACTGGTCACGATCATCCTCGGGACGATCCGGGGCGAGATCAAGCCGGTGATGTCGCTCTATGATTGCCGCATGATCGAGCTGGTGCCGACCACGCGCGAGCCGGGCCGCTCCTTCGTCGACCGCATGAGCGCGCTCGAAGGCAAGGACGGCATCCTCTCGATCTCGCTGGGCCATGGCTTCCAGCAGGGCGACGTGCCGGAGATCGGGAGCCGGGTTCTCGTCATTACCGACGACAGGAAAGCCGTAGGCGACGCTCTCGCGACAAAACTGGGCGAGGAGTTCCGCTCGCTGAAGGGCCAGTTCGCGCCCCCCGTCGTGCCCTTGGACGAGGCGCTGGACATGGCGCTCGGCAGCAAGGCCAACGGCCCCTCGGTCATCGCCGATTCCACAGACAATGCCGGCGGCGGCGCGGCCTCCGACAACACCAACATCATCCACCGGCTGCGCGAGCGCGGCATCACCGACGCGGCCATCGGCCCGGTTTGGGATCCCGTCGCGGTCGAGTTCTGCCTGACCGCCGGCGTCGGCGCGACCATCCCGCTACGCTTTGGCGGCAAGGCGGCCGATACGTCGGGCGTTCCGGTCGATGGCCAGGTCACCGTGATCGGCGCCATCCGAAACGGAACGCAGAGCTTCGGGACGGCCAAGGTGCCCATCGGCAATGCGGTCGGAATCCGGATCGACGGCATCGAAGTGTCGCTGCTGTCGCACCGAACCCAGGCGCTGGGGCTCGAGATCTTCACCAGCGTCGGCATCGATCCGACGCAGAAGCGCATCGTCAGCGTGAAGTCGACCAACCACTTTCACGCCGCCTACGGGCCGATCGCCAGCGCCGTGATCTACACCGATGGCGGCGGGCCGTCGCATCTCGATGTCCGCAAATACCCCTATCGCAAGATCGAGCGGCCGCTCTGGCCGCATGACGAGCTGCCGCCCGGCCGCATCGTCATCTGATTTGGAGCTTGCGAAGACCAACACCGCCGTGAGTAAATGATCGATGTCGGCCAAACGAGGTGAAAAGCCCGTGGCCGCCGCGATTTCCTTGGGAGAGAGAAACATGACGACGACACGCCGTAGGTTCGTTCAAGGCGGTATTGCCGCCACTGCGCTGACAGCAGCGCCAGCCACGATCAAGGCGCAGACCACGCCCAGCGCTGCGCGCACCATCAAGACGGTCCTGCATGGCGATCTTCGCGTCTTCGACCCGGTCTGGACCACCGCGAACATGACGTCCTATCACGCGGCCATGGTCTACGACACGCTGTTCGGCGTGAACGACAAGTTCGAGCCGCAGCCGCAGATGGTCTCGAAATACGGCCTTTCGGACGACCGCAAGACCTACACCTTCGAGCTGCGCGACGGCCTGAAGTTCTCCGACGGCACACCCGTGACGGCGCGTGACTGCGTCGCGTCGATCCGGCGCTGGGGCGCTCGCGACGGCGGCGGCCAGCACATGATGGCGCGCATGGCCGACACGCCGGTGAAGGACGACAAGACCTTCCAGTTCGTCATGAAGGAGCCCTACCCGCTCGCGATCGAGTGGTTGGCGAAGGCCGCCACCAACGCTTGCTACGTCATGCGCGAGAAGGAAGCGCTGACCGACCCGAACCAGCAGGTCACCACGATCCTCGGCTCCGGCCCGTTCACGATGAACCAGGACGCGGTCGTCCAGGGCCAGCGCTACGTCTACGACAAGAACCCCGGCTACAATCCGCGTTCTGAGCCAGCCGTGTTCACCTCTGGCGGCAAGGTCGTGAATGTCGACCGCGTCGTCTTCGAGAACATCGCCGACGAAGCCACCGCGATCGCCGCCATTCGGGCCGGCGAGATCGACATGATCGAGTATCCCAACGTCGACCTGCTCGACTCGCTCGCCGGCGAGAAGGGCATCAAGCTCGAGGTCCTCAACAAGCAGGGCCAGCTCGGCTGGGCACGCCTCAACTGGCTCCACCCGCCGTTCAACAACGTCAAGGCCCGCCAGGCCATGCTTCACCTCATCCACCCGACCGAGGTGATGAAGGCGACCTTCGGCGACGAGAAATACTTCCGTGGTTGCTCGTCCCTGTTCGGCATGGGCACGCCGATGGAAAACGACGCCAACATCGACTGGTTCAAGGGCGCGCCGAACATCGAGAAGGCCAAGCAGCTTCTCAAGGAATCCGGCTATGACGGACGGCCCGTCGTCGTTCTGCAGGCGACAAACATCGCCTACATGAACAACGCCGCGAACCTGATCGCGCAGTGGATGCGCCAGGCCGGCTTCAACGTCTCGCTGCAGGCGTCCGACTGGGGCGCGGTCATCACGCGGCGCGCCGTCAAGGCGGCACCCGACCAGGGCGGCTGGAACGTGTTCTTCACCTCCGGCTCGGTGAATGGCTTCGGCAATCCCGTCGCGCTCAGCGGCCACGCCGCCAACGGCGAGAAGGGCTGGTTCGGCTGGCCCACCGACGAGAAGCACGAGGCCTTCCGCGACAAGTGGGCCCAGGCGTCGACCGATGCGGACCGGCGCCAGATCGCCCGCGACATGCAGCAGAACGCTTGGGACTTCGTCCCGCATGCCTATTTCGGACAGTGGTTCCAGCCGGCCGCGCTGCGCAACCTCACCGGGCTGATCGGCATGCCGGAGCTGATCCCGTTCTGGAACGTGAAGAAGGGCTAGACGCCCGATCGAGCAGAACCGCTGAACCCACCGGCCCCGGACGACAGTCCGGGGCCGGACATTCCGCGCATCCAGATTTGGGCGCGGCGTCTCCCGGAAGGCTCTTCATGCGTCTCTATGCTGCCGCAATGGCACTCGAAGCCAATACATTCTCGCCGCTGCCGACATCCTGGCAGGCGTTCGTCGAGAAGCTGCATTTCCCCCCCGGTACCCATCCAGCCGAACCCCGCCACCAGACCGGCGCATTCTGGGCCGCACGCGAACGCGCCAAGGGCGGCAGCTTCACCCTCGTCGAGGGATCCTGTTTCGCCGCGCAGCCCGGCGGGCCCGCGGCAACCGCGGCCTATGAGCGGATGCGCGACACCATCCTGGCCGAGATCGCGGCCGCCTTGCCTCTGGACGGCGTTGTCCTGGCCCTTCATGGCGCGATGGTCGCCTTCGGCTATGACGACTGCGAAGGCGACCTGCTCCAGCGCGTGCGCGGGCTTGTCGGCCCAGATTGCATCATCGGGATCGAGCTCGACCCGCATTGCCATCTGACACGGGCGAAATGCGAGTTCGCCGACATCATCATCCTGTTCAAGGAATATCCGCATACCGATTTCGTGGAGCGCGGCGAGGAGGTCGTGACCCTCGTGCTCGACGCCATTGCGGGGCGCGTGAAGCCGGTGCTGTCGCTCTATGACTGCCGTACCATTGCGAACTTCCCGACGACCATCGAGCCGATGCGCTCGCTCGTCGACGAGATCTCGTGCCTCGAGGGCCAGGACGACATTCTCTCGATCTCCATCGGCCACGGCTTCTACAATGCGGATGTGCCCGACATGGGCGCCCGCATCCTCGTCGTCAGCAATGACGCGAAGGCCAAGGGGGACTCCATGGCCGAACGGATCGGCCGGAAGCTGATCGGCCTGCGCGCCAGCTCGTCGCCGGAACTGGTCGATATCGACGAGGCGATCGACATCGCTGCGCAGTCGGACGTCGGGCCGATCGTTCTCGCAGATACCACCGACAATCCAGGCGGCGGCTCGGCCGGCGACAATACCGACTATCTGCGCCGCCTGATCGAGCGCAAGGTCACCAGCGTGGCTGTCGGCCCGATGTGGGACCCGATGGCGGTCCGCTACTGCTTCGATGCCGGGCTCGGGGCACGCTTCGGCCTGCGCTTCGGCGGCAAGACGGAGGTCGGCACCGGCCAGCCGATCGACGCCGAGGTCGAGGTGCTCGCCCTGAGCGAGGACGGTTTCCAGACATTCGCGGGAGCGCGCGTACCGCTAGGGCCGACCGCGACGATCCGCGTCGGCGGCGTCGAAGTCGTCCTGACCTCGACGCGGGCGCAGGCGATGGGCATCGACCTGTTCGGCAACCACGGCATCGATCCGCGCAGGCGACGGCTGCTGGTGGTCAAGTCGAACCAGCATTTCCATGCCTCCTACGCCACCATCGCCAGCCGCATCCTTTATGGCGACGGCAACGGCCTGCAGCCCGCCGACGTCAGGAAACTGCCGTTCAAGCGGGTTTCTCGCCCGATCTGGCCGCTCGATCCCGTCGCCGAACCCGGCTTCGTGCTGTGATGACATCGAGGGAGGACCATCGCGCCCATGGCTAGCTATCTGACCCAGCGCCTGCTCTCGACCATCCTGGTGATGACGCTTGTGGGCATCTTTGTGTTCCTGCTGCTGCATTTCTCGGCGGGCGATCCGGCTGCAATCATTGCCGGCGACTATGCGACGCCGCAGCAGATCGTCGCGATCCGCCAGCGCCTCGGGCTTGACGATCCGTTGCTCGTTCAGTTCGGCCGCTGGGCGTTCCGGGTGATCCAGGGCGATCTCGGCGTCTCGATCTTTTCCAATACTCCGGTCAGCGTCCTGATCCTGCAGCGACTCGAGCCGACACTGTCGCTGGCCATGCTGACCATGGGTTTTGCGGTCTGCATTGCCGTGACACTGGGCGTCGTCGCAGCCTGGCGCGCCGGCAGCGCCATCGACCGGTCGCTGATGGGCTTCTCGGTGCTCGGCTTCTCGATGCCGGCTTTCGTCGTCGGCTACGTGCTGATCTACATCTTCGCTATCGAGCTGCGCTGGCTGCCGGTGCAGGGCTATCGCTCCATCACCGAGGGTGTCGGTCCCTGGTTCCAGCACCTGATCCTGCCAACGGTGACCCTGGGCCTGTCCTATGTCGCGCTCATCGCGCGCATGACCCGCGCCTCGATGATGGACGTTCTCGAGGAAGACTACATCCGCACGGCCCGGGCCAAGGGCGTCGCCAACCGGACGATGCTGATGCGCCACGCGCTCAAGAACGCGGGCGTGCCGATCATCACCGTGATCGGCATCGGTGTGGCCCTGCTGATCGGCGGTGTCGTCATCACCGAGACGGTGTTCAACATTCCCGGAATCGGCCGGCTCGTCGTCGATGCCATCTCGAAGCGCGACTACCCGATCATCCAGGGCGTGATCCTGCTGTTCTCGGGCGTCTATGTCCTCGTCAACCTCCTCGTCGATCTCTCCTACACGCTGATCGACCCGCGGATTCGCTACTGATGGCTGGGCAAACGACGATGAGCGCAATCGAGATCGCGAACCCGGCTCCAGCCAAACTCCGGCTTGGCCGACGCATCCTGAGGTTCGCGCAGCGCAATCCCACAATGCTGCTGGGCGGTTTCATCCTGACCTTCTTCGTCTGCGTCGCGATCTTCGCGCCGTGGCTCTCCGGCGACCCGATGCTGAAGGCGCCGGCCCGCCGGTTGCTGCCACCCTCGCCGCAGTTCTGGTTCGGGACGGACCATCTCGGGCAGGACGTCTTCGCCCGCACCGTCCATGGCGCGCGGGTCTCTCTGATCGTCGGCATCAGCGTGGCGACAATCTCGATCCTGGTCGGCCTGTTTATCGGACTGATGGCCGGCTACTATCGCAGCGTCGAGGCCGTGGTCATGCGGCTGATGGACGGGTTGATGGCGATCCCCGCGATCCTGCTGGCCATCGCGCTCGTCGCGCTGAACCAGGGCAGCATCGGCATCGTCGTCGCCGCGATTGCGATCCCCGAACTGCCGCGCGTCGTCCGGCTGGTGCGGTCCATCGTGCTCAGCGTGCGCGAACTGCCCTTCGTCGAGGCCGCTGTCGCCTGTGGCGCCAAGACCCCGCGCATTCTAGTGCTCCACCTGCTGCCGAGCACGATCGCGCCGCTGATCGTTCAGGCGACCTATATCTGCGCCTCCGCGATCCTGGTCGAGGCGTCGCTGTCCTTCCTTGGAGCGGGCGTGCCTCCAGAAATCCCGAGCTGGGGCAATATGATCGCATCGAGCCGGCTCTATCTCGCCCGTGCGCCATGGACGATATTCTGCCCGGCGGTCGCGCTCGCACTGGTGGTTCTAGCGGTCAACCTGCTCGGCGACGGCCTGCGCGACAAGCTGGACCCAAGGCTTTCGCGCCGCATGTGACTGGCGCGGGAGGGGGCGCTTTCGGCAGCGAAGCGGCCCCTCGCAAGTGGCCCGGAAAGCCGGGCCACCCGCATTTTCCGTTCGCCTTTGCGAAAGAACAGAAGTAGTACATGGCTCGAATCCGGAGTTGAGCCATGAATGTCGATACCTTTATCGTCCAGCAGTTTATGACGAAGCGGAAGAAGCTCACCAAGGGCCCGGCCCAGTCTGCCCGGACGCGTCACCACGCCCTGATCGATGCCGAGCGCATAGCGACGCGAGCCGAGGGCGTCGCTGTGATCCATGTCGTCGCCGACGACGAGACAGGCGAGGTCAGCTCGATCGACGTGCTTGCTCGCCATGGCAGCATTCCGGAGGCCTTCGAGGAAGAAATCCGCGCAGCCTGAGCGTCGTTCAAGCGCAGTCACGTCTTCGAGACGCCCGCTGCCCCAGCCGGGCCCGCGGGGATATGTAGAAGGACACGCGGCACGCCGGGAGACTTCGCATGACCGACCGTATCGAGACCACGCGCAGCAAGGCTCCGTCCCGCCATCTGCGCCCTGCCCTGTTCGGCCTCGGCCTGCTGGCGCTTGCGGGCCTCGGCATCGGCATGTCGTCATCGCGCGCCGAGGAAGGCCGCATCATCCCGGCGCCTGTGCTCGACGAGCCCGCCTCACAGGCGCGGACCGAGGTCGCAGTGTTTGCTGGTGGCTGCTTCTGGGGCGTCCAGGGCGTCTTCCAGCACGTCGAGGGCGTCAGCAACGCCGTATCGGGCTATGCGGGCGGCGAGAAGGCCACCGCGAAATACGAGACGATCGGCAGCGGAAAGACCGGCCACGCCGAGTCGGTCCGTGTCACCTACGACCCCCGCAAGATCAGCTATGGCCGCCTGCTGCAGATCTACTTCTCGGTGGCGCATGATCCCACCGAGCTCGACCGGCAGGGACCCGATGTCGGCACGCAATATCGCTCGGCGATCTTTCCGCTCAACGCCGAGCAGGCAGGAATCGCGAAAGCCTACATCGCCCAGCTCGACCAGGCGCGCGCGTTCAATGCCGCGATCGTCACCAGGATCGAGCCCAACCGGGCGTTTTACCAGGCCGAGGACTATCATCAGGATTTCCTGACGCAGAATCCGCGGCACCCCTACATCGTGATCAACGACCTGCCGAAGATCGCGAACCTGAAGCGGATTTTCCCCGAGATCTACCGCGCCAAACCTGCGCTCGTGGCCGCGAGCGGCGCCACGAACTGAGGAGCCGACTGCGGCTCAGGCACTGGCTTTCAGATAGATCGCGGCGATAGCCTCGATGCCGGCCTGATCGGCAGTGTCGAAGCGCGAGACGCTGGGGCTGTCGAGATCGATGACGCCGATCACCACGCCATCGCGGATCAACGGCACGACCAGTTCCGAGCGCGATGCGGCGTCGCAGGCGATGTGTCCGGGAAAGGCATGGACATCCTCGACCAGCATCGATTGCCGACGCTCGACGGCCGCCCCGCAGACGCCACGCCCGACCGGGATGCGGACGCAGGCCGGCATGCCTTGGAAGGGGCCAAGCACGAGTTCGCCGTCGCGCATCAGATAGAACCCGGCCCAGTTGAGATCCGGCATCGTATTGAAGAGCAGGGCCGAGGTGTTGGCGGCATTGGCGATCGGGTCGCTCTCGCCGCCAAGGAGCGCCTCAAGCTGCTGGCCGAGTTCGCGATAGAACTCGCTCTTGTCGCTGCCGGTGATCGCGCGCGCCTGGAACATTGCCGCTCCTCCTTGGATTCCGCCGGCGTTCTAGCAGCGCAGCCGGTCCATGGCGAGCGATCGCGTCAGGCTCGCCGGCACGCTTGTCGCCCACTGCGGCATCGCGCAGATTGAGCGGCTCCGCCTCGGAGCCGCACCATGACGATCAGAGCCGCCCTGCTACTTTGCTGCCTCGTATCCGGGACGGCCGGTCTCTCGGCGCCAGCCATGGCGGAGACCTGCGGCGACCTCTGGTATGGCCGCAACGAGATCTACAAGGCGCAGGGCTACTGCTTCAAAACGGCCCGGGCTATCCGCGCCTTCGGCAATGCCGGCTGCCAGTACGACAGCCTCGAGGACGTGCCGCTGAGCCGGGCGCAGCAACGCGTCATCGCCGACATCCTTCGCGACGAGCGCGCCGCGGGCTGCCCGCGCTGACATGCCGCTCTGCTTTGTTGTGGAAGGCGCTCGCCCGGCGACCGCTCGGCCCGGCGGCCGTGCTAGAAGCCCTCGTTTGAACAGACGCAAGCAGGCGACACGATCAACGGCATGACCACGGCCATCGACATGGGCTTGACCAGGGACGGCGAACCCGCCCTGCTCGATCTCGCTGAATTGCTGGCGACGCGGCTTCTCGTGCAGGGCAATTCCGGCTCCGGCAAATCGCATCTTCTGCGTCGCCTGCTCGAGCAGAGTGCGCCTCTCGTCCAGCAGGCGATCATCGACCCCGAGGGCGATTTCGTTTCGCTCGCGGACCAGTTCGGTCATGTCGTGGTCGATGCCCAATGCGGCGACGCCGAATTGCAGCGCGTCGCCCTGCGCGTGCGCCAGCACCGGGTTTCCGTGGTCCTGAACCTGGAGAACCTGGAGGCCGACGAGCAGTTGCGTGCCGTCGCCGCGTTCCTCGGCGGGCTGTTCGACGTCGACCGCAGCCTCTGGTTCCCGATGCTGATCGTCGTCGACGAGGCCCAGCTCTTTGCGCCTGTGATGGCAGGCGAGGCGTCCGACGAGGCGCGCAGGCTTTCGCTTGGTGCCATGACCAACCTGATGTGCCGTGGCCGCAAGCGTGGGCTAGCCGGCGTGATCGCGACCCAACGCCTCGCCAAGCTCGCGAAGAACGTCGCGGCCGAAGCCTCCAACTTCCTGATGGGCAGGACATTCCTGGACATCGACATGGCGCGCGCGTCCGACCTGCTCGGCATGGACCGCAAGCAGGCCGAGATGTTCCGCGATCTCGAGCGCGGGCAGTTCGTCGCCCTGGGACCGGCTTTGTCCAAGCGCCCGCTTCCGCTGCGCATCGGTTCCGTGACCTCGGTCGACCGCGGCGGCGCGCCCGGCCTGATGCCGCTCCCGGAACAGGCACCGGAAGAGGCGGGCAAGCTGATCTTCACCGCCGGCGCCGACGAGCCCGTTCCCGTGGCGCGCTCGCCCCGTCCTTCGCCGCGTCCACGCCCGGCCAATGACGTGATGCGGCAGATCGAAACTTATCGCCCCGCCCCGATGCCGGAGGCCGAACCCGAGGTTCCGATGGAACCTGCGGAACGCGACGCCATCATGGTCGAGATCCTGCGCGAACTGATGGCCGACCCCGAGATCCGGACGCGCCAGATCGCGGTGCTTTACCAGGATTTCACTGTGCGTTGTCGCATGCGCCGGCTCGGCCGCCAGGGCCTGAGCCTCGATCAGTTCCGGCGTCGGCTGGCGGTTGCGCGCGCGGGCGCCAGCGATGAGATCACGTCGTCGGCGGTGTGGCAGGAGGCGGTCGATGCCTCGGCATCTCTGCCGGAAGACCTGCACGGACTGTTCCTGTTCATCGCGCGGACAGCGATCGAACGGTCACCCTGCCCCACCGATGCCGAGCTGGCATCGGTCTATGGCAGCCATTCGCCGAGCCGGGCCAGGCGGCTGCTCGCCTATATCGAGGAGCGCGGGCTCCTCGTCTGCCATGTAGATTTCCGCGGACAGCGCACCTTGGCGCTGCCCACGCTTGGACTTGAAACGATGCCGGGGCTCGCGCAACCGCGAACCGCCGGTCTGCCGCGTGGCCTGAGGGCCTGAGCGGCCCGTTCAGTGGCCCTTGCTGGTGCCGTGCGCCGTCATCTTGTCAACCCAGGCGATGCCGATGGCGGACAGGATGAAGACGACGTGGATCACTGTCTGAAGGATCACGCCCGTGACGGTGTAGTCCGTGGTGCGGCCCGTGCTGCCGATATTGCCGGCCTCGATGAAGGTCCGCAGCAGGTGGATCGACGAGATGCCGATGATCGCCATCGCGAGCTTGATCTTCAGCACGCTGGCATTCACGTGGCTCAGCCATTCCGGCTGGTCAGGATGGCCCTGAAGTCCGAGCCGCGAAACGAAGGTCTCGTAGCCGCCGATGATCACCATGATCAGCAGGTTTGAGATCATGACTACGTCGATCAGCCCGAGCACCACCAGCATGATCTGCTGCTCGCTGAAGTCGAAGGCGTGGGTGACGAGGTGCCAGAGCTCCTTCAGGAACAGGAAGACATAGACGCACTGCGCGACGATCAGCCCGAGATAGAGCGGCAGCTGCAACCAGCGTGACGCGAAGATGATGATGGGAAGCGGCTTCATCGCCGCGGCGCCTATGGCGGGCGGGGTCTCATCGTGTGGCGACATGAATGGTGGTTCCGAGCCTATTGGAAGGAGAACGCAGTGACAGGATGCTGCATTGCAGAAATACGCTGCCGACCGATGGTATTAAAGCCCCTCAGCCGCCGGACGCGATGAAAAGCCGCCAGGAATCACGACTTCTGATCATTATGTGTATGAAATTTTGCCCATCTTGACGATCCGCGCTTCCCTGCCGCTGCGCGTGCGACTAAGTTGAAACGCAACCGGGGGAACGCATTTGCGTTTCTCACGTTTCGGAGGGGAAAGGAGTTTCTCATGATCAAGACCCTGACCATTGCCGCCGCTCTCGTCGGCGCTGCCCTTGTCGCTGCTCCGGCATCCGCCGCGCCGATGAGCGCGACCTCGGGCTCGGCCCTGACGCTGGCCGATAGCGGCAAGGATCTCGTCGAGACCGTGCAGTATCGTCGTTACGGCTACGGCCCGCGCTACGGTTATCGCGGCGGCTATTATCGCGGGGGTCGCGGCGCTGCCGTGGGTGCCGGCATCGCGGCAGGCGCGATCGGCGCTCTGGCTGCCGGCGCAATCGCCGCCCAGGCCCGCCCGACCTATGTCGCTCCCGTCTATGGCGCCGAGGATGTGGATGCCGTGGCGTATTGCTCGCGTCGCTTCCGCAGCTACGATCCGGAGACCGGCACCTACATCGCCGCTGGCGGTGTCGTGCGCGCCTGCCCCTGATCGTCCGACAGGCTGATTTCTCACAAGCCTCCCCGCAGCGATGCGGGGAGGCTTTTTTCATGCTGCCATGCGCAGGTGCGAAGGGGTATAGGAGCCTTTGTCGTCCGGCCTGCCTCAAGGCCCCAACCGAATCGGAGCCTGTCCTTGAGAATCGCCACCTGGAATGTGAACTCTGTCCGCCAGCGGCTTGGCCATCTTCTCGACTTCCTCAATGAGGCGCAGCCTGACGCGCTCTGCCTGCAGGAAATCAAATGCGTCGACGCGGATTTTCCGCGTCGCGAGATCGAGGAGGCCGGCTGGCAGGTCGAGACCCATGGCCAGAAGACCTTCAACGGCGTCGCCATCATCAGCCGGGCGAAGCTCGAGGATGTCCGGCGCGGACTGCCGGGCGACGACGGCGACGAACAGGCGCGCTATCTCGAAGGCGTGCTGCCGCTCGGCAATGGCATGGTCCGGCTGGCTTCGATCTACCTGCCCAACGGCAATCCGCCGAACACCGAGAAATATCCCTACAAGCTCGGCTGGATGGCGCGGCTGACCGCCCACGCCCGCATGCTGATCGAACTCGAGGAGCCGCTGGTCCTGGCCGGCGACTACAATGTCATCCCAGAGCCCCGCGACGCTCGCGAGCCGGCGGCCTGGGTCAATGACGCGCTCTTCCTGCCGCAGACCCGCACTGCCTTCCGTGGCCTGCTCAATCTCGGGCTGACAGAAGCCTTTCGCGCCACGACCGAGGCACCCGGGCAGTACACGTTCTGGGACTATCAGGCCGGAGCCTGGCAGCGGAACAACGGCATCCGGATCGACCATCTGCTGCTCTCGCCGCAAGCGGCCGACCGGCTCGACGGCGTGCAGATCGTCAAGCATGTCCGCGGCTGGGAGAAGCCGTCGGACCACGTCCCGATCATGGTCGATTTGAAGGCGGCCTGAGCCGCCTGCGCGCCCGAGCTCAGCAGACCTGCGCTCAACCTGGACAGGGCTGTGAGGCCTCTCAGCGGTCGGCGGCGCGGCCGGCCAGCTGCTGGCGCTCGACGAGGGCCAGCGCCGCGCTGCGATCAGGCGGCGAGGCCGCAGCGAACGCTGCTTCGTAGCGCTCGATGATCCAAGCCTCACGGGCCGCATCGGCGCCGTCCCGCGCCAGCGACAGCCACATCAGGCCCAGAGCCGGGGCGCGCGGTACGCCTTCCCCGCCGCGGATCAGCATGTCACCAAAGACCGCACGCGCCGGAGCATGGCCCTTCTCGGCCGCAAGCTTCATCCAGCGGGCAGCCTGGCGCGAGTCGCGCTTGGCGCCGAGGCCGCGCATGTAGAGCCGGGCGAGATTGTACTGCCCGTCGGGGTCGCCGAAATAGGAGGCTGCGTAGTGGAACATGTCGAAGGCGCGATCGGCATTGACCTCGACGTAGCTGCCTTTGATGCCGTCCATGAAATAGCCACCCAGCGCCACGAAGGCGCCGCTGACGAGGCGGCCATCTGCGGTGCCCGGAATAGCGTCGGCATTCTCATCCGCAATCTTCGAAAAATACTCGAAGGCCTTGAGATCATTGGCTGGAACGCCATCGCCTGCGGCATACATCCGGCCCAGCTTGAACTGCGCCGTCAGGTGTCCCTGCGAGGCCGCATATTCGAGCGCGCGAACGGCGCCGACCTGGTTGCCTGCAGTGGAGTCGCGCATCCAGGCCCGGATCGCTTCGCGGGTATTGCTGAACGGAGCCAGGGGCAGCGCCATATGCGCTGCCGGCGCATTGGGAGCCGGCCCCACGGAACGCGTCAGCGGGCCAACCGACTCGGGCTCGGACAGCGCGATGCCGGGGATCGGACGCGGCGGCACCGGCACGCGGCCATCGGCATAGTCCTGCGCCCAGGCGGCCTGCGAGCCGCCCAGCATCAAGACCAATGCTGCAAGGATTGCCTCAGATGTCCGCATAGCAATGGGTCTCGGCCGCCCCTCCTGGGTGGGTGACGGCTCCGCCTTTGGCAGAGCCGACCGTCTGAGCGTATTTCCACAGCGCGCCCGAGGTGTAGTCGGTCTCGCGCGGTTTCCAGCTCTTAAGACGCTCCTCAAGTTCGGCATCAGAAAGGCGGCAAGCGAGCTTTCCTGTGATCGCGTCGAGCTCGATGATGTCGCCATCGCGCAGCAGCGCGATCGGGCCGCCGACGGCAGCCTCCGGCCCGACATGGCCGACGCAGAAGCCGCGTGTCGCTCCGGAGAACCGGCCATCGGTTATCAGCGCGACCTTGTCGCCCATGCCCTGGCCGTAGAGCGCAGCGGTGGTCGACAGCATCTCGCGCATGCCGGGGCCGCCCTTGGGGCCCTCATAACGGATGACGATGACGTCCCCGATCTCGTATTCGCGGTTGGCGACGGCCTTGAAGGCATCTTCCTCGCAATCGAAGCAGCGCGCCGGGCCGGTGAAGACAAGGCTCTCGCTCGGCATGCCCGCGATCTTCACGATCGCGCCTTCGGGGGCGAGATTGCCCTTCAGGCCGACGACGCCGCCATTGGGCGAGAGCGGCTTGTTGGCAGCACGGACAACATCCTGCTCGCCGTTCCATTTCACCGAAGCGAGGTTCTCGGCAATGGTGCGGCCGGTCACTGTCATGCAGTCGCCATGCAGGAAGCCGTGGTCGAGCAGGGTCTTCATCAGCAAGGGGATGCCGCCGACCTCGAACATGTCCTTGGCGACGTATTTTCCGCCCGGCTTCAGGTCGGCGATGTAGGGCGTCTTCTTGAAGATCTCTGCGACGGCGAACAGGTCAAAATCGATGCCGCATTCATGTGCGATCGCCGGCAGATGCAGCGCGCCGTTGGTCGAGCCGCCCGATGCCGCCACGACGGTCGCGGCATTCTCGAGCGCCTTCAGCGTGACGATGTCGCGGGGGCGGATGTTCCGCGCGATCAGCTCCATCACCATCTCGCCGGCGGTGTAGCAGAAGGTATCGCGCATGTCGTAAGGCGCGGGTGCGCCGCAGGAATAGGGCAGAGCCAAACCGATCGCCTCTGCTACGGTCGCCATGGTGTTGGCGGTGAACTGGGCGCCGCAGGAGCCGGCGGACGGGCAGGCAGCCTCCTCGAGCTCCTGCAGGTCCTCATCCGACATTGCGCCGACGGAGTGCTTGCCGACGGCCTCGAACACGTCCTGCACCGTGACAGGGTTGCCCTTGAAGGTGCCCGGCAGGATCGAGCCGCCATAGATGAAGATCGAAGGCACGTTGAGGCGCACCATCGCCATCATCATGCCGGGAAGCGACTTGTCGCAGCCAGCCAGCCCGACCAGCGCGTCATAGCAATGGCCGCGCATGGTGAGTTCGACGGAATCGGCGATGCATTCGCGAGAGGCCAGCGAGGACTTCATGCCCTGGTGGCCCATGGCGATGCCGTCCGTGACCGAGATCGTGCAGAATTCGCGCGGCGTCCCGCTGGCGGAGGCGACGCCTTTCTTGACCGCCTGGGCCTGGCGCATGAGCGAGATGTTGCAGGGCGCGGCCTCGTTCCAGCAGGACGCGACGCCGACGAAGGGCTGGGCGATCTGCCGGGCGGTCATGCCCATCGCGTAGTAGTAGGAGCGATGCGGGGCCCGCGCCGGCCCTACGCTGACGTGCCGGCTCGGCAGCCTCGACTTGTCGAACACACGCTCGTCCATTCTCGTCTCAGCCCCCCGGCGCCGCTTGTGAGATGCCACGCGGTCTAGTCTGTCCGCAATATGCATTGACGGAGGGTCACCGAACTCAAGGCCGTGCGCCATGCTTTACGCATGGCGAGCAAACCCTTGAGTTCTCAGCAACTTGCCGACGATCCTAGCTGGGCGCGCTTTGTGGCGGCTTCGCGGCGATTGTTCCCTCGAATAGACCGGATGATTGCGAAGCTTTTTAGCTGTTGCGTCGTTGCCACAATATGGAGGGCCTACGGAGCAGCGCCCGTCAGAGCACCATTGGCAGCACGAAGAAACCGCCGACCACGACGACGACGAGGGCGAGCGCCGTCATCGGCAGGTGCTTCTCGATGAAGATGCGAATGTCGTCGCCATAGAAGCGCAGCGCCACCGCGATCATCAGGAAGAAGGTGACGCGGGACACCACCATTCCGATCGTGAACTTGACGATATCGAAATGCAGGAAACCCGACATGATCGTAACGATCTTGAACGGGATCGGGGTCAGGCCCTTGGTCACGAGCACCCAGAACCAGTAGTCCTGCGACGTCGAGATCAGGTGGGCGGCCTTGTCCTGCAGGCCGTAGATGCCGATCAGCCAGGCGCCGACGGAATCATAGAGCAGCGCCCCGATGGCGTATCCGAGATAACCGCCCAGGACGGCGCCGAGCGAACAGACACCGGCATAGAGCCAGGCGCGATCCGGCCGAGCAATGCACATCGGTATCAGGAGCGGAAGTGGTGGAAGCGGGCTGAACGAGCTTTCGATGAAAGTCAGACCGAAGAGCAGCAGGGGTGCTCCGGGGTGAGATGCGTAGGAGACGCACCAATCATAGGCTCGTTTGAGCATCGCGTTCGAAACAACCGGTTCTGGGTTAAAGGTCTTGGGTCCGCGCATGCCTGCACTGCACGCAGCGCGTATCTAATCCATCAGGCGGGATGAACGCCAGAGGTGTCTCATCCTAAGGTCAACATGAAGACGGATCCGTGTCCGAAGGGCGACATTCCACGAAACATGGTGCGCCATAGTGACACTGGCGCGCACGGACGGAGGGCCACCCCGCCGCCTTGAAGCGGGAGAACCCACCGGCCCCCCCTGGTACGCCCCGCCAGCGCATCCAGGCGGAAGTGCCGCCCGGATGCGTCCGAGATCCCTCTCGATCAGGAGAGGCGCGCCAATGCCTCGGCGATCTTCAGCTTGCGCGCCTCTGCCGCGGCCTTCCGGTCGCGATTCTCCTCGACGATGTCTTCTGGCGCACGCGCCATGAAGTCGGGATTGCCGAGCTTGCGGTCGACCACGGCGATGTCCTGGTCGAGCTTGGCCATTTCCTTTGTCAGGCGGGTGCGCTCGACATCGAGGTCGATGATCCCCGCCAGCGGCAGGGCTGCGACCTCGCCGCGCACGATGATCTGCGCGGACTGGGGCGGCGGCGCATCGGCGAAGGCGATTTCCGAGACGCGGGCTAGACGCTCGATCATCGGGGCCCAGGCCTCGACGGTGGCGCGAGTCGCAGCCGAGGCCTTGACCAGCACCAGCGGTGCCTGCGTCCCGGCCGGGACGTTCGCCTCGGACCGGACCGAGCGGATGTCGGAGATGAGATCCACGACAAAGCCGATCTCGGCCTCCGCCGCCTCATCCTTCAGCGCCGAGAGATCAGGCCAGCGCGTCAGGCAGACCAGCGGGTCCTCGCCGGCGGCGAGCGGCCGCGGCGCGCCCTCGCCTGCCTTCTGGGCCCAGAGCTCTTCCGTGAGGAACGGCATGAACGGATGCAGCAGCTGGCAGATGAGATCGATGACATGGGCGACCGTCGCCAGGGTCTCGGCTTTCTCGGCGGCATCGACGCCCTCGCCCTGCAGCACCGGCTTGGCGAGTTCGAGATACCAGTCGCAGAACTGGTTCCAGACGAAGCGATAGGCCGCGCCGGCCGCCTCGTTGAACCGGAACGTGGGGATGCCGGCCGCGATCTCCTCGGAGGCGCGCGCGGCCTCGCTGAGGATCCAGCGGTTGAGCGGCTGCTTTACCGTCGACGGGTCGAAGCCGGCGACGCGGGCGCAACCGTTCATCTCGGCAAAGCGGGCCGCGTTCCAGATCTTGGTGGCGAAGTTGCGGTAGCCTTCGACGCGCGCAGTCGAGAGCTTGATGTCGCGCCCCTGCGCCGCCATCGCGGCCAGGGTGAAGCGCAACGCGTCGGCGCCGTACTTGTCGACGACCGTCAGCGGATCGATGACGTTGCCCTTCGACTTCGACATCTTCGCGCCCTTCTCGTCGCGAACGATGGCGTGGATGTAGACGTCGCTGAACGGCACCTCATCCATGAAGTTGAGGCCCATCATCATCATCCGGGCGACCCAGAAGAAGATGATGTCGAAGGCGGTGACGAGGGTCGCGGTCGGGTAATAGCGCTTGAGCTCTGGCGTCTCATCGGGCCAGCCCAGGGTCGAGAACGGCCACAGCGCGGACGAGAACCAGGTGTCGAGCACATCCTCGTCGCGGGTCAGCACGACGGTGTCGCCATAGCGGCCGAGCGCCTGCGCCTGCGCGGCAGCCTCGGATTCGGCGACGAAGCACTCGCCGTCCGGCCCGTACCAGGCCGGGATCTGGTGGCCCCACCAGAGCTGGCGCGAGACGCACCAGGGCTCGATGTTCTCAAGCCAGTCGTAATAGACCTTCGTCCAGTTCTCGGGCGTGAACTTGGTGCGGCCGTCCTTGACGGCCTTGAGCGCGCGGTTGGCCAGCGGCTTGACGTCGACATACCACTGGTCGGTCAGCCACGGCTCGATCACGACGTCCGAGCGATCGCCATGCGGGACGGTGTGAGCATGCGGCTCGACCTTGGCGAGGAAGCCTTCCTCCTCCATCAGGGCGACGATTGCCTTGCGCGCGGCGAAGCGATCCATGCCGTGCAAGGCCAGCGTCCGGCCCTCGGGCGAGGCACCCGCGAGGAACTCGTCATTGCCGTCGAGCAGGAGCCGGGCTTCGCCATCCAGGATGTTGATGACGTCGAGCTTGTGGCGCTTGCCGACCTCGAAATCGTTGAAGTCATGCGCCGGGGTGATCTTGACGGCGCCGGTACCCTTTTCGGGATCGGCGTAGTCGTCGCCGAAGATCGGAATCACGCGGCCGACGAGCGGCAGCACGACGTTGCGACCGATCAGGTGGCCGAGCGTCTCGTTCTCCGGGTGAACGGCGACGCCAGTGTCGCCCAGCATGGTCTCAGGCCGCGTCGTGGCGACGGTGATGAAGGTCGAGGGGTCGTTCGCGTCGTAGGTCGTGCCTTCGAGCGGGTAATTGAAATAGTAGAGATGGCCGCTCGGGTCCTTATTCAGGACCTTGTCGAGCTTGGCGGTGTCGAACGCATCCTCGTCGCCGCGTGTCCACTTGAACGAGCCGGTCTTGTCGACCTGCACGACCTCGAGGTCGGAGATCGCGGTCTGGAACTTGGGGTCCCAGTTGACCAGGCGCTTGGCGCGATAGATCAGCCCCTGCTTGTGCAAGGAGACGAAGACCTTGAGGACGGCCTGGCTCAGGCCCTCATCCATGGTGAAGCGCTCGCGCGACCAATCGCAGGATGCACCCAGCCGCTTCAGCTGGTTGACGATGGTGCCGCCCGATTCCTCCTTCCAGCGCCAGACCTCTTCCAGGAAGGCGTCGCGGCCCATGGTCCGGCGGTCCGTCTTGTTTTCGGCTGCAAGCTTGCGCTCGACCACCATCTGCGTCGCGATGCCCGCATGGTCGGTGCCCGGCTGCCAGAGCACGTCCTTGCCGCGCATGCGCTCGAAGCGGCAGAGCACGTCCTGCAGCGTGTTGTTGAGCGCGTGCCCCATGTGCAGCGAGCCGGTGACGTTGGGCGGCGGGATTACGATACAATAGGGCTCCGCGCCCGGGGCTGCGCCACGACCGGCCTTGAAGGCCTGCGCCTTCTCCCAGGCTTCACTGACGCGCGCCTCGACGCTAGCCGGCTCGAATGTCTTGTCCATCATCGCTTTGCTCGAACGCAGAAAGGCCGGGGGCACGCCCCGGCCATGGAATTGAAGGCCTGAAAGGTCGAAACGACTTAAGAACCCAAGCACGGGCCCCGCGTCAACGCCTTCGGCCCTTATCTAGACTCAAATCGCGACCGCGCTAGGGCGCGACGTTCGACTGAAGAAACCACAGGGCCTTGTCGAGCATGCGCGAATAGGCGGTGAGCAGGTCCGCAGTTCCGGCGTCGCCGACCTCGTCGGTGTCGTCGATCGCCTCACGCACCAGATTGGCCGTGGCTGCATAGCGGTCAATCAGAGCGGCCAGGTGATCGGACACCGCGACGATGTGCGTCGGATACGGTTTCAGGCTCGTGCCACTCGAAGTCGTCTGCGTCGTGCCGAGGGCGATGCCCCCAAGCTGCGCGATACGCTCGGCGACGGTATCGACGTGCAGGTCGAGGTCCTTGCGGAAACCATCAAGCATCAGATGGACGCCGATGAAGCCTGGACCCTTGAGGTTCCAGTGCGCCTGCTTCGTTACCAACGCCAGGTCGATGCCGTCGGCGAGGCGTTCGTTGAGGATGCCGATAACGCGGGTCCGGGTGTTGGACTCCAAGTCGATCCTGGAAGACTTCACAATTTTCGAACCGCCGGACGCCTTAGCAAGCGCCTTCGGCGCTGCAGCAGACACGGCTCCTGTCTCGTCGACGGCCTTGTCTGTGATCTTCGCGGCGGCCTTGGTGGCCTTCTTGCCTGTTGGGGTCTTGGACTTCTTCATGATGCTGTCCTCGCTAGTGCCGGCAAGAGCCGGCTCGTGTGGCGGCACTCATTGATACGCTTGAACGGCCCTCGCGTTCCCACGCGCCTCGGCTCCCCCCGATTTAGTGGGACCGCGACGGGGAACCCATGCCTCTCCCGGCGGTTTTCAGTACAGCAAAAGGGAGACAGCCAATGACCCATCACACCGACCAGGACCGCGTGTGGAACCTGATGGACGATATCGGCTTCGCTATGCTCGTGACCCATGACGGCCAGGGCGACGAATTGCGCGCACGGCCCATGCACGCCCATGCGCAACGCGAGGAAGACGCAATCTACTTCCTGACCGACAAGCGCCACCACAAGGACGACGAGATCCAGATCAACGAGAATGTCTGCGTCGCCTTCGCCGACAATAGCGGGCACCGCTATGTATCGGTAACGGGAACCGCGAATGTGATCGACGACCGGCGCAAGGTCGAGGAACTCTGGGAGCCCAGCAACAAGGCCTTCTGGGACGACCAGAACGACCCCAATATCCGCGTGCTGCGGGTCAAGCCGAGCATGGCCGAGTTCTGGGACAGCCCCGGCAAGATCGTGACCACGGTCAAGATGGCCGCTGCGGCGATTACGGGCGCGAAGATCGAGTTCGGCGAGAATCGCAAGGTCGCGCTTTGATGACCAGCTGTCTCTCGATTTCAGGAAGGCCCAGCCGATGAACCTCTTCGTCCATGCGCTCGGCGCCTGGTTTGCCACCGAGGCGGCGACCGGTCGTTACCCCCGCCCTGTCGCAGTCGGCATCGCAATGCTGGTCTCTCGGCTGGGAGCGCCGGCAGCAATGCTCACGGTCGCGGGCCTGATCTATAAAAAGCTGCGGGACGAGGGCGCCTTCGAGCGCCTCGAGGGCGTCCCGCCATCGCGGCGCCGCCCCTCCAAGAGCTGAGGCTTCAAATAAAGGTCGGCAGGCTGGCTCATGCGAGCATTGCCTGCCGGCCTTTTCAGTTGCGGCCGCCGCGAGCCACGCGCTCGATCTCGGCGCGCACCAGGCGCTCGACCATTGTCGGAAGGTTGTCGTCGAGCCAGCTTTTCAGCATGGGCTTGAGCATGTCCTTGACGAGGTCTTCGAGCGTACGGGCATTGTTGCTCAGGACGGTGTGCGCCAGTTGTCCAAAGGCACTGGTCACGGATGAACTGGCCTGATCGGAAAGCAACTGCGCCATGTCGAATTCGGGTGCGGCGGAAAACTCCGGAGCAGGCTGCACAGGCGGAGGTACAAAGACAGGCTGCTGAGCGACCGGGGTCGGTGTCACGGCTACGGGCGCGGCAGGCTCGGGCGTCTCGAGAAAATCGATATCGCCGGCTTCCTGGGCGGGCGAAACCGCTTCCGCAGGCGCGTCGACCACGAGGCTGGCTTCAGCTCCGAGATCCAGCACGTCGTCTTCTGCTGGTGTCTTCGGGCTTTCCGGAGCCGCTGCAGCGCCTGCGAGCAGCGCCTGCAGATCGTCGTCCCCCTTCGCGGCCGGAGCCGCTTCAGCAGGCTTGACCTCATCATCAGCGATGATCCGCCGGATGGAGGCGAGTATCTCCTCCATGGACGGTTCGTTGGTCTTGGCTTGCGCGCTCATGTTCGGTCCGGACCACTCGACAGAGGGCCCGCTGATCGAATCATGGCAGCCCTGTTGCGGAGTATTTCATGGCACAGAGCCCAGACAAGGCGCGTTTCAGCCAGCCCACAGGAGAAATGCCGAGTGTGACTGGAATATCATGCAACTGCGAAGGCGCCGGACGAGCCGACGCCTTGCTTCGCGGGGATCAACGCCCGTCAGGCGTCTGCGTGCCCCAGAGCAGGCCCTTGACCTGATCGTAATGCCGGCGGGCGTCGTAGATTTCCGTCTTCAGCTTCAGCTTCTCGGCGGAGAGCACGCCGACGGCCGACAAGACGGCATAGGAGGCGACGACACGGTCGCGCTGCGCTGTCACCAGCGTCGCGCGGGCGCTCACCAGTTCCTGCTGCGCGTTCAGCACGTCGAGCGTGGTGCGCTGTCCGACCTTCGCCTCTTCGCGAACGCCAGCAAGTGCCGTCTCGGCTGCCTGGACCTGAGCCTGGGCGGCGACGATCTGCGCCTTGGCGGCCTCGTGGCTGCCCCAGGCGGAGACGACGGCGGCGCGTACGGTATCACGCTGGGTATCGACCTCGATCCGGCGCTGGCCGGCTGTTTCCTTGGCCTGGCGGGTCCGAGAATAGACCTGTCCACCCTCGTAGATCGGAACCGTCAGCGTTCCGACCAGGCTGGCCGTGGCGCGGTTGTCGCCGAACTGGGTGACGTCGTAGCGCTGCTGCAGGATGCCTCGCACGCCGACGACCGGATAAAGATCGGCTTCTGTTACCTTGACCTGCAGTTCGGCTGCGTCGACGCCATGCAGCGAGGCGACGATAGCCGGATGGCCGATCAAAGCCGAATTCAGCGCCGTAGGCAGCGATTTAGGCATCAGGTTCTCGACCGGCCGGCCCGGCGCGAGGCGGCCCGGCTCGGCGCCGACATTCTGCCGATAGCGCGCGATGCTGGTCTTCAGGTTGGATTCGGCGAGAATCGCCTGGGATTGCGAGGATGAGAGCCGCGCTTCAGCCTGGGCGACGTCGGTGCGAGTGACTTCACCGACCTGAAATCGATCGCGCGTCTGGCGCAACTGCTCCTCCAGAACCTCGACGTTGTTCCGGTTCAGGTTGAGGATCGCGGTGTCGCGCAGGACGTTCATATAGGAGGTCGCAGCGTCGAGCAGGATGTTTTGCTCGGCATTCCGCAGCGCCGCACGGGCGCCCAGAACCTGCGATTCGGCCTGGCTGACGGAACTGCGGGTCTTGCCGCCGTCGAAGATGTTCTGGTCGATCTGCACGCCGGCGCCGCGCGGCCCCAGGCGGTTGGTGGCGCCGACCCGGCTCGTCCCCTGCGATGCGCTGAAGGGCTGATGGATGTCGGTGATGCTCGCGCCGATATCGGCCGATGCGAGGATCCTTGGGCGATAGCCGGCCAGAGCCTGCGGCACATTCTCGTTGGTCGCGCGCACTGCGGCACGCTGGGCATTCAAGGTCGGATTGGCCGAATAGGCGCGCGAAAGCGCGGCATCCATCGTCTGCGCGCTGGCTTGCGAGGCCAGCCCGCCGCCCAGGAGTAGCGCCACAGCAGCAGCCACGGCCTTGTCTGCGATCTTCTTATCGAATTTTGGTCGTGTCACCGGACGCCTCATGTGCGGACTGTAGTCACGCCCAGGCATCGCCCCAGCCTCGGCATATCGTGAGTCTTATACATACCCTGACATTGACCGAACGCCAACGCCGACTCGGGCTCGCCTACGGTTTCGCTGCCGCAGTGCCGCAAAAATGCGACACTTCCGACTCAAAACACGAAGGCCGGAACCTTCCGGAATTCACTCAGACCGGGCGCGGCCGCATCGAAGATCGGCCGTCCGGAAACGACCGAACCCGACTTCTGGTAGAGCTTCACGCGCGCCGAACGCCCGATCCCCTCGACCGCGACCATCCGGCCGCCGTCGCGCAGGAGCGCGTGCAGGCTGTCGGGCGCGATCTCGCAGGCGCCGCCGACGAGGATGACATCGAAGCTGCCGTCGCGCGGGCGCTCGGCGACGACCGCGACAGCGCCGACTTCGGCCTGCGCCAAAGCGGGACCTGCCAGGGCACGCGCCTCGGCATCGGGCTCCCACAATGTTGCCTTGGCGCCGACATGCGCCATCAGCGCCGCGCCGTAGCCGGTGCCGCCACCGAATTCGAGCGCGGTCTCGCCGGGTTGCACTGCGAGGTTCTGGATCATGCGGACCACGACCATCGGGGTAACCAGCGCCCTGCCCGTTCCCGGCAGCGCGATCGACTGGTCGAGATAGGCGAGGTGCGAGAGCGCCTCCGGCAGGAAAGCCTCACGCGGCACGGCGTCGGCAGCGGCAAGCACCGCGCGGTCCGTGACATCATATGTCCGCAATTGGCAGTCGACCATCATGCGGCGCAGCGCTGCGAAACTGTGCATGTACCGGTATCTCCGTCCGCCGGGCGCCTGTGCAGTCCTGGTAGCCTGGCCCGGTCAGACCGTTTGTGTTCGACGCCGCACCAAAAGGCAAGACGCCGAGCCCCCCTCAACCACCGCCATGCGACATCAGCGAACCCGCCACCGCGGAGCGCGACCCGGCAGCAGTGAGAATTATCACCGCTCCCGCCCCGACACTCGACGGCAACCCCGACAGCGAAACGTCGGGGAGTTCGCGCAGCGATGTAAGGACTCGCGCGCGATGCTCGCAGAGCTGACGCAGCGGAATCGCACCTTTTGTATCGCTCTCCTTATTGAGCACACCGGTAGGCAGGATGAGGAAAGCTCACCTACCGACGGCGCCACCCTGTGCCGTAAGGGAATCGATATCGAATCGATAGGGAGCGAAGATGCGCGGCATACCGTGACGTCCCGATCAGAGACCCAGATATTCCCTTGGGAACACTCGGCGCTTCCCCTACGTCATTCTCACTCACCCTCTCGTTTCGCGTTCACCAACCGCTGACATCTCCACCCATATCTCCACCTCGGATGTAAAGCTGTTTTTGCCGCCGTATTTGAGGCTGCCCTTGCGGAATTGAGGCATTTTTGGCTATTTTTTGCTTTTTTCTGACGAGGCAGAAGAATCTCAGATTCCCTCGATTCGCCTCATTCCCCAAGGTAATGTCCATCTACTCTGCGTTCTTTGAAATTTGACGTTAGGTCCTTTTGGATTAAAGCCACTTGTCACCTGTTACAGCAATGCTGTATAGGCAATTCAACTTGGCGAGTCAGTCGACCGTCCAAGGGGCAAAACCGAGGGAATTCCCATGGCACTTACGACAGTCGAACAAGTTAAAGCCGCTTATCTGGCCGTTAACCGCGTAGCCCTGAATGACGCGACCGCCGCCGCAGTGGCAGCGTCCATCGATGGCGGCACGACATCGATCCTCGCTTACCAGAATGGCCTCGTTGCTCAGGCTGCGACCACCACGCAGGCTGCCGTTGCGCTGTCGTCATTCTTCGAGGGAGTTGTGCCAACCTCGGCTCGGGTCGATTCGCTGACCGCTTTCGCTAAGACCCAGAACGACTACTACACCAACGTCCTGAAGTCCTCGAATGCACAGCTTGGCGCGTTCGAAGCTCTCGGCAAGGCTTTCGCTGCTGACCCGACCACCACCGTTGCTTTCGCTGCAAAGTACGGCGCACTTTCCGCCACCAACTTTGTCAACAACGTTTACGCTCAGGTCTTCAACAACTCTCCGGTCCCGTCGGCCGGCGCGCTCGCCAACCTCGTTGGCCAGATCGCCTACTTCACCGACCTTTACACCAAGGCCGGCATCCCGGCGGCTCAGGCCGACATCCAGGCCAAGGGCGCCGTCCTCGGCCAGATCATCGGCTACGCTGTCACTGCGACCGATGCGACCACAGAGGCTGGCTCGTCGTTTGACGATGGCGTCGCCACCGCTCTGGCTACCCTCGCCACCGAAGCCCGCACCGAAGTGACGCCCTCGACTGTTTACGGCAAAGCCTTGTCTGGCGCCGGCGCGACGATTGCCATTGCTGCCGACGGCTCTGTTTCGCTGGACGTTAAGGCTAACGGCGCAGCTCCTGGCAACGTGACTGCAACGGCGTTCGCTGACACCGTTTCGGGCACCATCAGCGGCAGCACGAAGGACATCTCGGTCAATACTGCTGCTGGCAATGACTCGATCGGTACCAAGGCTGCCAACGTCACTGTGACCCAAGCTGGCGCATTCAAGATCGCGATCGACGGCTCGGCTGGCGACGACGTTCTCTATGCGACACTCGGTTCGGACCTGACGGCCAACACCACGATCGCCAATGTCGAGAAGCTATACTTCGCGACCGGCGCTGGTATCAATGTCGCGGCCACAAACTTCTCGGGCGTTCAAGAGCTCTGGAACAACAATAGTGCCGGCGTTTTGGCCGTGACCGACGTCAAGGCCGGCGTGACGGTTGGCGTTGATAGCGCAGCCGCTGGCTCGACCTTCACGTACGCCGCAGGTGTGGCTGACGCCAAGTTGGCCCTGTCGGGCGCAACGGGCGGCGTCACCACGGTGAACGGCAACGCCACCGACCTGAAGACGCTCAATGTCGACGTCGTGAAGAACAGCATCACTTCGGTCGCCACGAATGCGGAGACTGTCAAGGTTTCCGGCGCCGGCGAACTTGCAGCAGCATCGCTGACCGGAGCCAACCTGAAGACCTTCGACGCTTCGACCGCCACGAAGGCGATCTCGCTCGGGGCTACAGCCACTGCTGTCAACTTCGGCGGTGACTCGACCATCAAGTTTGGCGCCGGCAATGACACGTTCTTCATTGCAACGAATGATCAGGACAAGGATGTCGTTACCCTCGGCGCCGGCAATGACTTCGTGACGGTCACAGGGCTTGCTGGCAACGTCGCCTTCACTGACGGTGCGTTGACCAAGATGATCGAGTTCACCGACTTCACCAAGGGATCGGACAAGATCGTCTTCACCGGCGTCGTTAAGTCAACGGCAAATCTGACGGGCATCTTGACTGAACAGGCTGCCCTTACGGCCGTTGCAGCGGTTGCCGCTGAGGACAAGGTGTTCTTCGAGTTCAACGGCTCGACCTACATCTTCAACGATGTCGCCGCTGCCGGCTCTGTGACAGCAGCCGACGGCATCGTGAAGTTGACGGGCTTCACCGGCGCTGTTCTGGGCACCGACATCCTGGCAGCCTGATCTGCCCGGCCTACCGCTAATGAGAGACCGCCTTCGGGCGGTCTCTTTTTTTCACGACAGCTCGGCTTCAAAGGCTGCCAATGACTTCCTGGTCCGAAGGCTACGTCTCCGACATCGCCTATTCGATCGGCTACTACCGTGAGATGGCGCCGGACCATGTCGGCTATGCCGCGCTGAGTCTGGGCAAGAGCCCTGGCGGCGCATTGCTAACCAAGCGCGTGCTGGAACTTGGCTTCGGGATGGGCCTTGGCTTCGTGCTCGCCGCAGCCGCCAATCCGCAGACGCAGTTCGAGGGCTGCGACTTCAATCCCGAACATGTCGCCCATGCCCGCAGCCTCGCCGACGGGGCCTGGCTGACCAATGTCACGATCCGCGAGGCGAGCTTCCAGGAGATGGCAGCCGAGGCCCGCGAGGGCCAGCACGATCTCGACATCATCCAGCTCCACGGAATCCTGACCTGGGTCTCGGCAGACGCGCAACGCGCCATCGTCGAGATCGCCCGCAAGCGGCTGAAGCCCGGCGGTCTGCTTTATGTCTCGTATAACTGCATGCCGGGCTGGGCGCCGATGCTGCCCGTGCAGCGCCTGATGCGCGAGCACGCCAAGCGCCATGCCGGCTCCTCGCTGGCGAAGACGGCCGGCGCCGTCGAGGCCGTCAAGGCGATGATTGCGGGCAAGGGCCGCTATTTCGCCGGCAATCCCGTCATCGATCAGCGCATCGACAAGCTCGGGACCATGCAGGCGAGCTATCTGGCCCACGAATATCTCAACGAGAACTGGTTCATCTTCCACGTCGCCGATGTCGCCGAGATGTTCGGCGCGGCGAAGCTCTCCTTCCTGGGCTCGGCGACGATTGCTGAGAACATAGACGCCGTCTCGGTCCCGGCCGAAATGCGGGAAATGGTAGCCCAGGCCAGCGATCCGATCTGGAAGGAGACGCTGCGCGACATCGCCGGCAACAAGCAGTTCCGCCGCGACATTTATGCCCGGGGCGTGACCACGCTGAACAATGTCGAGATGCTGCGTGCACTGAACGCAACGCATTTCACGCTTGCCATGCCGCGCAGCGCCGTCACCCTCAAGCTGCCGAGCCTGATGGGCGAACTCGATGCCAAGCCGGAGATCTACGGCGCCATAGCCGATTGCCTGGCCGACGGGATCGTACCCTTCGACGCCATCATGACCCTGCCCGCGCTGACGACGGTGGGCCTTGCAGGCACCCTCCAGGCGCTGGCCCTGATGGTCCATGCCGGGCAGGTGCTGCCGATCCTCGGCGGGATCGAAGCCGAGCACGCGCCCGCGCAGCGCTTCAACCGTATGCTGGCGGACCTCGCAGCGCAGGGGCGCATCCATAATTTCCTGGCGGCGCCCGCCGCGCGCGCCGGACTGCCCGCGACATCGACCGAGATGCTGATGCTGGGCGCGCTCTTCGACGGGACGCCGCGCGAGCCGGAGCCGCTGATGCTGCACATCAAGCAGCAGCTCGAAAGGCTGGGGATCACCCTCAACCGCGAGGGCAAGCCGATCACCGACCCCACTGAGGTCATGCAGATGCTGGCGCAGGAGGTTAAGGGCTTCCTCGAGGGCAAGCTGCCGCTGTGGACGCGCCTCGGTGTCCTCTGACGCCATGGGCGCCCCTGGCCGCGAGCATCGCGCCGGCTCTCAGCGCAGCGTGCCCGCGCCCGCGCAGCGTCACGGATTCGCGGCCCTTGATCTGTATCAAGGGCATCGCCGTCAGGGACAGCTAAGGCTTGCCGCGATCATGGGGAGGAGCGCGTGGCGAGGCTCCGATGGGGCCCATGACATCCGCGATAGCGGCACGCCGGAATGGACCCGGCGCGGTAGTCGACGACGCTCACCGCCATCGCCTGACAGCACGGCTTCGCCGTAACGAAATGCATGAAACCAAAGACGGGCTTGCGCTGTTCTACATCTTTCGATCTAGCATCAACCTAGCTCGTTAGAGATAAAATTTGTATTGGAGGAACGGAAAGTGACTGCGGGACGCAAACTTTCTCAGATCCATCGGCTTGCTCGACTTCGGCGCGAGGCTGCGAAGCGAAAAGACGATGAACAGCAGAAATCTGTGCAAGATAACCTTACGGAACGACCACCCTCCAAGCAGGACAATAATTCGGATTCATCGAGCGAAAATCCGGCGAAATCCATCGATTTCGTTCCCCCTGCGCGTAGTTGCGGCTAGCGCTCCCGATGTTTGCCTGCCGTGGTGCGCGTCGCTCCGCTTGAATGCTGCGGCGCTTATCGTTCGAAGCAATGAGCCCGAGCCAGCGCTTGCGTTCTGACGCACTCGGCCCGAGGCTGTGATCAGGCGCGCAGATGCCGGATCGCATGACGGCGTTGCCGATCCCCCCGATCGAGTGGGTCGGCGCGGCGTTGAGACGCCCGAGCCGACTCCACCGCGGCAATGACATCAATCGGCGGAGCAGGATTGTTATCGCCGGGACGAAGCCACCGTTGAAGGCGCCGCATCGTTAGCCGACCCAGCTTTGCGAGCACGACACGACAGCAACCGGCAAACACATCGGAGGGCGCGCACCAGCGATTTGGGCAGGCGTTTGCCCGCCAGCCTCGCGCGACACCAACGGCCGACCCATGACGGATTCGACCGCGGAACAAGTGCCCGGCGTGATGGCTCACGCTCAGGACAACGTGGTCAAAAACTAAATGAAATCAGAGATTAGAGATGTTGGAGGCCTCGCCCGAAACGCCGCATTCTAGCGTCGTCAATGGGTTAGAGCAGATTTCTGTCCCGCCACCCCTGCCGACTTTACTGGGGATTTCGCATGAATTGTCCCGCCGATCCGTCCACGCAGCCGCGCTCATGACCTCATCTCATTCGACGGCACAGGCTCCAGAGGCCTCGATGACGCAACTGGAAAGGCTTATGCCGCTTCCAGGAGCGCCGCCTTGACAGCCGCCCGAGCATAGGGCTTCGGAAAAAAGCGGGCTCTTGCGGGCATCTCATGCAATGCCGGTCGATGGTGGCCCGACGCGATGATGATCGTAACCGGCGGCCAGCGATCGCGAACGGCATGGGCGAGCTTGATGCCATCCCTGGATCCCGGCATGTCGATGTCCGTAAAGATGATCCGGATCGCCGGGTTATCTTCCATTAGCCGCAAAGCCTCGTCGGCATTCTCGGCCTCGAGTGCGATGAAGCCGGCCTCCTCGACAATATCGACGGCGTCCATGCGAACGAAGTGGTCGTCCTCGACAACGAGAACGGTGATCGGCGCGGCGGCATGGGACATGGTGATCTAACTCAGCTTTGCTCGAATCGTTGCACGGCGAGACGGCGTTATTCGTGGGTCTCAAGCTTGCCTTCCAGCAGGTAGCGAACGCCGGACGCCTCTCGGAAAATGCTCGCCTTGCCCCCGAAATAGGCCGGCACGATCCGTTCAGTGAGCCTGGACCCGAAACCTTTACGGTCTCCTGCGATGACGGCCGGCCCCCCACTTTCGCGCCACTCCAACCGAAACGTACGGTCAGATGCTACGAGCCACTCGATGTCGACTTGCCCTTCGGGCACCGACAGGGCGCCGTACTTGATGGCGTTCGTCGCGAGCTCGTGGATGCCGAGCGACAGGCCAAGCGCCTGCTGCGCCGAGATCTCGGCGTTCGGTCCTACCGCCTTGACGCGCGCCGAGCGGTCGACATGGGGCCTTAGGGCGCTATCTACGACATGGACGATGTCGGCCGCGGACCAGCTGGTCTCGGTCAGGATATCTTGCGCGCTCGACATGGCGGCCAACCTGCCGCTGATGCGCTCGGCCGCGGTCTCCATGTTGTCTGAATGCTTCATCGTCTGCGAGACGATGGCCTGCACGATGCCGAGCGTATTCTTCATCCGGTGCGCGAGCTCTCGCTGAAGGATCATGCGTTGGCGGTTGCTCTGGCGCTGCTCCTCCAGCATCGTCTCGGCATCCAGTGCGGCTTTGGCCAGCGCCGCCCGGTCCTTGACGGAGGCGGTCACGTCGATCGTCGTGTTGATCAGCCCCCTCACGACGCCATCGTCATCATGCAGAGGAGTATAGGCGAAGGTCCAGAAGGTCGCCTCCGGTTCGCCGTTGCGGGTCATGGTCAGCGGCATTTCCTCGACCCGAACCCCGACGCCCGACAGGGCAGACCGAGTGATCGGCAATACGTCCTCCCAGACGTCGGACCAGACGTCGGCGAAGGACTGCCCCAGCGCGCTGGGCTCCCGCTGCCCCAGCATCGGCCGGTAGCCGTCATTGTAGAGCATCACCAGATCTTGGCCCCAGAAGAAGCACATCGGCTGCTGTGACGACAGCATCAGCCGCGTCACGAACATCAGCGACTTCGACCAGGTCGTGATGGGGCCAAGCTTTGTACTGGCCCAGTCGAACGTGCGTATCCGCTCGCCCATCTCGCCGCTACCGGGGAATGGATCGATGTCGGTGGCCGGGCGGGAGGGCAGGTCTTTCCAGGCGGCTGTGGCGGGCACGGGCGGTCCGATCTAGGGGAGAGATGATGGCTTCATGGCCGAAAGGTCGAGCAGCGGCAAGGTCACGCCAGCAGCCCAAAACCAATCGCTACGATAAGACGCGGGCTAGCAATTCCGGTATTAAGAAGCATGCAGCGGAAATGGGCTCCGCGACCAATCAAGGGGCGACCGCGCGGGGATGAGCCGATGCCCACGCACTTCGATACCAGAATTGAACCTCCTCCCAGCCCTTGATAGCGTGGCGGGATGCTCTACCCGGACACACCTCCGAGCGAAAAGCCGTTCACAGGGACGCTGCTGTTCGCCGTGCTGGTCGGCGCCGTTGTCGGCGTGCTCGCGGCTCTGATCTGGACTTGGCTGTGACGAGGCTCAACCGGCCCGACTCAGTCAGCCATCCTCCCCGTCCTTCTTGATGCCTCGAGCCACCTCCGTAAGCGCACCATCAGGCAGCGGCCGTTGGAGCGCCCTGGCCTGTTCCCATGGCGCTGTCATCCACGCCTCGCCCTCCTCCGGCGTCGTGAGAATGACCGGCATGGCCTTCGGATGGATCGCCCCGACCTCGGCGTTCGGCTCCGTCGTCAGGAAGGCATAGAGGTCGATCGTCTCCATCCCGGTTTTGATCTTGCGGACGCTCTCCCATTGCGGTGCCCATATCCCGGCGAAGAACGCGGTTGGCCGCTCCTCGCCAAAGGCAAACCAGACATCCTGCTTGGAGCCATGGTCGAATTCGCTGAAGGACGTGAACGGTACCAGGCAGCGGCTCTCGACGCCCAGCCAACGCTTCCAATGCGCGCTCGAGGTATTGCGGACGTTTGTCGTCCCGCCGTCAGGCTCGACTTTCAGCAGTTCGTTGAAGTCGACTTCCTTGCCCTTCGCTCGCAGCTTGTCCGCCCGCTTGCTTGCGGCTTGATAGATCGACTGCTTCGAGCTCGGCATGCCCCAGCGAGTCATAGCGAGCCGCGGGCTTCCGCCCTCATTGCGGATGATCGGCGCTTGGTAGTCCGGGAAGATGCCGGGCTGCGATGGCATGTTGACGCCGGCATCGTCGAACGTCGCGAACAACTTGCGCATCGCCTCGACGTTCCGAGTATGGCTGTAGAGGTTACACATCCGGGTAGGCTAACCGACCGCGGGGGTTCCGTCAGCTATCGACCCATAGCCGACGTGGCAAAGGTCAGCTTCGGGCATTCTGATTGGCCAGCCGGCCAAGGGGCACAGAGTTGGGGCTGGAGCGCTGCCTGGAAGCGATGCTGGGGTGGTGCCGAAGTCGCGATTGGGGGCAGCATCCGTTCTCGGCAGGCGACCGCTTCTGCTCACGGACCCTGCCGACCCGTGCGAAAGTTGTGAACCTCGCCGCCGCAGATCAACGCCCGCGCCTTGATGCGGGCATCGAGGACAATGCCGGCGGCATCACAGCTGCAGCAGCAACTCGCGCAGCCCGGCGACAAACTTGTTCTGATGGCCGTTGCCCGGAAACGGCAGGTGATGCAGCTCGGCCTCGACCCCGGACAGGACCAGGGCAGCCTCGATATGGGCGCGAACGCAGCCGGCGACGCTGACGATCCGCTCTGGCCGGTACTCTTGGCTGCGAACGCCGCCACGCCGCAAGCGGCATCGTCTCGGTAATGGATTGACGGTCAGGGGGCATTACTACAGTTGTAGGTCGCTACCGTATAGATAGGATCATTGGCGCAAGTAAGCGGCATCAAGAGCCGCATTGCATCGCGCGGAAACTACGCGCCTTGCCGTTGTAAGGCATGCGAGAATATTGCCCTGACCCGCCACGATTCCTTTACAACGTCGATTGGCATCCGCGTTGCAGCTCTTCAAAACATTAGCCGCGCGTGCCGCACATTTTTTTGCTAACTTGTCTTTTTCTTGGGAAAGGCAACTAAGGAGGTCTGTTTTGACCCACCCAGCCGCGTCTGTTTGTACCGGCACTCCTTTGCCACTGCACCGCTCTTGTAGTTCTTTGCCGCAAGCAAGATCCTCCGCCCGCGCCTTCTGTGCCTCAGCAACGTTGAAGTGGGCATCAGAGATAAACATTGCAGCAGAGAACGCGATAGCTGTGATGACACCACAACGGCGGAAAGCACCTCGCAGCATTTTCATGCTCCTTCTCCCGATTTTGCGAGCGTAGCACGTATCGGCGCACTGCGCATCTCGTCGCCCGCCGTCGAGCCACGCGCCCTTCATAAGATATAGGGCGCGTCCCGCTTGATCCGATCGGACACCGCTGCGACGCGCACTGTGCCCGCTCCAGCCGACCAGCCAGCTTACGATACAACTTGAGGCGGTCACTGCGGGTGAGGATGGGCGTCCATTTCCTAGCATCTCGGCCCTCGGAGCCCTAATCCCAAGCCTCACAAGACGCGCCGGCCAAACTCAAACGGCCGCCACGACCGGCTCCGAAACGCGGAAATCGGTTGCAGTCTCTTTCGTCGAGCGGTTCCGCTTACGACCCATTTCGAACATAAGCGACGGACGCAGCTATCGCAGGTAGCGTCCCGCGCTCTGGATGGCCGAAAAAAATTGACGGAACCACGAAAGCGCCGCTGGAAACCACTGCTGGCTACGAGTGATTTCGGATAACGCCACCGACTACGATCAATGACACGCCTGCCGCGAACCAAACCGCAGTCGCGCCGATCGTAGGGCGATCGACACCCCTAAGAAGCTCGACGATGCATAGAACGAAGCCTAGCGCCATCAAGCCGTAGGCTAAGGTCAGCATGATGAGCAGCCGGTCTTGCTCAACCCAATAACCGCATCAGGATTATCGCCGCCCCGAAGGCGATGAGCCCGAGAATCAGGGTCGGGAATAGCGAAGACACCAGTGGGCCGCTGACCACACGACGAGACGTTCCATCGGGCTTGGCCCGGAAGATGAAGACCAGAGCCAAAGCAGCGGTCAACAGGCCTGCTCCAAGTAGCGTCATGACGTTTTCTCCGCACGAGGGATGAATGCTGGCTGTTGCAGTCGCAGGATCACGTAACCGGCCAAACCCGCAAGGACAGAGCCAGCCAGGATTCCGTGCTTAACGCGATCCTGCATTGAGGGATCGTCGAAGGCGAGCAGGCCGATGAACAGGCTCATCGTGAAGCCGATGCCGCAGAGCAGCGAGACGCCGAGCATCTGAGGCCATGTCGCGTATGGCGGCAGGTCGGCCCAGCCAGCCCGGACCAAGAGCGCGGCCGCGCCGAGGACACCGATGAGCTTGCCGAAAAGGAGGCCCGCAGCGACCCCGACCGCGAGTGTGTCCCCAAGCACGGCCGGCGTGATCGCGGCGAACGAGACGCCGGCGTTGGCGAACCCGAAAATCGGAACGATGAGAAACGCCACTGGCATGTGGAGGGCATGCTCCAGCCGGTGCAGCGGCGAGACCTCGCGCGAGGCTTCGGGTTTGCCTGGCGTTGGCACGATCGGGATCATCAGCGCAAGCAGGACGCCGGCGATCGTGGCGTGGACACCCGACATGAGGACGAGCACCCACAGGGCGGCGCCGAAAATCAGGTAGAGGCCCAGGCGATCGTGGCCAAATTGGCTCAGCGCCCGCAGGATGCCGAGCACGAACAACGCGCCGAGCAAGGCGTAGACGTTGATCTGGGCCGTGTAGAAGATAGCGATGATGATGACGGCCCCGAGGTCGTCAATGATTGCCAGCGCCGCCAGGAATACCTTGAGCGAGGTCGGCACGCGCGAGCCGAGCAGGGACAGGACACCAAGCGCGAAGGCGATGTCCGTGGCTGCCGGGATCGCCCAGCCCCGCAGCGCCGAAGGGTCGGCGCGGTTGAACGCCACATAGATTAGGCCGGGCACGATCATGCCGCCGAGCGCGGCGACGCCCGGGAGCGTCCTGCGGCCCCAGGTGGAAAGCTGGCCGTCGAGGACCTCGCGCTTGATCTCCAAGCCGACGAGCAAGAAGAACACCGCCATCAGGGCGTCGTTGATCCAGTGGAGCAGGCTGAGCGGGCCTATGTATATTTTCAGCGCAGCGAAGTAGGCCGGTGCCAGCGGCGAGTTGGCGACGACGAGGGCGAGAACGGCTGCGCCCAACAGGACCAGACCGCCGGCGGCCTCGTTGCGTAGGAATTCACGAAAAGTAGAAAATGAGCGAGGCATAGGCGCAGGTTTCCCGCGCTGGCGGCCCGACCTACGCTTCTCCTGCCCGCCCGAACTTCTCGGCGGAACACCCTACCCCCTGTATGGCATCGCCGTCGGCGGGACGCAATGTCGGGACCCCGCGTCAGCAAGCGACCCTTAGCGGACCTCACCGCTCTGCCGGAACCACGTATCGTGCCATATGCGGAAGGAAATCCATTTTGCCGACGCCTAATCCAGCATTGCGCAACAGTGCGTAGGACATGGTCACATGGAAGTAGAAATTCGGCACGATCCAGTCTCGAATATCCTCCTCTGAAGACATCACGAACCGAACGCCGTTGGGTAACGTCAGGTCGATGGCATCGTCGGCACAACCCCATTCAGTTGGATCAGACTGTTCGACATGTAAGCGCACGGCAGCAATTCTATCCCGGACCTCCACGAGAGTTCGGTACGTAGCTTCCTCGAGAGGAAGGTTTTTCCCTCCGACCTGATTAAGGGCAAGCACAACCTGATTGAGTGCGACGCGAAATTGCAGCTCCAGCGGAAACATGTCGTCGGTCAACTTTTCATCCAGCACGTCGTCCGCCATGCCGGCGCCTTGGGCCTTGACGATCAAATGGTCGAGGGTCCCCAGCATGTTGACGAAGGTAGCGCGCGCTGATTGGGCGTATGACATAGCGCATCTTTCGCAGATCGCTGTGGTGGGTGCCATGGATGAAGTCGGCTGTCGTTTCATCCTGGGCATTCGCGAAGATCAGTCTTCGCCGACCTTACGCCGACGCTTATTTGGCACAGGCTCAGCTGGCAGCATGTCGTCCTTGCCGCCCTCGATCAAGGTCAACCCCGTCATGCTCGGCGGCAGGTCGGGTGGCCGGGTCGTGTAGAGATCGGGCAGGTAGGCACCGCAGCGATGGCCGTATTTCTGCGGCTTCCGTAGCTCGGTGAACGGCGTGTAAGGGCACGGACCCATGAAGGCGCGCAGCACGACCTGAACCGGCAGACGGTGGCCGTAACGGGCGGCGCAGGACGCCAGTCGCACATCAGCCTCCCGCGCGCAGACATGGCAGCGCAACCGAATGACGACCCAGGGATATCGGCTCAGCGGCGTGCCGAGATGAGGCTCGTCGCTCACGGCTCATCGACAACCTTGAGCGGGCGCGCTCCTTGCGAAAAATAGCCGCGCAGGAAGCCGCGCGAGATTGAGCGATCGGCGTCTGCCAGCAGGGTGTCCCAATCCTGCAGGACTGCACGCAGCGCCGCGCGCTCGCTGCCATGCTCGACGATCAGATCAGCGATTTCGCACTCGATATCATCCAGATCCGGCTCTGGTTGCCGCTCTGCTGGTTCCATATTGCGCCCTCTATAATGAGAACGTAATGAGAACGAAATCGATCTAACGAGTCAAGCTTCAACCGGCCGAGCACCAACCTTCATATGGACAACCACCACTACCCGACCGCGCCCAGCGAGCGTGCCCAGGGTCTTCATCTGGCCGAACTCCACTGCCTAGACTGCCATCGCTTCGCCGACGTGCCTACAGACGGCCTGCCCGACGACACCCGCGTCATCGACATCTGGCAGCGCTTCCGCTGCTCGAAGTGCGGCGGCAAGCGCCTCCAGTCCCGCATGAGCATTCACGAGCACTACCGCGTGATGAAGGAGAGAACCGGCAAGGGCCACGGCATGGGCGTCCCTGGAACCGGAATGATCAGCGATCGTTCTGCGCTCGACAGGAGAGCGGCCATGGCCAAGATCGTGATCAGTACCCCCGAGCAATACGAGGCGGTCATGAATGAGATCGAGGCGTTATCCGGCGCCCCCGAGGGCTCAAAAGAAGAGAACCTGTTGATCGACCTGCTAGACGCTGCTCAGGAGTGGGACCGCGGCAACGGCGGCGAGGTTGCCGGCGACACTGAGCGGACTGCTGGTTGAGGAGCAGTCTGAAACGAATATCAAATTGGAATGGCCTATGCCTTTGAAGGATATTGACGGAGCTCGGCTCATGCAGTCCGAGCTAACCGGCGAATGGGTGCCGATCAATTCGGAGGAGTGGCTACTGGAGTGCCAGGCGGCGTTTCTGCTTGCCCTCCCTCGCCAGCAACGGGACATAATGCTCGAGGGTACGCCAGGCGGAGTTGGCTATCAGATCGGGATCAGAGGCATGCGGGGTGACGCGGTGGTGGCAGAGCTACGTGCCGCAGTTGACCGCCTCGCGGCGGTCAGAGGATCGAAATGAAAAGGCCATTTAGGGTTGACTGCCATCTCGCCTAGGTGAGCCGGCCTGGGCACTAGGCATCAAGGCGATACACCTCGACTTGGTCGGCATCCTCGCGCAGTCCCTTGAACGATGCGTGGCGGAGTTTCCCGTCGTCGGTCCACGCGCGGAAAGCGACCTCGGCCGCTAGGACCGGCTGCGTCCACCGCACATTCTTTCGCTTGAGGGCGATTGCGGGCTTTTCGATCACCAGCGCGTCGAGCTGCTTCTTCAGAGCCGCGCCCGTCTTTTGGGTGAGCCCGGTACCGACACCGCCGACATAGACCAGACGGTCGCCTTGGTAGGCCGCCAACAGCAGCCGGCCTATACCGCCGAGCGCCACAGCCGACGGCTCGTAGCCCACGATCAGGAACGTCTCCGACTGGACGCACTTGATCTTGAGCCAGTCCCCGCCCCTGCCTGATCGATACGGCGCATCGCGGCGCTTGGCGATGATCCCTTCGAGCCCGAGCTCACAGGCCAGCTTCAGGAAGTCCGCGCCGTGCGCGTTCACCTCCTCGCTCAAGCGGATCGAACTGTGCTGCTTGCCGAGGAGGCGCTCGAGCATCGCCCGGCGTTCTTCGAGTGGCAGGCCGCGCAGATCCCGGCCATCGAGGTAGAGCAGATCGAACGCATAGAGGATGGCGCCGGCCGCAGACTTCTTTCCACCGCGCCCGCCGAGCGCTTTCTGCAACGCCCCAAAGTCCGAAGCGCCGCGCTCGTCCAGGACAACGGCCTCGCCATCGAGGATCGCAGTGTCGAGCCCGAGCTCGCGCACGTCATGGGCGATGGTCGGGAAGCGCGAGGTCCAGTCGTGGCCGCCGCGCGTGAGTATCCGGAGCTTGCCGGGCCCGACGTGGATCGCGAGACGGTAGCCGTCCCACTTCACCTCGAAGGCCCAATCCTCACTGGTCGGCGCCTTGGCGGCTAGCAGGGCCAGGCACGGCTCGACCCGTTCGGGCATCGGATCCAGCTGAAGCCCGCGCTGGCGCTTGTTGACGCGGCGGGACACCACAGGGCTGGCAATCGTCTCGGCCACCGGGCCGGACCGCAACAAGCGACGCGCACACACAAACGCAACTCCGAACGCAACGAAACAGGTAGGCTCAGGAATTCATCTTCCGATCGTGGTCGGCATCGGCCTTGTCGGCCTCGGCGTCGGGCTTAGGTAACTCGAACTCACGCTGCTCGATAAGTGGAGCATTCATCCAATCGCCGGTCGCCTCGAGGCCTTTGTCTTCTGCATCGTCCACCAGCGTGGAGATCAAATCGTCCGCTTCCTCTGCGACCATGCTGATGTTGGCGTTCGCCCAGGCGGCGTCGCTTTCGTTCAGCGGGTTAGCCAGCACCCCCGCCAGGTCGTCGAGTTTGCGAGCGAACTCTTGCGCCTGCTCGGCTACCGGATCGGTATTTCGCCGGCCCTGATGCTCGGCCGCATCGCCGAGCGGCAAGGCCTCCTGCCGGGTATCGGGTCGCGGCACCTTGCCGCTTCTAATGGCTTCACTCCACGGGCCTGACCGCAACATTCGCTGGGCACACATGACGCAACTCCTAACTCGATTGGAGTCGCGAACGGGTGGCGCGGCGAATCGTTCCGCCCTGTTACGTGAGGGCACAATCGCCGAAGAAAAATAACGCATGCCGCAAGGGAACTGAAGCTCTTTTGCAACAGAGATTCTATCTGTAATGCTCGGCATAGCGCCATCAATATTGCCTCATATATGATCTCCCTAAGCAGGCCCAAGACTTCAAGTTTCTGCACCGGGGGATCGTAGACGTGGCGCGTAAGAGCACTCTCTCACTGGTACATCAGCGCGCTCGAATTCGCCGCACGCTGGCCGATAAAAAGAATGACCTTACGGCACATAGCGCGCCCATAGATATTTCAGCGCAAGCGAAAGCCCACCAAGAGAATTTAGATCAAGCCGATCAGCCGGCCCTAGACAAACCCGGCTCCAAGACCCGTCGCACCTCCGGCGCCTGAGGAGGCGCCCAACATGAAGTCAGGTGAATGCATTATCCGCGTGCTCACTTGGCATCCGGTGGCAGCTGCCCATCTCCGAACAGGATCGAGAACGTCTCCGGCGCGTAGTAAGAGAGCAACTTGATCACGAAGGCCTTGGGCTCCTGCCCCAAGGCGCGCGCGGCCTGCTCGAAGAGATGCGGCTGCAGATGGATCTTGCCGCTCTCCATCTGCGAAATGCGCGCGTAGTGCTTCATCTCGAGCGCGGCGGCCAAATCGCGTTGGCTTAGCCCCCGTGCCTCACGAAGGCCTTTCAGCCAAGCACCTGCCGCGACCGTGCGCAATGCCTCCTCGGTTGGCTCCGAAGTCTCAGGCGCGCGAATCAGCCGTCGCTTCTTAACGGCAGGCTTGAACTTCTGCACGTGCGAAACGCGGCCTGGACTCGCCGGAAGTTTTGTCACGACGACCACCCTACGTCATGACGCAAGGGAATTTGGTCGCTTCTTTTGGGCATGAATCTCATTTCCGTTGCGTCACCTTGAATGAGAGGGCTTGTCAGCCATTAGAGCATTACTGTATAGCCGTTTTCAACTTAGCGAGTCAGCCGACCAGCTAAGGGGCACAACCGAGGGAATTCCCATGGCACTTACTACTGTCCAACAGGTTCAGGCGGCTTATCAGGCGATCAACCGCGTACCGCTGAATGAAGCCACTGCTACCGCAGTCGCAGCGGCGATTGACGGTGGCACGACCACCTTCGCAACTTACCAGGCGGGCCTTATTGCTCAGGCAAGCACGACCACCACGGCCGCCTTCGCGCTGTCGACCTTTATCGAAGGCGTTGTGCCGACCTCGGCCCGTATCGACTCGCTGACAGCATTCGCGAAGACCCAGAACGACTACTATACCAACGTTCTGAAGTCGGCGAACGCACAGCTCGGTGCATATGAAGCTCTCGGCAAGGCCTTCGCTCAGGACCCGACCACAACTGCCACGTTTGCTGCACGTTATGGTGCGCTCTCGGCGACAGATTTTGTCACGACCGCGTATGCTTCCATTTTCAACGGCGCTGTCCCGACGACTGGCGCCCTCGCCAACCTCGTCGGCCAGATTGCCTACTTTACGGACATCTACACCAAGGCTGGCATTCCGGCTGCTAGCGCTGCTCTGCAGGCCAAGGGCGCCGTGCTCGGTCAGATCATCGGTTACGCTGCAACGGGCCCTGATGCCACCAGCGGCGCGCCCGATCCGTCGAATTTCGACAACAACATCGAAGCCTTGATCAACACGGTTGCCAACGAGGCTCGCGCCGAGACCCCGTCGACTGTCTACGGCGTCGGCACCCTCGGCGCGACGATCGATCTGACCCTTGCTGGCGGCGGCGGCGTCCCGCCGGCTCCGCTGACTCCTGCGAGCGAAGTCGGTCCGAGCTTCGGAGTAGGTCGCCAGACCACGCAGTTCGGTGACAAGATCTCCGGCACGATCGGCGTCAACGGTTACAACGACACCATCAAGATCGACGGTGGCGCTGGTGTCGATACGCTGACCGTGACCAACGGCGGCGTCGCTTTCGCCCCCGCTGCTGACATCCTCAAGAGCATTGAGAAGCTGACAGTTATCACCAGCGTCGGTGATTCAACTGCCAACGTTGCCAACATCAAGGGCCTGACCGACTTCACGCTCGGTGCTGCTTCGACCAACAAGCTGACCGTCACGGGTCTCGATGTTGCGACCAACGTGCACGTCGCTACCGCGACCGCCGCTGATCTCGTTGTCGGCTATGCTTCGGCTCCCGCTGCAGCGACAGTCTCGATCGACGCCAAGTATGCCGGCAACATCAGCTTCTCGGACGCTGCTGTGAAAACGGTAACTGCCAACGTCACCGTTGCCAGCGCGGGCGTGAACTTCAATGACAACGATCTCACCGGTATCACGGTCACCTCGAAGGGCGATGTCAGCATCAACAATGCCGGCACTGGCCTGAAGACCCTCGACCTGACCGGCGTCGGCACCTTCAGCAAGGTCAACTTCACGGGCGAGCTCTTCGCTAACGCCGTGACCTCGACCCTCGGCAAGGGCGCGGACGTGTTCGAGATCGATGCCAACAAGGCTCACTCGGTCACGCTCGGCGCTGGTGCTGACACGGTTGAGTTCAATGCTGCTGGCAACATCACCGACGTGACTTCGGCCGCGACTGTGATCAAGGGCATCGCTGTTGTCACCGACTTCAGCAAGGCTGACGGAGACATCCTGCGCCTCGACGACGGCTTGGTCCCGGCCGTCAGCGTGCGTACCGCGCTCGACGCCACTGCGATCGGCCAGATCAACTCGTCGGCTGATATCAAGGCTGCCGCGGTGCTTGCCGGCACGTTTACGGATGCTGCCCTCGCGCCGTCTTGGGCGATCTTCAACTACGGTGCAGATGCCTACGCTCTGTATGACTCGGCTAACGACGGCTTCACTGTCGGCGATACCCTGATCAAGGTCACCGGCTTCCAGGTTGCCGACCTGACCTCGACGAACCTCATCTTCGGCTGATTTCGTCAGATCAAGAAGAACGGAAGGCCGCCCTTCGGGGCGGCCTTTTTCATGTCAAGACGAGAGGAAAGAGCGCCGATGACATCCTGGTCCGAAGGCTACGTATCAGATATCGCTTATTCGATCGGTTATTATCGCGAGATGGCGCCCGCCCATTTGGCTTTCGCTGCGCTGAGCCTCGGCAAGAACCCAGGTCTCGCCAAGGCACCCAAGTGCGTCCTCGAACTCGGCTTCGGCATGGGCGTCGGCTTTGTGCTCGGCGCCGCCGCCAACCCCGCCTGCCACTATGAAGGCTGCGACTTCAACCCCGAGCATGTTGCCCATGCGCGCGCGCTCGCCGAGGATGCCGGCCTGAACAACATCTCGCTGCGCGAGGCGAGCTTTCAGGACCTGGCCGCCGAGGCACATGAGGGACAGCACGACCTCGACATCATCCAGCTCCATGGCATCCTGACTTGGGTCTCCGCCGATGCGCATCGCGCCATTGTCGAGATCGCTCGCAAGCGGCTGAAGCCCGGCGGCATGCTCTATGTTTCCTATAACTGCCTGCCCGGTTGGGCCGGGATGCTGCCGGTCCAGCGCCTCATGCGCGAGCGTGGGAAGCGCGTCGGCGGCAATTCGCTGGCGAAGACCTCCGCGGCGATCGCTGTCGTCAAGACTATGATGGAGAGCAAGGCGCGCTTCTTCGAGCACAACCCTGCAATTGCGTCACGGATCGAAAAGTTCAGCACGATGCAGCCGAGCTATCTGGCGCATGAATATCTCAACGAGAACTGGTTCATCTTCAATTTCGCCGATGTCGCCGAAATGATGAGCGGGGCCAAGCTGAGCTATCTCGGCTCGGCCACGATCTCGGAAAACCTCGATGCGATCGCCGTGCCGGCAGAGATGCAGGCTTTTGTCGCCGAGGCTGGCGCGGATACCGTTTGGAAGGAAACGCTGCGCGATTTCGCGGTCAACAAGCAGTTCCGGCGCGACATCTATGTTCGCGGTCTCGCTGAACTGAACGCGTTCGAGGTCATGCAGGAACTCGCGCAAACGAGTTTCACGCTGTCCATGCTTCGAAGCAGCGTGCCGATGAAATTGGCGGGCCCGCTTGGCGAGCTCGACCTCAAGCCGGATGTCTACGGCCCGCTGCTCGATCTGCTCGGCGACCGCATCGTGCCGTTTAACGAGATCGTGACCGCGATGGGGGCTCGAGGCGTCACCCCTGCGGGCGTACTTCAGGCGTTGGCGCTGCTTTCCCATGCCGGCCATGTCTTACCGGTCATCGGTGGCGCTAATACCGACGTCAAGGCCGGAAAGAGCTTCAACCGTATGCTGGGCAAGCGCGCCCGCCGCGGCCGAATGTACAATTACATCGCAGCGCCGCTGGCCCGGACGGGAATCATAGCAAACTCGACCGAGTTGCTCGCACTGGACGCGCTGTTTGAGGGCCAGAAGAACGCCGACAAGATCGCTGAGCATGTCGTTGCCGCCATGGCCGCGCTGGGGATTAACCCGATCAAAGACGGGCAAGCGATCACGGACCCCGCATCGGCAAAGACAGCTGTCACTGCCGATGTCGCCACGTTCGTCGCTGAAAAGCTGCCCGTTTGGCGCCGACTCGGGGTGGTGTAATGACACAGGCGGTGCTGTTCGAAACGATCCTTGGCGCCGGCCTTACCGACGACAAGGGGTATTTCTTCCTTCATGTTCGGGACGAACGCGGAACCGAGATGCGGCTTGCGTTGCCGACAAAAGAACTGCAGCGTTTCGCGGATATCAGTGTGAACCTTCACGCAATGCATACGCGCGAGACGGTGAAGGAGTTCAACTTCAACTCTGAGACAATCAAATTTACCTGAATGCTCAGCCCTGCCACTGGGATCTGACAAAGCACAGACGGCGTAACGAAGCCCAAAGAGGGACTCTTCGCGCGAGCGCTAAAAAAAGGGACACTACCCATTCAATGGGGGAACTCGGACAATTGGAAGTTCCTGCCAAATGGTCCAGAAGCCGTGAGGCATGCGGTAGTTGATCTGGCCTCGGATTGTCAGGCCAGCGACGCGGTCGATATCCTTGGGGATGACGACGCAGAGGTCATTCTTCCCAGGCCCGATCTGGCTGGCTTGCGGGTTGCGGAGCACCAGGCCGTCGCGCTGGCGCTCGGTGATCGCTGGGAACTCGACGGCGGTCCCGTCAATGGCGATCGACCATGAGACGGCGATCGGCTGGGCGAACCGGTTCTTGAACCAATACCATGTCCAGCACATGCGCCCCGGCGAGCGATCTTCATCGTCGACGTCCACGCGCTGATCGGACAGCACGGGCGCCAAGCGGGCCTCGAGCATTGGCGTGGCATAGAGGAATAGGCCGGTGCCGACGAGCCCGGCCATGGCCCACACACCGACGGCCGTGACAGTCCTCACGGAGAGCATCACCTTCCTCCCTTGATGATTGCGAGCCAGACTGCAGTCCCGATTGCCACGACGAGCAGGCCGACGATGGCGAGCAGCCCGTGCTTGATCATCGCCTCTCGCATGAGCCGCGAGTCGCGCACCCATGTGATGTCTTTCCGAAGCTCCATGAGCGCCTTGCTGTCGCCCTCAGGCACGTCGAAGGCGCGCTCCAGGAACTGCTCGATGACACCCTCAGCCAGATCGCGAACGTCCTCTCTGGTCAGAGTATCGTCGCGAACGGCCTTGGCGGCGGACATGGCGGCTGTCGTGGCGAGCCTATCGAGTGTCGCCATGTCCATGACGACTGTGCCCGGCAGCATAGGCTGGGGCGTATCCTGGTGAGGCATCGGCTTGATCAGTCCTTGGAGGCAGGGCGCGTCGATCAAGCCGACGGCAGGCGCGGTCTGTTATCGCGAGGTGACGGTCGGATCAGGCAAAGCTGCGGCGATCTCCGGCGTGGTGCGGATCTCGCGGACCTCGGGCAACGCCGCAGCGCTTGCGACCAACCCGGCCTTGCGACGGACATAGAGGCCCCAGACGGTCGGGATCAGCCACATGGCGAAAGCCACCAATACGGTCTGGCCCTGCTGATCGATGAGACCCTTGGCCGCGAGCGCGCTCGCGCCCGACTGCACCAGCGTGCGGATGAAGCTGAGAATCTGCTCGTTCATGACGATGTCTCCGATCGGAGGGTTTCGGGCGTGCGGCGCGCGGCCTCGATCGCCTCGTAAGTCTTGGCGGCGGTGACGAGCGCTGCGGGCACGTCGGCCGGCGGCGCGGCGCAGACGGCGTTGACGGCCGCCGATGCCATGGCGGCGACGTTGCGCTGTTTCTCGGGCGCGAAAAGCGTGGCGCCGAATGCGACGGCCTGAAGCGCGCCGCAATACTTCGCCAGTTGCTCGGAGGCCTTGGCGACCTTGGCGTCAGCCTTGGTCGGACCAATGACCTGGCCGACGCCGAGAGCGATCTGCCCCCAGCCGGTGGATAGGGTATGGGCGGTCTGGCAGCCGGCGAGCAGGCAAGCGACGGCAGCCGCCGCGAAGAGGCGTTTCAGCATGATGGATCTCCGGGAGGGTTGAAGCGGCAAATGCAGAAATCGCGCAGTGCTACAGCAAATGTTAATGACGCACGGTCGCCGCTACGTCAGTGGTCCGGTCAATCGAGGGCCGGACTTTTTATGAAAAAGACCAAATTAGTATTTTCGCTGATGCGAGCGAAGCTACGGCTCGAAAGAGCAAAAATTACGTCAGCGCACTCGAATTCCATTACTGAGCGCGAAATTGCGGACATTAAGGGATCATTAGTCGAGGTTCACGCTTCGTCTGATGATATCGCTCCCCCCCTGAAACTGAGCAGCACTCGTCCCACCGAAGACTTCGGATAAGATTTCGGCCAGCGGATGCCGAGCAGGCGGGAGCGGTCGAGCCGGGCGATCGTGATGGCGTCTGACTGATTGCCGCCGAGAACATGCAGCGCCTCTGCGTCTTCGCCGACATAGAGCCCGACATGGCCCGAGGTGCCGGCCTTGCTGCCGCGCCAGAACACCAGCACGGCGCCGAGCGCCGGCGTCTCGAGACCGATCCCGAGCTTCAGCCAGTTGCGGGCGAGATAGGGGTTCATCGGCAGCGGCTCGTCGGGCAGCGTCAGCGCGATGCACGTCTCGATCGCGTCACCGCACCAGGGCAGCTTGGAGGGGTCGCCCAGCGTTTTGCCGTCGCTGCGCAGCCAAGCCATCAGGCTGAAGCGGTCTCGGGTCTCGTGCAGCCCCTTCCGACGCAACAGCTCCTCATGCCAGGGCGGCGGAGTGGCAGCACGCGGCACCGTCGTTGCGTGCGGCTTGCCGGCGGACCTGAGACCGGTCGCCAGTGCTGCCCATGTCTCCGGGCCAGCAATGCCATCGGCGACCAGCCCGGCGGCCTGCTGGAAAGCGCGCACGGCCTTGCGCGTGGTGGCGCCGGCAATGCCATCGACATCGCCCGGGTTGTAGCCAAGCGAAAGCAGCGCGGTTTGCACCTCGCGAGTGTTCATGACGATGCTCCAGATGTGAAAAAGCCGCCGGAGGCGGTGAAATAGGCAGCCGTCAAAGCCCCGCTATTCTGGCTTCAAAGCGCCACAGTCGACCGCGTTTCATCGACCACAGACAGACGCGTGGTACTGCGAGGGTTCGATGAAGAAGCTTCTAGTTTTAGCCGTGGTCGTAATAGGGCTGGCAGGTCCGGCATTCGCTTGGTCGGGCGCCGATCACGACGGGGACCATGTCGACGTTGATCCCGATCAAGCGATCGCTCCCGGCCGCGAGATTGAATTTCACCAAGGTGGTGAACGGCGAACGCTCTACGTTGAAAGCGTGATCCCTTATCAGGGCAGAACCCGGATCGAAGGAAGAGACGAAGACGGTGACCGAGTCACCTTGGAAATGGAGGGGCAGGACCGCGAAGTCCCGGACGAGCCGGCCGAGGAAGATTGAGACCGCGCCACCCGGCATTTCCTATTTGAGCAACGCGCAGGCCACCGACGAGGCCGCACGCCAGAAGCGTGTGCCGAGGCACTAGGGTGTGCATTGGATGCCGCTGAAGGCGGCGCGAGCTGGCGTGAATGTTGCGCCCAGTTCCTCCATTTGCGCTGGGGTGGCCTAAAATGACACAGGCAGACGATCTCAGGCTGCGGACAGAATGCCTCGAAGAACAGTTTCGTATCATCGAGCCCGCCGTCTTCAAGGTCGCAGACAGAGGCGACCCTCAACTAAGACGACAAGTTGATCTAGCTCTTGCTGAGATCTGCCGACTAGTTTGTGACCCTAGAGATATAGCGGACGAGGTTCTGGCTATCTCATCCATAATTGCAGGGCTGCGCGCCTCGATGGGTGAGCCAGCAGATTCGGTAATTGGCCTAGCGGCCGTCGAGGGTCTGCGACGCGCGGTCGACGCTGCACAGCCAAGCAAGACCGGTGATATATTCGGCCAAGGCTGGGAGTAGAGCGGCGGACGACCGCGCAGCCGATTCACGGCCGCCCGCCTGAGCCCCGGGCGAGCCCGGCGCTGTTCGAATTCAGGAACTTGTCTTCTTGGTCCGGCGGGCGTCCTTGCCGGCTTCGCCGCCGGGCTGCTTCACCGATAGCGAGGTCTCGGAACCGCCATCGCGGGTCAGTCGGTGGGTGGCGGTCTCGATGCGATACTCGCCATCGACGCCGGGGTCGGCGCCCTCGAGGGTAACGCCGCCTTCGGCCTTGGCACGAGGGTCGCAGTCGATGCGGATCGTCCCACCACCAGCTTCGCGCTCGGCCTTGGTCTTGGCGCCCCCGCCCTTGTCCTTCGCGCCCGCCTTGTCCGGGGCATCGAAGCGGCCGAGGTCGGTCGCCTGCGGCGCGCCCTCGCCCGATATGATCTCGACATCCTCCTCCTTGAAGGCGGCGGACTTCCGGTCAAAATACCGGACCCGGGTCCTGGCGTGCTGGTCGCGGCCGCGATTGGGCGAGATGTCCCAGCTCATCAGGTTGTCGCCCCAGCGCGCGGTGATAGCGGGCAGACTCTGGCCCGACGCTGTTTTGCCCTCGCCGCGCTTGGCCATCACCGCCGTGTCGCGGCGCAGCTTGAAGGTCGCCCCGAGCTCGTCGGCGAGCTTCTGGCCGAGATGCAGGAAGCTGCGGCCGCCCGCCTCCCAATAGTCGCGCTTGATCGCACCCAGTGTCTTGTCGACCTTGACGTTGGCGATGCCGGCGCGCTTGCCGGCATCGCTCAGGAACTCCTGCAGCGTCGCGTCGTCCTTGTGGAAGTCGAGCCGCTGCTTCGCCTTGCCCTTGGGGTCAAAGCCCTTGCAGGAGACCGAAAAGCGCCGGCCCTGCCCTCGCGCGCCGCTCGATCGCGGCTCGTCGGTGAACCCCTCGAAGCTGAGATCATCGTCGAGATAGATCCTGATCGGCGTGCCCTTCTCGGGAAACAGAACTTGCCCGTCAGTGTTGTCGAAGACCATCTCGGCGGTATCGGTCGAGGTGCCGGCCTTGTCGACGGTCTCGATCGAGATCAGATACGGGCTCCAGCGATCGGAAACCTCCCGGCCGTCGATCTCGACGCGCCAGCTCATTTTCCAGGGCATGCAGGGCGATCCTTAGTCGAACAGCGAGACGGGTTCGCGCAGTGCCGCGCGCGGCCGAGACGGCCGGTCCGGCAGGTGCACAACCCGGCCGACCGGCAGGACCGGCCCCTCGGACGCAAGCCCGGGGTTGAGCTCGTAAGTTTCCTCGACGAGCGCCTGCCCGGCCCGGCCATCGCGCCGGTACAGCAGGAGGTCGACGGTGAGGTTGTCGCCGGCGATGGTGATACGGTCTGGCATGGCTCACCCGAAGAGCGAGAGCAGCTGGTCGAGCTGGCTCAGTGCGGTGTCGCTGCCCGGCGGATCGACCCGGGTCAGCTTGGTTTCATGGGCGATCTCCTGCCCGACGCCGCCCTGCGCCAGGATGGAATGCTTTTCCTTGATGCGGTCGATCCGCATCCAGCCCAGCACCATGCCGTCGCCACGCAGGACGAAGACGGGCATCTGTGCTCGCATCTGGCCCCACATCGTCTCCAGCGCCGGCAGGCCGTTGCCGCGTCGCGTGAAGGGCAGCACGGTCCCGCTGACCTCGAGGGTCTCGGTTCCGACCCCGACAGCCTCGGAGCCCTTGCGCCGCCCGAGCAGATCCTTGTCGGCGAAGTCGGCCGAACCCTCGCGCTCGACCGCGTCGACATTGAACGGGCGCACATCGATCGCGACAGCGCCGATTTGGAACAGCATGGTTCAATCCCTGTCCGCGTGAAGGCCGCGCATGGTGCGCCCGACGACCCCGCTAGAGGTTGAAGCCGCCGCCGCGCTTTCGTTGCCGAGCGAACGAAGGCCCGCCCGTGCCGTCTCGATCTTGGCGTTGAGCGCATCGAGGCTGGAGCTGTCGACTTTGGGCGTCACAGTGACGCCGAGCGCGCTCTGCAGGGTTTCACCGGCGGCCTTCGCCTTGGTCTCGGTCTCGCTCAGCGCAGCGGTGTCGACCTGGGGCGCATAGATGTCCTCGAACCGCGCCAGCGTCGGGACGCCCTTGGGGGCCCCGTCGGGACGTGGCGGCGGGAAGGGCGCCGATACCAGCGGGCGCGGCATCCATGCCGGGTCAACCGCCCCGCGGGAGCCGCCTGGGCCGTGCCCGAAGGAGATCTGCCCGGGGGTGATCGGCTGCGGCTTGTCGCCGTAGTAATCGCCGAAGCCACGCATGCGCGTGCCCAGGCGCCGCTTCTGCTCGTCGGCCTCGATTACCGCGACGTTGGCCCTGTCCCTGGCCGCGAGCGCATTGAGCAGGCCCTGGCGTTCGGCACGCAGAGCAGCGATCTCGGCCTCAGGCCCGGCGCGCAGGCGGGCATATTTCGGGAGCCTGTCGAGCCTGCCCTGTTTCTCGGCAATGCGCGCGTCGAAGCCTGCGACCTTGCCGTCGACGGCGTCGCGTTCTTCCTTGGCCTTGCGGGCCTCGACCCGGCGATAATATTCGTCGGCCGAATCCGTCCCGTAGTGCATCTGGCTTACGGTCCGGTCGAAATCTGCCCGGGCCTTGGGCGGCGCTGCCTTCGGGTCGTGGTTCTCGATGCGTTTGGCTAGGTCGTCAAACGGCACGACGATATCCGAGACCAGCGCCCCCAGCTGGCGCATGCGGCGCTCATAGGCGTTGGACAGGCGGTCGAGCCGGGCCTGGACGTTGGCCGTGACCTTATCGAGGTCTTTGTTGACCGAACCAGCCGCCGTGCGCTCGACCGCGCCGGCCAGCTTCTGCCACTCGCCGCGATACGCCATCAGCGCCCGCATGCCGCGGGCAAATTCCATGTCATTGATCAGCTGCGGCAGCTTCGAGATATCGCCCTTCAGCGCCTGCTGAGTGAGATCCTCGAAGACCTCGACAAGGTTGCGGCCCTCCTTGCGGCCCTTGGCCATGCCGGCGGCCAGATCGACGCCGAACTTCTTGAAACGCTTGGTCGTCTCCTCGGAGGTCATCTTCTGCAGGATGTTGCTCATCGAGCCTGCCGCCTCCTCCGAGGTGCCGCTACCCTTGCGCATGATCTGCAGCATCGAGACGAGGTCGGTCAGTCCCTTCTGACCCTGGAAGCCAGCCGCCGCGGCGGCTGGGCCGAGCGATGGCAGATAGCGCGCCATGTCCTTCAGTTCGAACTGCCCGGCCTTGCCGCCTGCCGCCATGATGTCGAAGGCAGTCTGCATCTCGCGGCCAGCGATCTTGAAGTTTGACGACACGGAATCTGCTGTCTTGGCAATGTCTTCGACCTCGGCGCCGGCCGCCGACGCCGTGCGCGCCACTGCGGGCAGGAAGGCCATCGCGTCCTCGAGGTTGCGGCCCTGCGCGACGAGGGTATCGAGTCCACCGACGATCTTCGCATAGGGCATCGCGACTTCCTGGGCGATGCCGAACGCCCTCTGCCCGACCTTGGCAAGCGCCTCCGCGCTCGCATCCGCCGTGATGCCCACGCGCGTGATCGCTCGCTCTGCCTCGGCGCTCTTCGTTACCGCGCTTTTGAGACCATAGGCGGCGATGACCGGGCCGAGATAGCCGCGGGCCAGCGCGACGACGCCGCCCCCGCCTTCTTTCTCTGCGCCGGCACCGCCCGTCGCAGCAGCGCTCCGGCCGCCGCGCGGGCGTTGACCGCGCGTCTGCTGGGTCTGGACATTTCGGATGGCGGCGAGATTGGCCCGCTCCCATTCCTTGACGCCGCGGATCTGGTCCTTGGTCCATTTTGTGGAGGCAGCGGCCAGTCCCTGCGCCCGGCTGTAGCGCTGCCAGGCGTCGGTCACCCGCGCGATCTCGCGGGCGCTGGCCCCGACGCGTTGAAGCTCCGTCGCCATTCGGTCGGACATGCCAGCCTTGGCCGCCGCGGAGAGGGCGCGGGTCTGCTTTTCAGCCAGCGCCAGCGCCTTGGAGATCTTTCCGGCCTTGCCGCTGACATCGTCGATCAGCCGGACAACAAGGGAGGATGTCAGCGAACCCATTTCAATCCTCCGCAACCCGCTTCAGACGGCCAGACGCGATCGCGCGCTCGACCCACCAGTCTATTTCGCTCAGGCCTGCGCTGCCGAACCCTGCGGCGTCGAACCAGCGGAGGTCTCCGACGAGGCACTGCGCGCGGTTGGCAAGCCAGCCCGCCTCGCGTCCCCGAAAAAATCAAGCACGGCGTCCTTCAGGCGCATGCCGTCGGCAAGCCCGACGCGATCGAGCGGGAGATTGGCGGGCTCGACCACGATCGCATCGAGATAAGCCGCGATCGCCGCGCCATCCTCGATGCTGACGATCTGCCCTTCGGCGGTGCACGACTGAATATAGGGCTCGCCGTGCACCATCAGTTCGCGCGCATTGGGCTCGCGCAGGACAAGATGCGTGACGGTGCGGCCGTCGAAGTCGATCGGCTTGATCAGGTCGAGTTTCGTCATGATGGGGCTCTGTCAGGGATGGTCGGAATGGGTGAAAGGATGCCGGCGCGAAGAGGCCTCGCCGCGCCGGCTGTCGAGGGTCAACCGCCGAGCGCGTTTCGGATGTCCGCGAACCAGGAGACGCCACCGGAGCGCGCCTCCTGCTCGTCCTCGTCCCAATACCAGAGCTCCTTGCCGTCGAGCGTCAGCTCGTAATGCGTCACCTCCTGGATGGTGTGATCGCAGCCGAGGATCTCGCCGACGGAGAACTCGTCGGGCGTCCATTCGGCGATGACGCCCTCGATGATGGCGCGGAACGACAGGATGCCCCCGCCCTGTTTTTTGCGAACAGCGCCGGAAAACACCCATTTGTCATGTTGCCCGGCGGCAAAGCCGAAGCGCGTGAGCACGTCGAGGTCGAGGCCCTTGACGCCGAATTTCGGTTCGATTGCGTCGATCTGAGGGAAGACGTGATTGACGGTGCCGATGCCGCCGCCCGGCGTGTGCTCGGACGTCTTGCGCTTGATGCCGGGCAGCACGAGCTTGGAAATCGTGCGGGCGCGGCTGCTTTCGGGCTCGTCGGCCCGGCGCACGTCGACGGCTTCGAAAATGTAGAGAGGCTGGCTCACGGCCATGATGGCGCTCCTGGTGATCGAGAAAAGTCAGGGGGGACGCCGCGCGAGAGGCTCGCGCGGCGCTGATCAGGCCGCGGCGGAAAGCCGGCTGACGATGGTCGCGATCATTTCGTCGATCGCCGGGCGGTAGCGCCGCTGCTCGATCTCGGCGACGCGGAACACCGGCCCCGGCTCGATCTGGGGCACGACCTTGAGATGCCCGAGCCGCACCTTCTCGGGGCTGTTACCAGTCTTGGGAAAACTCAGCGCGTAGCCGAGGATATCGCGGTCGGCCTTGCGGTCGCGCAGGTTGAACTTCATGCTGTTGAGCCAGGCCTCGACCATGTCGGCGTCGATCTTCTTGCCGAGGAAGCGTCGGGTCAGCTTCATCAGGTCGACGGTGATGTAGTCGGCGCCGCGCACCTGGTGGAACTGGGCCCAGAGATCGCCCTCGGCGCAGGACTCCGTGCCGATATAGACATAACCCCCATCGGCGATCGCGGTGTCGACGCCAAGCTCGCCCTGCACGACGATCCCGGCGTCTGCCGCCAGCAACATCTGGCCTTCCGTCGCGCCGTCGGTGATCGAGAACTGGATCGGCCGGTTGATCCCGACGATGCCGTAGATCGGCTGGTTGGCGAACGGGTGGAAGGGCTTGCCGCCGTGAGCGTTGTCGCTGCGGATGGCGAGACCGATGATCCGCGGCGACATCGGCCGCGTCACGATCGCCCCGTTTTCGAGCACGCGCGCAGCAACGGCAATGCCATGGATACGGTCGGAGCTGATCGTCTCGCGCCAGGCTTCAAAAGCCTGGCGGCTCGAGGACGGGCCGCTGACAAACGCGAACCCCAGCAAGGCATTGAGCATGGCCGGCGCGGCTGCAACGACAGGGTTAGCGAGCAGTTCGATGGTCGCGGTCGCGGTGGCGCCCGTCCCCGCGCCGCCCGTAACGGAAAGGGTCGGAGCGGAGGCGAAGTCGTATCCGCCACTGGTGATCGTGATGCTCTCCAGCACGCCGGTCATGGTCGCGGTTGCCGTGGCGCCCGTGCCGTCGCCGGTGATCAGCACCTGCGCGACCTCGCCATCGGCATAGCCATGGCCCTTGTTGGCGATCGTGATCGCCGTGACCGCTCCAGTCGTGACTGTGACCGTGCCGGTTGCGGCCTGGCCGAGGCCCGAGGCCGGGGCCGAGAAGGCCACAGTCGCGGCGGTGTAGCCGGTCCCGCCTGCCCCAACGCCGGCCGACAGCACGCCCTTCGAGATCGTCGTGGCAAAGGCTGCATCGCTGCCGCCGCCACCGCTCGCCGCCACAGTCGGCGCCGAGGTGAAACCAGAGCCGCGCGCCGTAAGGGTCACAGTCGCGACGCCGGAGGGCTGCTGCGCAGTGTAGCCGGGGAAGTCCATCAGACGCGGCGTGGCGTTGACCTCGGCTGCCACCGACTTGGCGATCTCGATCGCCTCGAGGATGTTGGACCAGGTCTGCATCAGCTTGGTCGAGGCGGTGCTGGACGCACCCTCAGCGACGCGAATGACGGTGCAGTCGGCAGCAGAGCCAAGCGGGCCGAGCTGGTCATTCACGGCGCGCACGGCGTCGGCGAGGTAGCCGGTGCCGAGCCGGCTGGTGAAAGTCTTGTCGCTGGTCGAGAAGCGCACGGGCACCTTCACCGGGAAGATGAAGGGGTCGGCGTCGGCGCTGGTCGAGATGAACAGGCATTTCGAGAAATCGGCGCCGAGAACCGGCAACGCCTCGTCATCGGGACGGGTGTTGATGATGCCGAAGACTGGTGCGGTCATGGGGGCGTCTCCATAAAAAAACCCGCCTGAGGCGGGCGGGTTGAATGGTGAGAAGGCAAAGGTGTCAGCCGGGGTCCCGCCTCAGGCGGTCGGCCAATTTGCAAGCATGGCGTCCCAACCGGCCTGCGTGAGCATGCCCTCGGAGACGAAGGCCGCGCCGCCGATTGCCATCATCGGGTCGTCTTTGCGAAGGCCCTGCGCGTGCTTCAGGAGGTCGAAGAACACGACGAGCGCGGGGTTGGCGCTGGCCGTCGCATAGGCTGTTGGTGTCATGCCGCCGGCCTGCATCGCGAGGCCGACGAACTGGACGAAGGTGAGGTCTGCCGGCTGGACGAGAACGGGAGAGCTGGGCGGCGCGACCCAATCACTGCCGCTGAAACGCCATCCGACCCCGACGTTGGCCGGCGCCCCTGTCGGCACCTCGACGAAGTCCTTGGCAATGTCTTCGTGGAAGTCGAGCGCCGGGTTATCGGACACGTTAATGATGTAGCCATTCTCATCGAAACGAAGTTTCATAGTGATGCCTCAGTCGAACAGGAAGATGATTGCAATAGCGCCGTTGCCACCATTGCCGCCCAGGTTTCCGTCCGAGGAATTCGCCCCGCCACCGCCACCGCCACCGCCTAGCCCGCCGTTTCCGCCTCGGACGACAGTGGACGATGTGGTGGCGCTTCCGCCGCCGCCAGCGCCTAGTCCTCCGTTTCCACCAGGGCCGCTTGACGAACCGCCAGCGCCCCCCGCGCCTGGGCCGCCAGCATGGGTAATTGTGGCGCTGGCGTTCATCGCCGCGCCTGTGCCAACAATGCCCCTGCGCAACAGCGCGTCAAACAGCGACGAGTAGCTGCCCACGCCACTAGGGAGGCTGCCAGGCCCGACCGTGGGGCCTGTATCGCCCAAGGCCCCCGCGCCGCCCGAGCCAGCCGAGGCATTCCCTCCGCTGCCACCGCCGCCGCCAGATGCGCTTCCGGATCCGCCTATCCCTGAGCCGCCGCAACCCGTCGCGCTGACAGGTGAATCTACACCAGGGACGCCCGGGGTGCCGCCTAGCGGGGCTGACGCACCAGACCCGCCGCCGCCCGTGCTCCCCCGCCCAGCCCCCCCCGCCGCGCCAGATGATCGCCACTTACCGGATGAGGGCAGCGCCCCACCCGCGGCGGGTGGGGCGAGCCCGCCTGAGGAAGGAAATGGTGCGCCAGATCCTCCTGCCGCAGATAGTGAGAACGTGGAAATACTCGATGCCCCGCCGGATCCGCCAGCATCGCCCGCTGTCGCCCCTCCGACCCCACCAGCCCCAACGATGGCTGAAAACGAAGTCACGCCGGCAAGGTTGAGTTCGTCCATTAGCCAAGCGCCGGAGCCCCCGCCGCCGCCCGCTCGGGATGATATCGAACTCGACCCGCCGCCACCCGCTCCTTGGACAATTGCGACGGCCTTGGTGGCCCCATTCGGCACATATACCGTATAGGTTCCCGCTGCAGCGCGGGACCATTCCGAGTTGATAGATCGGCTTCCGCCACCAATAAAGTCCGTCAATTTCGCCATCAGAACCAGTCCCAGGTTGTTCCGTTGAACCGGAATTCAATGCAGATGTGATTTGCGTCGATGGTGAAGTCGGCGGCCTCGCCACGGATCGTCTGCGCGTTGCGCGCTACCACGACGTTGTTCGCACCACGCCGCTGAATCCGAACCGCCGCGCCAGCGGCCGGCGCTGCCGGCAGTGTGATGGTCACAGCGCCCGCCGATGTATCGACGACACGATGTTGGCAAGCCGTTAGTGTGGCCGCGCTCGTGATGACAGTCGGGACACCCCACGCCGCCTCCTTGCCGGAGAGGCTGGCCGCGGCGGCGGCTTCGGTCGCCGCAAGCGCCGCATTGATGTCGTCCATCGCAGCCGACAGCGTCGTCGCGATGCTGTCGATGGCCGTCTTCTGGGCCGGCGAGACGAAGACGCGCGTCGAGGTCTCGTTGACGTTATCGGCCGAGATGCCACCCGCGAGGATCTCGTCTACCTGCTCTTGCAGAGCCCCGATATTGCCTTCGATGACCAGCAGCGAGGCGTCGATCTGGTTTTGCAAGTCGGCTAGCGCGGCAGCGGTCGCCTGCTGAAAGTCCGTCACGAGTGCCTGCGTCGCGGCGAGTGCGTTCGCGATCTGCTGCTGCAGATTGGCTAGCGCCTGCTGCTGCTGCTCGATGAGCGGCACAATCGCCTCGTCGAGACGCTGCAGGCCAAACACCTGCAACTCTTCGATCAAAGCATCAATGGTCGTCTTTTGAGCCTCGACGACACGCACGCGCGCGGCCATGTGAACGATGGTCGCGATGTATGTCGCCGGGCTCCATTTAGTGCCCGGCGGCGGCGCGTAGTCGTCAGCCGCCGAGGGCAGTTGCGGAAGCGATGGCATCGGCGCTGTTCTCCTCGACGATCTTGGTAAGGAACCGACCTGCCATCTCGTGCTGATGCAGCGGCAGAAGCTGCTGGCCAAAGAGCATCACCGGCTTGGCGAGCGTGACTTCGTATTTGGTCTCCGCCTCGTGCTGAGGGGCGGGAGGTGCCGTCTTTGCCATGGGCTAGCTCGCTGCCAGGAGGATGTTTTCGATGAAGGGCACGTTGGTGAAGTTGGTGTTGGTCATCTGCGGGTAGGCGCGGGTAGCGGTGGCCGCCGCGCCGAGGCTGAAGACGCTCGTCACCGTGCGGCGGCCGGGCTTGTCAGGGTCGAGAGCCACCGTCGACACACTGGCGCTGACCGGCGTCGAGCCGACGATGATCTGCGGCGTATAAGTGGCGTAGGCCGGGTCAAAGCGGTCGAGCGTGACCACCATGGTGATCGTGTCCGATGAGAAGCCGAAGGTGAGCGGGTCGGAGACCGCCTTCATGTCGGGCCGCACACGCATTGCCGCCGAGCGCGCTGTCGTATCCAGCAGCAGCGCCGGCGCGAGGTCGGTGGTTCCGACGAAGACGGCCCGCAGTTCGCACAGCGCCGGCAGGCCATAAAGTGGCGTGGCGTCGCCTCCCTGGATGTCAAACCATTCCGTGCTTCCGGTCGGCTTGACCTGCCAGGTCATGGAGGTGCCGCCGGGCGCCCAGCCCTGGTAGAGCAGCTGGATTTCTGTCATCCCGAGCGAGCAGGTCAGCGAGTTGAACTGGATCACCGTCCGGGTCGACTTGAATTTCGCGGTGTTGAGCCGGAAGCAGAAATCGCTCGTCGGGTCGCCCTGAGCCCAGGCGCCGTCAGTCGCCCAGAACAGCGAGCCCTGCGCGAACTTGTTGTTGGTCACCGTCGCAAGCTGATGATTGCCGACCGTGACTGTGTACCAGGCGTAGCGGCGGCCGGTTTCCAACAGCGTTGGCCGGATCGAGAACTTGTTCCAGCCGACGACAAGCTGATTGGCCGGCACGCTAGTGAAAGCGATGGCCGTGTCGAAGCGAGGCGCGCCAGTGCCATCGCAGAGGCACAGGAAGAGATGGACCTCGCCATCCGTGCCGACCTTGGTGAACTGGAGGTCGATCGAGGTCGCGATGCAGGGCTGCGCGTTCAGGAAGGTCTGGCCGTAGATCGAGCCATTGACGCCGATTTCCTCGGTCCAATAGCTCCAATAGGTCTCCGACCAGGTGTTGTACTGGACCTGCGCAACCGCATAGCCCTGATGGCCGGCGCTGGCGGGGTTGGCGTTGTAGGACGAGAAGTCGGTCAGCAGGCCGTTGACGCTATTGATCAGCGTGCCCTGAGCCACGCCCTGGGCCACGTATTCGGTGCCGTTGACGTTGAAGGTCTCGCCGGCCCGCTGGTCGGAGATGTTGGCCCATTCCGCCTGGTTTTCGCAGACGCCAAAGCTCGGTCCGTAGCTGATCGAGGTATAGGACACCGTATTGGCAACGGCGTGCTGCACGGTATGAACCTGCTGCGAGATGTCGCGCGTGCCGCCTGACCCCTCGACCGTGATCCGGGCTTCCTCGGTCCACGCCGGAAGCAGCACGTTCTGGCTGGTCCTGAAGTCCTGGCTGCTCGGGTTGAGCAGTGACATCTGGCTGTCGACGATCTGCGCATAGGCGAAGCGCGTGCCTTCGCGAACACGGGCAAGCCACTGCGGATGTGTCTTGTCCCAATCGTCCTGCAGCAGGCCGGGATCATACCAGTAGGCGCGCGCTGCCGTCGGCATCTTGAGGGTGCGCCGGATGGCGGCGACGTCAGTCTTGAGCTGCAGCATGATCTCGGGGCGCGGGATCATGGTCATGCGCGCGGCGAGATTGGCGAGGTTGGTTTCCAGCGTCGTGGTGCGTTGGATCGTATCGGACAGGGTGAGTTCGAGCGACGTGACCCGGCCCTCGACCTCGTAGAGCGTCTTGGCACGCCAGGCAGTGCCCGGAACAAAGCCGAGAATCCCGGTCGTGCCGAGTAGCACGTAGGCGATCAGGCACTGATTTGATGGAACTTCCGGCAGAACCGGGTTTTCCGCAATCTCAATCTGGCCGGGCAGGCGGATGATGTTGACCTTGCGCCGCACGGTTTTCGGCACGGAGATCAGCACCGTCTCGCCGGTGTCGGCGTCGGTCTCGATCTCGCGGGTCTCATTGACAGATTCGGTCTCGCCTTGAGCGACGAGCCCGACCCAGCGCCGATTGCCGGAGATGCCCGGCAGATTGAGCATGAGGTCGACGTCGGTCACCTCATCGGCCGAATACACGATGTCGTCGTTGAAGAGATTGCCGGGCGTCACGCGCGCAATCGTGGCGCCGACTTGGGAGACCGTGAACGCCGACCAGTGGTTCGGGTAGGCGATGACACCGCCGACGACGTCATCCAGGCCCTTCACCGCAAATTTGCCGATGTTGTCAAAATCGGCCTCTTTGGAGACTTCGGCTTCGGTGAATTCGACGCGATCCATGGCGACCTCAGAGACGGGTTCGATTGAGATAGGCGCCGAGCAGAACTTCGTCGGCGAGCGGAATGTTGTCCTCGAGGCGCCATTGCCGCTTGTGGCCGAAATCGACGCGGTATTCGGCCTCCGGGGCCTTGGCGACACGCAGAGCCGCGAGCACGCGTGCAAACGGCTCTCGGCTTGGTGCCTTCAGCCGCGCCCGGCCGATCACGGCGCGCCCCATGACGAAAGCCCGGGGCGGCGTCGTCGTCTCAACCTTGATGAGGTGTCGCGCCGAAAAGGGGCGGTGACCGATGGGCGTGCTCTGGATCAGCGATCGCCCGATCACAAAGCGCTCAGGATGCGAGATGATGTGCAGCAGTTGAGCATCGACATAGTCCAAGAAGCCGAGCGTGCCGGCGCGCGTGCCCTTCAGCCGGGCCAGGCGGATCGCGTTGGCGATCATCTGGCGCTTGCGCGGTACCGACCAGTCGGAAAACCACAGATCGACAGAATAATGCGCCGCCAGGAAGGGCAGGAAGCGCTCCGGCGTGGTCGCCGGGTCCATGATCTCTCCGAACGGGACCGGCAGTGCATCGGTCATCGCTTCCGCGATCGCGCGCTCGAAGGCCGCGCTGTTGCTGGGCAGCAGGGTGGCGACGGTCATGGCAGATCGACCGTTGTGCCTGCCCGACGCAGTCGATTCGACCGGCCCAGAAGCCTCTGCGTATCCTCGATGTCCCGTTTCAACTTCGCCAGGATCTTGGCCTTCGGGAAGCAGGACAGCCGCCGGCCCCGATCCCTGAGATCCCGATGAAGCGTGGCTTTCACGACCGAACCTCGTAGGTCACTGTGACCGCGGTGCAGACCGGCACCTTGTAGGGATGCGCCGGGATCACCACGGGCGCGAGATCCTCGACCGCAATGATATTCGAGCCATAAGCGGCGCCGATCATCAGCGCCGGCGGGATCTCGCCGCCGACGACGGTGCGGGCAGCGCTGGCCGCAAGAACCCTGGCTTCAGCCTCGTCGATAAGCAGGGTACCGTCAGGCCCCGGGGGAATGACCAGGCGCAGCGAGATCTGATACTCGACCCGCTCGGCTGCGAGGATCGTGAGGCTGACAGCCTCCGGCTTGACCGAGGTGCTGCGGAGCGCGGCCGAGACGAGCGCGTATTCGGGCCCTGTCGGCGCCCGCCCGCCGGGGCCCGTGATGATGACGTGAACGTCGCCGCGCCGGCCGTGGACGCCGAAGCCGAGTACGCTGGCGTCGCCCATCTGCGGCCAGGTGGTCCAAGCCTCGTAGAGGTAGCGGTCGCGGCTACCGGCAGCGGGCCTGTCGAAAGCGAGCAGGTAGCGGCGCAGCAGCGCCTCGTCGCTCTCCATCACGGCGGGTGTGCCGGCAGCGGGGTCGGCCGGCGTGATCGTCAGGCGTTCGACATTCGCGCCAGCAACGACATTGTCGAGGTCGAGGCCCTTCGCCAGCGGCGCCAGTAGCGACTTGATCGCGTCGTTGACGCGGGCGCGGTCAAGCAGGCGCAGATAGGACCAGGCTTGTCCGAGGATCGCAGCCGGATCAGTCTCTAATCCGCCGACGTCGTAGGCCGGCAGGGTCGGATCGCGGAGGCGCTCGGCGTCCCAGGCGGCCTGGAACCGCGCCATGAAGGCTGCGCGCAGCGTCTTATAGTCAAGCGGCTCGATCGCGTTCGGCGCAGCCAGGCGCGACAGGTCGATCGCAGTAGGGGCATAGGTCATGCGGCGACCCCGATCAGGCTGACCTCGGCCTGGCCGAAGCGAATGCGACGAACACCTTCCGGTGTCGGGTCGCCGAGATGCGCGCGGGGCCGGTACTCACCCTCGACGGCGAAGGCGAAGCGGCCAAGCCGGATATCCTCAACGCTCGTGCGCACCGGAATGACGCGCACGATCTTGAAGCGCGGCTCCCAGATCTCGACCGCCAGGCAATAGACCGCGAAGAAGCGGACGACGTGGTCAGCGGTCAGCATCCGCCCAAGCAGGGTGAAGGCCGACGAGCCAAAATGCCGGCGCATGACGCGCTCGCCGAGCCGGGTCGTCATGATCAGGTTGATGCTCTGCACCACATGGGCAAAGCCGGCGAGAGGCTTGCCTGTATGGCGGTCGATGCCGGCCACCGGCGTCTCAGCGCTTGGTCTTCTTGACGAGCTCGAGCTCGCCGAGGTCGAGGTAGTAGGCCGCCTGTTGCGGTGTCATCTCCAGTACCTGGCCGATGACAACGCGCTCGCCGTTGACCCGGGGGCCGGCTTTTGCGGTGACGCGGTACGAAAGCTTTTCCATGGCCTGTCCTCTCAGTCGATGATCTGCAACCAGGCGCGCCCGGTCGTGACGTGCCCGCAATTGGCGGCGTGGCCTTCCCGGCAAACCGGGGTGCCGTTGATGGTCAACCAGGCGCAGCCCTCGGCCATGATCGGGCCAGTGTGAGGCGGGAACGGCGGGCCGTGCGGCGTGACGGGGTCGCCAAGCAGCACGACGGGCTCGCCCTCGGCCGTGACGAAGTCCTGCCCGCCGGCAAGCTGGGCGCCGCCGGCGGAATCGAGCGCGCGGACTGCGATGCCGGGCATCAGCCCTTCACCAATTCTATCGCCGCGGCCTTCTGGCGGATCTTGCCGGAGCTAATTTCGAATTCAGTTCCGCCCACCGTGATCTTCAGCTTTCCGTCGGCGATCTCGACCCGGACATCCTTGAAGGTGAAGACGTTCTCGTCGAGGTTCGAACTCGGCGCCGGGTTCTGGTCGGAGAAGCCGCCGCGCACCAGGAACCCCTGGCGGGAATCGCCGCCAGGATTGATCGCGGTAACGATCTGACCCTTGGTCAGCGGGATCGAGGTCTTGACGCCGCCGCCCGATTCCGGGTGCGGATACCAGGGCGAGAGGATGGTCTTACCCTGGTCGTCCTTGCCCCAGTTGAGGCGATAGCCCTTGCTGCCGTCGCGCTCTTCGACAGTGCCGGTGCGCACCATGTTGCGCATCAGCGTGCGGGTCTCCGCGAGCTGCACCTTGAGTTCGGCGACGACCTCGAGGAGATCGTGAAGGTCGCTCATGGCGCCACCTCGACCGTGATGTGGTCCGCCTCGATCGTCGCTGCGACGAGATCGGCCGGCGCTTCGCCGGGCAGTTGGGGACCCAGCCCGACGGCGAACTGGCCCGAGCGGGTCCAGCCCATGGCGGCCTGCAGCTTGCGCCAGTTCGGCAGAGCCTCGCCCATGATCTCTGCCGCGAGCTTGGGGGCCAGCGGCGCCAGGATCGTATCGGCCTCCATGGCCGCGACGAGGTCGCCCCAGATCTCTGATGGCGCCTCGCCGAACGCCGGTTCGCACAGCGTGTCGCAGGTGATGACGATCTGCCGGGCCGCATAGCGCGGCTTGGTCTCCGCGCCGCGCTTGCTGGTGAAGCGCTTGTCACCGGGCGTCAGCGCGCGAAAGAGCTCGGCGAAGGGCCGGTCATCGGCCTGGATCACGCGCATGACCTGGCGCCCAATGAAGTTGACGACGGTCTCGAAGCCATCATCCGTCGCCGGGATGACCAACTGGTAATCGGGGGCATCGGGCGGGCCGACATTTTCGACCGAGGCGACCACGATCTCGATGACGACATCGAGCTTGCGCGGCGCGTCGGTGAAGGCGTGGCCGGAGACCTCGCCGCTGTCATCGTCGGTCGAAACCACGATGAAGGGGCGGGCATCATCGCTGAGCAGCGCATCGAGCGCAGCCACGGCCGAATCGTGGACGCGATCCTCGGCATAGGTCTTGTCGAGCAGCGCCCGCCACAGGCAGGTGCGCACCGCAAAGGCGACGAGGCTCATGGTCAGGCTTCTCGGGTCAGCGGCAGGAGGATCTGGCCAGTTGAATAGGATTGCGGCGCGAGCGCCGACCAGCGCGGCCAGATGTCCGCTGCCGGCTCCAGCAGTATGATCAGGTCACCCTGCCGCAGCGCAAAACCCAGCTTGAGCGCTTCCACTGGGGAGAGGGTCAGGCTGGCCTCGGCTCCCTCGAGCACCGTGAAGCCGCCAAGGTCGGTACCACGACGCTGGCCCTCGAGCTCGATCTGCTTTGGCTTGATGCGGAAGCGGCCGACCAGATCGGTAACCGGCCGGCTGTCGTCGCTGGCAAGCGGCCGCTTGGGCAAGGCAACCCGCGGCGAGATCCGCACGGGCTCGCCCATCAGCCGATCCACGGCCCTCGCCGCGCGATTGCGATGGGCCGTGAATGCAGCAGGCATGGCTCAGACGGTGCCAGCTGGCGCCGGCTGCGAAGCGTCGCCCAGCAGGTTGGGACCGCCGGTCGATGGCTGGCTGCTCCCCTTGGTGTCGACGGTCCTGGCCGGTTTCGCAGACTCGGCGGCCTTGAACTCGGCCATCTCGGCCCTGGTCGGCTTGCGGACGGCGCCGGCCGCCTCGAAGATTTCGAAATCCTCGTCGCTGCAGTCGAAGATGGTGCCCGGAAGCTTGTCCTCGAGCACGGCCGGCGTGACGGTCTTGCCGTCGGGGCCGCGTTCACCGGGCTTTGTACAAATTGTCACGGTGTTGATCGCAAAGGCTTTCGCCATGATGCTGGTCCTCATGCAAACGGCCCCGCTTCAAGGCGAGGCCGTGCGATTGATGGAAATGCGGCGGAGACGTCAGGCGACGACCGTCGCCTTCAACGTGGCGTTGGGGTTGACCGGCACCATCAGCGGCGCCGACTGGGTCACGATCTGCTCGATCGCGACGTCGCCGGGCACGATGTAGTTGCGCGGGAAGATAGACAGAGCTTGGAACTGGGCGTGGATGTCCTGAATCGCGCCAAAGCAGCGATAGCCTTGGACCGACGGCCCCGACAGCACGATGTCCTTTGGCGACATGAACGGCGTCACCGTGCCGTCAACCGTATAGTAGTCGTTATAGACCCAGACTTCGATATTGCCGCCGAGCACGCCGACAAAACGGGCTTCACCGGGGGTGTAGATGCCGGTGGTCTGGAGGTTGACCACGTCGTTGCCGCGATACGTGGTGTTCATCGCCTCCTTGATCTCGGCATCCTTGCTCATCGGCGCCCAGGCAGAGGTGCCCACGGTCAGTCGCGTCGGCGCACCGCCGAACTCGGCTGCGTGCATGGTGTTGGCCCAGGACTGGATCAGCCCGAGGATCGAGACGCCATTGTCGCCCCAGCGCGCGCCCGAGCCGAGCACGACCGAGTGGCCGCCTGCGCGCCCGAAATCGACCAGGACGGCTGGATAGTCGCCATCGCCCTCAATCTTGACCCGGCCGTCGATTACGGCTTTGGCGGCAAGCCATTCCCAGCGGCGCTCGATGGCGACGCGGTGATAGGCCAGGATATCGGCCTTGATCGCGTCATAACGCTGCATCGGCGAAATCTGGTCGGGCGAGAGCAGCGTGCCAGGCCTGCGGGTCAGGGCGCGGTTGGGCGTGATCGGATCGGACGGCTTGACGTAGGCCGGCTTGAAGCGCGCGACCTTGCCGCCGTCCTGGTAGATCGGGCGGCCCTGGGCGAGCGGGGCGACGAAGGGCGCGAGCTTGCGGCCGACACGCGGGATCTTCTCGAAGTCGATATACTCGTCGGTCGACGAGATCTCGTTGGGGAAGAGCAGGTTCAGCCAGTAATTGGGGACCTGATCGGTCTCGCGATAGACGCCGAGCAGGGTGTGAGTGTCCCAGAGTTCGTATTTCTCGAAGGCCATGGCGGCTTTGTCCTCTGCTGAGCGCCGGCGTCAGAGACGCTTGCGGATGACGATGTTGGTGGGGGTGGGCGAGCCGCGGAAGGCAGCCGCCTTCTTGGCGTCGCTGTCGTAATCGGCGTGCCAGACCAGTGCTGCCGGATTGAAGTTGCCGGCGCGGTAGATCGCGGCGCGCGTGGTCTCGCCCGAGGCGGTTTTGGCCGCCATGGTCAGCACACCCAGCGGCACAACTGCCGTCGAGGTGGTCTTGGCCATGGCGAGGTTGCCGTCGGCATCGAGGCCGACGACGCTGAAGGCAGCGAGATCGCTGCTCGCCTTGACCGGGAAATCCTCGGTCACGGGAAGCGGAATCGCGGCGTTGAACAGCTCCTGGCTGGTGAAGCTGTCGCCGACCTCGAAACCGGCAATGCCGCTCTGATAGGGGATCGTCGTCATGGATGCGGGTCTCCTCTGCTGGCCGATCAGGCCTTTTTGGCGGGAGCACCGGTGACGGTGCGGTAGTTGGCGAGGATGCGGGAGGCGGCATCCTCCTTGCCGGCGCCGGTGGGCGCGGGAGCGGCGAGCCCGGCCGCAGCGCGGGCACGTTCATCGGCATAGCTCTGGGCGTCGGGCTCCGTCGGCGCGACCGGCGCGGCCGTCGCTTGCGGCGAGACTGCCAGCGTGGCCCTGGCGGCGTCGACCGTCATGCCGGTCATGTAGAGATGGTCGGCTAGCGCCTCGCGGCCCTTGGTCTCGTCCAGCGCCATGATGGCGCCGCGACGCTCGCGGTCGGCGGTCACGGCTTGCGTGGCCGCATCGGCGCGGATCTTGTCGAGGTCGGCGGGCTTGTCGTCCGCCCTGGTCTTGTCGCTCATCAGGGGCTCCTGGGTTCGAGCGGTGGGAGCGGCGGACGCCGCCTGGAGCTTCTGCCTCGTCCAGCCCTGCCGGTCGGCAAGAGCGAGGACCGGAGCAGGCGCATTGGCATAGCTGCGGTAGGCGAAGGCCGTGGGGTCGGCGCGCTCAGGCGCCGGCGCCGTCCCGACCGCGTCGGCAAATCCTGACTCGACGGCCTGGTCGGCTGTGAACCAGGTCTCGGCCTTCATCAGTGCGCGCATGTCCGCCACCGGCTTGCCCGTTCGGTCGGCGTAGATCGCCGCATAGGAATCGCTGATCGCGTCGAGTTCGGAGATCGCGCGGCGCATGTCGGAGACATCGCCGAAGACGATCGTCGAGGTGTCGTGGATCATCATCACGGCGCCCAGCGCCATGGTGAGCTTGGTGCCGGCAACTGCAATGACGCTCGCAGCCGAGGCCGCAATGCCCTCGACCACGATTTCGACCTGGCCCTTGTGGCCGGCGAGCGCTGCGTGGATCGCGCAGCCCTCAGTGGCGATGCCACCCCCGGAGTTGAGGCGCACGACGATGTCCGCGTCGCGCCCGAGCCGGGCCAGGGCACCCGAGACCTCGGCTGCCGTGAAGCCGTCGTCAAACCAGTAGCCACCGACCGTGCCCGTCAAGACGAGCTCGTTGCCATCGACCAGAACTGTCATGCTGAACCTCAGTAGGGCCGAAAAGCCGCCCGTTTGGCGAAGCGCGTGCGCTTCGGGGTCTGGCCGATCTGGATCGCGCAGGCGCGGTCGAGATCGGCGATCAGGCGCTCGAGGCGTTCGGGATCGCCCTTGTGAAAGCGCACCTCATCCTCGCCGAAGCGCGTGAGTGCGACCGCCTCGCCCGAGACCAGCGCGGTCAGGAGCTCGCGCAGGCGGGTGGCCTCCAAGCAGGGATCGAGGCTCATGCTGTTTCCCGCGCGCCGCGCTGGCCTGGCTCCGCGTCCGCCTCACCAGCCTCGCCCTGACTGCCGCCCTGGACCCGCTCAAACGGGTTGGGCAGACCGCGCTCGGTCAGGATCGCCATCTCCTCGGCGCGCTTGGCGATGACGTCGTTGGAGTCGAGGCCGAGCTCGGCACATTCGTATTCGAGCGTGGTCGTGCCGTTCTGCAGGCGCTCGCTGGCGGCCTTCGCCGACTTGCCGTCATCGGCCGTCGGCTTGGCCGGGCCCTGCCATTCGGCCCAGCAGATCGCGTCGCGGTGCGCCATGAAGGCCGCATGCCCCCCTCGCAGGGGAATGCGGCCCTCGCCGATCTCCTCGTCGAGCCAGCTCTCGTAAAGCGCCTGGGCGATCGGGCCGGCGATGCGCTCGCGCCGGCGCATCACCACGGGCCAGATCGAGGACGTGGCCATTCGGGTGCTCGAATAGGTGGCGCCGCTATAGTCGAGCGTGAAGCTTTCGGCCGTGATGCCAAGGCAACGCGCCATCTCGCGGCGCAGATCGGCGGAGAACGGCAGATAGGTCGAGCCCGGTGTCGCCGCCGTCAGCAGTTCGAGCTTTTCGCCGGGCGCCAGGTGGCTGACCCGCGAGCCGTCGATCGCGATCGTGCTTGTCTTGGCCTGTTCGAGCGCGTTCGCATAATAGCCGAGGAAGTCGTCCTTCAGCTCGGAATCATCGTCGAGTGCCTCGATCGCCTGGAACGCGTCCTGGCTCGGTTCGGCCGAGGTCAGGGTGGCGGCGAACACCGTCTGCAGGATGGCGGTGGCGAGCGTGGCGTCGTTGAGCTTCTCGGCATGGGCATGGGTGCGCATTGCGGCTGCGATCGGCGAGACGCCGCGTACATCCGACCCGTCCCAGGGGTCGAAGGCGTGCACGAGAAGCTGGCGCCCTGCCCTGTCGCGCGTGGGATGATCTCGGGTGACATGCAGACCGGCCTCGCGATGGCGCAGCCGATAGGCAACCGGGCGGCCATTGGCGTCATGACTGACACCTGAATACAGCCCCTCGATCTCGTTGGTATCCGCCACCAGCCGGGTCGGCGTCACCATCAGCAGTTTCGATCCGCTGGCGATGCCGTAGCGCCGGCGCTCGGCCGGTCCCATGAACTCGATCAAGCCGAGCGCTTCGCCATAAGCGACGTGGTGGCGAAGCGCGATATCGAGCAGCTGCGGCAGGGCGAACTTGCCTCGATAGTCGCACTCCGCCTGATTCCATGCGTAGCGGCGCCAGCGAGCTTCGACCATCCGGGCAAAGGCGTTGGTCTCCTGCGCGTCATAGCTCAGCGCCGCCATGTCGGGCTTGGCGCGCAGCTTGAGTTCGTTGCCGATGGTGTCGGCGATGATCTGGTCGACCGCCCCCTTCAAACGACCCGAGTTCTGGATGAAGTCGACGGCGAGCGCAGCGATCCGGCCCCACGCGCGGCGCGTATCCTCGCGACTTTCGACCAGCGCGGCGGAGCGCATCGAGAGCGCGCCATCGGGCGCGTCGCGCAGCCAGCGCGCGGTTGGGCGCGGCGCGGGCGCAAGGCCTCCGGGATGCGCGGGAGCACTCCCCGCCTTGACCCTGAACCGCGGCTTGATCATCGGCGTTGTGCCCATTCCTGTTTCTTCGCGGCGCGTTCGGCCGGCGACAGCCGGCCTGTCTTGACGGCCAGCGGCCCGCTATCGGCCACAGCAAAAAGATCCTGCGCCTCGCCGCCGCCATGCAGATCGAGGATCAGGTCGTTCCAGCGCTCGACTGTCAGGCGGCGCTTGTGCTCGAGGTGCCAGGCCAGCGCAAAGGCGTAGACGGTGGCGTCGAACCAGTCGTTCTTGCGGTTGACTAGCTTGCGCCATTCGCGCCCGGCTCGGGGCGAGACCAGCCGCTTTTTCTTGGCGTTGCCGCCGGTCGGCTCGTCGGGATCGACCAATCGCTCGGCGGTGATCTCCTGCGCGAACTCTGCATCGCAGAGATCGGCGCTGAGATGCAGCGTGTTGCGCGGCCACGATCCCGCCGTGTCGGGGCCCAGGATCAGGTTGGCGAGGCCGGCCACGACCTCGGTCTTCACGTCGTAGAGACCGACGGGATAGAGCATCACCTTCGAGACCACGCGGCGCTGCGCATCCTTGATGTCGCGCTTCACCGGCGTGCCGAGCCAGGGCCTGCCCTGGTCATGGCGCCCGTCGAGCGCGTAGCAGTCCGGCCTGCCCGAACAGAAGCGATAGACCCGGTCCGTCGCGAAGCCGGAATCGACGCCCGACAGGTCGATGCCCTGCATGGTCCCCGACGGGGTCGGGTACTGCCGCCCCAGCGCATCGGCCAAGGCGATCCAGGGCGCATCGGTCTGGTCGGGCGCCCCCTCGAACACCTCGCGATCGACGAGCCAGCGCTGGCCCCGTGGACCGATGGCATAAACCAGCCATTTGATACCGTACCCCTGCACGTCGGCGGCCGAGACCAGCAGCGCGGTGCCGAGGGGTACGACACCGCGCGCATAGGTGGAGATCTGCACCGCTTCCGTCAGTCGCTCCCATTCGACGGCGACGCCGCCTGGATCATAGGGCTCGGCCAGATCCTGCTGGCAGAACACCCGCATCTTGGTCGCATCGCCCTCGGCGAGCTGGCTCTTGTCCCAGATCGCGCCGAGCCGTTCGCGCGGCGCATAGGCCGCCCAGAGATGGTAGCTCGGCTGCCAGTCACGGCAGCGCCCTTCGCAGGGCGGGCAGCGCCAGCGCGGCATCTCATCGGGCGCGATCGTCGCGGGCACGGCCTCCGCGCCATCGCGGACCCTGGTCGCAATCCATTCGCCAGCGCCGAGCAGGTCGCCCTTGTGTCCGTCGAGGATGGCGCCATCGCAGGACTGGCAACGCAGATGCGCCGGCAGACGCTTCTCGTCGTCGGGGCCGCGCAGCATCTCCGGCGTCAACGCCTGGCGCACGGCGCAATGCGGACAAGGCACGTAGAAATAGCGCCGGTCCCCGCCCTCAAAATCCTCCGTGATCGCGCACTCCCCCGCAATACCGGGGGTCGAGCCCTGCCATTCCTTGGCGAGGTCGCCATACATTTTCTGCCGCGCACGGGCCTGATCGCGCGGCGAGCCGCGGCCATCGACATCGGCGAGGTAACCGGTGACCTCGTCCATCGCCAGGTACTTGATCGAGACCATCTGCAGGCCCTTCGACGAGCCTGCGTTGACGATCTGACAAAAGCCGCCGGCGAACCTCTTGAAGGCGGTGGTCGAACCCTGCTCGTCGCGGCTCGACACCGGCGCCACGCGATGGGCAATGCGCGGGCTGGCGTCGATCGTCGGCTGCAGCTTGACCCGGTTGAACTTCGTCGCCTCGTCGAGCGTCGGCAGCACGATCATCATCGAGCCCGGCGCCTGGTCGACGATGTAGCCGAACCAGTTCTCGATCGCGGTCGACTTGCCAAGCTGGGCTGCCCAGCGCGCCGTCACCCGCCGCGCCGGATGATCAGGGTGCAGACAATCCTGCGGCTCGCGCAGATATGGAACCCGCTCGGTCCGGAACGGTCCCGGCCAGGGCGAACCCGATTCCTCCGAGACGACGCGGTAGCGGTCGGCCCATTCCGAAATCGTCAGGTCGTCGACCGGACGCGAAGCTGCGGCGAGGCCTCCAAACAGAACGGTACCGCCCTCCGGCAACGCCGGGAACGCCTCGCGAAAATCCTCGATCACGGCGCGGTGGCCTGGACGAGATCATCCTCCTGCGGCAGCCCGGCTTTGGGACGCTTCATCGCGTCGATCCGCGAGGTGATCTCACGATAAAAGACGTCCGTGCCCTTTCGCACAAAGCCTTTGAGGGCGACGCGCACCATGCGCTCGTCCCAGCCATATTTCAGCGAGAGGCCGGCTGCCTCCTGCTCGTAGGCGCGGTCGAAGGCGCTTTGCATCAAGGCGATCGCCTCGCGGCCGGCGCGATCAACCTCGCTGACGAGCGTCGTCTTCGCGACGCGCTCGGCCAGATCCATCTCGCGCAGCGCGGCATCAGCCTGGGCCTTGCGCGCCGCGCCATCCGACTGCGATCCGGCGAAACGGGTCGCCGGCTGGCCACCTTTGGGAGCGCTCGCTGGGCGGACCTCGCTGGGCATCGAGCGGATGCGGATGTTCTCGGCCCGATGCGCGACCAGCGCACCGAACTCGACCAGGTTGGACTTGCCATCGGGGCGCTTCGGCAGCGCCTCGCCATGCTGCTTGAGGTAGCGCGACAACGTCGACCGGTCGACCCGGTCCCCGGATGCGCTAAGCCGTGCCGCCGCGTCCGTTATCGAGACCCAGTCGTCCATCGTGCACCTGTCGTGCAGTGCACGTGTCGACACGTGCATCGCGTGTACCGCTTGCAGACCCGCTTACTGGGCAAGCGCCGCAAGCCATCTGCCCGTGGGCTTTTGCCGGGGCGCCGAACGGTCCCTAGACCGGGGGGAGGCCCGCGCCCGACGCATGCGGACTGACCTCGCCGGGTCGGACATGCGCCTGATGCAGATCAGTCCGCCCCGAAGGCGGCGCCGACGGCGCGGGTGATGGTGTCGAGCACGCCGCCCTGCCCCGCATTGAATGTCGCCGCTGTCTTGCCCGTGACCATCTCGGTCGGAATGAACAGCCCGGACCGGCCACCGACGATCGGCAGCCGGGCAGAGCCGGACCGCTGGAACACATGGCCACCCATGCCGAGCCCGACCCGCTTGGGGAATTTCCCGCCGCGGATGAAGCTGCCGGCATAGACATGCCTCGCATTCCAGGGCGCGGCGCTGACGCCGGCCTTGGTCTCGCGAGCCTTGAAGAACTTCAGGCGGACATCGCCACCTTGGGCAGCGATCTCATAGACGAGGCTGGCAGCGGATGCGCGGTGCTCGCGCTGCGCCTTCGCGATGACGCGCTTGGCCAGCCCCGTCTGCGCCGTCTCCGATGCGATCGTCTTGACGCGCAGGGCTGCGCCGCCGGCATTGAGCCCGTTGGCCATGAGGCCCGGCGCCTGCGCGCCCGCTTTGCGGATGCGGTCGCCGAACTGCTTCATGACGCCATCGAGCGAGACCGTGATTTGCATCGCGCTCTCCCCCGAACGGAAAACGCCGCCTCGGGAAACCGAAGCGGCGTCTGAACCTTTTGCGTTGTGCATGTGGTGCACCAAGCGACTGGCGCACGTCAACAACTATTTTCGAGCACCCTCACCTCCCACGGCCGAGCGGGCGTGAGCGGGGCGCCGAGTTGGTGCGAGAGCAACGCGCCAGGTTCGTTGAGGATCTCGACCAGCAGGCCCAGGGCGGCGTGCCAGACCTCGTATTCAGCCCGCTCGATTGCAGCCTGCGCAGGGTCGGGCGTGAGGATCGTCTTGCGGTATGCGTCCGCATAAGGGCGGCGTGTCCGAGGATTGCGCCCGTCCATCTCCCGCTGCTCTACGCGGCCGAGATGGTTGGTGATCTCCACCATCCGAAACCAGAGCGGCTTTCCGTTCGCGCTGACGAACCGCGCCTTCGGCACCTCGGCCTCCCAGCACGGCGTATCACCGAGGATGGCGTGCCGACGGATCAGCTCGGCCGGCTTAAAGCGCAGGCACCAGGTGCCATCCGCCGACGCGCTGGCGATGCGCGGCATGGCACGGCGCACCGCGTCCTGTTCCTCCTCCGGCGAGAGGCCAAGGCCGGCAAGCGGCGCCCAGTCAGCGGGAACACCGAAGTCCATCTTGCCGAGCTCGCTGATCGCCTTATGCGCGGCATAGGCATCCGGGTGCGGCGGCTCGCCATACCAGGCCGGCAGCGGCACGACGCCGTAGGAGTTCACCCGGCCGTCGCTGACGCATTCGGTCATCAGCTCGCCCTGGCGCGAGACCGCATCCCAGCCGCCGCCGAACGTCTCGGCGATCAGCGCCGCGCCCGTGCCCGGCGCCTCCGCCTTGGGCAGTTCCTCGCGATACACCCAGCGCAGGAAGGCTTCGATCCCGATGGTTTTCATGGCTCAATCTGCTCTTGCGAGGGTTGCGAGGGTTGAGCGAGGGTCAAAACCAACCCTCGCAAGCCTATTTTCCGTTATATTTCAATTACTTGATTTGATATCTGCGAGAGTTGCGAGGGTTGGGGTTGTGTATAGGCATTGTGAAAGCCTGCCTTTAAACACCCCGAAGCCCCCGAGTTTCATATGAGGCGCGAGAACCCTCGCAACCCTCGCAAAGCCCTATCTAACCCATTGCAGTAATTGCTTAATTCGCCACGCGAGGGTTGCCGCGAACCCTCGCTCAACCCTCGCAACCCTCGCAGCGTCAGACGCATACCGGCGCGCGAAATCACCCCTCCGCCAGCGCCCAGCGCATGAATGCGAGCATCACGCATCAGCGGTCATCCTCGCGGCGGGGGCTGCGGGGCTCTGGCCTGTCGGGCACATTGTGAAGCTGCAGGCCGAGGAAATGCCGGATGCGGCCGTCGACCTTGACGAAGCCCTTCTTGACCATGGTCTGGCTGAAGGCCTTCTCGCTCCACGGCTTCATCGCGTTGGCGAGACACCAGGTCTCGTAGGCCTCGTACAGCGTGCGCGAGGGCAGTTGCCTGGGCTCGTCGGGCGGCTCGGGCGGGGGCAGGCGCTTGACGCAGGCGTCGATGAAGCCCTGCACCTGGTCCATGTCGGCCCGATAGGCCTTTGTCGCCTCCTTGACCTCGAGAGGCTCGATCAGCCCCTCCTCGAGATAGGTCAGGGCGCCCTGGATCAGCCAGTTGAGGATGCCGGCACGCTCGGCCTCGAATTCGGCGAGCACATCCTCCATCTCGCGCCGCTCGGCATCGGCGATGGTCACGCCCCAGACGACGAGCGCGATACGTCGCCAGATGCCATGATCGACGCCGTCGATGCGCGGCCGGTCATTGCCCGACATGCTGGCCTTGAAGGCTGGCCGGAACTCGAAGAAGTTCCCGTAATTGTGCCGCACCATCATCGGCTCGCCGCCGGTCAGCGACTTCACCAGCGCCTCGCGCAGTGGCTCGCCGCGCGGCAGTTCCGAGATCCGCACCATGCGCGCGCCGGGCAGCTGAGCCAGATCCGGCGAGGCCTGCGCCCCAGCCCTTGCCTGCGTCCCGGTCAGCGATTCCGAGTTGAGCGAGCGCGCGTAGGCGCCAAACAGCCGCGCCAACGCCTCGATGAAGGTCGACTTGCCATTCGCGCCCTCACCATAGTGGAAGACGAGCTTTTGCGCGCCGATTACCCCGAGCAGCGAATAGCCGTAATAGACCTGCAGGAAGGCCTGCATCGCCCGTAAGGGCTGGAATTTGTCGAGGAAGGCGCTCCATCTCGGGTATTCGGCGTCGGGATCGAACGCGGCCGTCGCCAGCTTGGCCAGCCTGTCGTCGCGCTCATGCCCGCGCAGCCGCACCCGCCAGAACAGCGCAGGCTTCGCCGTATCGGCGGAATCGGGGTCGGCGACGCGCTCGAAGACCAGCGTCCCGTTCTCGACATTGACGAGATAGGGATCGGCGTCCATCGCGTCGACGCCGATCGTCAGATGCGGCGCCGCTTGCGTGATCATCTGGGAAATGCGGGCCCCGTTGCCGCAGGTCACAGAGAAGGCCCGCCGGCGACCGCGCCGGGTCATCCAGGCGCCCATCGCCTTCTTGCCCTCGGTGATCGCGCCCTCTTCCAGTTCGGTGCGGTCATCCTTGGCCACCCGTCGCGCCGCCGAGCCGGCCTCGATCTGCCTGCGCTCCTCGTCGGTCGGATAGATCGCCTCGGCCTCGATCGCGATGTTGCGTGCGGTCTTCTGCGCAAGCCGCAGCACCGCCTCCTGCCCGCCGACAGGCTCCCAGACGCGGCCGGTCCAGACGTGCCAGCCGACATCGCGCACGAAGGTCAGGTCGCGGCCATACCAGCTGATCAATCGCCGTCCATTGTCGGTGTCGTTGGGCAGCAGGGTCGCGAGGGCGATCAGCGCATCGAGATGCGCCCTGCCCCGATCCTCCTCGCGTGCATCACCAGCCTGCCCGTCCATCCGAGCGCGGGGCTGCGGGGCGGGGCCAGCTGCGGCAAGTGCGGAATCGACGATGTCCGCGATGCTGTCGTCTTCGTGCTCGCTCATGCTGCCCGCTCTTCGCAGAAGATGCCGCATTCGATGGCCATGGTTTTCAGGTCGCGGCCTTTAGCGTCTGCAGGAAGCTCATCAAGAAAGATGCGCTGCCCCCTAAACTTGACCAGGCGCACGCCAAGCTCGCGCGAAAGCTTGGCGCGGGCCTCAAAGACAGTGGGACGTGTGCGCCGAACCAAATTCCAATAGGTTGGGCTCTGCGACTTCACGCAGCCGATGCAGTTCGCGTTCGGGTAGCCCTCGGCATAGACGCGCGGAGGCTGCACTCCAGCAGCGATGAGCCGGTCCATGCAATCCTGCTTTGACAGTCCGGCCTCGATCAGAACGGGCAGGACATTGCTACGCTCGGTTAAGACGAACCGGTCGTGCCGGGCCTGCTCGTCTGCTGTGAACCCCAGTACGTGCCAATCGACACGGTTCCGGGTCTCGTAATCCTGACGGGCCTCCTTCTTCAGCGCCCGGGTGCACGGCGCGCCGAACGTGAAGACCATGGCACGCTCTTGGCGCCAGACATCCTCAGCCGATGCCGACGAAAATTTAGGGTTAGAGTGGCTGATAAGAGGCCTCCCTAGCCACGAAGCCACGTCGGCCCCAAAGCGCGGGTTGTCCTCATCTTCCTCTGCTACCGGGTTGTTGACTGCGCGCACGTCACAGCCGCGGCCATAACGCCGTATCGTCTCCTGCCAAGCGATCGCGCTGGCGGCTCCGTTGCTGAACCAAACAACGATCACATCACCTGGCTGTGGATCGAGCCGGTAGTCGAATAAGCTCGCAGTCGGTCGGGGTGATTTAGCGCTGCTCACGCCGTCCTCCGCAGAATGTCGTTGAAGTCGCGCCCGGCCGGGGCCATCGCGATCGCGATGCGGCGCCCAGGGCGGGCGTAACGGCGACGGGCACGCTCGAGCGTCTGCCTGGTCAGGAACGGATCGGAATCGCCGTCGCCCAGCAGCACCAAATCGGTGACGGCATCAGGCACAGCGATCGCCGGCTGGTCTGGGGCAGGCTCGTCACTGGGCACGCGCTGTGGGCGCCCGGCAGGCGTCTTTTGCGTCGGATGTGCCACGGTGCCGGCATGCGGCCCGCCAAGATTGCCGAGGTCGCCGGCCGCCCAGAACAGGTCGAGCGGGTCGCCCTTGCCGGCGCGGTGCAGGTCGGTGGCCACGGCAGCGACGGTCTCGATACCCTCGCCCAGGAACAGCCGCACCGAGCGGCCGACCTGCGCCCAGCGCTCGATCGCTCCGGCCGGCGGCTGCCGGATCTGGATATGCCCGCCCTTCTTGGAGCCTCGCATCTTTTTGGCCGGCAGGATCTCACCGGTCTCGGGGTCGGCGATCACAGCCTTGCCGGCGCCATCGGCGAGCAGATGCGTGATGTGCAGGCCGCAGGGCTTGCCCTGGTTGTCGAGGATCAGCGCCAGCTGCGCCGGCGTTTGCACCAGCAGGCGGGCCTGCTCGCGGCCGCGCTCGTCGATCACCTGCCCGTGGAAAAAGCCGACAGCGTCGGCCTCCCTGATCAGCGCGGTCGAAGGCAGCATCAGGCCGCGGCTGTCCCAGTAGCGCCGCAGCAGCGTGCCCGGCGCCCGTCCGGCATCCCAGATCCGCAGGCAGGTCTCGATCTCGCGGCGGCGATAGCCATCGGCCTCGGCCTTGTCCTTGGCCTCGCGCTCGCGCCGCTGCGCCGCCAGCCGGCCGGTTTCCTCCTGGGTCAGCACGCGCGGCCCGCCCAGGCGCTCGACAGCACCGCCAAAGTCGAGCCCCAGCACCTTGCGCACCAGTGCGATCGCGTCGCCGCCGGTGCAGCACACCGCGCACACCCAGCCCTCGGCCTTAACCTCGAAGCGGGTGGCGCGCTTGCCGCCGCCGCACATCGGGCAGGAGCCGACGAAACGCCCGCCGGAGTGGCGCAGATGCGAGCCCAGTTCCTGCGCCAGGCTGGCGAGGTCGACCCGGCCCTTCACATCGGCAATCTGCTCGTCGGAGAGTCGCGTCATGGCGAGACCTCGGCCAGGACGGCGTCGAGCACCGCGCCCGCCGCACCCTCGGGCTTGCCGGCCTCGTCGCGAGGCATCGCGCCGCCGAGTTCCTCCAGCGTGGCGCCATGTTGCAGGGCAATAGAGACCAGCGTCGCGATCTCGATGCCCGCGACGTGCAGCGCCGTTGTCAGCTTGTTACAGCCGATGAAGATCTCGAGCGGCTCGCTGCGCAGGCCATCGCTGAAGCCGATCGTCACGTCATAGTGCACGGTGTAGCTGCCGGGGTGCGGCACGCTGATCACCAGCCCCTCGCGTCGGCTGGGAAGACGTTGACGAGTCATAGGGGCATCGCCTCCTGAACGGGCCTGGCGATGGGGGCGAGAGCTAGGCGAGGCCGCCTCCGCTCGTCGGCTATGCGCCGGCAAGCGGCATCGAAGTAACGCGTGTCTCGCTCAATGCCGGTGAAACCCAACCCAGAGAGGACACAGGACACTCCTGTCGTCCCCGACCCCATGAAATGGTCGATCACGGTCGAGGTGCCCTTCGGCAGCTGCTGCAGCGCCCACGACATCACGCCGATTGGCTTCTGTGTCGGGTGATCACCGCGCATCTCGCCGTTGGCGCGAAGCATGCCATTCCAGAGATACTTTATGCGGCGCACCGCTTTTGGAAGGTTTGTCCACGCCAACTCGCAGTCAGCAAAGTCGTTGGCGCCGTTCAGCTTATCCCAAACCAGCCAGCACGATGTTGGCGGGCAATCATAGTAGTTGCCCCCGAAGATGATATTCCAACGTCCTGATGCGCGGACTAGGGCCAGCAGTTCGTTGCTGATTGGTTCGTTGTCCCATTCGTCATCGCCGTAGTCCTTCGCAACAGCGATATTGCCTCGGCTCGCATTTTTGCCCGCTGCCTCCCCGATGCCATAAGGCGAGTCCGTAACAACTGCGTCGTGGCGTGGCAGGCCAGCCAGCAGTTCCCGGCAATCCCCCAGATAGAGCGTTACGTCATCGGACTGGTGCTCAACGCGGCTCATCGTCCGCTCCCCCGAAACAGCGCCCGCTCGGCCGGGCTCCACAGGGCAGACGGCGCAGCGCGGCAGGCGACGATGTCATGCGCGGTGGCGAAGCGGATGCGCAGCACGATCGCGATCACGCGGGCGGAAAAGCCGAGCCGGGCCATGCCGCGCGCGGCGCTGCGCCGACGGCGGCCGACGCGCTCGATCAAGAAGCGGCGCCTCATGCCGCCCTCCGGCGAAGCTTCAGCTTCGGCAAGGGCGGGTGCGCTGCGAAGAGGTCGGCCAGCGCGTGCATGCCGGCAGCAGCGTGCTTCACCGGCACGCGGTCGCCGGCGCGGCGCAGCAGCGAAACCGCCCGGTCGGTGCTGCCGATATTGCGCAGCCTGTGGGCGGCGGCGGTGACCATGGACAGCCAATAGATGAGCTCGGGCGAAAGCTCCGGCAGCTGGCCGAGCGGATGGTTCGCAGCCATCACGCGCCCGCCTTCCTGGCGAGGTTCCTGGCGACTTCGCCGATCTCGCGCTGATGCGTCAGGATCTCGCTCAGGATGCCCTTGGCCTCGCCGGGCGTGACGACATCGTCTTCCATCGCCTCGGCCGCTTTGGAAACGAAGCGCGCATGGCTGCCGGTGGCGCGCATCACGCCGTGCATCAGGTCGGTCGTCCCGGCCTCGCCCTCGGCGTCGGAGATTGGCACCACCTGGTGGCCGGTCAGCGAAGCGAGCATGCGCGAGACGATTGGCTTGCCGAGCGCGCTCTCGAGCTGGAACACGACATCGAGCGGCGGCAGGTCGCGGTAGTTGTCGCCGCACCAGCGCGAGATCGCGCCGCGGGAATAGCCGGTCATCTGCTCGACACGCTCGGGCCCGGTCTGGCCCGGCGCATTGCAGGCGAGAACCAGGGCCCGGACCGAGGTTTTCATCAGGGTGATGAGGCCGTCGGACTGGCCAGCTTCAGGCAAAGGGGTGACGCTCACGAAAAATGCTCCTCTGCATTTTCGTAGGGAAAACGATGTCGATGAATGATGGTCGGCCCGTCAGATCACGGAGGCGGACCGCCATGGAGACACAGGCAGAGAAGTCGGCGAGACAGGCCAGGATTGCCGCAGCGCGAGAGCGCCTCGGCGAGGCGCTGGTCAAGCTGGCGTCGGCGAAGAGATTTGGTCACGAAACTACCTCCGCCGCTCGCGGTGACGTCTCGAGAAAGTCGGAGGCTGACAGCGCAACACCCATGCTCCCGGCCGCTGCCAAAAGCGTGACATGATGAGACTGCGGCACGCGGCCGCCCGTGCCACCGACATCCTTTGCTCGTTTCCAGTTGCTGACGCGGACGCGGTGAACGCCGACGATCTCAGCCACTTTCCCGACGCCGCCTAGCTTTGCGATGATTGAAGAGGCAGGTTCCATGATTGCCGATTGTGTAGCTAAAATCGGTACGAATGCAAGCCCCCATGTCCCGATGCCAGCGCGCGACGCGGAACCATCCCGGATTTATCCTAGGGACATGGTCAAAATTTCAATTAACACTTGGCTTGCCGAAGGCTTAGAGAAGAGCGGCATGAGCCAAGCCGAACTCGCTCGCCAGCTCAGCGAGGCCCTCGCGCGTTCCATCCCTCGCTCAGCCGTCAACAAGATGGTTCTTAGCAATCGGGATATTGCGGCCGATGAGATGCTCGCGATCGCCAGCATCCTTGGTATCCCTAGCCCAGGAGGTTCGGGGGTTCCTGACCGCCCCGAACTGACGCGCGTTCACGCGGGCATGATTGAAATCCCGAATGCCGGGCACGTCGAGGCCGGCGCGTTTCGCGCAGCGCCCGAGTTCAGCGATATTGAGGAAGAGCCTACGCTCGGTTTGCCAGACCCGAAATTTCCTTGGGCCCGCCTGGTATCATTCTCCGTCGGCGGCGACAGCATGAACCGTCTTCATCCGCGCCCCATCTTTGCCGGAGACAAGATCATCTGTGTCGACTTTGAGGATTTGAACGGGCGCGTGCCGCTCCGCGACGGCATGATTGTTGTCGTCGAAAGGACACGCGACGGTGGCCATCTGAGGGAATGGTCAGTGAAGCAGCTCGAGCTTTACACTGATCGGATGGAGTTCCATCCGAGGTCGACCAATCCGAAGCACAAGCCCATCGTGGTCCCGCTTGACGATGAAGCAGATGATGGAAAGACCGTGCGAATTCTGGCGCTTGTGCGCCAGATTACGAATGAAATTCCGCTTTAGGAGAAGCCGCGCCTCGGCAGGATCTTAGGGACGAGAACTTCACTTGCGGCGTGATTAGTCCGGTGCGGCGACGCCAGGATATCGCGCGCCTCACCCACGCCATTCGGCAAGACACTCCAGGCGCCACAGAACGGCAGAAGCAGATACTCTTCATCCGACATGATGTGCTCGAGCACTGCGAGCAGGAAATCCCGGGACCCCGCGGCCTCTCTCATCCGGTCGGCGCGGATCCCAGTTCGATCAATGAACCCTCCCGCGATATCGATGTCGCTGCTGATCCAAGTTAGGGCCTTGATGGCCACCCCCTCGGCATCGTCGACCTGGCCGGACGAAACCAAACGCACAACCTTGCGATCCGACATGTTTTCACTCCGCACGATTGATGCCGACAATGGTCGCGATCGTGCTGTCGCACACCTCACAGCTGAACACTTGTCGCGCCAGGAAGGCGCTTTCGGTCAGCTCACCGACAGAGGTCGGTGCATCCTCGGCATCCGGGACATCAAGCGTCCGGCAGCTTCGCCGCCGGCAATTCTCGCACTTCAAAAAGATATGGAAACGGGCAGCAAGCGCTTCGGTACTCATAGGAGGCTCCTTCCTGAGACCGCGACAATCTGACTCGGCGATGAGAACGTAGCAAGAACATTTTCTTAACTTCTGATTCGTGAGCCAGATACGTCAAATCGGGGACGTCCCGAATAGGGAACATCACGAATTGACAGTGTAGCGCTTATCGGTACACATATCTCCATCGCCGACCGATGGAGGCCGCTTTGCGTAGCCAGATCTCCGAAGACCGCCAGACCACCCAGGACGGCCGCCTCTGGCCTGTCGCCCGCCATCGCATGCTCAAGGCGGAGACTATTCGCCAGCGAATGGTCGAAGACATCCGCGACCTCGCCCGGGTCGACGGCGAGAACGCCTCGCTCTCGCTCGACGATCTCGGCCGCAAGGGCTGGACGCCCGAGCAGGTCCGCGCGCATGGCTCGACAGCCTTCAACCTCTTCAATGCCCAGATCCGCGCGCAGACCAAAACGTCTGCCGCCCGACGCCAGCAGCGCGAACGCGACAGCGCCGCCAGCATGGCACTGGACGCTGCGGCGCTCGCCATCTTCGTCATCCCGGTCCTGTTCTGGTCCGGCCGCTTCGCAGGCGCGCTCTGATGCGCCCCGCGCTTGCCATCACGCCAAACGAGCCGCTGCCATCTGAGATCATCGGCTTAGCTGATGAGGCCAGCCACCGCGCCGGCGACATGCTGATGCAGGCGAGCGCCCTCTCGCTGAACCTGCGCCGCGTCACATCATTCGGCCCGCAGATGCAGCCCGGCCTCGCCGCGCTGGCCGAGGAAGGTCGGCTTTTCGCCGCCGCCGTGGTCGCCATCGGCGAGCGTATCGCCAGCCTGCAGGCGAGGGCCGGAGCATGAGGCTCGCATCCCGCTCCGTGATGTACGGCCTCGCGCTCTTCGCCGCGATCTACGGGGCGATCATGCTCGGCGTCACGCTGGAGACGTGGCTCTCGCTCGCCCTCACCGGCGAGGACGACGTGCGCCCCAACTTCGTGACGGTCCTGCTCGGCAGCATGGTCCTCGGCCTGGTCACTGCCTACATCCTGGAGGATCTGCGATGACGTGGATGCAGACGGAGCGCGGCCGCGCCTTCGACCTGATGGCGCCCGACTGGCGCCTGGTCGATTTCAACGAGCTCGGCGACGCGCTTGCCCGTCTCGCCCGCTTCACCGGGCATGTCGGCGCCGGGCCCTATTCCGTGGCGCAGCACAGCGTCGTCGGCGCCGATGCAATCTATCGCGACACCGGCGACGCCGAGGCCGCCGGCGCCTTCCTGCTGCATGACGGGCACGAGGCCTATCTCGGCGACAAGGGCACCCCGACAGCCGAGGCCGAGGTCGAGACCGCCGAAGCGATCTTCCCCGGCGCCGGCCGCGTCGTCAAAGCCATGCAACGGGCGCTGAAGCACCGGCTGGACGTCGCGATCTTCCGCGCCGCTGGGCTCGGCGAACAGGGCTGCCCCGAGGCGCACCTGCCGCTGGTCAAGCTCTATGACATCCGCATGCTCGCAACCGAGCGCGCGCATCTGCTTAGCGCACCGCCCCGCCGCTGGGCCGCCGCCGTCGAGCAGGCCGCCCCGATCCGCCTCACCGGCAAGCTCACCGTCTGGCCCTGGCCGAAGGCGGCCGAAGCCTTTCGCGAGCGCCTCGAGCGGTACCTGCCCGGCCGAGAGCCCGATCAGGCACCGCGCCATCCCGCTCCGTCTGACGCCCGCCGATCGCAACTCCAGGAGACCTGAGCGATGAAGCTCATCCGCGAATCCACCACCATCATCGGCGCCCTCGAGCGCGGCGAGGTCGCCATCGAACTCTCCAACGTGCTGGCCGCCGCGCTCAAGCACCTGAAAGAGCTTTGCGGCAACCGCCCGAAGGCCAAGGCCAAGGGCAAGGTGTCGCTCGTCCTGCATCTCGATGTCGAGCAGCAGACGGTCTCGATCGAGGCCGAGATCAAGCAGGATCTGCCGAAGAAGTCGCGCGGCTCCTCCTTCTACTGGGTCACCGATGACGGCGCGCTCTCCACCGAGCACCCGCAGCAGACCGACATGTTTTCCGGCCCGCGCCTCGAAACGCGCGCCGGCGCCTGACCAGCCCTCACCCCTCGAAAGGATAGCGCGCCATGAGCCGCACTGAAGCCACGCCTCCCGCTGACCAGCCACTGCTTGCCAAGGCCGTGCTCGAAGGCGGCCTGCCCAACTCCGACAAGGGCATCGCTGCCGTCGTCGAACTGGTGCGCAAGAGCCTCGATATCGAGATCACGACGCTGCCGATCGAAGGCCTCGGAGCCGGCCTGCCCAAGGCGATTCCGGTCCTGCTCGACAAGAAGAACGGCGTGGCGATGCCGGCGATGACACTGATCGACGCCTACCGGACCAAGCCAGCGGTCAAGCGCGGCATCGCCCGCGCCCTCACGCTCGGCTCCTTCATCGATCTGGTCAACCGGCACAAGACGCCTGACAGCGCCGTCTTCGCCCAGACGGACTGGCGCGAGCCGAGCTTCAGCGCCGTGATCGACTATCACCAGAAGGCGAGCGCGGGCGAAGCCGACAACCTCAAGCACCGTATCGCCTATGCCTTCCCGGCCTCCGAGGAGTGGAAGGCCTGGGTCAAGCTCAATGCCGAGCCGATGGAACAGGCGGAGTTCGCGGCCTTCCTCGAAGACCGCATCGCCGATCTCTCGGCTCCGACGGCAGCCGAGAAGAATGCGCTGGAGCACGACTTCGCCACCACGATCGCGACCCCGGCCGAGCTGATCCAGCTATCGCGCGGCCTGCAGGTCAACATTGCGAGCGTGGTCAAGAACATGACGACGCTGTCGAGCGGCGAGGCCTCGATCCAGTTCGAGGAGCAGCATCTGGGCGGCGACGGCAAACCGCTCAAGGTGCCCGGGCTGTTCATGCTCTCTATCGCGCCGTTCTTCATGGGCGAGAAGATCAGCCTGCCGGTGCGCCTGCGCTACCGCAAGAAGGGCACCGGCCTGGTCTGGTTCTACCAGATGTATCGGCCCGATCAGTTCGTCACCGAGCGGGTGCGCGACGACCTGATCACCGTCGCCGACAAGACCGAGCTCCCGACCTTCGAAGGTTCCCCCGAGGCCTAGACCCGGCCTCCACCTGGCGGGGCCGCAAGGCCCCGTCCCTTTCCTTTGCACGCGAGCGACAGCATGAAACTCACCCTCGACCGCGCCGCTCTGCTCAAGGCGCTCGACCCGGCCTCGCGCATCGTCGAGCGCCGCAACACCATCCCGATCCTGTCCAACATCCGGCTGGTCGCCACCGATGGTGCGCTGGAACTCACGGCCACGGATCTCGACATCGAACTGCGCTGCAGCCTGCCCGCCGAGGTCGCCACGTCGGGCGCCACCACCCTGCCGGCGGCGCGCCTGCATGACATCGCCCGCAAGCTGACAGAGGGCGCGCAGATCTCGCTCGAGATGACCGGCGAGACGATGCTGACGCTGCGCTCCGGCCGCTCGCGCTTCCAGATCAACACGCTCGAAGCCAGCGACTTCCCCCACATCACGCAAGGCGACCTGCCCTGCAGCTTCGTGCTGCCGGCCGCGACGCTTGCCGAGGTCATCGCCCGCACCAGCTTCGCCATCTCCACCGAGGAGACGCGCTACTACCTCAACGGCATCTATCTGCACGCCCTCACCATCGAGGGCGCCGCGGTGCTGCACGCGGTCGCCACTGATGGCCACCGCCTGGCGCGCTATCGCCTGCCGGCGCCGGCCGGCAGCGCCCAAATGCCCGGCATCATCCTGCCGAAGAAGACCGTCGACGAGGTCGCCCGCCTGGTCGCCAAGGCGAAGGACGATGTCACGGTCGCGCTCTCGTCGACCAAGATCCGCTTCGAGGTCGGCGGCTTTGTCCTGACCTCGAAACTGATCGATGGCACCTACCCCGACTATCAGCGCGTCATTCCGCAGGGCAACGACAAGCTGGTGCAGATCGCGTCCGCCGACCTCTCGGCCTCGGCCGAGCGCGTCGCCACCATCTCCGGCGAGCGTGGCCGGGCGGTAAAGCTCTCCTTCAGCCACCGCCGGCTCGAGCTGCTCGTCACCAACCCGGACGCCGGCGAGGCCCGCGACGAGATCGAGTGCGACTATGACGGCTCGCCGATCGATATCGGCTTCAACGCCCGCTACCTCAGCGAGAGCCTGGCCGTCATCGGCGGCGAGACCGTCCAGATCAAGCTCGCCGACGCCGGCTCCCCCGCCATCCTGCAAGCATGCGAGGGCGGCGAGCTGCTCACCGTGCTCATGCCAATGAGGATCTGATCGATGGCAAAGGTCTCCACCCTCCGGAGCAACCGCGCGATCGCTGTCCAGACCCTCGACCGTGCGCTCACGCGCAAGCAGGGCGGCATCGGCAAGGCGCGGCGCGAGGCCGTGCTCGCTACCGCCGAACTGATCCGCGCCGAACTCAACAACCGCATTGCCGCGCCCCTCCTGCGGGCTCGGGCGCAGCGCCAACAGACCGGCGACCTCTTCGCCCAAATCGGAGCCTGAGCCGTGGCCGGCAGCGTCAACAAAGTCATCCTGGTCGGGCATCTGGGCCGCGACCCCGAGATCCGCCGCACCGCGAGCGGCGACCCGGTCGCGAGCCTGCGCCTCGCCACCTCCGAGACCTGGCGCGACAAGCAGTCGGTCGAGCGCAAGGAGCGCACCGAGTGGCACAGCGTCGTCATCTTCAACGAGAACCTCGCCAAGGTCGCCGAGCAATATCTGAAGAAGGGCTCGAAGGTTTACCTCGAGGGCCAGCTCCAGACCCGCAAATGGCAGGACCAGGCCGGCGCCGATCGCTACTCGACCGAGGTCGTGCTGCAGAAGTTCCGCGGCGAGATCGTCCTGCTCGACAAGAGCGAGCGAGCAGCGCCCGACCCCGACGGTTACGGCGAGACCCGCACCCACGACACCAGCCAGGGCTATGGCGCGGCCAAACAGGGCGGCGCGATTCCGCCGGGCGGCACGAGCCATCTCGACGACGACATTCCGTTCTGAGGAGCAAGCCGATGAGCACTTACACCATCACCGAGATGGCGAACGAGTTTGGGGTCACTCTGCGAACCCTGCGCTTCTATGAGCTACGAAAGATGCTATCGCCGGCCCGCATTGGGCCGACGCGGTCCTATAGCCGGTTGGACCGCGAGGCGCTTCGCAAGATCCTCAAATGGCGTGCGCAGGGCTTCACGCTTACAGAGATCAAGGTCGCGCTCGACAACGGCGGCTTCCCCCCTGCCAAGATCGAGCAGCAGATCCAGCATCTGCGCGCCCAACGCATTGAGATTGACCGTGCGATCGCCGAACTCATAGCGCGAGCGGCGTGAGCCATGCCACCTGGCGCCATCCTGCTCGCCCCCGATGATGCGACCCGCCGCCTAGCCCCGCGCCGCGGTCTATCCTGTGCAGAGGCCTCCGACTACGTCGGCGTGTCGGTCAGCAAGTTTCTTGAGATGGTTGCTGACAGCCGCATGCCGAAGGCGAAGGAGATCGACCGGCGGCGCGTCTGGGACATTCGCGCTCTGGATAAGTATTTTGACATGCTGCCCGGCGATGAAGACGCCGGAGCTGAAAGCGAGACGCTCCACTTGCGGAACAAGCCGGATATCGTGCTGTAATGCGCAGCATGGCGAGCATTCGGCTGAAATACGTCACGATCGACCGGTCTGAAGGTCTGACGCGGTACTATCTCCGGCTGCCGGGCAAGAAGAAATCGCGCCTGCCCGGCAAGCTCGGTGACCCCGTGTTTATGGCCGCCTACCAGGCCGCGCTGTCTGCCGTTCCCGTTCAGAGGCGGCCCGATGGAACACTAGGAAAAAGCGATAACGTCGGGACGATGCGGTGGCTGGTCGATGAATATCTGCGGAGCGCCACGTTCAAGGGCCTCGCTCAAGCTACGCAAGGCGCACGCCGCAATATCCTGAAGGTAATGCTGAAGACGGCTTCCGACGTAAGGGTCCGTGACATTACCGAGGAGACGATTAGGGCCGCCCGCGATCGCCGCGCCGACACTCCGGCGGCGGCGAACTCCTTCATGAAGGCGATGAGCCACCTCTTCTCCTTCGCGATCGAATACAAGCACGCAATCAAGAACCCGACGGTGGGCGTGAACCGCCTTCCCTCAAAGAAGAAGGGTGGCCACCACACCTGGACTGAGCTGGAAATCAATCGTTTCCTCGAGCACTACCCGCTCGGAACGACCGCGCACCTTTGCGCGACCATCATGCTTTACACCGGCGTACGCGTGTCCGACGCCGCAGTAATGGGCCGGCAGCACATCAGCAACGGCTGGCTCAGCTTCCGCGCTAAAAAGGGCGGCTCATTGATCCAAATGCCCGTCGCGCCCGAACTGCAAATCGCTATTGATGCAGCCAGGCTTTCCAAGAAGGGGAACTTGGCGCTGCTGATCAACGAATGGGACAAGCCGTTCAGCGAAAAAGGTCTCGGGCAGCGCATGCGAAAATGGTGCGATGCAATCGGGCTGAACCACTGCTCGAGCCACGGCATTCGAAAGGCCGGTGCGACGATTGCAGCCGACAACGGAGCGACCGAACACGAGCTGATGGCGACCTTCGGATGGGAGTCACCGAAGCAAGCTGCGCTTTATACCAAGAAGGCAAATCGTCGTCGTTTGGCGGGATCTGGAGCTGCTAAAATCAGCCTCGGGAAAGGCGAAAACGAGAACGAAATTGTCCCGCCGTCCGAGGGGGTGGCTTCCCCCCGGGACAAATCGGCGAAATAACATAATCAAATCAAAGGGTGAGAAAGAAAATGGAGGCCTCGCCCGGAATCGAACCGGGGTGCAAGGATTTGCAGTCCTCTGCGTAACCACTCCGCCACGAGGCCTTCCGGCGCTTCCCGCTGTCGCGAGCTGCGTCTTCGGGGCGTATAGCCATATGCAGCGGCGGCTGCAAGCGGGTCGCGAGAGGGAAATCAAGTTTGCCAGAAATAATGCGCTGCGGTGCGAAACAATGCCCGAGGGGGGTTGCGTCGGCAGGGGCACCTAGGTATACGCCGGACATCGGTCCCGGATAGCTCAGCGGTAGAGCAATCGACTGTTAATCGATTGGTCGCAGGTTCGAATCCTGCTCCGGGAGCCAATACATTTCAAGGGCTTAGATGGGTAACCCTCTAAGCCCTTATTTGTTCCTAGGTACGGCATAGGTACGTCAGCGCCGTCATGATGGCAGAGCCCGTGTCAGCGCTCAGGATCCCCGCTCTAAGACCCAGCGGCTAATCCTCTGTCGAACGCCATCCTGCGAAAGGTGGCGATCTGCCACGCCCGTCGTATCTCCCAAGATGGGTGGCTGGCTATCCTCACGCCTGCGCTGCTCTCGCTGATGTTGCGATGAGTGAGTCGCGTTGACTGCATCGCTAGAGCGCAAGCAGCATGGGCACTGTCCTCGGTGGCGCCCCTGGCTCGTAACCTCGCTCGCCGTCGTCAGCCATCGGCGCCGTCCTGCTTCACGCCCCGCGCAACCGCTACTAGCGCGCCATCCGGCAGAGGCCGTTGCAGCGCCCTCGCCTGCTCCCATGGCGCCGTCATCCACGCCTCGCATTCCTCTGGTGTCGTGAGAATGACCGGCATTGCCTTCGGGTGGATAGCGCCGACCTTGGCATTCGGTTCGGTTGTCAAGAAGGCATAGAGGTCGACTAACTCATCCCGGTATTGATCTTGCGGACGCTTTGGGGTGCCCAGATCCCGGCGAAGAACGCCGTCGGGCGCTCGGCGCCAAACGCGAACCAGACATCCTGCTTGGATCCGTGGTCGAATTCGCTGAAGGACGTGAATGGCACCAGGCAGCGGCTCTCAACGCCAAGCCACCGCTTCCAATGGGCGGATGAGGTGTTGCGGACGTTCGTCGTTCCGCTATCGGGCTCGACTTTCAGGAGCTCTTTGAAATCGACCGCCTTGCCCTTCGCCTTCAGCTTGCCGGCGCGCCTCGTTGCGGCCTGAATGATCGCCTGCATGGATGACGGCATCCCCCAGCGTGTCATCGCCAGGCGGGGCCCGGACGGCTCGTTGTGAATGATGGGTGCCTGATAGTCCGGGAAGATGCCGGGCTGAGGCGGCAGGTTCACCCAGCGTCGTCGAATGCCGCAAACAGCTTGCGCATCGCCTCGACGTTCCGGGTGGCTGTAGAGATTGCACATCCGGGCAGGCTAGCCGACTGCAGGCTGTCCGTCAGCTATCGAGCGATTGTGTTGAAGAAGTCGGTGTCGGCTTGGCTATCGACTGAGGCTGTGTGGCTGGCCTGCCCCCTGAATAGTGGCCCTCCCTGAAGTAGGCTTTTGAGCCTTGGAGGATGCCGCGATGCCGCAGAAGAAGCACAAGCCCGAAGTGATCGTCGCGAAGCTGCGGCAGGTAGACGTGCTGTTGTCCCAGGGACGCCCAGTCGCGGAGGCGATCCGGGCCATCAGCGTGACGGCGTTCACCTATTACCGCTGGCGCAAAGTGTTTGGCGGGCTGAAATACGATCAGGTGAAGCGACTGAAGGATCTGGAGAAGGAGAACGAGCGGCTACGCAAAGCCATCTCGGATCTGACGCTGGAGAAGCCCATTCTCAAGGAAGCTGCATCGGGAAACTACTAAGCCCCGCCCGTCGTCGCCACTGCATCGACCACGCCATGATGAAGTTCGGCGTGTCGGGGCGGTTGGCGTGCCGGGTTCTGGGGCAGCATCGATCTACGCAAAGCAAGGTTCCGAAGGGCCGCACTGACGATGCGGCGCTGACCGCCGACATTGTGGAGTTCGCCACCCAGTATGGCCGTTACGGCTACCGCCGGATCGCAGCCATGCTGGAGGCTGCCGGTTGGGCGGTGAACGTCAAACGTGTCGAGCGGATCTGGCGTCAGGAGGGGCTAAAGGTGCCCGCCAGGCAACCGAAATCGGCTGCGACCGGAGTATCCCAACCATGTCTGGTCCTACGACTTTGTTGAGGATCGCACCCATAATGGCCGGAAGTTCAGCATGTTGAACGTGATCGACGAGTTCACCCGGGAATGCATCGCGATCCGCATCGACCGCAAGCTCAAGTCCACCGATGTCATCGATGTCCTGTCCGATCTCTTCATCCTACGCGGCGTGCCCGGGCATGTTCGTTTACGACAACGGCCCCGAGTTCGTCGCCAAAGCGGTGCGGGAGTGGATCGTGGCGGTCGGCGCGAAGACGGCGTTTATCGAGCCTGGCAGTCCTTGGGAGAACGGCTACTGCGAGAGCTTTAACTCCAAGCTTCGTGACGAGCTTCTCAACGGCGAGTTGTTCGACAGCCTCGCCGAGGCCCGGATCGTCATCGAGGGCTGGCGTCAGCACTACAATAACCGGCGCCCGCACTCCTCGCTCGGCTACCGGCCCCCAGCACCGACCGCCGTGGTGTCGCCGGCTGCGCAAATCCAACCCGCTTCGCCGGCCACATCAAACGTGGCCGCCAAGCCCACCATGCATTAGATTAGAACCGGGCCACCTGATGGGGGCAGGCCAGCAGGTCAGTCGCGGAGCAGCATTCCCTTGAGACATGCTGACACGGACGCGACAAACGCCAAATCTAATTCAGCGTGTTAACTATGACTTACGGGGTACGACGTGGGGGCATCGTTAAAGAGAACTTGCCGCATTCGCAGAAAGTCCCAGTCCTCAATTGGCCCTCAACCGTCGCGGCAAAGCCGGGCGATACACCTGGCTGTCGAGCAACAACGCCAGGGGATCATTGTTGACGTTCTCGGACGCCGAAATCCGGGCTCAGGCCGAGCGTCTCTGATGCCGCGTGCATCTCCTTCGACGCCAAATGCTGGATCCGGATCAGCGGCGACAGTACCAACTGGCCGGCCGCGCCCCTGCTGAACATCGTCAACGCAGCGGGGCAGACATCCTGCCCAATGCCCACAGGACAACCACGGCACGCGGCTCACATCGCACTACTGGCTCAGCGTCAGCTCTGCCCGCGCACGGGCCAGCGACCCCCGCCAATCAGCACGACAAGGCCGCTCGACAGAAGCGTTTGCGGAAGCATGGGAGTAATCCTGATGAGCAGTTTGCGCGGCGGTAGGCTTATCTTTTCAACTTGAACAGGCGGCGAGAGCGAAGCACGCTACGTGTGCTCGCGTGTGGGCCTCCAGCCTGCGAGCCAGTGGCCGGCGTGTGGGTGGGTGATCTGCGCGCCGGCCGCGTGAGGCTTCACGTCCTGCGGCCGCCTCCCTCCTACGGGGGGCCTACAGGGACCGCCAGCGCTTCCCAAGAACGCTGGCGGTTCTTCCTCCATTGTCCACGCAGGCAACGCCGAGGCCGCTCGCCAGAAGCGTTTGTCGAATCATGGGAGATGTTCGAGGCTGGCAGCCATACAATTGAGACGCCGATGCCGGTTTGGGCTGACACCTGCGAGATCTGGGAAAACCTAGCTACCTTTGACGATTGAAGAAACGGTCCGATATCCGCGAGAACGTTTGCTGCGATGCGTCGAATGCGGCGGTCGCGTGAAATGGCATAAGGTGTCTATTGACGGGCATCTCCCTGCCAATTTTTTTCACTAGGACGGGCATGCCGGCTGCTCCCGACGCCTTCGATGGCACATCTTCTCCTCACCCCAAGGGAACGCGCGCGCGATAGATCTGGAAGCTCTCAGCACCCCGGCGCCTGCCTGAGTTCGTCGAGCTCGGCGCGCCGTCGCAGCGCCGCTGGATAGCGGTTGTGTCCAAGTGCGGTGCTCCGGAAGTGAGAAATGGCGCATGGGTGACCGAGACTGGACTCTCGGTCAGGCGGCGATCGATGATGCTGCGTCAGAGAACCGGATGGGGGGCGCCATGAGCGACCGGGATACTCGCCAGATATTCTGCAGCGCGTGCAATCAGGCAGCCAGGGCTGTCGTCAATCAGGACACGAACACCCGGATCCGATGCCCCGGATGCGGGGCCGAGGACGACCTCAAAGAAGCGGTCGCCGCCGCTGCAAAATATCAGATCAGCAATATCCTCGGCGCATCGCTCGAACGGCTCCGGAACAACAACATCACTGTCCAACGCATCTCGAACCCGAGGCCACGCTTCGTCTTCGAGTAATGCCTTTTCTGCTCCAGATATGACAAAGCCGCCCGAAGGCGACCAGCTCTGCCGACCAATCCGACGACGTCGGTCATGGCCGGGTTCGTCACCGTCTTTCACCGCGGCAAGATCATCGGCCTCGCGATAGCGCTGCTGCAGCACGCTGCGAGGGTTCACCTGCGAATGGCCAAGGAACCCCACGACCGCCATCCGGACGAGCAAATCCACCGGTCGCCCCTTAGCCGGGGCGAAACGCCGACTGTCACAGCTTGCCGGAGGCATCGCCCGGCCCATCGAACGCAGCGCGCTAGGCCAGCCTCGAGCGAGCGCTACTCAGTCTCGATCTGCGTCGACAGTCCATTCAACTCGGTGGTCTCGTCGTCGTGCAGGTTAACACCACCGGAGATCTTGCTGACGAGGGGCGCGTGGCGCTCGCGGAGCCTCGTCACGGACGCCTGCGCAGCGCGGATACGATCTGGAAACCGTGACACGGCAGCGCCCTGGCTGTTCGAGCTGGCTGAAAGGTGGCTGCGACTGCGGCAACAGCCGCCAGATCATTACTGTTCTGTCGGGTGCCAGGCTCGGCAAACAGGTGGCGGTCCTCGGCGGAGAGGTGTTTGGCGAGGCTAAGCGCGTTCGGGTTGGCTGCAACGCTGACCAGGGAACACTCGAGCAGATCCTGCTTCAGGAAGCGTGCCAATGGTCAGGACGGGTGCGGGGCATTGATTCTCTGGAGCCCGCTTCTCGGCGAGCTTTATCAGCGCCGATCCGAGCGACTATGAAGGGCTCGGGGCGGCTGTTGCCGAGCCGGGTGACCGTGCTGCGTTCGACCTTCCCGAGCGGGCGATCTCGGCGCGGCGCAGGCCGCTTGCCTCTATGCCGGCAATGATCGCGCTGAAATCCATTGGGAAATGCGAGTTAACTAGCTGGGTTGCCGGATACCGTCACATCGGACGGCAGCAAAGCGCCACCGGCTGCAAGGCTCTGGGGGGGCTTGTTGCTGTCCGGTGGCGTCCGGCCGCATCTTAACGGCGACTCGAGGCTAGGCCGGGCGCACGTCGCCGTCTACAGAATGTGGATCCGACGTTCTACGGATTGTCTACAGTCTTCGCTGACAGCGGCTCGAACGGGGATCAGCCTCGGCGGTGGTGATCGCGTCCTTCTCGATCGAGGCCGCGAGGCTACAGTAATCGTCGAAGCTAAACATTCCGCAGTTATCCTCGGCCCAGTGGGCGATAACCTCCCACACCAGGTCGTATTCTACGCAAAAGCTGCGAAACCTTTTGTCATCCATTCGCGCGAAGCGGTCGCGAGACTCGGGGCATCTAAGCATGAGACGGGCAAGCCCGCGTTCTTCAGCCGAAATCGAACGCTCCCATGAACCACGGAAGGCATAGGCGAGGAAGGCATCGGCAAGACGCAAAGTGGGAACATTGGCGAGCAGCATTCCCAGTCTGGAGAGAAGCTGACAAGGCCTCAACAAACGTCAAATATAATTCAACGTTCTAGCCATGATTTCAACGTGCGATGTGAGATCATCGTTAAACCAGACGTGCTGCGTTCGTCGAAGGCTGCCAAGGGTGGACCGACGAGTGCGATATCGCGAGCATGTATCATTCCCGACGAGCTATTCGATGACCAGATCGAAGGCGACAACCCCCGACACTGTCGGTGCTGGCGCAGCAGTGCATGCCCCCCGAAACCCGTCATTCCGTTACGATAGCCTAAAGGGCCGCGCGCTCAATTGATCCTTGATCCCCGCGGCAAGACCGCGGGATAGACGCCGCGGTAGTAGCAACAAGAGGCCAACCGCACCTGCTTCTCGGCGACATTCACCAACGCCTATCCGAGCGATGACCCCGGTATCCGGCCCGCGCCGCTAGCTGATCGGGAGACGCAGCTCCGCGAAACCTTCAGCGAGCGCGCGATCACGGAACGGCGCAGGCCACTCGCCTCGATGGCGGCGATGATCGCGATTAGATCGGGCTTTCCGAACATGGCCTACTATAACACTGCTTGCCATCCCCTGATACAGTCCCAAGTCAGGACGGAAAGGGCGCTGCCAAAACTAGCAGGCACGCTAAAAGTCTGCGATGAGTAGAGCAGAAGCGGGTCAAACGCCAAGACGCCCAAAACCGACGCTTGCGGCATCACTTGCAGGCCGCATAACCTCCAACCCAGTTGATCGAGAGCCTCCGTTCCTAACCCGCAACCAGTCTCGAACCAGCTGACGGCTGACAAACCGCAGCTTGAACTTTATCCGCAGAGGCGCCCCCCGGTATCGCTGGGCGGCAATGAAACTCAGCGCAGCAGGAGAATCTCAGCAGGAGGCCCCACCTATGCAGATTTGGATCAATACGTTTCTGGTGGTGCTTGCGGCGATTTTTCCCGTGGTAAACCCTCCGGGAACAGCTCTGGTGTTTGTCGGGCTCACAGGCGGACTGACACCCCAAATTCGGCGCGTACTGGCCCGGCGAGTTGCAGTCAACTCGCTATTCGTTCTCGTGTGTTCCTTTTTGATGGGGGCGCTGATTCTGAAGTTTTATGGGATTTCAATAGCCGTACTGCGCGTGGCAGGCGGTTTCATCGTCGCGGTATCCGGTTGGAATTTGCTCAATAAGGGAAGCCACAAGGTAATCGAGGCATCACGCGATGCCGCACCGGTCCGGGATCCGCTCAGCCTGGCGTTCTATCCATTGACGCTGCCCCTCACCACCGGACCGGGCACAATCGCGGTGGTGATCAGCATCGGCATCTCGAGGTCGACGTTCTCGCAGCCAGCCGACGAACTCTTGTTCATATCCGCCAGCCTTGCAGCTGTGGCTGTGATAGCGTTCGCAGTCTGGCTCTGCTTCTCGTATGCCGACCGAATTCGAAGGATTCTCGGCCAAGGCGGAACTGACATTGCCGTGCGCTTAACTGCCTTCATCCTCTTCACCCTCGGCGTTCAAATCCTATGGTCGGGCCTCAGCGAACTACTGATCTCGATTATATATCCAGAATCAATCCGCCTCGGATTCACGCCGACGGGCTAAGCCGAACTACGTGCCGAGCTCTGCCTGCCGAAGACTCCGAGAAAGGCCGACGGCGCTGCCCCGCGGACTAGCCGCTCGGGCAGTTGCCACCGGGATTCAGCTTTGGCCTCGGCCATTGTGATGGCGTCGGGCTCGATAGAGGCCGCGAGTCGACGGAAATCGTCCAGGGTAAACATCGCATAATGATGGCCATGGGACCACCTGGGCCTCACATCCCCACACGAGGGCGTATTCTACGCCGACGCTGCGTAGGTCGCCGTGGATTTGCGCGAAGCTGTCGGGGAACTCGGGAAACCTAAGCAGGAAGGCGGGAATGATGTCGAGTATCACGATTTCCAAGGGGGAATGCTAACACCGTCGCAATCGGCTCAATTTGGTAAATAGTGCGCTGTGGACCGTAGTTAAGGCGGATCTGACGCATTCGCAGAAAGTCGCACCGGTGCATCCAATGATTTCTTCGAACCGACCCGCCTCGGCCGCTTATCGGAGCTGACCGAACCTATCGATCCGATCCTCTTGAACCATGCGGCAGAAGGCAAAGCTGCTGTCGTCTAGCGTGATCAGACCCTCTGCATGACGGCAAAGGTTACAGCGTAGATCATGGTTATGCCTCCGCGGAGATGACGGCGGTGAATGTCACCGTGCAGCGGCAGGCACCCGTCGAGATCTTGCTAGCCAAATCAGCGGGCGGCTGTCTTAAAGCGCCGACGAATGCAGCGGCCGATCGAACGCAACCGGGTCTTGATGACCATTGGTTACATTGAGCACCTCGACACGACGCCGTTCAGGACGGCGCTTCGCCAGCGAGGCATTCCTCCATGCCTTCGATCTGCTCTACCTCAACGGCCACGATCGCCGCGCCCTAGGCCTGGACCAGCGCCGCGCCATCCGATGCCGTGGTCGACGGCAGGCACGGCTCGAACTGGTTTAGCGTTATGCCGGCGGCGCGGCTTGCCTAAATCTAGCCTGCGAGCGGGGCTCGAGAGCATCATCGTAGCCCGAAAATTGTTCAGCCAAACCGAGCCGGCTCCAACTTTAAGTTCGTTCGAGATGCCAGAGGTCGGCGCGCGGCCTCTGGCAGAACCTGGGTCCAGCCCCGAAACGCGGCAGCTTGCCAGTCTCTCAGTTTCGGCGGTCGGCCCGTCTTTCCGTTCGGCCAACACGACGATCAGTGCGTCGAACGTCCCGTCCAGTGCGCCGATCCGCACGTCGCTGCATGCCGTTGGTCTGAGCTTGGGACTCCGACGCGTTCAAAACGGCAGCTCCACCGGCTAAGACCAGTGTGGCGAATGACCACAAGACGAAAAGTCCGCGGCGACGTGTGATCACTTCCGAATTAACGAATTCGCTCATGGTAGGCTCCTCGGGTCAATGACTGGTGTCCCGCCCCCACTCGCCCATCCAGACTGACGTCTTTGAAACCCTCACCAGCGATGGCGAACCCCGGTAAGATACTATCCGCGTCATCCATGGAGCGGTGTTTATGGGACTAGATGGCGCGCCAAACAAGCGAATTGAGTCGAGAACCGACCCGTCGCCGAGAGCGCCACTTACCTGACGGTACCGAACTGGGTCCCCTGCCGCCAATTCTGGTTCAGCCGACTTCCCGGCTCATCGCTTTTCAACTGGCGAGCCTGCTACGTCCATCTCGAACCCCCTATGGATACGCAGCGACAGAAAGAGCTACGGAAGCAAATCCCCTCGAACGTCAGGTGATGTCCGTGATGGCTGGAGGGCAAGGCTCGGCACACTGCGAATATTGCCGCGATTTTACGAGCATTCGGCGAACCCTTACCGATGCCCTTATCGACGGGAGTGCGTCTACCAATCGTGAGCAGAATGGACGAGAGAACATTGGGCAAACTCTTCGCCGAAAATCTCGACTGATTTTTTTTAAATCAGGAAGCCGACCTACTTGATGCTAAAATCTGATGATTGAGAAGGCTTGGCGGTCTATGCGGCCCGGAGCAAGCCCCGGGCTGCTTTCAGGTCCTTGTGCTGGTTTCAGAACTTGTAGTTCACGCCGACGCGAACAAGCCCGGCGCCGCCACCACCACTGGTTGTCGCGGTATAGACCCCAGCCGGAAGGGCACCGCCTACCGGGTTAATAAAGGTCCGTGTCTCGCTTCCCTCGCCGGTATCAACGTAAAGTCCCTCCACCTTGAAGGTCCAGTTGTTGGTGAAGGCATATTCGACACCGCCACCGATGGTCCAGCCGGTATTGCTCCGTGGA
>NZ_JBFTZP010000008.1:0-388655 GCF_056406735.1 Allobosea sp. P1_B10 | reverse complement strand
CCCGTCTGCGCCTTCAGCTTGCGCCACTTCGAGACGCAGGACGGGCTGATCTTCAGCGCCACGCCGATCGAGCGGATGCTCTCACCGGCATCGAACCGCGCCAGAGCCCGCTCGCGGAGATCTTCAGAGTAAGGTCGCGTCATCTCTGCCGGCCGCCTTCTCCCGGCAGACATCTTGAACCACGATCAAGCTGATTTGCGAATCCCGATTCCGATAAAACTCAGCGCGCTCTAGAGACCAGCCGGTCGACGAAGCCGTCGAGAGCGGTCTTGTCGATCCAGCGCAGCACGGCGACGAGGTCGCTGGCCGGATCGATCCAGATCACGTTCGTTCCGGCGCCGAGCGCAAAAACCGCGCCGGCCGGGACATGGGGGCGGGCCGCGGCGCCCTTGTTGAGCCACCAGAGGTAGCCGTAATTGCCGAGCGTCGGCGAGGGCGCCAGCATCTGCTCGATCCACTGCTGCGAGAGCAATTGCCTGCCGCCCCAGTTGCCGCCGCGCGCAATCAACAGGCCGAGCCGGGCATGGTCGCGGGCGCCGATGAAGATGCCGCCGCCCCAATGACCGCCGCCCGGCACGGACTGGATCCGCATGCCGGCGATCTCGGTCCAGGACGTGTCATAGCCGTGCCACTGCCAGTCCTGCGTCGCGCCGATCGGGTCCATGATGCGCTCTCGCAGCACCTCGGGCAGCGGCCGGCGGAAAAGCTGCAGCAGGGCGTAGGACAGCACGTTCACGCGCACGTCGTTGTATTCGTAATAGGTGCCGGGCGCGTTCAACTCGCGGCGCTGGCCCTTGCGGCTGTTGTCGGCGCCGGGGCCGATCTGGCGATTGTGGTCGACCTGGTCGGACTTGCCGAAGATTTCGCCCTGCCACTCGCTCGACTGCTGCAGCAGCTGGCGCCAGGTGATGATGCCGTTGCGCGGGCCCTCGAAGATCGGGTCCTTGACCTTGACGGACACCGGCTCGTCTACATCGCTGATCAGCCCGTCGTCGAAGGCAAGCCCCGCCAGCACCGCGAGATAGCTCTTGGCGATCGAGAAGGTCATGTCGGTGCGGGCGGTGTCGCCCCATTCCGCGACGATGCGACCGTTCTTGAGGATCAGGCCGGCCGGGCCGCCGCGCTCGCGAACCGGGCCGGAGATCTCGCTCCAGGGGCCGGACTCGTTCCATTCGACGAGCCCGACATAGCGTCCGTCGGGATAATACAGGCTGCGCGGCCAGGTGCTTTCGTTCGCCTTGGCGAAGTCGACGGCGGTCTGGATGGCGGCGGGATCGAGGCCGAGTGCGGCAGGGGCTGCGGTGTCCCAATGGTCGGTCAGTGGCACATAGTCGGGGCTGGGCGCAGTCACGTGAACACCACCTTGCAGAAGCGGCCATCGGGAGGCCGGGACGAGATCCTCACTATGGGTCAACGGGCCCGCCGGCAAGCGGCTGCGGGCAGGCCCAGGATGTGTCAGCCCTTGAACGCCGTGACCACGACCTCGATCAGCGCGCCGCCGCCGAGATCGGCGACGCCGACTGTCGCGCGTGTCGGCATCTCGTCGCCGAAGAACGACGTCCAGACGGCGTCCATCTCCTTCTTATGGGAGAGGTCGGTGACGAAGATCGAGGCGGCGACGATCGCCTTGCGGTCGAGCCCGACCTCGCCGAGATAGCTCTCGATCTTGGTCAGGATGTTCTGGGTCTGCGGGCCCATGGACTGCTTGGTGTCGTCGGCGATGGTGCCGCCGACATAGACCGTGGAGCCGGCCTGGACGACGCGGTTCTGGATGGGGGTCTTGACGCTGCGCGTGATGGTCATTGGGTCTTCTCCTGTTGCGACAAGGCTGTGGTCGTCATTGCGAGCGCAGCGAAGCAATCGAGGGGCACACAGCACTGCGGCCCCTGGATTGTTTCGTCGGCTGCGCCTCCTCGCAATGACGGTGGCGTCATGAACGGGCCGCGAAGCGGGCGATGCCGAGCCCGTCGATCGGGACGTTGCTCTGGCCGGTCGCGATGATCTCGGCCATCACGGCGCCGGCGCCGGGGCCGAGCTGGAAGCCGTGCAGTGAGAAGCCGAACTGGTGGTAGAGCCCCTCGTGGCGGGCGCTCTTGCCGAAGGCGGGCAGGTCGTCGGCCATCTTGCCCTCGATGCCCGCCCATGCGCGCACGATGCTGGCGCCGCGCATGATCGGGAACAGGTCCCAGACCGTCTTGATGTTGGCAGCCAGCCCCTGCCAGTCGAGGATCGTGCGGTTCTCGTCACGCAGCGCACGGCCGAGATAGCCGCCGCCGATCAGCACCGTGCCGTTGTCGAACTGCTTGAAGGAGAGTTTTCGGCCGCGCAGGATTACGACCGGCTTGATGAAGGCCGGCAGCGGCGCGGTGATCGAGAGCATCGGAGCAACGGGCTCGAGCGGGACGGGCTCGCCGAGATCGGCGGCGATGCGGTCTCCCCAGGCGCCGGCAGCGTTGACGACGCGCGGCGCCAGAAACGTGCCGGCATCGGTGACGACGCGCCAGTTGGCGCCGTCGCGCTCGACCTTGATCACTCGGACGCCCTCGCGCACATCGACGCCGCGCTCGGCCGCCTTGCGCTTGAAGGCTTGCGTGGCGCGCAAGGGGATCGCCGCGCCGTCGCGACGCGAGATCACGCCGCCGGGGCAATCTTCGGAGACGGCCGGCACAAACTCGCGCAGTTCACGGGCATCGATCATTTCCTCATGGTGGAATCCGCGCAGGTTGAGGTCGTCGACGCGGGCCTTGCAGCCCGCGAGATCCTCCTCGTCGGTTGCGACCATGACCTGCCCGTCGGAGGTGAAGCCGCAATCGTCATCGACGAGATCGGCGATGCGGTGCCAGATCTCCATCGAGGTGTTGGAGAGCGGGATTTCGGCGACATGGCGAGCGAGTTGGCGCACGCCACCGGCGTTGACGCCCGAGGCGTGGCGCCCGGCATGGTCCTTCTCGATCAGGATGACCGAGAGGCCGCGCAGGGCGCAGTGCAGCGCTGTCGAGCAGCCATGAATTCCCCCGCCGATGACGATGACGTCGGCAGTCCCAGCCGTACCCGTCACCGCACGACGGCCTTCACGGCAGCTTCCGTCTGCGGGAGCGATGCAAGCTCGGCCAGCGTGACCGGCTTGACCGGCGGGCGCAGGCGATAATAGCCGACCTCCTCGGGCGTCATGCCGCGTTCCTGGCCGATGAGCTCGACGACAGTGGGACCACAGAGCCGGCCCTGGCAGGGACCCATGCCACAACGCAAAAAGGCCTTCATCTGGTTGGGACCGGTGACGCCCAGCCGCCTGGCGGCATCGCGCACCTGGCCGGCGGTAACCTCCTCGCAGCGGCAGATGATGGTCTCGTCGGCCACCGGCGCGAGGAATTGCGGGGCGGGCTTGTAGAGAAGGTCGAGGAAGCGGCGACCGCGCAGGGTCTGGGCCAGTTCGGCGCGGATCGGCGCCGCGAGGCGGTCGCGCGCGGCCGTGTCTATGCGGTCGAGCTGCCTTGCTGCGTCCAGCGCCGCGATCTCGCCGCGCAGGGCTGCGCTCTCGGCGCCACCGATGCCCGCGCCGTCGCCGGCGATCGCGATGCCGGGTACGGAAGATCCCAGCCAGTCGTCGAGTTTCGGCGTCCAGCAGTGCTGCAGCGTGTCGAATTCGTGGGCGCAACCGGCGGCGTTGGCGAGGTTCACGCTCGGGATCACGCCCTGATGCAGCAGGACGGTGTCGCAGGGAATCGTCTCGCTCGCGCCGCCACGCGTCGCACGGATCGCGGTCACCCGGTCCGTACCCTCGGCTGCGAGCTCGGTCACGCCGTTGACGAAGCGCAGCGCGCGCCGCGCCTTCGCCATCAGCTTCAGCCCCTTGGCGAGATAGGGTGAGCGCAGGAAGTCCGGCATGGCCGCGACAGCCGCCATCCAGTTGCGCTTGGGCGTGGTGTCGAGCACTGCGACGATGTTCGCGCCCGCCGCTGCCAGCTGTCCGGCAAGCAGGTAGAGCAGGGGGCCGCAGCCTGCGATCACTGTGCGTCCCGCGGGGACGATGCCGGCGCTCTTCAGCGCGATCTGCGCGGCGCCCGCCGTCATCACGCCCGGCAGTGTCCAGCCCGGGATCGGGAAGGGTCGCTCCTGCGCGCCGGTCGCGAGGATGACGCGGCGGGCATGGATGATGCGGGCGCGGCCCCCGAGCGAAAGTCCGATCTCGAACAGCCCGGCTTCAGCCTCCAACTCGGCGCCGGCGATCGACCAGATCGTGCAGCCGGGCGCATAGCTCGCGCCGGATTTCTCCAGCCGGGCGACGATTCCCGCGCCCTTCCAGTAGTCCTCGCCCAGGATCGCCCGGTCGGCGACGGGGGAGGTGGTGACGGCGCGATAGATCTGGCCGCCCGGAGCCGGGTTCTCGTCGGCGATCAGGACGGAGATGCCGAGTTCGGCGGCGCGTGCCGCAGCCGAGAGCCCCGCGGGGCCGGCGCCGACGACGAGCAGGTCGTAGCTCTGCGCAAGCGCGTCGATATCTTTGACCGGGTTCATCCGTGCGTCTCTTCTGTCGCTTGCGTCTGCCTGCGTCCGACCTGCGTCTCGATGCGCATGCCTTCGTGCAGCAGCACCATGCAGCCCTGCCGGTTGCCGACGCCGTCGATGACGACGAGGCATTCGAAGCAGACGCCCATCAGGCAGTAGGGCGCGCGCGGCGCACCCGAGACCGGCGTCTGCCGGCAGGTGGTGATGCCATTGGCCAGCAGGGCGGCAGCGACCGTGTCGCCGTCGCGGCCGCTAAGCGCGCGCCCATCGAAGCTGAAGCTGAGCGCCGGGCCGACCTTCAGGTCAGCTATGGGCCGGAACATGGAACCTCCGTGCGGAAAAGCTCGCGACCGTATCCGGCAGGGCGCCTGCAAGGATGGCGGGGGCGAGGGTCAGGGTGTGGTTGGCCGCCAACGTCACGCCGGAATGGCAGGTGATGACGAAGGCGCCGGGATGGTCCTGCGACTGTTCGTAGATCGGGAAACCGTCGGGGCTCATGACGCGCAGGGCCGACCAAGTCCGGACGACATTCAGCCCGGCGAGCCGCGGAAACATCTTCACTGCGCGCTCGGCCATCGTCGAAAGGATCGGCTGGCCCACCACAGTGTCGAAGCCGCGATCCTCCTGGCTGTCGCCGATCATGACGCCGCCCTCGTCGGTCTGGCGCACCGTTACCATCGGGTTGTGCAGGAAGGGCGCGGTCTTCTCGGTGACGATGATCTGGCCCTTGCTCGGCTTGACCGGAGCGTCGAGCCCGACCATCGGCGCGAGCCGGGCATTGCCGAGCCCCGCCGCGAGCACGACCTTGCCGGTCGCGATCTCGCCCCAGGGGCCGCTGATGCGGAAACCGCCGCCGGCTTCCGGCGTGATGGTCTCGACGGGATGGTTCGGGCGATAGTCGACGCCGCGTCGCACCGTGGCCTCGCGCAGCGCGCGGAACAGCTTCAGCGAGTTCACATGACCGTCGAGCGGGCTGTAGATCGCGCCGACGACGTCGGGCCCGATATCGGGGAGGCGCCGGCGCGTTTCGGCGTGGTCGAGAACTTCATATGGAAAGTCGGAGAGGACCGTCTGGTTGTGCAGCCGGTGCATCGCGTCGAGGCGCTTGTCGAGCTCCTCCTGCGAGATGCAGAGCATGAAGCCGCCGGGCTGGCTGTGGGCGACGTCGATGCCGGTCTCTTCCCGCAGGAGGCCGGCGAGGCCGTGCCAGTCATCGGCCGAACGGCGCGACCAGAGCGCATATTCGGGCATGCCAAAGCCCTTGGACTGCACCCAGACCAGCGCGAAATTGCCGCGCGAGGCGCGCAGGGCGACATCGCCCTCGTCGAGGATCGCGACGCGGGCACCGTTGCGGGCAAGGCCCAGCGCAACCGCGCCGCCGACCACGCCGCCCCCGATGACGACGACGTCCGGCTCCCTGGTATCTGGAGTAGGTAGCACGCGTTTCAGCCTTTTCCGGAGCCGACGAAGAGGCGGTCCAGCCCGAACAGCCTGTCCAGCGCGAACAGGAGCAGCGCAGTGAGCGCGATAAGGCAGGCAGAGACCGCCGCGATCAGCGGGTCGATATTGTCCTGGATGTAGAGGAACATCCGGACGGGAAGGGTGACGGTCGAGGGCGAGGCGATGAACACGGTCATCGTGACCTCGTCGAAGGAATTGATCGCCGCCAGCAGCCAGCCGGAGACCACGCCGGGCAGGATCAGCGGCAGGGTCACCCGGCGGAACACGGTGGCATGGCCCGCGCCGAGCGAGACGGCCGCGTGCTCGATGCGCTGGTCGATGCCGTAGGAGGCCGCCAGCACCAGCCTGAGCGCGAAGGGCAGGATGACGATGACGTGGCTCAGCACCAGGCCGAAGAAGGTGCCGGAGATGCCGATCTGCGTGAAGAAGCGCAGGAAGGCGATGCCGAGCACGACATGCGGCACCATCAGCGGCGACATGAACAGCGCCGTCAGCGCCTCGCGACCGGGGAAGCGGTAGCGCGCGATGGCGAGCGCCGCCGGCACCGCCAGCACGATCGCGATGGTCGAGGACAGGGCTGCCAGCCAGAGCGAGTCGCGGAAGGCGCGGATGAACTCGGGGTAGTCGAAGATCGCGCGGAACCAGCGCAGGCTCGGGCCGCGCGTCGGCAGCGAGAGATAGCCCTCGGGCGTGAAGGCGACGACGCAGACGATCAGCAGCGGCGCCAGCATGAAGACGACGAACAGCGCATGGAAGACGAGCGCGAGCGGGCGGTTGCGGTTCATGCGGACCTCCCGGCTTGCTTAGTCGACCACGCGCAGTCATCCCGAGCGACCGAAGGGAGACCCGGGATCCATTCTCGAACCTCTGCCGGAAACGCTCCGGAATGGATCCCGGGTCTGCGCTGCGCTCCGCCCGGGATGACGGCGTGCTTGGGCGGGCTGGGGTGGCGGCTCATTCGAACACCTGCGCATAGCGGCGCTCGATCAGCCGGTTCGAGCCGACGGTGATCAGCACCAGGGCGACCAGCAGCAGGCAGGCGACGGCGGCGCCCAGCGGCCAGTTCAGCGTGTTCAGGAACTCGTCATAGGCGAGCGTGGCGGCGACCTTGAGCCGGCGTCCGCCGATGATCGCCGGCGAGGCGAAGGCGCTTGCGGCCAGCGCGAAGACGATGATCGAGCCCGAAAGGATGCCCGGTACGATCTGCGGCAGGATCACCCGGCGCCAGATCGTGATCCGGCCGGCGCAGAGCGAGAGCGCGGCGTTCTCGATCTGCGGGTCGAGGCGCTGCAGCGAGGCCCAGACCGCCAGGATCATGAAGGGGATCAGCACGTGGATCAGGGCGATCACCACGCCGGTCTCGGTGAACATGAACTCGAGCGGGGTCGCGATCAGCCCGAGCTTGATCAGCCCCTGATTGACCAGCCCGGTCGAGCCCAAGAGCAGCGCCCAGCCGAGCGTGCGCGCCACCACCGAGACCAGCAGCGGGCCGATGATCACGAGCAGGAAGGCGCTGCGCCAGGCCGGTGCCATGCGGTTGAGGATGTAGGCTTCCGGCACGCCTATGAGCATGCAGAACAGCGTCACCAGGATGGCGATCCGAAAGGTGCGCAGGAAGATCTGGTAAAAATAGGAATCCGAGACGATCTCGGCCCAGTTCTTCAGCGTGAACTCCGGCACGATGCCCTTGTACTGGCCCCAATCGTAGAAGGAGAGCAGCACTGTCATACCGAGCGGCACGATGACGAGGCCCAGGAAAACGAGCAGCGCCGGCCCGGTCAGCCAATAGGGCGTCATCTGACGCGCGGCAGCGCTCATCGCGTGACACCTTCGCCAAGGAGTGCGGCGTCGGCGGCGGTGAAGGTGACCGCGACGGTCTCGCCTTCGACCGGGACCGGGCCGCCATTGTTGGGGCGCATCAGCACGAGCGGTCCGGCCTCGCTCTCGGCCCCGAGCAGCCAGTGCGCGCCCTGGAAGACGCGGCTGGTGATCCGCGCCTCGAAGCCGGGCTCGCCTGTGCCGGCAAAAGAAAACCGTTCGGGACGCACCGCGAGTTGGGTCGCGCCGGAGGCCGTGCCGCCCATCGCCAGGGCGAGGTTGCCGATGGTCACCGTGCCGTAGCCGTTGCCGGTGCCCTTCAGCAGGTTGGTCTTGCCGAGGAAGTTGGCGACGAAGGCGCTGGCTGGCGCCCCGTAGACGCCGTCGGGCGTGCCGATCTGCTCGACGCGACCATGGTTCATCAGCACGATCCGGTCGGACAGGGCCATCGCCTCGTGCTGGTCATGGGTGACGAGGATCGTGGTGGTGCCGACGGTGCGCTGGATCTGGCGCAATTCGGACTGCATCTCTTCGCGCAGCTTGGCGTCGAGATTGGAGAGCGGCTCGTCGAGCAGCAGCAGGGAGGGCTTGATGACGAGCGCGCGCGCCAGCGCGACGCGCTGCTGCTGGCCGCCGGACATGCGCCTTGGATAGCGGTCTTCAAAACCCCTCAGCCCGACCAGCGCCATCGCCTCGGCCGTGCGGCTGTCGCGCTCGGCCTTTGTTATGCCGCGCATCTCGAGGCCGAATGCGATGTTCTCCGCCACCGTCATGTGCGGGAACAGCGCGTAACTCTGGAAAACGATGCCGAGCCCGCGCTTGTTGGGCGCGACGGCACCGAGATCGGCGCCGTCGAGCAGGATGCGGCCGCGATCGACCTGCACGAAGCCGGCGATCATCTGCAGCGTGGTGGTCTTGCCGCAGCCGGAGGGGCCGAGCAGGGAGATGAACTCTCCCCGCTCGACGCTCAGCGCGACGGAGTCGACAGCGGCGACGCTACCATAGGACTTGCCCAGCCCTTCGAGAACGAGATGCGACATGACGGCGACCCGCTTGCGATGTCGCGATTAGCGCTCGACCTCGCGGTTCCAGCGCTTGGTCCAGTCCTCGCGCTTGGCGTTGACGACCTCCCAGTCGACCGCCTTGAGGTTCTTGACCTCGTCGCCATAGGGCAGGCCCTTGCGCTCGGCTTCCGTCAGCGTGACCGTCACATTGGCGGGGCCGAAGCCGGCGCCCGTCGCCAACACCTTCTGGATCGGCGGCGTCAGCAGGAACTGGATGAAGGCATTTGCCTCGGCCGGGTTCTTTGCGCCCTCGATCGGGCAGGCAGCCGAGCCGAGTGCGTAGCCGCCTTCCTTGGGATAGACGAACTCGACCGGGAAGCCGGTATCCGCGAACGCCTTGACGCGGCCCGAGCCCCAGACGCCGAGCACGGCCTGGCCGTTCTGGAAAAGCTCGGTCATCTTGGCGGGCGACGGCTCATAGGCGACGATGTTGGGGTTGATCTCGTCCTTGAAGGCCTTGAAGCCCGGCTCGATGTTGTTCTCGCCGCCGCCGTTCATCGCCGCAAAGGCGATCAGGGCATGCAGGCCGTAGGTGTTGTTGATCGGCGGCGAGACGATCTTCTTGCCATAGGTCTTAGACTTCAGGTCGTTCCACGAGGTCGGGGCCGGCCACTTGTTCTCGTCGAAGATTTTCTTGTTGTAGAACAGCCCGGTACCGACGAGGCCCAGTCCAACGCCCTTGTTCGATTTGAAGCGCATCACCGGCGCGACGTCCTTGTAGATCGCGGCGTCGGTCAGCGTGCCGCAGAAGCCCAGCGCGACCGCCTGATAGGCCGGGCCGTCATCGACGATGGCGACGTCGATCTGCTGGTTGCCCTTCTGGGCCTGGAGCTTTGCCAGCGTGTCGGTCGAGTTGCCGGCTACGTATTCGATCTTGACGTTGGCCTGCTTCTCGAAGGCCGGGATGATATCCTTGCGCAGCACCTGTTCGTAGGATCCGCCATAGCCGGCGACATACATGGTCTTCTGCTGGGCGAAGGCGGCGCTTTCGGCGAGCGCGGTGCCGGCGACCAGTGCGAATGTGATGGCGAGCTTCATCTGTTCCCCTCCTCGTTTTCGAGTGATCCAGAGAGGTTCTGCGACAGTCTGAACTTGGTCAAATCGAAAGATTAGCCCGGGACATGCCGTAATGTTATGAGTGGCTCGGGGAGATCAATGCCGTGCTCAATCCGCGACAGATCGAGGCCTTCCGTACCGTGATCGTGACCGGCGGCATCACCAATGCCGCGCGCACGCTCAACGTCACGCAACCAGCCGTCAGCCGGCTGATCCAGGACCTGCAATACGCCCTGGGCCTGATCCTGTTCGCCAAGCGCGGCGCGCGCCTGGTTCCGACCAACGAAGCGCTGTCGCTGTATCGCGAGGTCGAGCGCCAGTTCGTCGGGCTGGAGCGGATCGAGAACGCCGCGCGGAATCTCCGCGAAGGCCGCGCCGGATCGCTGCGCGTGGCAGCTTTGCCGGCCTTCAATGTCGGCTTCCTGCCGCGCATTCTCGGCGAGTATCTCGAACAGCGCCCCGACCTCGAAATCTCGATCTATGGCAGCATCTCGTCGCAGGTGGTGGACTGGGTCACCTCCGGGTTCTGCGAGGTAGGCTTCGCCCAACTGCCGCTCGACTTTCCCGGGATCGATGTCGAACTGCTGCCCAAGGGCGAGCAGGTCGCGATCATGCCCGTCGGGCATCGCATGGCGCGCAAGGCCGTGCTGGCGCCGGAGGATTTCGCCGGGGAGTCCTTTGTCTCGCTCGAGCACCCGACACAGTTGCGGTATCGGGTCGATGCCCTGTTCCAAGCCCATGGTGTGCCGCGCGTCACACGGATCGAAACGCCACTGTCGATGATCGCGTGCGGCCTCGTCGCGGCCGGTGCCGGGGTCTCCGTCGTGGATCCGTTCACGGCGGCCGAGTATCACGGGAGGGGGATCGAGATCCGCCCGCTGCGACCATCCGTCCAGTTCGAGATCGCGACGATCTGGGGAACCGGCCGCGCGCGATCCGGCGTCGCGCTGGATTTCGCCGAGCGCGTCCGCAGCGCCGTACTCGCCGCCATAGACAAGGCGGCTGCGATGTAGCCTCCATGGCGATGCCGCTTGCGCAGACATGGAACGCTCTGCGCAACCGCACGTTTCGAGAGATGACGTCAACAGGCAGGGGAGATGCATCATGCGACGCATATTACTCATCGCGGCTTCGGTCATGCCGCTGCTGGCATTCAGCTCCGGCGGGGCCAGCGCACAGGTCGATGCCGCCAGCGGCGCGCGGATCGGTGGCGGAGGCGCTATTGGCGGCGGCGGCTTCGGCGGCGGCATGCGCCAGCCGGGGATGGCGCCGCGCCAATATGGCGGCGGGATTCGGCCAGGAGCCGGAGGCGCAGGCTGGCGTGGCGGCGTCGTGCGTCCGGGCGCGGGTTATGGCTGGCGCGGTCCTCGCGGCTATCCGGGCCGCTACTACGGCTATAACCGGCGCGGCTATTATCCCTATGCGGGTGCCGCCGCCGGTCTCGCGCTCGGCGCGGCGGCGGCTTATCCCTATTACGACTACGACTATCCCGCGTACCCAGCCTACCCGGTCTATGAGAGCTATCCGGAGCAGGGCGGGGTCGGCGGGTCCTGCGAGACGCCGGTCAAGACCTGTACGCTGATCAACGCATCGGCACTGGGCGCAGGTTGCTCTTGCAAGGTCGCGGGCGGACGCTCGCGCGGGGTCGTGGTGCCGTAAACCGCAAGCGCGATGGCGGGTCAGGTCATGACCAGCCCGCCATCGACATGCAATGTCTGCCCCGTGACGAAGCGGCTCCAGTCCGAGGCCAAGAACAGGACGGGGCCGACGACATCCTCGACATCTGCGATGCGTCGCAGCGGCGTCTGCGCGATCAGCATCTCCTTGATCTCCTCCCTGGTCGTCCGGCTGGAATCCGTCGGATAGACCAGCCCCGGCGCGACGCAGTTCACGCGGATGCCGAGCGGGCCGAGTTCGGCGGCAAGCGTGCGGCTGAAGCCGATCAGTGCCGCCTTGGCCGTGGTGTAGTCGTTATAGGGAATGCTCGGGCGCGCCACGAGGTCGCTCGCCATGTTGACGATCGAGCCTTGCGCGCGCTGCCTCATCAGCGGCAGCACGGCCTGGCAGACATTGTAGGTCGCTTTCAGCGCACCATCGATCTGCGTCTGATAGGCCGACCAGGGCGTCTCCCAGAAGCGCTGGCGATCATCGGGATCGAAGACATAGGGCGCGAAGGCGTTGTTGACGACGACATCGAGCCTGCCGACATCGTCGCCGATCCTTGCGATCATCGCGCCAACCTCGGCCTCGTAGGTCACATCGGCTGCGATCGCCACAGCACGCCCACCCACCGCCTCGCAAGTCTCGACGACCTCAAGCGCGGCCTCGGCATTGCTGCGATAGTTGACGATCACCAGCCCGCCCTCAGCCGCAAACGCCTTTGCCAGCGCTGCCCCGATGCCGCGGCTGGCGCCGGTGACGAGGATCGTCCTGTCGCGGAATTTCATGATCGGCGCCCTCAGGGGATCAGGTCGGTCTTGACGATCGCGCCCATGTCGAGGGGCTTTGCGATCAGGCCGAGCTTCTGGAAGGTGTCGGCCCCCTTCTGCATCACTTCGGGGTCGAAATGGCCGAGCCCCTTGGCGTCGGTTATGGCCGACACTGTCGAGATGTTGCGCAACTTGATGATCTCGAGGTTCACCGCCTCGTCACGACCGTTGATGGCGCGCGTCACGGCGAGCCTTGCCGCCTCTTCGGGCTTCGCGATCATCCAGGCGGCGCTGTCGCGATAGGCTGCGAGGAAGCGCTTCAGCAGCGGCTTCTTGGCCTCATAGGTCGCCTGCGTCACCACGAAGATGTCGCTGGGCAGGTTGAGGTGATCCTTGACCTCGATGACGTCGACGTCGGTGAGCCCCTTGGCGCGGGCCACCAGCAGGCCGGTATCGGTGGCGGCCGTGGCATCGACCTGACCCTGGATCAACGGCGCGAAGTTCAGCAGCCCCGTGACCTCGATCGAGACGTCGGTCTCGGCCAGCCCGACCTGGTTCAGCAGCACCTGCAGGTTCTGGCGGGTGCCGCTCGACAGGCTGTAGACACCGATGCGCTTGCCCTTGAGGTCGGCGGGTGTCCGGATGCCCTTGGACTTCGGCGCGACGACGTTGAAGACGTTCCGCGGATAGACATTGTAGATCGTGACCAGCTTTTCGCCCTTGTCGAGCGCGAGATAGAGCGCGGCGGGATCAGTGAAGGCGATGTCGGCCTGGCCGGTCAGCATGGTGGTGATGGCCGAACCGCCGCCGGTGCCAGGCACATAATCGAGCGCGATGCCCCTGGCCTTGAAGAAGCCCTTGTCGGGCTCGGCCAGCAGGTTGGTGATCTCGCTGATCGGCTGGCTCCAGCCGGCGACCGTGACCTTGTCGAGGGGCTGGGCCTGAGCGGAGTTCGAGACGGTTGCAATGAGCGCAATTGCGGTCAGCCCCGCTGCCCTCATCCTGAGGAGCCGCGAAGCGGCGTCTCGAAGGATGTTCCAGCAGGTGCCGGAGCCCACTGAAGCATCCTTCGAGACGGCCCTGCGGGCCTCCTCAGGATGAGGGCTCGGGGAGTGGGCGCGGGCGATCGAGGACATGGCTAAACCTTGAAATGGTGACGTAAGACAAAGCGCTCGACCGCGAGCGCGGCCTGGTAGAACAGCATCCCGAGCGCCGTGATCACGATGAACAGCGCGAACATCAGGCTGGAATCCATCACGCTCTGGGCGGCGATGATCGAGGCGCCGAGGCCGGCGCGGCCGCCGATGAACTCGCCCACGACCGCCCCGACGAGCGACAGCACGACCGCGACGCGCAGGCCCGCCATGATCACCGGCAGGGCGCTCGGCAGTTTCAGCCGCAGCAGGGTCTGGAGCCAGCTGGCGCCCAACATGTGGAAAAGCTCGCGCCGGGCGGGGTCGACCTGTCGCAGCCCGGTCGCAGTGTTCTCCATCAGCGGGAAGAAGCAGATCAGCGCCGTGATCACGATTGTGGATGTCATCCCGAAGCCGAACCAGATGATGAAGAGCGGCCCCAGCGCCAGCTTTGGCACGACCTGGCTGGCGACGATGTAGGGGTGAAGCAAGCGGCCCAGAAAATCGGCTTCCGCCAGCAGGATGCCGGCGAGCAGGCCGATGACGCAGCCCAGCGCCAGTCCCAGCGTCATTTCGGTGGCGGTGACCTGAAGATGCGGCCACAGGCGGCCGCTGGCGATCTCGCCCCACAGCGTCGCCAGCACGGAGGAGGGCGGCGGTACGATCAGCGCCGGAACGCCACTGAGCCGGCAATACGCCTCCCACCCGGCGAGCAGGGCGACCAGCAGCAGCGCGGAACACAGGCGCGCGGTCATGGCGCGATATCCATGGCGTCCCTCAACTCGCGGCAGAGCGCGTTGAAAGGTTCGCTGTAGCGCTGTTCGCGGCTGCGCGGGCGGGGCAGGTCGATGGCCAACTCGTGACGCAGCTTGCCCGAGGCCATGATCGCGACCCGGTCGGCGAGGTAGACGGCCTCGTTGATGTCGTGCGTGACGAACAGCACGGTGGTCGCCCGCAGCGCACAGAGCCTCAAGAGATCGTCCTGCAACTCCTCGCGGGTGAGGGCATCGAGCGCCGCGAAGGGCTCGTCGAGCAGCAGGAGATCGGGCTCCGTCGCCAGCGCGCGCGCCACGGCAACGCGGCTCTGCTGGCCCCCAGAGAGTTGCGAGGGATGCCTGTCGGCATAGGCGTCGAGCGAGACGAGCGCCAGCAACTCCATCGCCTTATGTCGGTCCTCCGGGCGAAGGCGGCGCTTCAGCGAGAGTGGCAGCAGCACGTTGTCGAGCACGCTCAGCCATTCCAGCAGGGTCGGCGCCTGGAAGACGAAACCGATACGTTCTCCAGGTCCGCGCAAGGTGGCGCCGTCGATGCGCACCGAACCCTGGTCGGTCAGCAGCAGGCCCGCCGCGAGCTTGAGCAGGGTGGTTTTCCCGCAACCGCTGCGCCCGACGAGGCAGTGGAAGCCGCCACGCGGGATTTCCCAGTCGACGCCGTCGACGATGGCCGGCCAGTCGCCATAGCCATAGCGCGCGCCGTCGATGACGACGAAGCCGGTTTCGAGGCGATCAATCGACATAAGGCGCAAAGCCTTCTGCCGCATGCTCGGCGGCCTGCTCGATCTCGGTGATGGTGACGAGGTCGAGCAGGTTGAAGCGGCCATCATGGTGCCAACCGGCTTCCGGCGAGGCCATCGCGCCGAATGCGGTGATGCGGGTGACGCCTGCTTGCCCGAGCAGGCCCGCGAGACGGATCAGCTCATCAGGCGCGGCTGCGACGCCGGCCGTCTGCAGGAAGGGGCGGGCGGGCGCGATGAGCGACACGACCTCTTCGAGGCTCTCGACCGCGGCGATGCTGATCGTGCGGTTGAGGGCGCTGGGCGCGAGCGGCTCGGGATGGTCGATATAGGCGACGCTCCAGGCGTCGGCGGAGTCGCCGATCAGGCCGCTGCCCTCATTCGCGAAGGCGCGCATTTCCTGCGTGTTGCGCCAATGGGCGAGGCCCGTCGCTTCGGCCATTGAAAGTGCGCGGCGCGGCTGGCGTTGCGCGAAGCCCGCGAGTTCATTCGCCACCAGCCCGGCGAACTCGCTGGGCGATACCCGCCCGCCACGTTCCACGAAGAGCATCTGCGGGGAGTAGCAGCCCTGTTGCTCCCAGCGCGTGACATCGTGCGCGACGAGCCGCGCGAGCGGCCCGGCCTTGCGCGTATTCAGCGCCGCCCGCGAGACCATGCCGAAGCCGATCTTGTGGCCATGCGGCAGGAAGCGCGTGGTGATTGGGACACGCTCCCGGATGGCGGCAAGCGCCTCGTTGCCGCCATAGGCGACGACGGTGTCGGCCTCCGAAAGCCAGGCCGCCTCGCTCACGGCGTCGCCGCCCTTCCACCAGACCACGGCAAGGCATTCGCCGAGGCGCGGGTCGATCTCGGCCAGAAGCTTGGCAAACCAGCTTGCGAACAGCGGCTCGGCGCTCGGCACTTTTCCGATCGTCCCGGCCTTGACCAGCAGCCCCGAGATCAGGCTCCAGAGCGGCAGGCCCGGCACGTTGCCGGCCCAGACATGCAGCAGCAGCTCCGGCCCGTAGGCGCGCGCAAAACCGCCCTTCACGGCGGGCTGGAAAGCATCGAGCACGGACGGATTGGCGAAATCCTCGCTGAGGAAGCGCTGAAGCTGCGGGCCACGAAAGGTTTTCAGGTAGCCGGTCAGCCCCAGCCGCACCATCTCCGGGTCGTAGCCGGTGACGATCGGGAGCAGGCGCTCCATTTTGCGGCGCCAGGGATCGTCGCGGTCGAGCAGGCGCGCGCTTGCGCGGTCGATGATGGCGACGATCTCGGCCGTGCTCAGGGTCTTGAGGTAGCCGCGCGCATTGTCGCGGACGCGCCGTGCCAGCGCCTTGCCCTGCGCCGGCGTGAGCGCGGGAACGCGCACATCCAGCGTTTCGCCCCAGGCGCTGAAGCTGAGCGTGCGCCACTCGATCTCTTCGATGGCGAGGCCGGGCAGGTGCCCGGCATATTCAATCGCGCGCTCAGCCACGGGCGGCTTTCAGGAATTCCTCGACCGCGACCGAGCAGCCTTTTGAATCAGCGCCGTCGACGCGGCCGAGCAGGCGAAAACCGCCGGGCTCGATGATGCCGGCATCCTCGGTCAGGATGGCCGAGACGCAGTTGAAATGGGCGAGGTCGTGATGGACCAGCACGCCGGTCGTGCCTTCGGGGAGGTCGCGCCCGGTGACGGGGTCGACGACACGGCTCCTGATCCAGTGCGGGCCCGATTTCAGCGAGGGGCAGGTCTCGTTGCCGTCATCGTAAAACTGCGTGCTGAGCTCGGTCATGCCGTACATGTTGATGCAGGCGCTACGGGGGATGCCGAGCGCGGCCGAGAGGCCATCGTAGAATTCATCGGCCGCCAGCTCGCGCGACTGGCCCTTGAAGCCGCCGGTGTCGAGCACGCGGCTGCCCGGCGGCAGGGCGAAGCGCCGGCCCGGGCGCTGCAATTCGTCGAGCAGATGCACGAAGCTGAAACTGGCGCCGAGCAGCGCGTAGGGCTCGCCGCTTGCCTCGGCTGTCGCCAGCGCTGCCAGCAGTCGCTCCATGTCGAGACCGGTTTCGCCGATCATCACGGCGCTGTCGGGCGTGCCGAACTCGCGCAGCGCGACCGCGAGGTAATGCGCCAGCGAGGAGTTCTGCAGCGTCTGCTCGTCGGGGAACAGGATGCCCATGCGGATGCGGGGCAGACCACGCATGAAGCGCGCCCGGAAGGTCGGGATCATCGAGGCGTCCCAGACCGCCAGCGTCGGATGATAGCTGCGGCCCTTGACGTCGCGGGTGGTGCCGCTGGTCATGAAGACGCGCTGCGCCGCCTCGGGCGGGCAGCAGCTCAGCGTCAGATCCTTGAAGGCGGTGATCGGCACGGCCGGGATATCGCGCCAACTGCGCACGGAGAGCGGCGTGCGGCCGCGCTGCTGGGCGAAGCGGCGATAGGGCAGGTTGTTGGCGAACTGGTAGGCGAAAACCTGCAGCGCCATGCGCTCGAAATCGGCGTCGGTCGCATCGGTGCGATCCAGGAACGCCAGCAGCGCGGCGATGATGTCGTCTTGCGTCACGTCTTGCCCACCTCGTCGGGACCGCCGATCCGGCACGATGCCAGAGGGCAGCCATCGACCTGGGCCAATGCGCGCGAGCATGGAAATGGGGCGTCGAGCCGCCCGATGTCCCGCATCCCTACGCCGGTATGACCCGGATCAGGTTCGGAGGGTCACCGCGTTGTCCGAGTTTTGGCTCGAACCGGCGGAATCTCAGCCTCCTAGCGAGGCCCCCCTGGGAACGCGCCGAAGATGGGGGCTGCATCACCATCCTGTCAAGAATGGCGGTGTCTGGCGGAACTGCGCCCAGCGCAGTGCGCCACGCCGCGACGAGATTGCTGGCCTGCGCCATAGCGCCTACACCTTGACGCGGAACGAGCTGCCGATGGCGATGGCCTGCCGGCGGCTTCCCTGCCGCGCCATGCCGAATGCTCCGCATTCCCGGGTTCGTGACGCGGCTTCGCCCTTTTTCCGGCCAAACCGGCCTTCGGAGATCACATCATGTCGCATAATTTGCAGTTCTATATCGATGGCGCATGGGTCCAGCCCTCCGGCTCGCGCACGCTGGACGTGATCGATCCCTCGACCGAGGAGGCTTTCGCCACCATCGCGCTCGGCGAGCAGGCCGATGTCGACAAGGCGATCGCTGCCGCCCGCGCGGCTTTCCCGGCCTTTGCAGCGACCACCAAGGCCGAGCGGCTGGCATTGATGCGGCGCGTGCTCGAGGTCTACAAGACGCGCTATGCCGACATCGCCGAGACGCTGTCGCGCGAGATGGGCGCGCCGCTCGATCTCGCCCACAAGGCGCAGGCTGCGATGGGCACCGGCCATCTCGCCAAGATGATCCAGACGCTCGAGGGCTTCGAGTTCGAGGAGGTGCGCGGCACCACCCTGATCGCCAAGGAGCCGATCGGCGTCGTCGGCATGATCACGCCGTGGAACTGGCCGATGAACCAGATCATGTGCAAGGTCGCGCCCGCGCTGGCCGCCGGCTGCACCATGGTGCTGAAGCCCTCCGAGATCGCCCCGCTCAACGCGATCATCTTTGCCGAGATCATGCATGAGGCCGGCGTGCCCAAGGGCGTCTTCAACCTCGTCAATGGCGACGGCCCGACGGTGGGCGAGGCGATCTCGCGCCATCCGGAAGTCGACATGGTCTCGTTCACCGGCTCGACCCGCGCCGGCATCCTGGTCGCCAAGGCTGCGGCCGACACGGTCAAGCGCGTGCATCAGGAACTGGGAGGCAAGTCGGCCAACATCATCCTGGACGATGCCGACCTGAACAAGGCCGTGAAGCTCGGCGTCGAGAGCGTGATGCGCAACTCCGGACAGTCCTGCAATGCGCCGACCCGCATGTTCGTGCCTGCGAAGCTGCATGAGCAGGCGCTCGCCATCGCCAAGCAGGTCGCCGAGCCACTCAAGGTCGGTGCTCCCGCGACCGATGGCGTCTTCCTCGGCCCGGTCGTCAGTGAGGCCCAGTACAACAAGGTGCAGGGCCTGATCGAGGCCGGCATCAAGGAAGGCGCCACGCTCGTCGCCGGCGGACCGGGGCGTCCCGAGGACCTCAATCGCGGCTATTTCGTCCGGCCCACCGTCTTCGGTGGCGTCACCGACGACATGACCATCGCCCGCGAGGAGATCTTTGGCCCCGTGCTCTCGATCCTGCCTTATGAGAACGAGGACGAGGTGGTGAAGCGCGCCAACGACACGCCTTATGGCCTGGCCGCTTACGTCCAGTCCGGCTCGCTCGATCGCGCCCGCAAGGTCGCGGCGAAGATGCGCAGCGGCAACGTCTACATCAACTACCCGGCCTGGGACGCAGGCGCGCCCTTCGGCGGCTACAAGCAGTCGGGCAACGGCCGCGAATACGCCGATTTCGGTCTTGAGGAGTTCCTGGAGATCAAGGGCACCGTCGGCTACGAGGCGGCGTGACCGGTTCGTTCTGAGTTGGCGGCGTGGCTCACAAACCGCGCCGTCATCCCGGACAAGCGGCGAAGCCGCGCTGATCCGGGATCCATCGAGGGGCAAGGCGCCCCAGGATGGATCCCGGGATCGTCGCTTCGCGCCGCCCCAGGATGACGAAGTGTTCTAGACCAAAGTTATTGCCTCAGGGCGTCGCGGCCGGCTCGGCTGCGGCGTCCTGCAGGGCTTCGATATGGAGGGAGACGGCCTTCATCGCCTTGCTCTCGATGGCGCGATAATGCGCCACGATCTCGCGCCCCATCGGCGTGAGATGCGCGCCGCCGCCATTGCTGCCGCCAGGCGCGGCCTCGACCAGCGGCTTGCGGAACATCCGGTTGAGTTCGTCGACCAGCAGCCAGGCGCGGCGATAGGACATCTTCATGGCGCGGCCGGCGCCCGAGATCGAGCCGGTCTCCTCGATGGCCTCCAGCAGCTGGATCTTGCCCGGCCCGAGACGGCCCAGAGGCTTGAAGTCGATCCTGAGGCTGAGCTGGGCCGAGCGGCTTTCAGGTTTGGGACGAGGCATCGAGGCTTCCTTGCGCGATGTCGCGTTCTAGACGATTTCCGTCCCGCCATCACCCGACATTGCGACGGCCTGTGAACTGCCTCGCGCTCAGTTCGCGTCCATCGAGACGGTCTTGATCATCGCATAGACCCGCATGCCCGGCGCCAGCGCCAGCGCGGCGACCGATTTCGCCGTGAGGCGGACGAGGAGGGGCACTCCATTACAGTCGAGCCGCAACTCCACGGCCGGCCCATCGCGACGCGGCCCGATCTCGACCACGGTTCCGGGCAGGACGTTGAGCGCGCTGACACCGCTTGGCGGCGTCAGGCTGAGAAACACGTCGCTGGCCAGGATGCGCAGGCGCGTCGTGCTACCGATCGGCAATGAAGTGCGCGGCACCTGCAAAGGGCCTGCGGGGCAGCGCAGCAGCGTCAGGCCAAAGGCATCGTCATGGCTCTCGACCTCGGCCGCAATCACCGAGCCGGCCTCGGCCGCGCCCGAGAGCCCGCCGACATCGAGGCGCGACATCACCTCCGTTGTCGGACCACAGGCCGTGACGCGGCCGTGATCGACCGTGACCAGCGTCGTAGCGAGCCGCACCACTTCCGGGACGGAGTGCGAGACATAGACGATGGGCACGCGGATCTCGTCGCGCAGCCGCTCGATATAGGGCAGGATTTCTGCCTTGCGGGCTTCGTCCAGCGAGGCGAGCGGCTCGTCCATCAGCAGCAGGCGCGGCTTCGACAACAAGGCGCGGCCGATCGCGACACGCTGCTTCTCACCACCCGAAAGCGCGCCGGGTCGCCGCTCGAGCAGGTGGCCGATCCCGAGCAGGTCGAGCACGCCGGCCAATTCGCTGCTGGCGGGCGCGTGGCGGGGGGCGAACCAGCGCCCGAAGAGCAGGTTCTGGCGCACGGTGAGATGCGGGAACAGCCGCGCCTCTTGGAAGACATAGCCGATGCGGCGGCTATGCTTTGGCGTAAAAATGCCGGCTTTCGTATCGACCAGCACCTGCCCGTCGATGACGATCCGGCCGGATTGCGGACAGATCAGCCCGGCGATGATGTTGACCAGCGAGGTCTTTCCGGAGCCCGAACGCCCGAAGAGCGCCGTCAGCCGGCCGTCCGAGGTGAAGGCGGCGTCGAGCTGGAAGGCACCGAGCCGGTGCTCGACGGCGATCTCGATCACGGGGCTCATTCGACGGAGATCCGTCGCCCCACGAAGCGGGCCATGAATTCCGAGGCGAAGAGCGCTGCGACCGAAATCGCGATCGAGATGAGGGTCAGGCGCATGGCGCCGGCCTCGCCGCCGGGGACCTGCGTGAAGGTGTAGATCGCCGAGGGCAGGGTCTGGGTCTCGCCGGGGATGTTGGAGACGAAGGTGATGGTGGCGCCGAATTCGCCCATCGCCTTGGCGAAGCAGAGGATCATGCCGACCACGATGCCGGGCAGGCAGAGCGGCAGCGTGACCACGCAGAAGACCCAAAAGGGGTTTGCCCCCAGCGTGCCGGCCGCGTCCTCCAGCTTGCGATCGACGGCCTCTATCGAGAGCCGGATCGCGCGCACCATCAGCGGAAAGCTCATCACCGCCGCCGCCAGGACTGCGCCCGTCCAGCGGAAGGACAGGACGATGCCGAACCAGTCATAGAGGAACTGGCCGATCGGGCCGCGCCGCCCAAAGCCGATGAGCAGGAGGTAGCCGGTGACGACCGGCGGCATGATCAGAGGCAGGTGGACAGCCGCGTCGAGGACCGACTTGCCCCAGAAGCGACCGCGCGCCAGCAGCCAGGCCACCGCGATGCCGAGCGGCAGGCTCGCCAGCATCGCTGTGGTCGCGACGAGCAGGCTGAGGCGCAGCGCTGTCCATTCCTCGGGCGAGAGCCAGTCGCTCACCTTGTGATCTCAGCCTTTTCGATCCCGGACGCGCTCAGCTCGCATTGGCAGGCTTGTTCAGTACCGTAAAGCCCTGTTTCTCGAAGGCCGCCTTGGGGCCCGCGCCGCGCAGATAGGTCAGGAAGCCCTGCGCGTCGGGGTTCCTGGACTCCTTCAGCACCGCGACCGGATAGATGATCGGCGGATGGGTCTCTTCCGGGAAGGTCGCGATGACCTTGACCTTGGGCTCGGCCGCCGCGTCGGTGGTGTAGACGATGCCCAGCGGGGCCTCGCCACGCGCGACCAGCAGCAAGGCTGCGCGGACATTGTCGGCCTGCGCGACGCTGTCCTTGACCTTGTCCCAGCTCCCGAGTTTTTCCAGGGCGGCCTTGCCGTACTTGCCGGCCGGCACTGAGTCGACATTGCCCATGGCGAGCTTGCCGCCGGCGAGCGCCGCGCTCAGGTCAACGCCGGAGGACAGCGCGACCTTTGCGGTCGAATCCGCTGGCGCGATCAGGGCGATACGGTTCGCGAGCAGGCTGACGCGCGTTTCGGGGCGTATCAGGTTCTTGCCGGCGACGTAGTCCATCCAGTCGAGATCGGCCGAGATGAAGAGATCGGCGGGCGCGCCCTGTTCAATCTGCTTGGCGAGCGCGTTGCTCGCCGCATAGGAAATTTTTGGCGCCGGCTTGCCTGTCGCCTTGACCCAGGCCGCGGCTGCGTCGTCGAGCGCATTCTTGAGGCTGGCGGCGGCGAAGATCACAACTTCCTTTGTCTGGGCCTGCACTGAGGTGATCGCAGGTCCGAGACCGATTGCGAAGGCTGTCGCGAAACCCAAGATGCGGCGGCGGGTGATCATCGGGCGTGTCCTCGCGCTGGTTGCAACCGTTAGCTACGTCCGAATATAACGATTCCGACGGCCGGGTCGAGAGGCCGGTGCCCGCCTATGTCCCCCGCAGTGACCAGGAGGCCAGACGTGAAGATCAGCGCGCGCAATCAGCTCAAGGGCCGGATCGTTGAGGTCACCAAGGGAGCGACCACGGCGCATGTCAGGCTGGATGTCGGAGGCACGGTCGTGACCGCCGCCATCACGAACACAGCCGTCGATGAGCTCGAGCTGGCGGTCGGGCAGGACGCCTATGCCGTGGTGAAGGCGTCCGACGTCATGATCGCGATCGACTAACGCCATGGTCCGCGAAAACGAGATCCGCGAGGCCGAGGTCGCCGTCGTCCCGCCGCCGCCGACCGATGCCGGCCTGACCTTCATCGGACGCATCACCACGCCCTGGACCTCGCGGCTCGTCTGCCCCCGGCAGGGGCGTCTCGACGGACCGATCTGCCGCATCGAGATCTTCGAGCCCTGGGTCGCCGCGCTGGAGGGCGTCGAGCGCTTCGAGCGGCTGGAGGTCTTGTACTGGCTGCACCAGTCGCGTCGCGATCTCGTGCGCCAGAGCCCGGCCAATAACCGCGAGGTGCACGGCACCTTTGCGCTGCGCTCACCGGTCCGGCCCAATCCGATCGGGACCTCGATCGTGCAGCTGGTCGAGCGGCAGGGTGCGGTCCTGCTTGTGAGAGGGCTGGATTGCCTCGACGATACGCCGCTGCTCGACATCAAGCCGGATCGCACGTTGTTCACGCCGATCGCTCCACCTCAGCCAGGCGACTTCCAAACGGAGGCGTGAGCGATGGGGCGGTCCAGGCTGTCGGATTGATCGCCGGGGCTTGCGAAACTCTGCCATTCGCCCAAAAGCTGTACCGGAGCCAAGGCAGCCGCTGCCCGCGGCGGACGCTGGGGTTCCTGGGCGCGCATGATCATCCGCCAACTCATCTATCTCGACGCGCTCGCCCGCGAAAAGCATTTTCGCCGGGCGGCCGAGGCTTGCCACGTCTCGCAGCCGACGCTGTCGGCCGCGATCACGCAGCTCGAGGAAGAACTGGGCGTGCTGATCGTCGAGCGCGGCCGGCGCTTCCAGGGTTTTACCCGCGAGGGAGAGGTCGTGCTGGCGCATGCGCGGCGCATGCTGGCCGAGGCGGAGGTGATGAGGGAGACCATCGCGGAATTGCGCGAGGGGGTGAGCGGCCGCATCCGCATCGGCGCGATCCCGACGGCCCTGCCGATGATCGCGCATATCACCGCGCCGTTCTCCGAGCGCTATCCGACGGTCTCGCTGACGGTGCTGTCGCTGACCTCGCAGGAAATCCAGAGCCGGATCGACAATTTCGAGCTCGATGTCGGGCTCACCTATCTCGACAACGAGCCGCTGGAACGCGTGATCTCGAAGCCGATCTACCAGGAATCCTATGTCCTGCTGACGCGCGAGGACGGCGCGTTGGGCGGGCGCGATGCCATAAGTTGGGCGGAAGCCGCGGGGCAAAAGCTCTGCCTGCTCACCGCCGACATGCAGAACCGCCGGATCATCGATGGCATCTTCCGCTCCGTGGGGCACAGCCCGAGCCCCGCGATCGAGACCAACTCGATCTTCAACCTCTGCTCCCATGCCGGCATGCAGGGCGTCTCCAGCATCGTCTCGTTGCAGCTTCTCGAGTTCTTTGGGGTCCCACTGGGCACCAAGGCGCTGCCCCTCGTCGAACCCGAGGCGCAGCGCACGATCGGGCTGATCGTCGCGGATCGGCAGCCAATGGCGCCGCTCGCACGCAACCTGCTGACCATGACGCAGCCCGTGGCCGATGCCGGACTGCCGCGGCGACCCATCGTCAAATAGTTTTGGTCTATCGATTGGTGTGCTCCGGCAGCCGACGACTCGGCCAGAAACCATAAGAGCGATGATGTTTTCGCGGAACCGGACGGTGGTTGGGAGCCCGCAGCTTCCTGAAACTTTGGCTTTTAATAGGTTATGACTATCATCTGGTCGATACAAACGATTTGAAATCATTCCAGATTGGCGCAGGCTGTCCCTCAACACGACGACCGGACAAACCGGCCGGATGGAGGAGAGATGCCGCATTATCCAGCCTGGGATCAGGACGAGGCCCGTGCTATCGTTGCAGGCCTCGCTCATCTCGAGGGCGCGACGCTGCCGATGCTCCACGCCCTTCAGGACGCCTTCGGCTATATCGACCCGGCTGCCGTTCCTGTGATCGCCGAGACGCTGAACCTGTCCCGCGCCGAGGTTCATGGCACGATCTCGTTTTATCATGATTTCAAGACCAAGCCGCAGCCGCCCCGGGTGGTGAAGCTGTGCCGGGCCGAGGCCTGCCAGTCCGTCGGCTGCGAAGCCGTGGTCGAGCAGTTGGCCCGCGAGCACGACATCAAGGTCGATGAGCACCGGGACGGCGACCGGTTTGCGGTCGAGACTGTCTATTGTCTCGGCAATTGCGCGCTCGGACCCTCGGCGCTCGTCGATGGCGAGTTGATCGGCCGCGTAGATGCCAACCGGCTGGCCGAACTCTGCGGTGCGGCGAGGTTCAACTCATGAGCGTCGCCGCTCCCATTCGCGTTTTCGTGCCGATCGACGCCGCCTCGCTCTCGGTCGGGGCGGAAGCCGTGGCCGTGGCCATCGCGAACGAGGCACAGGCGCGCGGGCTCGCTGTCGAGATCGTGCGCAACGGCACGCGCGGCATGCTCTGGCTGGAGCCGTTGGTCGAGGTCGAGACGGGAGAGGGACGGGTGGCCTTTGGCCCCGTCGCCGCGCGCGATGTCGCCGGGCTCTTCGATGCCGGGTTCCTGTCCGGCAGCAGCCATGCCCTGGCGCTGGGACCGATCGAAGAGCTCGACTGGATGAAGCGCCAGCAGCGGCTGACTTTTGCGCGCATCGGCGTCACCGATCCACTTTCGCTCGCGGACTACCAGGCCCATGGCGGGCTCGCGGGGCTCAAGGCCGCGATCGCGATGACGGGTGCCGGGATCGTCGAGGAGATCAAGGCCTCCGGCCTCCGAGGGCGCGGGGGCGCCGGCTTCCCGACCGGCATCAAGTGGAAGACCGTCCACGACGCGCAGTCCGACCAGAAATACATCGTCTGCAATGCCGACGAGGGCGACAGCGGCACCTTCGCCGACCGGATGCTGATGGAGGGAGACCCCTTCCTGCTGATCGAGGGCATGGCGATCGCCGCCATCGCGGTCGGCGCGACGCGGGGCTACATCTATCTGCGCTCCGAGTACCCGCACGCGCATCGCACACTGCAGCGCGCGATCCTGAAGGCGGAGGCCGCCGGCATCCTGGGCGCCTCCGTCCTCGGCAGCGGGCAGGCTTTCCATCTGGAGGTGAGGCTGGGCGCCGGCGCCTATATCTGCGGCGAGGAGACCTCGCTGCTCGAGAGCCTGGAGGGCAAGCGCGCCATCGTGCGGGCAAAGCCGCCGATCCCGGCGCTGCAGGGCCTGTTCGGCAAGCCGACCGTCGTGAACAACGTGCTCTCATTCGCCGCCGTGCCCTGGATCCTGGCGCATGGCGCGAAGGCCTATGCGGATTACGGCATGGGCCGCTCGCGCGGCACGTTGCCGGTCCAGCTCGGCGGCAACATCAAGCGCGGCGGGCTGATCGAGCTAGCCTTCGGGATTTCGCTGCGTGAGATCATCGAGGACATGGGCGGCGGCACGCGCTCGGGCCGGCCGATCCGCGCTGTGCAGGTCGGCGGGCCGCTGGGCGCCTATCTCACGGCGGCACAGCTCGACGTGCCGATGGACTATGAGGCGCTGGCCTCCATGCGGGCGATGCTTGGCCATGGCGGCATCGTCGTCTTCGACGATACCGTCGACATGGCCAGGCAGGCGCGCTTCGCCTTCGAATTCTGCGCCAAGGAATCCTGCGGCAAGTGCACGCCCTGCCGCATCGGCGCGACGCGCGGCGTCGAGGTGATGGACCGCATCATCGCCGGCGTGGAGCGGCCGAAGAACATCGCCGTGCTGCGCGATCTCAACAAGCTGATGACCGACGCCTCGCTCTGCGCCATGGGCGGACTGACGCCGATGCCCGTGATGAGCGCGCTCGATCATTTTTCCGAGGATTTCGACCGGCCGGCCGGCCCCTTCGCTCCCGTGCCGCTGGCTGCCGAATGAGGAGGGTTCGATGAGCCTGATCAAGGAAATCGACTTCGGCACGCCGATCCGCCTCGCCGAGAGGACGGTGACGCTGACCATAGACGGCCAGAGCGTGACCGTGCCGGCCGGTACCTCGGTGATGGCGGCCGCGATGTCGATGGGCACGGCCATCCCGAAGCTCTGCGCCACGGATTCGCTGGAGCCCTTCGGCTCCTGCCGGCTCTGCCTCGTCGAGATCGAGGGCCGGCGCGGCACGCCGGCCTCCTGCACGACGCCGGCCGAAGAGGGCATGGTCGTCCGCACCCAGTCGGAAAATCTGGCCGGGCTGCGTAAGGGGGTGATGGAGCTCTACATCTCCGACCATCCGCTCGACTGCCTGACCTGCTCGGCCAATGGCGACTGCGAATTGCAGGATATGGCCGGCGCGGTCGGCCTGCGCGAGGTGCGCTACGGCTATGAGGGCGAAAACCACGTCTTCGCCGAGCGCTCCGACGGGCTCGCCAACGAGAACTGGCTGGGGAAGGACACCTCCAACCCCTATTTCACCTACGACCCCACGAAATGCATCGTCTGCAATCGCTGCGTGCGCGCCTGCGAGGAGGTGCAGGGCACCTTCGCGCTGACGATCACCGGCCGCGGCTTCGACTCCCGCGTGGCGGCTGGGCCGACAGACTTCCTCGGCTCGGAATGCGTCTCCTGCGGTGCCTGCGTGCAGGCCTGCCCGACGGCGACGCTGATCGAGAACTCCGTCATCGCGATGGGCCAGCCGGAGCATTCGAAGATCACGACCTGCGCCTATTGCGGCGTCGGCTGCTCGTTCAAGGCCGAGATGCAGGGCGACAAGGTCGTGCGCATGGTGCCCTACAAGGACGGCAAGGCGAATGAGGGCCATAGCTGCGTCAAGGGCCGCTTCGCCTGGGGCTATGCCACCCACAAGGACCGCATCACAAGGCCGATGCTGCGGGAGAAAATCACCGATCCCTGGCGGGAGGTGTCGTGGGACGAGGCGATCGGGTATGCAGCCTCGGAATTCAAGCGCATCCAGGGCCAATATGGCCGGGAGTCCGTCGGTGCGATCACCTCCTCTCGTTGCACCAATGAGGAGGTGTTCCTCATCCAGAAGCTGGTGCGCGCCGCCTTCCGCAACAACAATGTCGATACCTGCGCGCGCGTCTGTCATTCGCCGACCGGCTACGGGCTGAAGACGACGCTCGGCACCTCGGCGGGCACGCAGGATTTCAAGTCGGTCGACCAGGCAGACGTCATCCTGGTCATCGGGGCCAACCCGACCGACGGCCACCCGGTCTTCGCCTCGCGGATGAAGAAGCGCCTGCGGGAGGGTGCAAGGCTGATCGTCGCCGATCCGCGCCGGATCGACCTCGTCAGGTCGCCGCATGTCGAGGCGGACTATCACCTGCAACTGATGCCGGGCACCAATGTCGCGCTGATCAACGCGATCGCGCATGTCGTGGTCACGGAAGGACTGATCGACGAGGACTATGTGCGCGAGCGCTGCGATCTCGTCGACTTCGAGGTCTGGGCCCGCTTCATCGCCGAGCAGCGCAACTCGCCCGAGGCGAGCGAGGCGTTCACAGGCGTTCCGGCAGCCGATGTCCGCGCGGCGGCGCGGCTCTATGCCACCGGCGGCAATGGCGCGATCTTCTATGGCCTCGGCGTCACCGAGCACAGCCAGGGCTCGACCACGGTGATGGCGATGGCAAACCTCGCTATGGCGACCGGCAATATCGGGCGCGACGGTGTCGGCATCAATCCGCTGCGCGGGCAGAACAATGTCCAGGGCTCCTGCGACATGGGCTCTTTCCCGCACGAACTTCCCGGCTATCGGCATGTCGCCGACGACGCGACGCGACACACCTTCGAGACGCTGTGGGGCGTGTCGCTCGATCAGGAGCCGGGCCTTCGCATTCCCAACATGCTCGACGAGGCCGTGGGGGGCACCTTCAAGGGGCTCTATATCCAGGGCGAGGACATCGCCCAGTCCGACCCCAACACGCAGCACGTCACTGCCGGCCTGGCATCGATGGAATGCGTCGTGATCCAGGACATCTTCCTGAACGAAACGGCGAAATACGCCCATGTCTTCCTGCCGGGCTCCTCCTTCCTCGAGAAGGACGGGACCTTCACCAATGCCGAGCGCCGCATCAACCGCGTCCGGAAAGTGATGGAGCCGCTCTCGGGCAAGGCGGAATGGCAGGTCACGATCGATCTCTGCAAGGCGCTGGGCTACGAGATGGACTACAGCCATCCCAGCGAGATGATGGACGAGATCGCCCGGCTCACGCCGAGCTTCGCTGGCGTTTCCTATGCCAAGCTCGACGAACTCGGCTCCGTGCAATGGCCCTGCAACGAGAGCGCCCCGACCGGCACGCCGCTGATGCATGTCGATCGCTTCGTGCGCGGCAAGGGCAAGTTCATGATCACCGAATATGTGCCGACCGAGGAGCGAACGGGGGCACGCTTCCCGCTGATCCTGACCACCGGGCGCATCCTGTCGCAGTACAATGTCGGCGCGCAGACGCGTCGCACCGCGAACCAGGCCTGGCATGACGAGGATGTGCTGGAGATCCATCCCTTCGATGCCGAAAATCGCGGCATCAATTCGGGCGATCTGGTCTCTATCGCCAGTCGCTCCGGCGACATCGCGCTTCGGGCGGAGGTCTCCGAGCGGATGCAACCCGGCGTGGTCTACACCACCTTCCACCATGCGCAGACCGGCGCTAACGTGATTACCACCGACTTCTCGGACTGGGCGACGAATTGCCCCGAATACAAGGTCACGGCTGTGGAGGTCCGACGCACGAACCATTATTCGCAGTGGCAGGACAAGAACCGGGAAGAAGATATCAGCCTGCGTCTGATCGCGGAGCGCTTGCCGGATGCCGCAGAGTAAATCACCAGCCCAGCCGCCGGCATCCCTGGCCGTCGCCGCCGAGCCGGTGCGGTTCGGCAGCGCACGCAGCACTGCGACGACCGTCGATGTGGCGGTCGAGGCTCCGGTCAACATCGTCTATGGCAACATGCCCTATGCGGTGATGATGGCGACGCCCGCCGATCTCGAGGATTTCGTCACGGGTTTCAGCCTCACCGAAGGCATCGTGCAGCGCGCAGACGAGATCCGCGCGATCGCGGTCATGCCGCAGCAGGACGGCATCGTCGTCACGGTCGATCTCGCGCCGGGGCGCTTCCGCGATCACCTGGCACGGCGGCGCAATCTGTCCGGGCGCACCTCCTGCGGGTTGTGCGGGGTGGAGACCATCGCCGAAATGCCGCAGGCCGAGGCCGGCAGCCGGCAGAGCGCGCCGATCATGGCCTCCGCGGTCCAGGCGGCCCTGGATGCGCTCGAGCAGCAGCAGCCGCTGGGCCAGTTGACCCGCGCGGTGCACGCGGCCGCCTGGTGCGATGCGCGAGGGGGGATCGTGACCGTGCGCGAGGATGTCGGGCGGCACAACGCGCTCGACAAGCTGATTGGCGCGCGCCTGCGGGCAAGCGCGGCCGCCAGCGAGGGCTTCATGCTGGTCACCAGTCGCGCCTCGTTCGAGATGGTCGAGAAGACTGCGATCTTCGGCGCGGGAACGCTGGTCTCGATCTCGGCGCCGACATCGCTGGCCATCGAACGGGCGACGGCGCTCGGGTTGAGCCTGGTCTCGATCGCGAGGCGCGATGGCTGCACCGTCTTTGCCGGGTCGCTCGCGCCCGATCTGGAAACCGTATCGCGATGATGCAGGCCGCTGCCATGACGACGCATGATGCCGACGCCTACAAGGCGCAACAGCACGCCAAGCTGGCGCGCATGGCCGGGCAGATCGCCGACTTCTTCGTCGCCTATCCCGAGGACCAGGCGGTGGCCTCGATCGCCAGCCATATCAACGAGTTCTGGACGCGCCGGATGCGCGAGGACTTCGTCTCGGCGTTCAACGAGGCCTCGCCGGAACTGCGCCCGCTGGTCGCGAAGGCATTGGCGGGAATTCGGGCCGATCGCAGCCAGGGCTGAGCCGACACCGGCGCTCTTTCGGCTCAGCGCTGGATGCGGGTCGAGAGGATGATCGAGGACATCGTGCGCTCGACGCCGTCGAGTGCTCCGATCCGGTCGATCAGGCGGTCGAGTTCCCCGATCGAGGGCGCCGCGACGATTGCGATCATGTCGAAATGCCCGCTCACGGAATGCAGCGCCTGGACCTCCGGGATCTTCCGCAACTCGGCCTCGGCTTTCGGTGCGGCCTTCGGGCCCGCCGTGATCAGGACATGGGCACGCACCAGCCCCTTTTCATGCTCGTCGGACAGTCTTGTCGTGTAGCCGGCGATGACGCCGCGCCGCTCCAGGCGCTCGAGACGGCTCTGGACCGTGGTGCGGGAGAGCCCGAGCTTGCGGCTGAGCTCGGCCACCGGTGCGCGGGCGTTCTCGGTCAGCAAGGCGAGCAGGAGGCGGTCGGCGGGGTCTGTCGTCATAATGACCAGTCTCTACGTCGATATGCCTAAATATTCCAGTCGAATCGTCGTGGCTGACGGTTCTATCCGACGAGGCGGCAGGCGACCTTGGCCTCCGAACAGAGATTTCAGGGACTGAGAATGATGCGCGATATTGTTGTGGTGGGTGCGGGCAAGATCGGCGCGACGATCGCGGATCTGCTGGGAACGTCTGGCGATTACCGCGTCGTGGTGGCCGACCGCTCCGAGGCGCAGCTCGCCGGCATCCGCACGAGCGCGACCGTCTCGACCCAGGTTATCGACATCGCCGATGAAGCCGCCTTGAAGGCGCTGCTGACCGGTCGCTTCGCCGTGCTGAGCGCTGCGCCCTTCGCGCTGACGACCCGCATCGCCGAGGCCGCTGCGCCGCTGGGCGTGCATTATCTCGACCTGACCGAGGACGTCGCCAGCACCAAGCGGGTCAAGGAACTCGCCCAGACGGCAAAGGGCGCGCTGATCCCGCAATGCGGACTGGCTCCCGGCTTCATCTCGATCGTCGCCAACGACCTCGCCAAGGATTTCGACACGCTCGACTCGCTCAAGCTGCGCGTCGGCGCGCTGCCGCAGTATCCGTCCAACGCGCTCGGCTACAACTTGACCTGGAGCACCGACGGGATCATCAACGAGTATTGCGAGCCCTGCGAGGCGATCGTCAGCGGCGAGCGCGCGCTGGTGCCTGCCCTCGAGGAGCGCGAGGAGTTCTCGCTCGACGGTGTCGCCTATGAGGCCTTCAACACCTCGGGCGGTCTTGGCACACTTTGCGACACGCTGGCCGGCAAGGTCCGCACGCTTAACTACCGGACCATCCGCTATCCCGGCCATTGCGCCATCATGAAGACGCTGCTGCAGGACCTGCGCCTGGCCGATCGCCGTGACGTGCTCAAGGACATCTTCGAGAACGCGCTGCCGAGCACGCTGCAGGACGTCGTCATCGTCTTCGTTGCCGCGAGCGGCTACAAGAACGGCCGGCTGGTCCAGGAGACCTATGCTCACAAGGTCTATAGCGGCCTCATCGACGGCGTGATGCGCAGCGCGATCCAGATCACCACCGCGGCCGGCATCTGCACCGTGCTCGACATGCTGGCGAACGGCACCCTGCCGCAGAGCGGCTTCGTCCGGCAGGAGGATATCGGCCTGAACGCGTTCCTGGCGAACCGTTTCGGCAAGGTCTACGCCCGGGCGCAGGACCTGCAGGCTCTCTCCGGCGGAGAGCTTCCGCGCGCAGCCTGAGACCGTCGCGAGCATAACCTCCCCGCATGGGCAAGCGCCCTGATGCGGGGAGCATATGCGACAGCGGAATTTACAAGAACCCGGACAATCGGCCACAAGAGCCGCAACGATCCGGGCTCAAATGGACCGATCTAGGGGGATTGATGGCTAAACGCGTACTGATCGCGGAATTCATGCATGAGACGAACACGTTCAGTGTCCAGCTCACGGATGAGACGGTTTTCCGCAATGCACGGGTCTATCTCGGCAATGAAGTGGTGCAGGCGTTTCGCGGTACGCGGACCTCGCTGGGCGCCGCATTCGAGGCCGCCGACAAGTTCGGCTGGACCGCCGTTCATCCACTCACTGCCCACGCCAACCCTTCAGGCCGCGTCACCGACGCGGCCTTTGAGCTGTTTGCAGGGCTGATCGTCGACGCCGCTGACGGGGTCGACGGGGTGCTGCTGCATCTCCACGGCGCCATGGCGACCGAAAGCTCCGATGACGGCGAGGGCGAACTGCTTGCCCGGTTGCGCAAGCGCATCGGGCCCGCGATCCCGGTCGTCGCCGTGCTCGACCTGCACGCGACACTGACGCAGCTCATGGCCGACAACGCCAATGCGCTGATCTCCTACCGGACCTATCCGCATATCGACATGTATGAGCGGACCTGGCAGGGGGCCGAGTTGCTCGAAAAGGCGATGGCGGGCGAGATCAGCCCGGTCTGCGCGGTTGCGCGCCGCCCGATCCTCTACGCGCTCGATGGCGGCCGTACGAGCTCGCCGCCCTTCAAGGAACTGCTGCGCCGCGCCGACGCGATCGAGGCCGCCGGCGACGCGCTGGTCGTCAGCATCCAGGCCGGCTTCTCCTCGGCGGACGTGCACGATATCGGCCCCTCCGTCGTCGTCACCGCCAATGACCGCGCCAAGGCGCAGGCCGTCTCCGAAGAGATGATGGACTACGCCTGGGAGCAGCGGCATTTCTCCTCGATCAGCATGACCCCGCTTGCCGAGGCCATCGCCAAGGCGAAGGCTGGCGAGGCGACCGCCGGTGGCCTGTCCGGCGGCAAGCCGCTGGTGATCTCGGACTATTCCGACAATCCGGGCGGTGGCGCCTATGGCGATGCCACCAATCTCCTGCGCGCCGTGCTCGATGCCGGGCTGAAGAATGTCGGCTTCCACGCGATTCGCGATCCCGAGGCTGCGCTCGCCGCCCGGGCAGCGGGCGTCGGCAACCGTGTCCGGCTGAAGCTCGGTGGCAAGATGGACCCGTCGATGGGCGGCGCGCCGCTCGACCTCGACGCTCATGTCGTGGCGCTGACCGACGGCCACTTCATGTGCTACGGCCCGATGGCGGGCGGCGTCTGGCGCAATTACGGGCTTTCGGCTCTTCTGCGGGTCGACGATGTCGAGATCATCGTGATCACCCATAACGGCCAGGCGACGGATCTCGCCCAGTTCACCTCGCTCGGCGTCGATCCGACGCGGAAATCGACGCTGATCGTCAAATCCATGCAGCATTTCCGCGCTGCCTTCGAACCCATTGCGCGCGAGGTCGTGGAAGTGGACACTGGGGCGCTGTGCACCCGTAACTTCAAGGAGCGTCCGTACCGTAAGGTGCGCCGGCCGATCTACCCTCTCGACGACATCTGACCACGACCGGCCATCAAGCGCCGGCGGCGACAAGGCTACAGGAGGAACACGATGACCAAGGCCAGCGACCGCGCCAGCGGGTTACGCCGATGAGCGTGCATGCCGATATCGTTCTGAGGAACGGCCCGATCTGGTGCGGCTACGAGGATGGCACCGTCGAGGCGCTGGCGCTCTGGCAGGGCCGCGTGCTCGCGGCCGGCCCCGACGCCGAAATCGCGGCGCTGGTCGGCCCCGGGACACGGGTCATCGACCTCCAGGGCCGGCTCGCGACGCCGGGCCTGAACGATTCCCATCTCCATCTGATCTCGCTCGGCATGACCATGAACTGGGTCGATTCCAAGCCGGCCGCCGCGCCCACGCTCGACGCCCTGCTCGGCGCCCTCGCGGCCCGCGCGGCCACGGCAAAGCCCGGCGAGTGGATCATGTCGCGCGGCTATGACCAGACAAAGCTCGATGTCGGCCGGCACCCCTATCGCGAGGAACTGGACAGGGCCTCGCCGAACAACCCCGTCGTGCTGGTGCGCGCCTGCGGCCATATCTGGATCTGCAACTCGGCGGCGCTCGCCGCGGCCGGCATCGACGAGACCACGGCACCACCTCCCGGCGGCCTGATCGAGCAGCAGAACGGCCGCCTGACGGGCATGCTGGCCGAGAACGGTTGCGACAAGGTGCGCGCCGCCATCCCGGAGCCCAGCGAGGAAGAGCTGATCGCGGGTATCGAGCGCGGCGGCAAATACCTGCTGTCGCTGGGTATCACCAGCTGCATGGACGCGGCGGTGGGCCAGAAGGCCGGTTTTGCCGAGATCGCCGCCTATCAGCGCGCCAAGCGCGACGGGCGCCTGCCTGTACGGACCTGGCTGACGCTGCTGGGTGACGATGGCCGTTCGGTCGTGCCTCAGTGCCACGAGGCCGGCCTGATCTCCGGCACCGGCGACGACATGCTGATGATCGGCGCGGTGAAGCTCTTCCTCGACGGTTCGGCCGGCGGGCGCACCGCCTGGATGAGCAAGCCCTATCTCGGCGACGACGAGAACACGGGCGTGCGCATGAAGGAGGATGCCGATCTCGAGCGCGAGGTGATGGACGCCCATGCCAAGGGCTACCAGCTCGCCTGCCACGCCATCGGCGATGCCGCGATCGAGCAGCTGATCACGGCCTATGAGAAGGCGCTGGCGGCCCATCCCGATCCCGACCGGCGCCATCGCATCGAGCATTGCGGCTTCTCGACGCCGCAGCAGCACGAGCGGATGATCAAGGCCGGGATCTATCCCTGCCCGCAGCAGGCCTTCATCCATGATTTCGGCGATGCCTATGTGAAGGTTCTCGGCCCAGAGCGTGCCCTGCCGAGCTATCCGCTGGGCACCTGGTTCAAGCTCGGGCTCAAGCCGGCAGCCGGCAGCGACGCGCCGGTCTGCGACCCCGATCCGTTCCCGAATTTCCACGCGATGCTGACGCGCAAGACCTGGCGCGGCACTGTGATGGACGCGCGCGAATGCGTCTCGCCCGAGCAGGCCCTGCAATCCTATACCGAGTTCGGCGCCTTCTCGCAGAAGCAGGAAGCCGTGAAGGGCCGGCTCGTGCCGGGCTATCTGGCCGATGTCGCGGTGTTCTCACGCAACCTGTTGACCGCGGCGCCGGACGACATTCTGAAGGATACGCGCTGCGACCTGACGATCAGGGGCGGCGAGGTGGTTTTTGAACGTAACGGCGCTTCGCACTGAAAGCGTCCAGAGGGCGCAGAGGCGGACGACCGGCAACGGTCCAACCGCCTCGGCCATGACGAAGCGGCAGCCCGGGCGATGCTCGCCCAGGGCGATGTGGCTAACAGTAGAGGGGACTATTCATGTTGAAGAAGTTTATGCTTACCACGGCGCTGACGCTGGCGGCGTTCACGCTGCCGGCACTGGCACAGGAGCCGCGCAAGGGCGGCACGATCCGCTTTACCGCGCCCTACGCGACCTCGTTCGTCAGCAATGACAGCCATGTCTCGAACCAGATCCAGGACGAGATCTACGGCTATGCGCTGCATCGCTCGCTCTACAAGTGGGATTCGGTCAACAACAAGCCGGTGCTGGAACTCGCCAAGAGCGTGACCACCTCGGCCGATGGCCTGACGCACACCTTCAAGCTGCGTGACGACGCGCTGTTCCACAACGGTCGCAAGATGACGGCCGACGACATCATCTGGACCTATACGCGCCTGATGGACGGTTCGAAGAACTATCCCGGCGCAGGCGCCGTCCGCCGTATCAAGGGCGCGGTCGAAGTCCAGAACGGCTCGGCCAAGGAGATCTCCGGTCTCAAGAAGATCGACGACTTCACTATCGAGATGACCCTGATCGAGAAGACCGATCCGGGCTTCCTGTTCCGCAATGCCACGAGCTCGATCCTTCCCGCCAAGGAGGCGCAGGACCCGAACTTCTTCAACAAGCCGATCGGCCTGGGTCCGTTCAAGTTCGTCGAGCACGTCCCGGGCTCGCGCATGGTGTTCGAGAAGTGGGAGAAGTTCTACGTTCCCGGCAAGCCCTATGCCGACAAGCTGATCATCTCCCCGATGGGCGAAGCCGCCGCGCGCGACGTCGCCTTCCGCAACAAGGAGATCGACGTCTCGATCCTGGGCCCGACCCAGTACGTCGCCTATCAGGCCGATGCGAACCTGAAGAAGGGCATCCTCGAGGTTGCCGAGGTGTTCACCCGCAACATGGGCATGAACCCGAGCTTCAAGCCGTTCTCCGACAAGCGCGTGCGCCAGGCGATCAACCACGCCATCGACGCCGACCTGATCATCAAGCGCCTCGTCCGCGACAAGGCCTATCGCGCCTCGAGCTGGCTGCCGCTGTCCTCGCCGGCCTATGACAAGGATCTGAAGCCCTACGCCTTCGATCCCGAGAAGGCCAAGAAGCTCCTGACCGAAGCCGGCTATCCCGATGGCTTCGAGTTCGAATGGACCGCGAGCCCGAACGAGAGCTGGGGTATCCCGATCGTCGAGGCGACCATCCCGATGCTCGCCAAGGTCGGCATCAAGGTGAAGGTGAAGCCGGTCGAAGGCTCCGCGCTTGGCGGCATTGTCGCGAAGGGCGATTTCCAGGCCTATATCTGGTCCAACACCTCCGGACCCGATCCGCTGACCCAGATGAAGTGCTTCTATTCGCAGACACCTCGCAGCGCCTGCAACTACACGACCTTCAGCAACCCGGAAGTCGACAAGCTGATCGACGAGGCCGGCGCGACGGAGGATCTGGCCAAGCGCAACGAACTGCTCAAGAAGGCCAACAACATCCTGTATGTCGAAGCACCGGTCTGGTTCTTCAACTACAACAAGGCGGTGATGGCCTATCAGCCCTGGCTGCACGGCCTGCAGCCGAACTCCACCGAGCTCGCCTTGCAGTATTACGAGGATCTCTGGATCGACGACACGTCGCCGGCGGCCAAGTAATCCCGATCAGGCTTTAGCCTGACGCCCGGCGGCCAGTCCGCCGGGCGTGCGCGGCGAGGAGTGCACCATGCTTCCCTATATTGTCCGGCGGCTGCTCCAGGCAGTGCCGATCCTGCTTGCCGTGGCAGGGCTCGTCTTCGTGATGTTCAGCGTCATTCCCGGCGACTTTGCCTCGACCCAGATGGCCGATGGCCGCGCTGTCGTCGATGCCGAGCAGGTGGCGCGGATGAACAAGCAATTCGGGCTCGACGAGCCTGTTCATGTTCGGTTCGTCAGTTATGTCGCAAAACTGGCGACACTCGATCTCGGAACCTCCTTCCGGACACGCCAGCCGGTGATGAATTCGCTGGCGGAGCGGATCTGGCCCAGCCTGCAATTGTCGATCGCGGCGATGCTGTTTGCCATTGTCTTCGGGGTCCCGCTCGGCTTCCTGGCGGCACTCAAGCCCGGCGGCTGGCTCGACATGCAATCGATGGTCGTCGCGGTGTCGGGGCTGTCGCTGCCGCAGTTCTGGCTCGGGCTGATGCTGATGTACGCGTTCGCGCTGATGCTCGGCTGGTTTCCGAGCTTCGGCTATGGCGACGGGCATCCGCGCTATCTCGTGCTGCCCGCGGTCGCCCTCGGTGTGGCACCGCTGGCGCTGCTGGCGCGCACAACACGGGCTGCAGTGCTCGAGGTCATGAATGCCGACTTCGTCCGCACCGCCCGCGCCAAGGGCAACAGCGAGGTCCGGGTGATGCGCTGGCATGTCGCGCGCAATGCGATGGTCATCGTGCTGACCACGCTCGGCTTGCAGTTCGGCTCGATCATGGGCGGTGCCGTCGTCATCGAGAAGCTATTTGCCTGGCCAGGCGTCGGTTCGCTGCTGGTCGACAGCGTTTCGCTGCGCGACATCCCGGTGGTGCAGGCCTGCATCCTCCTGCTCGTGCTTTTCTTCCTCGTCGTGAACATCATCGTGGACGTGCTCTGCGCCCTGATCGATCCACGCATCAAATATAGCTAGGACCGGGGAAGCAGATGAAATTCCGGGCTAATCTCTGGATTGGCGGCGCCTTGTTCGCTGCCGTCGTCGTGGGCGGGACGCTTGCGCCCTGGCTGGCGCATACCGACCCCGTCATGGACGCCAACCTGATGAACGCCGAGGTCTCGCCGGGCGCCGATTTCTGGTTCGGCACCGATGCCCAGGGGCGCGACATCTACAGCCGCGTGCTCTACGGCGCGCGGATATCGCTGACCGTCGGCATCGTCTCGCAGATGATCAACACGATCATCGGCGTCGCGCTGGGCATGTCGGCTGCCTATTTCGGCGGCTGGTGGGACGATTTCGTCAACGGGCTGACGAACCTGATGCTCTCGATCCCGTCGCTGGTCTTCGCGCTCGCCATCATGGCGATCCTGCAGCCCGGCCTGACCAGCCTGCTGATCGCGCTTGGCCTGACCAACTGGTCATATACCTGCCGGCTCTCGCGGGCGGCGACGCTTTCGATCAAGCAGCAGGGCTATGTCGAGGCGGCGCGCTCCTTCGGCAGCGGCAACACGCGCATCATGCTGCTGCAGATCCTGCCCAATATCGCCGGCCCGATCATCGTCATCGGCACGCTGGGCATGGGCGGCGCGGTGCTGGCTGAGGCCTCGCTCTCCTTCCTGGGCCTGGGTATCCGTCCGCCCTTCCCGAGCTGGGGCAGCATGCTCTCCGACGCACGCGACCAGATCACGACGGCGCCGTGGATTTCGGTCTTCCCGGGCCTCGCCATCTTCGTCACGGTGCTCGGCCTCAACCTGCTCGGCGATGGCCTCCGCGACATCCTCGATCCGCAATCGCAGACCCGCCGTCCGTGAGGCGTGCGGCTGAATTCAAACTGGAACCGGTTCTATGACGACGATGCCGACCCCGACCCCGCATGAAGACGGCCCCCTGGAGAGCGTATGCTTCCATGGCCTGAAGACCGGGCCAGAACTGCTCGTGCTCGGCTCCGTGCACGGCAATGAGGGCTGCGGCCCGGCGGCGATCGGGCGGATCATCGCCGAGTGCCGCTCGGGCGCGATCAACATCAGGCGCGGCACGGTGACCTTCCTGCCGATCGCCAATCCCAAGGCGCGCCGGCAGAACACCCGCATCGGCGACCGCAACCTCAATCGCAACCTCTGCGCGCGCGCTCTCCCCTCCGACAACGAGGACCGGATCGGCAACCCGCTCTGCGCTGTCCTGCGCGAGCACGAGGTCCTGCTCGACGTCCATTCGTTTAGCGAGGGTCGCGAGCCCTTCGTCTTCTTCGGTCCAGACAATAATGATGGCGATCTCGAGCCGTTCCGCCACGGCTCGGCTGAGGCAGCCTTCGCCGCAAGCCTCGGCACCGACCTGCTGATCCATGGCTGGCTCGACATCTACGCGGCCCAGATCAAGGCTTGCGAACAGCTCGACCTGCCCCGCCTGCCGGTGACGGAAGGGATCGGGACGACCGAATACATGCGCTCGGTCGGCGGCTATGCGGTGACGCTGGAATGCGGCCAGCATGACGATCCCGCCTCTATCGAGGTCGGCTATATCGCGATCCGCAACGCGCTGTCGCATCTCGGGCTGATCGACGATGCGCCTGTGACACTCGTGACGCCGCGCGTGATCCACATGAAGCAGCTCGTGATGTGCGAGCGGGACGGGGACCAGGTCGAGGGCGACTGGACCACCGGCGACACGGTCAAGGCGGGCCAGGCGGTTGCGCGTCGCGCTGGCGGCGAACTCGTCCTCGCCCAGAACGACTCGATGGCGATCTTCCCGCATCGCAAGGCCAAGCCTGGCGAGCCGCTGATGTATCTCGGCGAGACCAGCGCGCGCCGCGTCTAAGCGCATACGTACCCTCGTCCCGGGCCTGCGCGCTGGCCCGGGACGATGATATCTGGACGCTCAGAGCTTCTTGCCGTCCTTGTCGAACTGCTTGAGGAACGCGGTGAGATCCGCGACCTCCTTCTCGTTCTTGATGCCGGCGAAAACCATCTTGGTGCCGGGGATCTTGGCCTTGGGATCCCTGATGTACTCGGCGAACACGGCCTCGTCCCAGGTGATGCCGGAGTTCTTGTTGGCGGCGGAATAGCTGTAGCCCTCGACGGCGCCGGAATGGCGGCCAATCAGCCCGTTAAGTTGCGGGCCGACCAGGTTTTTGGCCCCTTCGCCGATCTGGTGGCAGGCGCGGCACTTGTTCCAGGAGCGCTCGCCTGCGCCCACGTCCTGAGCGGCGGCGGGGAGGGCATGGCTGGCCGCAATCAGTCCGGCCAGGGTGACGGCCTTCGCGAGAGTGAGCGCTTTCATGGTGCTTCCTTGGCTGCTAGCTGACCCCTGGGTCCTTGCGAATTAGTCTAACCGCAGACGGCCGATTTGGCGAAGCTGTCGCGCGCAGATGTGACCGGCGTCATCTTGCCGCGCGAACCCTGCCTGCTCGAGCCGGAGTAGCGCCTATGGCGTGTCAGCCGTCATGCCTGCGCTGCAGGCGCTGCCTCCGGATTTGATCCTTGGCCGGCTCGGCGGGGCATGGTTACCTGCCGGTCCCTGCCACGGTCGGAAATCAGCACGCCATGTCACCGCGCATCGCCTTCGGCGGCTTCCTGCACGAAACCAACACCTTTGCACCGAGCAAGGCCGGCATGGAGGCCTTCCTGCAAGGCGGCGGCTGGCCAAGCCTCGCCAGGGGCGAGGCGATCTTCGCCGCCGTGGACAACGTCAATGTCGGTGCTGCCGGCTTCGTCGCGCATGCTCGCACTGCAGGCTGGACGCTGGTGCCGACCCTGTGGTGCGCGGCGAGCCCCTCTGCCCATGTCACAGCGGCGGCCTTCGAGGAGATCATGGCGGAGATGCTGGCGAGCCTGAAGGCCGCGATGCCCTTCGACGGCGTCTATCTCGATCTCCATGGTGCGATGGTCAGTGAGGCCTTCGAGGATGGCGAGGGCGAGACCTTGCGCCGGGTCCGCGAACTGATCGGCCCCGATATCCCGCTGGTCTCCAGCCTCGACCTGCACGGTAATGTCACGCAGTTGATGGTCGACAGCGCAGATGCGCTCGTCGCCTACAGGACCTATCCGCATATCGACATGGCCGAGACCGGCCGCCGCTCCGGCGTCTATCTCGAGCGCCTGCTCGGCACGAAGACGCGCGATGCCAAGGCGTTTCGCCAGATCCCCTATCTCATTCCGATCGCCTGGCAGGCGACCGCGATGGAGCCCTGCAAGACGATCTATAGCGAGCTTGCCGCGCTGGAAGGCGAGAACGTGCCGACGCTCTCCTTCCTCCCAGGCTTCCCGGCTGCCGATTTCGCCGATTGCGGCGCGACCGTCGTGGCCTATGGCGCCACGCAAGGCGATGCCGATCGCGCGGCGGACGCCGTCACCGCGCGGGTGATGGCCAGCGAAGCCGCGTTCAACGGCCGGGTCTACCAGCCCGACGAGGGCGTGCGCGAGGCGATGGCGCTCTCGGCCCGCGCCAGCAAGCCGATCGTGATCGCCGACACGCAGGACAACCCCGGCGCCGGCGGCGATTCCGACACGATGGGCATGGTCCATGCGCTGGTGCGCAACGATGCGCAGCGCGCTGCGGTCGGTGTCATCGTCGACGCGGCGGCTGCGGCCGCCGCCCATGCGGCGGGCGTCGGCGCGACGATCAGGGTGTCGCTCGGCGCCAAATCGGGCATTCCCGGCGACGTGCCGCTGGAGGCCGATTTTGTGGTCGAGCAGCTCTCTGACGGCCGCTTTATTGCGCCCGGCCCATTCTACGGGGGCTCGCGAATGAATCTCGGGCCCTCGGCCGCCCTGCGCATCGGTGGGGTCCGCATCGTCGTCGGCTCGCGCAAGGCGCAGATGGCCGACCAGGCGATGTATCGGCAGGTCGGGATCGAGCCGACCGAGCAGGCGATCCTGGTCAACAAGAGCTCGGTGCATTTCCGCGCCGATTTCGAGCCGATCGCCGAGACGATCCTGGTCTGCGCCGCGCCTGGCCCGATGCCGGTCGACCCGTCCGCGCTGCCCTGGCGCTATCTGCGCGCCGGCATCCGCACCGCGCCGCTCGGCCCCGTCTTCGGCTGACAGCCGCCTTTCGTTCAGGAGAGTTTCTCGTGCCCACATTGCCAGAGATCGAAGCCTTCACCCCTGAGCTCGTCGCGATCCGCCGCGACATCCATGCCCACCCCGAGATCGGCTTCGAGGAGGTCAGGACCTCGGGCATCGTCGCCGAGAAGCTGGCCGAGTGGGGCATCGAGGTGCATCGCGGCATCGGCGGCACCGGCGTGGTCGGCATCCTCGAGGGCAAGGGCGGCCCGGGCAAGCGCATCGGCCTGCGTGCTGACATGGACGCGCTGCCGATGGAGGAGACGACTAATCTGCCCTGGCGCTCCACCATTCCGGGCCGCAACCATGCCTGCGGCCATGACGGCCACACCACCATGCTGCTGGGCGCCGCACGCTACCTCGCCGAGAACCGCGATTTCACCGGCACGGCGGTGTTCGTATTCCAGCCGGCGGAAGAAGGCCTTGGCGGCGCGCGCGCGATGATCGCCGACAAGCTGTTCGAGCGCTTCCCTTGCGACGAGATCTACGGCCTGCACAACGCGCCCAATCTCGATCCTGGCCAGATCTCGGTTTTCCCGGGCCCGGCGATGGCGGGCGCCGATTTCTTCGACATCAAGATCACCGGCCGTGGCGCGCATGGCGCGATGCCGCATATGGGCCGCGACCCGGTCGTGGTCGCGATCTCGCTGGCAGCCGCACTGCAGACCATCGTCAGCCGCAATGCCGATCCGCGCGAGGCCTCGGTGCTCTCGATCACGCAGATCCATGCGGGCTCAGCCTATAACGTCATCCCCAACGAGGCGGCGCTGGCGGGCACCATCCGCACCTTCTCGCCCGAGATCGGCGCGCTGATCCGCCAGCGCATGCGCGAGATCTCGGCCGGCATGGCGCTGACCTTCGGCGTCGAGATCGATGTCGATATCCGCTCGATCTTCGACGTGCTGGTGAACCACGGCCCGCAGGCGGAAGCGGCCGCCGCCGTGGCGCGCGAGATCGTCGGCGACGCCAATGTGCTCACCGACGTCAAGCCGGTGATGGGCAGCGAGGACTTTGCCGACATGCTGCGCGCCGTGCCCGGCGCCTATCTCTGGGTCGGCCATGCCGGCAATGTGCCGGTGCACAATCCCGGCTTCGTGCTCGACGACGGCATCCTTCCGGTGGGCGCGAGCCTGCTGGCGCGGCTCGTGGAGAGCCGGCTGGCAGCGTGAACCGGATGCGCCATCCGTCCGAATGCGCTGTCATCCCGGGCGACCGCCGGGAGACCCGGGATCCACTCCGGACCCCAACCGATCGGCGTTCTGGAATGGATCCCGGATCTCCACTTCGCTGCGTCCGGGATGACGACGAGGGTGTGGGCGTCCAGTCGGGACCGGCGTGACGGTCGCCTGAGCAAATCTCGAACAGAAAGTGCCTCGGCTATGAATGCGATCGACCTGCCGTTCGACACAGACACGCTGCTCGATGGCCTCAGGCGCTGGGTCGAGTGCGAAAGCCCGACCTTCGATCCCGCAGCCGTCAATCGGATGATGGACCTCGTCGAGGCCGATCTGAAAGAAGCGGGTGCGACCGTGACGCGCTTTCCCGGCCCTCCGGGCCTGGGCGATTGCCTGCGCGGCGATTTCCCGCATCCACGCCAGGGCGAACCCGGTATCCTGGTGATGTCGCATCTCGACACCGTGCATCCGGTGGGCACGCTCGAGGCGCTGCCGTTCCGGCGCGAGGGCGGGCGCTGCTACGGGCCGGGCATCCTGGACATGAAGAGCGGGGCCTATGCCGGGCTGCAGGCCATCGTCGCGCTCGCCAAGGCGGGCATCGAGACGCCGCTGCCGGTCAGCGTGCTCTACACCTCCGATGAGGAGATCGGCAGCCCCGGCACGCGCGAACTGATCATGGAGCAGGCCCGCCGGCATCGCTACATCCTGGTTCCGGAGCCCGGCCGCCCCGGTAACGGCGTGGTCACCGGGCGATACGCGATCGCGCGCTTCGACCTGCTGGCGCAGGGCCGCCCGAGCCATGCCGGCTCGACGCTCAAGGATGGCCGCTCGGCGATCAACCTGATGGCGCGCCAACTGCTCGCGATTGAGGCCATGACCGATGACGACTGCACCTTCAGCGTCGGCGTCATCCATGGCGGGCAATGGGTCAATTGCGTCGCCACGACCTGCCAGGCCGAGGCGCTGAGCATGGCCAAGCGCCAGTCCGACCTCGACCGTGGCGTCGAGCGCATGCTGGCGCTGACGGCCGCCAATCCCGACGGCACGCGCTTCACCGTGACGCGCGGCGTGACGCGGCCGGTCTGGGAGCCCGATGAGGCGACGCTGCGGCTGTTTCGGGTCGCGCGCGACATCGCCAAGGAGATAGGCTTCGAGATGGAGCACGCCTCGGCCGGCGGCGGCTCGGATGCCAATTTCACCGGGGCGGAGGGGATCGCCTCGCTCGACGGGCTCGGGCTGCTCGGCGCTGGTTATCATACGCTGGAGGAGCATATCGAGGTGGACAGCCTCGTCCAGCGCACGCGCCTCCTGGCTGGTTTGCTTGCGAGACTGTCGGCCTGATCTCGATCCGTTGACATTCCCGGCGGTTTCGCGGGACCATGACCTTGCGTCTGGCACAGGGCGTGCATGTAATCAGCGCGTGACCAGACGCTGAAACGGGTCAGGGAGAGATCGATGGCATTGCGTTGGAAGGTCTTCGTCGCTGCGGCTGCCCTGGCGGCCAGCATGTCTGCCCTGCAGGCACAGACGACGATGAAGGTCGTCATGCATTCCGACGTCAAGATCGTCGATCCCATCTGGACGACGGCCTACATCGTTCGCAACCACGGCTACATGATCTACGACACGCTCTTCGCCCTTGACGAGAAGGGCGAGGTCAAGCCGCAGATGGTCGAGAGCTTCACGGAATCCCCGGACAAGCTGACCTACAAGTTTACCCTGCGCGACGGCCTTCTCTGGCATGACGGCAAGCCGGTCACCGCCGAGGACTGCGTCGCCTCGATCAAGCGCTGGTCTGCGCGCGACCCGATCGGCCAGAAGCTGATGACCTTCGTCGACGCGATGGTGATCGATGATGCCAAGAGCTTCACCGTCAAGCTGAAGTCGCCGACCGGCCTGCTGATCTTCGGCCTCGGAAAGCCGTCGTCGAACGTGCCGTTCATGATGCCCAAGCGCGTGGCGGAGACCGACCCTAACACGCAGATCTCCGAATTCATCGGCTCGGGCCCCTTCGTGCTCAAGACCGACGAATGGAAGCCCGGCGACAAGATCGTCTACACCAAGTTCAAGGACTACAAGCCGCGCTCCGAGCCGGCATCGGGGCTGGCAGGCGGCAAGGTCGCCAAGATCGACCGTATCGAGTGGCTGGCGGTGTCCGACCAGCAGCAGGCGGTCAACGCCCTGCTCGCCGGCGAGATCGACATGATCGAGCAGCCCTCTTTCGACCTGATCCCGCTGCTCAAGGCCGACAAGGCGATCAAGCTGTTCGACTACAATCCACTGGGGCTGCAATACACGCTGCGCCCCAACCACACGATCAAGCCCTTCGACAACCCGAAAATCCGTCAGGCGCTGACCTATGCGCTGAACCAAAAGGATTTTCTCGACGCGGTCGTGGGCAATCCCGACTACTACAAGACCTGCAAGGCCATGTTCATCTGCGGCTCGCCACTGGCGACCGAGGCCGGCATGGACGGGCTCCTGGAGTCCAACTTCAAGAAGTCGCAGGAGCTCCTGAAGGAGGCCGGCTATGACGGCACGCCGGTCGTGCTGCTGCACTCGACCGACCTGCAATCTCTGACCAATCTGGCTCCCGTCGCCAAACAGTTGATGGAGAAGGGCGGCTTCAAGGTCGACATGCAGTCCTCCGACTGGCAGTCGGTGGTGGCGCGGCGCGTGCGCAAGACGCCGGTGAGCGATGGTGGCTGGAACGCGATGCTGACGGCGTGGGTCTCGGCGGACGTGCTCAACCCGGTGATGGCCGGCTTCTTCAATGCGAGCTGCGACAAGGCCGCCTTCGGCTGGCCCTGCGACGAGCAGATGGAGAAGCTGCGCGACGACTTCGCGCGCGAGACCGATCCGGCCAAGCAGAAGGCGATAACGGAAGCCGTGCAGCTGCGCTGGCGCGAGGTCGTCACCCACATCCATCTCGGCCAGTACACGGTGCCGATCGCGACCCGCCCGAACATCAGCGGCATCCTGACGGCGGCTGCGCCGGTGTTCTGGAATGTCGAGAAGAAGTGAGGCGGATGCAATTGGCTTCCGGTTGCGCTCAGCCGTCATTGCGAGGAGCAGTGCGACGAAGCAATCCAGAGGGGCGAGGAGCTCTACGATGCCGGATTGCTTCGCTTACGCTCGCAATGACGTGGCGGCTTGAACCCGACGTCTGGAAAGAAGCCTGATGCTCGGCTATATCCTCCGACGCCTGCTCGCGACGATCCCCGTGCTGCTGATCGTCGCGGTGCTGGTCTTCCTGATGCTGCGGTTGACGCCCGGCGACCCCGCGGCTGTGATCGCCGGCGACAACGCCTCGACCCAGCAGATCGAGGCGATCCGGGCCAAGCTTGGGCTCGACCAGCCCATCGTCGCGCAGTTCGGGATCTGGGCCGCCAACCTGCTGCAGGGCAATCTCGGCGAGAGCTTCTTTTTCAAGAAGACCATCGGCGAATTGATCCTGGGGCGGATCGAGCCGACGCTGTCGCTGGCGTTCCTGACCATGCTGATTGCGATCTCGGTCGCGATCCCGCTCGGCGTGCTCGCCGCCTACAAGCACGGCTCCTGGATCGACCGTGTCGTGATGGGGTTTTCGGTGCTGGGCTTCTCGGTGCCGGTCTTCGTCATCGGCTACCTGCTGATCTACATTTTTGCGATCACGCTGGGCTGGTTCCCGGTGCAGGGCTACCAGCCGCTGTCGGGCGGGTTCGGTGGCTATATCCAGCGCCTGATCCTGCCCTCCGTCACGCTGTCGGTGATCTACATCGCCCTGATTGCGCGGATGACGCGGGCGAGCGTGCTCGAGGTGTTGAGCGAGGACTACATCCGCACCGCCCGCGCCAAGGGGCAGGTCGAGCGCAAGATCCTGTTCCGGCATGCGCTGAAGAACGCCGCGGTGCCGATCGTCACCGTGGTCGGCATCGGCATCGCGTTGCTGATCGGCGGCGTGGTGGTGACCGAGAGCGTGTTCGCGATCCCCGGCCTCGGACGGCTCACCGTCGATGCGGTGCTGGCGCGCGACTACCCGACGATCCAGGCGGTGATCCTGCTGTTCTCGGTGGTCTATGTCGTGATCAATCTCGGCATCGACCTCGCCTATTGCCTGTTCGACCCGAGGATCCGCTATTGAGCGCCGAGCCAAGCCTGATCGCCCCGGTCCTGGACGAGGTCGCCCGCCCGCGGACCCAGGTGATGCGCCGCCTCGCGCACAACCCCGCCGTGCTGATCGGCGGCACCGTGCTGCTGATCATGGCGCTGATAGGCCTGCTCGCGCCGTTTCTGGGCACGATCGACCCCGCCGGCATCAATCCCAGCGCGCGCAACCGCGTGCCGGGCATCGAGCGCCAGATCCGCGCCGATGACGGCACGACCACGACCTTCAAGCACCGCATGGGCACCGACTCGCTCGGCCGCGACGTCTATAGCCGGGTGATCTATGGCGCGCGGGTCTCGCTGATGATCGCGGTATCGGTGGCGGCGGTGAGCATCGCGATCGGGCTCGTGATCGGGCTGATCGCCGGCTATGTCCGGCCGCTCGACGGCATCATCATGCGCTTCATGGACGGGCTGATGGCGATACCGTCGATCCTGCTCGCCATCGCGGTGGTCTCGCTGTTCCGCGCAGGGCTGGCTGCGGTCATCGTCGCGATCATCGTGCCGGAAATTCCGCGCGTGGTGCGGTTGGTGCGCTCGATCGTGCTTTCGGTGCGCGAGGAGCCCTATGTCGAGGCGGCGATCATGCAGGGCACGCGCCTGCCAAAGCTGATGGTGCGCCACATCTTGCCCAACACCATCGCGCCGCTGATCGTGCAGGGCACCTTCATCGCGGCCTCGGCCATTCTCGTGGAGGCAATCCTGTCCTTCCTCGGCATCGGCATTCCGCCGGAGGTGCCGACCTGGGGCAACATCATGGCGGAAGGGCGCAACGTCTTTCGCGTGTTCCCGCACAACATCCTGTATCCCGGCATTTTCCTCGGGTTGACCGTGCTGGCGGTGAACATGCTCGGCGACGGCCTGCGCGACACGCTCGATCCCAAGATGGCCGGCCGATGAGCGACGCTGCGATGCCGGTGCTCGAGATCAAGGGGCTGAGCGTGCGCCTGCCGGGCGGCGGCGACCGCTCTTATGCCATCGAGGGCATCTCGCTCTCGGTCGGGCGAGGCGAGATCGTCTGCGTCGTCGGCGAATCCGGATCGGGCAAGTCGGTCACGGCCTTCTCCGTCATGGGGCTGCTGCCAAGGGCGTTGAAGCCCGTTGCGGGGCAAATCCTGCTCGAGGGCGAGGATGTGCTCGCCGCCACGCCGCAGCGCCTGCGGGCACTGCGCGGCGACCGCATGGGCATGGTCTTCCAGGAGCCGATGACGGCGCTGAACCCCGTGCTGACGATCGGGGACCAGATCGAGGAGGTGCTGCGCATCCACACCGAGCTCGATGCGGGCGAGCGCCGCGCCAAGGTGCTCGGCATCATGGAGGCGATGCGCCTGCCTGATCCCGAGCGCATCCATGGCTCCTATCCCCACCAGATTTCGGGCGGGCAGCGCCAGCGCATCATGATCGCGGCAGCTTTGGTGCTCGACCCGGCGCTCCTGATCGCCGACGAGCCGACAACGGCGCTCGACGTCACAACGCAAGCGCAGATCCTGCGCCTGATCACGGACTTGCAAGGACGGCGCGGCACCGGCGTCTTGTTCATCACCCATGATTTCGGCGTGGTGGCGGAGATCGCCGACCGGGTCGTGGTGATGGAAAAGGGCCTTGTCGTCGAGCAGGGCCCGGCCGAGCAGATCCTGCGGCAGCCGCAGCATCCCTATACGCGAATGCTGATCGCAGCCGTGCCGAGCCTGACGCCGGCGGACCGCAAGCCGGTGCTCGGCACGGTCGCGCTGGAAACCGTGGGCCTGGCTAAGACCTATCGCAGCAAGAGCCTGTTCAAGAAGGAGCGGGCCGTCCAGGCCGCGCAGGCCGTCGATATCAGGATCCGGCGCGGCGAGACGGTTGGGATCGTCGGCGAATCCGGTTCCGGCAAGACGACCGTTGCGCGCTGCATCGCCAGGCTGATGGCGCCATCCGAGGGCGCGATCCTCGTGCCCGACATCGACATCGCCTCCCTGCCAGAGCGCCGCCTGCGGCCTTATCGCCGGAAAATCCAGGTGGTGTTCCAGGATCCGTATCGGTCGCTCAATCCGCGTCGGACAGTGGGCGATTCGATCATCGAGGGACCCGTCAATTTCGGCCTGAGCCCGGCTGATGCGATGGCGCGAGCCCGCGACCTGATGGCGTTGGTGGGACTGCAGCCCAACGCGTTGGAGCGCTATCCGCACCAGTTCTCGGGCGGGCAGCGCCAGCGTGTCGCGATCGCGCGTGCGCTCGCCATGGAGCCCGAAATCCTGATCGCGGACGAGGCGGTCTCTGCGCTCGACGTCTCCGTGCAGAAGCAGGTTCTGGCGTTGCTGGCCGATGTGCAGGAGCGCTTCAACCTGGCGATCCTGTTCATAACCCATGATCTGCGAGTTGCGGCCCAGATCTGCGACCGGATCGTGGTGATGGAGAAGGGGCTCGTGGTCGAGCAGGGCGAGACCGGGCAGGTGTTTTCCGCCCCGGCGCATGACTACACGCGCGCGCTGATCGACGCCGCGCCGGGACGGGAGTTTGGCGTCGGCGAGGGCTGAGCCTTTGTCGTCATTGCGAGCAAAGCGAAGCAATCCAGCTGGGCGTCGAGTGCTGCGGTTCTGGATTGCTTCGCTTCGCTCGCAATGACGGGTGGGCTTGCAGCCACCAGCCCAACCTCTATCGCTCGCGAAAGGATTGCCTCAGGCGATCCGTCAGGGGTTGCAGAACGTAGCTTGCGGCAGACCTCTCGCCGGTGGGCACGATGATCTCGGCTGCCATGCCTGCGCGGATGCGGCTGCGCAGCGCTCCGGGAAGCGTGGTGGCGTCGGCCTCCACCTCGACGAAGAAATAGCTGCTGGCGGGATTGGCAGGGTCCTGAATCCTGTCGTTCGAAAGCGCGCGCACCGTGCCGAACAGGACCGGGGCCTCCGAGGTCTTGAAGTTCGGAAAGCGGATCTCGCTGCGCTGGCCGATACGCAGCAGGTCGATATCACGGGGGTCGAACTGGGCGCGGATCACCATGTTCTGTTCGACAGGCGCGATCTCGACCAGGATGTCGCCGGGCCGCGCAACCGCGCCAATGGTGGCAAATCTTCGCGCTTGCACGACGCCGGCCAGCGGCGCCCTGACCTCGAGCCGTCCCAGGACGTCGCGCGCAACTCCGGCCTTCTCGTCGAGTTCCGCGATCTGGCGGCGGGTATCGATCAGGTCGGCGACCAACTGGCGCTGGAATTCGACGTCACCCTGCACGACCTGCAGCTCGACCTCGCCGATGCTGCGTTCTGCCTTGGCGCTGTCGGTGATCGACCGGGCTATGACGGCCGTCAGCCGGGCGCGCTCGCGTTCCAGCGCCGAAACGCGCGAGACCGAGACCAGCCCGCGCGCCCTCAGGCTGTTGAGCCCGGGCAGTTCCTGGTCGATCAGCTCCAATTGGCGTTCACTCGCCGTCTGCTCCGACGACAAGCCGTCGATCTCACGCCTGAAGCTCGCGATCCTGTTCAGCAGCACCTCGTTCTGGACTTTTCGGAGATCGGCGCGCTCGCGGAAATTGGCGCTCTCATCGGCGATAGCGCGCTGGATCGGGGCGTCGGGTTTGGCGAGGAGGGCGGCCGGAAAAGCGACTGCCTGCGCCTTGATGCGCTCGGCGAGGAGCCGGTGCTCGCGTGCGGTCAGGATGTCGAGCTGTGCAGACAGCGTGTCGAGGGTCGCGCGCGCCTGCGTGTCGTCGAGAACGAACAGCAGTTCCCCTGCCTGGACGGACTGGCCGTCGCGGACATGGATAGCGCGGATAATGCCACCTTCGAGATGCTGCACGACCTGGCGGCCGCCCTCGACGGCGACGAGGCCGGGCGCCACCACGGCTGAATCGAGCGGGGCCAGAGTCGCCCAACCAAGCAGGCCGATGAGCGCGAAGATGCCGGCCGCGCCGCCTCGCCGGAGCGGGCGCTGCCAGTCGGCGCTGGCTGCAGGTGGCGCGGCGATGACGAGGCTGCTCATGGCGGCGGCTCAACCGGCACGGGCGCTTGCAGGAAAGGCGCGGGGCTGCGCGATGCCTGCCAGGATGTCCGCGCGTTCGCCGAAGCCTTTCACCGTGCCATTGCTCAGGATCAGCACATAGTCGGCGGCAGCGACCAGACCGATCCTGTGCGTCACCAGCACGACTGTCTTCCCGGCCTCGCGCAGCATCGACAGCGCCAGCATCAGGCTGTCCTCTCCGGCCGCGTCGAGATGGGCATTGGGCTCGTCGAGCAGGACGATCGACGGATTGCCGAACAGGGCGCGGGCGAGCCCGATGCGCTGGCGCTGGCCGCCAGACAGCGCGATGCCCTGCTCGCCGATCTCGGTGTCGTAGCCCTCGGGCAGGCGCTGGATCACCTCGTGGGCGCCGGCGCGGCGCGCGGCGGCGATCACCGCCTCGTGCCCGGTGTCCGTGAAGCGGGCGATGTTCTGCTCGACTGTCCCGGGGAAGAGTTCGATTGTCTGCGGGAGATAACCGACATAGCGCGCCAGCGCGTCGTGGTCCCAGTGGCGGATGTCGGTGCCATCGAGGCGGAACTCGCCCGCGAGCGGTTTCCAGACATTCAGCATGACGCGCAGCAGCGAGGATTTACCCGAGGCGCTGGCGCCGGTGATCGCGAGCACGGCGCCGGCCGGCACCTCGAACGAGATCGCGCGCAGGATGATCTGGTCCACGCCCCGCCCGGGGGCGCTGACGACGAGCCCGAGCGCGCTGAGTTCGCCCCTGGGTCGAGGCAGGCTCATTCGAGCATTCTGCGGCTCGGTCTCCCGGAGAAGAGCCTGGATACGCTCATAGGTCTGGCGGGCGCCCGCTATCGCCTTCCACTGGCCGGCAATCTGCTGGAGCGGCTGCGTCGCCTTGCTGACGATGATGCTGACGGCAAAGATCTGGGCCGGGGAGAGCGCGTCGTGCAGTACGAGGAAGGCCGCGAGCGCGAGCGTCGCCGTCTGCGAGACCGAGCGCGCGAAGCCAGACAGGGTGCGCAGGAGCATCGAGCGATCGTCGGCGACGACAAGCCAGCCGAGCGCTGCCTCGTGCAGCGATTGCCATCCGCGTCGGGTCGCGGGACCCATGCCCATGCTGTGCACGGCCTCGAAGTTCTGGAAGGCGGCGCTCGCCCGCCGCGCCGCCAGATGCTGTGCTTTGCCGGCTTCGCGTATGGGCTCGCTGATCGTGCGCGCGGTCAGAGCGGTCAGCCCAGCGACCAAGGCGGCGCTGACCAGCGCCAGCAGGGCGAAGGCCGGGTGCAGGATCAGGCAGGCGACCAGGAAGAGCGGGAACCAGATAAGGTCGAGCAGGCTGGCCAGGGCCGGGCTGGCGATCAGTTCGCGCAGGCTGTCGATATCGCGCAGGTTCGGCAGCGACGCGTCGAGGGGACGCCTGACGATAGCGCGCTGGATCGCGTCGAAGGCAGGGCCGGCAAGCTTGCGATCGAACAGAACCGAGGCCCGGCGCATCATGTCGGCTCGTGCTGCCTCGAGGACGGCTAGGATCAGGAGCGCGAAGACGACGACGAGCGTCAGCATCGCCAGGGTGGTCTGGTTGCGACTGCTCAGCACTCGCTCATAGATGTTCATGATGTAGAGGGGGCCGATGAAGGCCAGCAGTGTGATGCAGAAACCGAAGACAATGGACCAGATGATGGCGGGTTGGACGGAATCCGTCGCTGCGTCGAGCGCGGTCGGGGCCATCGGTTCGCGGCGGCCATTCGCGATGGGGACAGCTGCCACGTTCTTTGCCATTCCCGCTCCGCAACGCTTACCCGATCAGGCCCGGCATCTTCGTAGCGAGCAGGCATCGCGGGATGCCGGCTAAGCTCAATGCCGCGGCTTGGTCCACGTCGGCTTGAGGCTCAACTGAGGATAGGCCTCCTGTCCGGCATTGCGCAATGTCGAGTTAGTCCGAAAGACTTATCTTTGACGCGAGTCTCCTACGGAATGTTACGGTCAGTTGGGTATGCGATGCTTGCTCAGGTGCTTGCGCCCCATGGAGTGCGCGATTATCGGCAGGATTACCCCCATAAATAGAATCGATCTGCGAATGCAACTTATAGTAATATATCGTTTGGATTATGCCCTCTTGCGTAAGCTCGCGCGCCGGGCTCTACTAAAATTGTAATCGTAGCGTTCTGGTCGAGGTGCGTGTGCTGACGATCGCTCCCGGTGAAGTCTATCCGCCAGCGGAGGCATTCCGATTGCAAGCGCGCTTGATTTCAGTGCGCGCCGGTCTCCAGATCATTCGCTACGACACCGCCAAGAACGATGAGAATCCACCTGTCGTCTTGCTTCAGGCAATGCCGGAAGACTGCGCCTACGTCACGTTGCTGTCCTCGAAAGACAATGCGGGCTGCAGTCTCGAAGCGCCGGGCGATATCATAGTGATCAAGGCCCTGCGCGATGTGCGGCTTGTCGCGACGATTGCGTCGGCCAGCCCCGGCGCGGGCGCCGCCGTCCTGAAGATCGAACGAATTGGTGGACGAGTGCCTGCGCCAGGCCGCGCCGAAAGTGCGACGGCGACAGTCGAGATCATCAAGAAGACAGAACATTCAGAACTTCTGTCGCGATAAAGATTTTATTCGCCCAGTTTCTTTTTCGATAAGCAGCTGAACGTCCACGTTAGATAATCAATTATAGTATTGCAGGAATCTTATTTTCTCAGCGGTGGCTGATCAGGCGCGGGCCATCCGTGCAAGCCCTGGCGGTGAATGAGTGAGGTGTCCTCATGGGATGTGTCGCTGGCAAGGGAGGCTCGGATGGCCACCTATGACCTGCCTCGCGCCCAGGCGATGGACCATCTCGCTCCAGCAGTCAGCAGTTTCCTGGCAAGCCAGATCCAGGCTGCGATCGACGGCCCCGCGCGCGCAGGCGGTGGCCTGTCCGTCGTCTACGACTTCGTCCCGGGCAGCATCGTGCCGGATGGCACGGACGTTGTCATCGTAAGGCCGGGCGCCGGAGCGACAGTCAGCGTTCCCGCGCATGTCGGCGCGATCGTATTCGCCGGTTCGGATAGTGTTGCGGCGAGCCTGAGTGTCGAGGCCTCAATCGCGGTGAAGCTGGGCGACGGCTCCGATTTCGTCAGCATGTCTGCGCCCGCCGGGGGCTGGACGGATCTGGTCGTCTCGGTCGATCTCGGGGCTGGCGACGACCTGTTCATCGGGGCCCGCGACGCGCGCAATCACGTTGTCGGCGGCGAGGGCGACGACAGGATGATCGGCGGCGCGCGCAACGATCTCTTCGATGTCGGGCATGGCAGCGATACCGTCGATGCCGGAGCGGGCTACGACCGGGCTTTTGTCCATGGCGGCATCGATGACTATAGCTCGGTGATCGGGGTCGATGGCTCGCTCATCCTGACACACAAGGCGAGCGGCGCCGTGACCACGCTGGCCAATCTCGAATTCCTGACCTTTGAGGATGGCGCTGTCATGCTGAATGTCACGAGCGAGGCGGGCTACGTGGCGGCGTCTCTCTACGAGGTGATCCTCGGACGCAGCGCGGACCCGGTGGTGCACGAGCATTTTGCGCAGGCCGATACGGGGCGCCTGATCGAGGCGGCCAACCTGATGCTCGGTTCGCAGGAGTTCGCGGAGACGTTCGGCCCGGCCTCTGAGCTGACGGATGCCGCCTTCATCGAGATCATCTATGGCACCTCCTTCGAGCGCCCTGCCGATCCGGAGGGTCTGTCCTATTGGCTCGACAAGCTCGCCTCGGGCATGAGCCGTGGCGAGGTGGCCGTGCATTTCGCAGGCTCTGCCGAAGCCCATGCCGGATTCTCGGCAATCATCAACGTCATCGACAGGGACCATCCCGGTTGATGTCGATATCGCCGTGCGAGCCGCCTTGGGGACGGTCCTGACATGCCGGGCGTCGCGCTGTCGTATTACGCGAGCGCGTCGCAACGGCGGCTCGACCTGATCGGGCGCAGCCTGCGCAGTCTGGATCGAGGACGGCTGCATGAGGCGTATGTGCTGGCGGACATGTCGTGCCAGTGCCGGCGACCGGCTGTTGAGGATCTTCTGCTGCGTGGCGAAATTGCTGCGCGGCTGGGGTTTGCGTCGCTGGAGCGGGCGGATGTCGAGGCCGCCTTTGCTATCGATCCATCCTTGCCGGCGGCGCAGGTTCGAATGCTGGCGCTCCTGTGCAGGTGGGGGGAGGCCGGAGCGGCCGACGCCGTGGCGAGGGCGATCCTGCGGCTGGATCCACAACCGGATGTGATCCGGATTGCCGTTGCCGCGCTTGTGTGTGGCGATGATGCCGAGGGCATTGCCTGGTCGAGGGCTGGCCCCGCGGGCCTCGAGGTCACGGTCGTCAGCGTGACGCCGCTCGCTTTCGAGATCACAGTCGACTTCGAGCAGCGTAGCGAGCGCCATGGCATACGCGCGGCTGCCGACCACGCGCTGGCTGACGTTCTCGGTTATGCCGGGAGCATCTCGTTGCGGTGGCCCGAGTATGCACGAACCGCGCGGCTGACCAGCGAGCGGCCTCTGGACTGGACCGGCGCTCCCGCGTTCCGACCGTTCCATCCGGGTCCGGCGCGGCCTTCGCGCCCGCCGGAGCGGTGCCAGCAAGAACCCGCAAGCGCGACCGTGATCATGCCGGTCTACGCCGACCTCGACATGACGCGCGCCGCAATCGACTCGGTTCTGTCGGCGCGCCCGGATGCGCTGCAGCGCCTCGTCCTGATCGATGACTGCGGACCCGATCCGGCCTTGCGCGCCCGGCTCGTCGACTATGCCCGGCTTCCGGGCGTCGACCTGATCGTGAACCCCATCAATCTCGGCTTCATCGGGAGCGTCAATCGGGCTCTGCTGGACTATCCCGACGGCGATGTCGTGTTGCTCAATGCCGATTGCATCGTCGCGTCGGGTTGGCTCGAACGGCTTTCACGGGCGGCGCATTCGCGTCCCGGCATCGGAACCGCGACGCCACTGTCCAATCATGGCGAACTGACCAGCGTGCCCGCGCCCTTCGACCCCGTCAGCATGCCCGATCCCAGCGAGATCACCGCGATCGACCGCGCGGCCAGCGAACTCAATGCCGGCCTGACCGTCGATCTCCCAAACGGCGTCGGCTTCTGCATCTACATCACGCAAGCCTGCCGCCATGCGACGGGGTTGCTGAACGATGTCGATTATCGCGAGGGCTATGGCGAGGAGGTCGAGTATTGCCTGAGGGCGTCGGAACTCGGATTTTCGCATGTCTGCGCCTGCGATGTCTTCGTGGGACACGCAGGTGGGCGCTCCTTCCAGGCGCGCAAACGCAGCCTTTCGACGCATAATCTCGCGACGCTGGAGCGCAGTTTCCCGGATGTGCGGGGCGTCACGGAGCGCTTCATCGCCGCCGACCCCCTTCGCTCCACGAGAGACACACTGCAGCGCCGCCTCTTGATCGAGGCTCGTCCGCGCTGCGAGCCCGTCACCCTCGTCATCGGGCGGCATGCCATTCCCGCCCCGGGAACACCGGATCTTCCCAGTGTCGTTGCTCTCGGCATGGAGGGCCCTTTACTCAGGCTGGGCTTCGACCGTCGCGGCGGCGCGATGTTGCACCGCGAGGGGGCGATGGCACCGTACCGCCTCGCGCTCGATCTGCGGACCGGCGATCCGTCGGACGAACTGGTCGCTCTGTTGCGCGGCCAGGGCGTCGAGCGGATCATGTACCTCGGCGCCGGCGATCCGCCTTGGGTGCGTTCTCTCCCGGCGCAACTGGGCGTCGCATATGATGTGATTGCGGTCGACGACAGCGTTCTCCGGCCATGCGAGATGCTTGTCGAAAGGCGCGCCTTTCTGGACGGCGCCAGACGGTTTGTCAGTGCCTCTCCGGGCCTCTGCGATCTCTCTGAGAAGATCGGACAGCGGCGGCCAGATCATGCGCCGCTGCATTTCGAGGCGCCGCCGGTCTACGCGCGTACGGACGCGGCGGATGGCCCCGTCGGGCTCGCGGTTTTCCTCGACGCGAGCGACGGCACGGCCTGGTGCCGGGTTCAGGACCTGGGCCGTGCGATCATGCGAAACCGGTCGCCACTGCGGCTGGTGGTATTCGGCGCGACGCGTGACGATGACGCATTGCAACGGACCGGGGCGGTCACCGTCGCCGGCATGCCGGCGCCAGCGCTCGCATCCGCAGCCTTCGCCCTGCATCGCTGCGCCGCGACAATTGCCTTCTTGCCCGATGATCGCATCGAGTATCCCGATCTCCCGGTCATTGCGCTGGGGCCGCGCCCGCTTCTCAGCTGGAACAGCTATCTCGCGGATGTCCTTGGCTACGGCGAGGGCGATTACCTGTCCTTCACGGCCGATCAGCCGGTCGATCTCGTACTCGGGCTCATCACAGACGCCCTGGACGGCCGACATGGTTGAGTTCAGCCGAGGCAGATTTCGGGCCAAGAGGGCTGCGCGGCGTTCCGGAGCACCGACTTCTGTCGCGGGGCGGCACGCAGGAGGAGATGCGTACGAGGCGCTCCGCGCTTCCATATCGCTTGATCCGCAGGGCAGATTGTCCGGATGGGTCTTAGACCCCGATGCCCCCCAGCGGCGTTTCATCGTCGAGATTCTGGGTGACGGGATCAGCCTGGCGATCATGCGTGCGGACATGCATGTCGCGCAACTGCGCGACGAGGGGCAGGGCGATGGCTGCTATGGCTTTGCGATCGCGCCTGATCCGCGTTTTGCCTGCATCCATTACGAGTTGCTGGTCGCCAATAGCGACCGCGTCGTTGCGCAGTGTAGAGGGAGCGTCGGCGCAATGCCGACGGTGTTTGCGAGCGGGGCGGTCCGCTGGCGCGGCGGCTTGCGCCTGAGCGGCACGCTGAACGAGCATGCCGGTTGCAAGCTGCAGGTTTATGAGGGCTCGCGACCTCTGGATGCGAGCCTCGTTTTGTATCCCGGCGAAAGCCGCGACGGCGGAGGCCGTCAATTCGATCTCATGCTCTCGACCGCTCTGGCTGACGGACAGCTTCATCGTCTGCGGGTCGTGACCGCTAACGGGGCCGAACTCGAGGGTTCGCCGGTCTCGGTTCTTGTTCATCCTCGCGGCTTCGGAGCGAACGAGTCCGGTTTCGATGCGCTCGCGCGCGATTTTCTGGACAGGCTCGTCCCGGCCTCGCTGCCGTTCGAGCGCTACCGCGCCTGGTCCGATGCATTCGCCGACGATCCCGTCTTCGCAGATGTCCCTTCCGGCTTTGCTCTGGGCGTCGTCATCCTGGGCCGCGTCGGCAGCGAGGCCACGCTGGACAGCTTGCGAATTCAGCGTGGTGCCTTCGCGACCCGCGTGGTGATCCTCGATAGCGAGGGCGCCGGATCCTCGGCTTTCAGCGGGGCGGAGTGGCGGGACGCTCTCGGGGCCTTCGCTGTCGCGCCGGTGTCGGCGACGCTGGTGATCCGCGCCGGCACGATCCTCAGGCCATTCGCGTGCCAGGCGGTCTCGCAGGCATTCGCGCACAGCGATCCCGAGGGCGGACGCCTGATGCTCTGCGTCGGGGATTATGAGGTCGCCGAGCTGGAGGGCATCGGACTGCCATTCTTTGGTCCGGCCTTCGACTATGAGCGGCTGCTTTCGCAAGGCTATGCGGAAGGCGTCTTCGCGGTGCGCGACCTGCCCGAGATCGAGGGAGCAGGAGACGATAATCTAAGCGGCTACGACATCCTGTTCGCCGCGCTGGAGGCCGCGCAGGCCCAAGGCGGCAGGATCGTCCAGGTTCCACGCATCCTGGCCGCTGCGCAGCGGCCCGATCCTGCCGCAGCTGGCGCAAGCCTTGCGGCAGCGGTGTGTCGACATCTCGCGCGCTCAGGGCAGGTGGCCACGGTTGAGGCGGGCGAGGGTTCGGTGCTCCCTCTCGTGCATGTGCGGCGGCCGCGTCCCGAGGGGGAGGTCGCGATCATCATCCCGACGCGGGACCGTCTCGACCTGCTCGAACCCTGCCTGACATCGATAGGCGAGCGCACGCACCACCCCGATCATCGCATCGTCATCGTCGACAATGGCAGTCGCGAGCAGGAGACGCTGGATTACCTGGCGCTGCTGGCACGCCGGGGCGTCACGGTCCTGCGCGACGCCGGCAGCTTCAACTATGCGCGACTGAACAATCTCGCCATTCGCGAAGTGGCCTCACCCTTCGCCTGTCTGCTCAACAACGATGTCGAGGTCCAGAAGGCCGACTGGCTCGCCGGGATGCAGTCGTTCTTCTCGCGAGACCGTGTCGGCGCTGTCGGAGCCAAGCTGGTCTGGCCCAATGGCATGCTGCAGCATGGCGGCGTCGTGCTCGGCATGAACTTCGGTGCTGGCCACGCCTATGATCGTTACCTCGCAAACGACCCCGGCTATGCCGACGGGGTCCTCGCGGCACGGGAGTGCAGCGCGCTGACGGCCGCCTGCCTGCTGCTTCGCCGCGAGGATTTCCTTGCGGTCGGCGGTTTCGACGAGCGGGCCTTCCCGGTCGCCTTCAACGATGTCGACCTCTGCCTGAAACTGCGGGAGGCCGGCAAGACGCTGGTCTGGTCGCCAAGCGCGCAACTGCTTCACCGCGAATCCGCGTCGCGGGCGCACGACTGCGACTCGCCGGCCAAGCAGGCACGGCTCGAGAAGGAGCTGGCGGAGCTGCGGCGGCGCTGGGGCGATCAGCTGATGGCGGACGAGTACTACAATCCGAACCTGAACCTCGACGCCTACGCCTTCACCGGGCTGGCGCTGCCGCCGCGCGACAGGCGTTTTCGCGTGAGACCGGTGCGGTTCTGAGGCGTCACACCGCCTGCCGGACGAAATGGCCCGGCGCAACCTCGACCAGTGCCTGCGCCGGGGCCTGCCAATCGAGCGCGCGGATCGGGCTCGGGATCTCGTCCACCGCAAGCTCGCGGCGCAGCGAGCGTCGCGCCGGATCGGGCACCGGCACGGCCGAGAGCAGCTTTCGCGTATAGGAATGCCGGGGATCGGCGAAGACGGCCTCGCGCGTGCCGAGCTCGACGATCTCGCCGAGATACATCACCGCGACGCGGTGGCTGACACGCTCCACCACCGCCATGTCATGCGAGATGAAGAGATAGGCGAGCCCGAACTCGGCCTGAAGGTCGAGCATCAGGTTTAGCACTTGCGCCTTCACCGAGACATCGAGCGCCGAGACCGCCTCGTCGGCCACGACGAGTTTTGGCGACAGCGCCAGCGCGCGGGCGATCGCGAGCCGCTGGCGCTGGCCGCCCGAAAACTCGTGCGGGTAGCGCGTGCCCATGTCGGGCGATAGCCCGACCTTGCGCATCAGTTCGGCGACACGATCGCGCGCCTCGGCACCCTTGGCGAGCCCGTGCACGATGATCGGTTCGGCGATGGCCGCGCCCACGCTCTTGCGCGGATTGAGGCTGGCGAAGGGGTCCTGGAAGATCATCTGCATGTCGCGGCGGACATCGAGCAGGTCGCTCTTGCCGAGCCCGGTGACGTCGCGGCCCTGAAAGCGCACGGTCCCGGCTGTCGGCTCGATCAGGCGCAGGATGGTGCGCCCGGTCGTCGATTTCCCGCAGCCGGACTCGCCGACCAGCGCCAGCGTCTCGCCACGCTGGAGCGTGAAGGAGAGGTTCTCGACCGCGTGGACCCGGCCGCGCAACCGGCCCAGGATGCCGCCGCGGATGCCGAAGCGCGTCGTCAGTCCCGATACCTCCAGCAATGGCGCCTCGTCGGCCCTGACGGTGTCGGCCGCCTCGATCGGTGTGCCGCGCACCTCGCCATTGTCGGGGTCGATATGGGGGAAGCGCAGCGGGCGGCCGTGGCCTTCCATGTCGCCGAGCTTCGGGACGGCCGCGAGCAGAGCCTTGGTGTAGCCATGGGCGGGACGGTTGAAGACCTGTTCGGCCGGCGCATCCTCGAGCTTGCGGCCCTTCCACATCACCACGACGCGGTCGGCGATCTCCGCGACGACGCCCATGTCGTGGGTGATGAAGAGGACGGACATGCCCTCCTCGTCCTGCAGCGTCTTGATGAGTTCGAGGATCTGGGCCTGGATGGTGACGTCGAGCGCGGTCGTCGGCTCGTCGGCGATCAGGAGCTTCGGCTTGCAGGCTAGCGCGGTCGCGATCATCACGCGCTGGCGCATGCCGCCCGAGAGCTGGTGCGGATAGTTCGAGAAGCGCGTTTTGGCGGACGGGATGCGCACCTTCTCCAGCATGCGCAGGGCCTCGGCCTCGGCGCCGGACTTGTCGAGCCCGCGGTGGTATCGCAGCGCCTCGCTGATCTGGTAGCCGACGGTGAGCACCGGGTTGAGGCTCGTCATCGGTTCCTGGAAGATCATCGCGACGTCGTTGCCGCGGACTTTCCGCATCTCGTCCTCGGTCAGCGCCAGCAGATCGCGGCCGTCGAGCATGATCTTGCCCTGGATGCGGCCGCTGGCCTCGGAGACCAGCCGCATGATCGAGAGCGCGGTGACGCTCTTGCCTGAGCCGGACTCGCCGACGATGGCGACGGTCTCGCCGGGGCTGACGTCGAAGCTCAGGTCTTCGATGGCCCAGCGCCATTGTCCGCCGACCCGGAAGGCGGTCTGGAGGTTCTGCACGGAGAGGATCGGGCCGCTCATCGCTCGCCCTTCAACTTGGGATCGATGGCGTCGCGCAGGCCGTCACCCAGGATATTGAGCGCGAAGACGACGACCAAAATGGCGAGGCTCGGCGCCAGCACCAGCCAGTAGCTGTCCAGGATGTTCTCGAATCCTTCGCGGATCATGCCACCCCAGGTCGCGGTCGGAGGTTTGACGCCGAGCCCGATGAAGGCGAGCGAGGCCTCGGTGCGGATCGCGCTGGCGAGCCAGAGCGAGCCCATCACCAGGATCTCGGGGAAGATGTTGGGCAGGATATGGCGCGCCATGATGCGCGCATCCGAGAAGGCGAGCGCCCGGCCGGCCTCGATGAAATCGCGCTCCTTGACCGTGATCGTCGGGGCCCGTGCGATGCGGGCGAAGGAGGGGATCGAGGTCAGCGCGATCGCTATGGTGATGTTCTCCATCGAGGGGCCGAGCATCGCGACCAGGATCAGGCCCAGGATCAGCGAGGGGAAGGCGAGCAGGATATCCATCGCCTGCATCACCACGACGTCGAACTTGCCGCCATACCAGCCCGCGAGAATGCCGATCAACGAGCCCAGCACCATCGCGATCACGGTCGAGGCGACGCCGATGACCAGGGAGATGCGCGCGCCGTAGAGCAGGCGGGAGAGGATATCGCGGCCGAAATAATCGGTGCCGAGATAGTAGTTGTCATGTGGCGGCTGGAGTTTCGAGAAGATGTCCTGCTCGAGCGGGTCATGCGGGGCGATCAGCGGCGCAAACACCGCCGCCAGGATCACGGCAATGACGATGACGAGGCCGACCCAGGAGGTCTTGTTGGCGTTGAAGGCGCTCAGCGTGGCTGAAAGCCAGCGCATGCGCTGCGGAGCTGGAGGGCCGGCGTCGTGGACGGAGGTGCTCATGACAGCTTCACCCTCATGACAGCTTCACCCTTGGGTCCGCGAGGGCATAGGTCAGGTCGGTCGCGATGTTCACCAGCACGACGATCAGCGTGTAGATCACCATCATGCCCTGCAGCATGGTGTAGTCGCGCTGGTTCAGCGCGCCGACGATGAGCTTGCCCAGCCCCGGCCGGTTGAAGACGATCTCGGTGAGGACCGAATTGCCGATCAGGATGCCGAGATAGAGGCCGACGATTGTGATGATCGGGATCAGAGCGTTGCGCAGGGCGTGGCGCCAGACGACGACCCGCCAGGGCACGCCCTTGGCCCGGGCCGAGCGGACATAGTCCTCCTGCATCACCTCCAGCATCGCCGAGCGCGCAACACGCGTGATGTAGGCGGCCATGATCAGGCCGAGATTGAGGGCCGGCAGCGCCATCGACTGGGACCACGCCGAGAGCGAGCCGGAGCCGGCCGAGATGACCGGAAACCAGCGCAGCATGATCGCAAACAGGATCAGCAGGATGATCGCTGAGACGAAGGGCGGGAAGGAGAGGCCGAGCAGCGAGGCGATGCGCGTGACGTAGTCGGGGATGTTGTTGCGGTTGATCGCGGCCCAGACGCCCAGCGGCACGCCGATGATGACGCCGATGATCATCGAGACCACCGTGAGCTCGATCGTCCAGGGCAGGACGGCGAGGATTTCCTGGATCACGGGGCGGCCCGTGACGAGGGAAACTCCCCAGTCGCCGCGCACGGCGCCGCTCAGGAAGCTCCAGTATTGCTCGAACAAGGGAGCGTCGAGCCCAAGCCGTGTGCGCATCGCGGCGATCGCGACCGCATCGGCCTGGTCGCCCAGAATAACCTGCGCGGGATCGCCGGGCACGATGCGCACGACGACGAAGACGAGGGATAGCACGGCCCACAGCGTGACGACCGCAAAGCCGAGCCGTTTGACGAGAAAGGCGCCCATGATGCCGCCGTGTTGGAGGAGGGCCTGCAACGGTTTTCCGCTGCGTCGAGGCCAATTCCAGTCTGCGCAGTCATCCCGGACCGTCGCCGCTACGCGGCCTGTCCGGGATGGCTGCGGACGTTCGTCTCACTTCGTGAAGCGCGTGGTCTCCAGCACCGGGGGGCCGAGGTTCAGCGAGGCCTTGAGCTCGTAGCCGAGGTCGAGGCTGTCCTTGTAGGCCCAGAGCTGCATCATCTCGTTGACCGGGATGGCGCAGACATGCGCGATGATCTTCTCCTGCGCCGTCTTCCAGAGCGCCAGCTGCTTGGCCTTGTCGGTCTCCGAGCGGGCCGCATCAATCTCCGCGTCGGCGACATTGCAATGCGAGAAGTTGGTCACCGCCGTCGGCGTCTTCACGATCGCGCGCGAATGGAAGAACTGCGAGAGATAGACATCCGCGACCGGGAACCGCGCCGCCTGGAAATGCACAACCTGCGACAGGTCCTGGCGGATCTGCTGGTGGAAGGTGGCGTGCTCCACGGGCTGGATCTCGAGCGTGATGCCGGCGCGCTTGAGCAGAGCCTGCGTCGCCTCGGTGAAGCTCAGCATCGAAGGCAACGTCGTGTTGATCGTCTTGATCGTGACGCCGTTGGGGAAGCCGGCCTCGGCCAGCAGCGCCTTCGCCTTGGCGAGGTCGAATGGCAGCAGCGCCGCCTTCTCATCCGTGCCGAGATAGCCCGACGGCACGACCGACACCGCCGGGCGCGAGATGTTCTTGCCACGGAACTGCCAGATCGCGTTGCGGTCGACGGCATGGGCAATGGCCTGGCGGACCTTGAGGTTGTCTAGCGGCGGCTGGGCCATGTTGAGATGCAGCACCGACATTTCGGCCGGGCCCATCGCGACGACCTTGACGCCAGGCAGCGCCTGCATGCGGTCGACCCAAGCCTGGTCCTGCCGGCCGATCATCATGTCGAGTTCGCCGGACTGGAAGGCAAGGTCGCGCGAGGAATCGGAGGGGATGAAGCGGTAGACGATTTCCGTCAGCTTGGGCTTGCCGCGAAAGTAGTTCGGGTTCGCGACGAGCTTGGCATATTGCTGCGGGACATATTCGGAGAACATGAACGGGCCGGTGCCGATCGGCTTCTTGGCGAAGCCTTCCTTGCCGAGTTCCTCCGCCGCCTTCTTACAGACCATGTTGCCGCCATGGTAGTTCATGACGATGCCGAGCAGACTGGGGATCGCCTGCTTGAGCGTGATCTTGACGGTATATTTGTCGGGAGCCTCGACCTTGTCGAAGGCGGTATAGTCGGACGAGAAGGCGGAGGAATCCTTGTTCGCGGCGCGGCCGAGCGAATAGACCGCGTCCTCGGAGGTGAACTCGCCATAGTTCTGATGACACTGCACGCCCTGGCGCAGCTTGAAGGTCCACTCCTTGCCGTCGGCGGATGGCGTCCAGCTTTCGGCGAGATCGGGCTCCATGAATTCGGGCGAGAGTTCGCCGGGCTTGATGCGGACCAGACCGTTGAACATCCATTGCAGCATCGCCTTGCCGGGCGTGCCGGAGTTGAGATGCGGGTCGAGGACGCCTGCGTCGCTGCTTTGCATGCCGACTGTCAGCACGGTCTTCTGCGCCAGCGCGGGCGAGGCCAGCAAGGCTCCCGCGAGCAAGGCGGAAATCGTCAATCCGGTCTTCTTCATCGCTAGTCCCCTGCGGTTTTATCGTTTGCTTTGTGCCGGCTTTCTTCGAAGCCAGTTAGTCCCGGTCCCGATCGTTGCCGGGGCGGTCGAATTCTATGGCCGATCCCATGAGGCCGGCCCGTCTAGCCTCAGAGCGTATCCTCCAACCTGCAGTTGACCAACAGTTCCGCTACGGCGGCATTGTTGGGTAAGGCGAGGACGGTGGCAACCAGCTGGGCGAGGTCGCCGGGCTGCGTCATCTCCTCGCGGGCGAGCGCCTTGCTCGAGGCGGTCATGTCGGTGGGCACGAAGGAGGGGCACAGGGCGGTCGCGCGCACGCCCTTGTCCCAGGCGATGCGCCGCGCGGCGTGGTTCAGCGCGACCATGGCGTGCTTGGTCATGTTGTAGGCGATGTGATCGTTGCGGACGCGCTTGCCCGAGAGCGAGGCGACATTGACGATGCGGCCATGGCCGCACGCCTCGAGATGCGGCAGCGCCAGATGGATCAGGTTGAGCGGAGCCTTGCAGTTCACGGACCAGATCGCGTCGAGTTCGGCCTCGTCGGGCGCGCGCAGGGTCATGGTGCTGTGCATGCCGGCGTTGTTGACGAGCCCGTCTATCCGGCCATAGCGCGTCGCCGCGGCCTCGATCCAGGCGCGGTGGCTCGCCCAGTCCGTGGCATCGAAGCGGCAGATCTGGACGCGGGGTCCGTCCCAGCCGGCGCTGAGCTCGGCCAGGGCTTCTGGATCGCGCCCGCCGAGGCTCAGGCTGTAGCCGGCGGCATGCAGCACCTCGGCGATGGCGCGGCCGATGCCGCGATTGGCGCCGGAGACCAGGATGACGCGTCCATGGGGATCGAGCATCGCGATATGCCTCAGCCGTGCAATGTAAGTTCGGCGTTGCCTGGCGCCATGCCGGCAAAGCGGTCGAGCCTGAAAGGCGAGAGATCGAAGCGCGGCTGTCGCGAGAGCGCGAGGTCGGCCAATATTTCGCCGGTCACGGGGCCGATACCGAAGCCGTGGCCCGAAAAGCCGGCAGCCACGACCAGGCCTTCGACACCGGTATGGGCATCGATCGCGGGCACGGCGTCGGGTGTCTGGTCGATCAGCCCGCCCCAGATCCGCGCGACGCCGGCCTCTGCCAGCACGGGCAGCACCTGGGTGACGCGCGCGATCAGCGCCGCGACGAGATCGGCTCGCGGCGCCAGCGAATCCGCCGTCCAGATGGCAGGGGGATGGCGCCAGTCGTCGCCGCCGGTGGTGACGCGCAGGCGTCCGTCGATCTCCTGGCGACCGGCGGCATCGGCATTGGCGACGCCGAACACCTGCTCGAACAGCGGCGGAAGCGGGGCAGTCTGCAGGACCGAGACGAGCCTGACGCGCAGCGGCAGGGCGAGCCCGAGCGGCTCCAGCAATTCCGGCGCGTGGATCCCGGTCGCGAGGATGACGCGGTCAGCCGGGACGATCTCGCCGCCCGCCGTCTCGACGCCGGTGATCCTGTCGCCCGAGCGGGTGATCGCGCGGACGGGGACGCCCTCGCGGATCACGGCGCCATGGCGCTCGGCGGCGGCCGTGAAGGCGCGCACGGCCGGGATAGGGTCGGCGTGTCCGTCTCCGGGACAGAAGGACGCCGCCAGCATGGTCTCGCCAATCGCGGGAGCGATCGCCCGGATCGCAGCATTGTCGGGGAGGTAGTCGATCTCCAGGCCAAGCTTGCGCTGCTGGACGACGAGTTCGCGGATGATCTCGACCTCGGCTTCCGTGCGGGCGAGACGCAGGTTGCCATGCCTGCGATAGCCCGTCTGCGCGTCGAGTTCGGCGTCGAGTCCGCCCCAGCGCTCGACGGCCGCCTTGGCCAGCGGCAGCTCGGCGGGGTCGCGGCCCGATTGCCTTACACCCCCCAAGGTCCAGCCCGAGGCCATCGCGGCGAGCGAGCGGGCCTCAAACAGCGTGACGGAATGGCCGGCCCGCGCGATCTCATAGGCGGCAGCCGCGCCCGTGATCCCGCCTCCGACGATGACGACGTCCGGCATGGCGGCGCTCAGGAGAGGTCGACCGTGATGCGCTTCTCGGCCTCTTCGGGCTTGCGACGCCTGTAGGCGGTGACCTCGAACTCGACCTTGAGCTCGGGCTGGCCGAGCGGGGTGCAGGTCGTGGTGTTGGCGGGGTCGATGCCCCGGAATTTGGCGCCCACCACCTCGCCGACCGCGTCCATATCGGCGATATCAGGCACGAACACCTTGATCGAGACGACGTCCTTGAGGGAGGCGCCGACGGCAGCCAGGGCGCCCTCGATATTGCGGAAGGCCTGTTCGGCCTGGCCCCTGGCGTCGGGGGCGATGGCGCGCGTCTTGTAGTTGCGGCCGGCCGTGTTCGAGACGAAGATCATGTCGCCCGCGACGACGACCCGGGAATAGCTGGTCAACTCCTCGTATTTGCTTCCGGATTTGACTTTGATGATCTCGGTCACGGGTCGGCTCCTCGGAACTCTCAGGCATCGGGACGGCGGGCCGTCCGCCTGGGACGGGATCGGCTTGGTGTATACCATTGAAGCGGCTCGACGCTGTCAAGCCGCGAAGATGCCCGAGATTGCCGCTCCACTGGCGGCCGATCTCGGTTTGCTGCCGCTTTTTGCGCCTCGGGCGATGGGGTGACGCCCCGTCCTCAAAGCCGGTAGCGGCCGCGATTGACAGGCTGGTGTATACCAATCCATGCTGAGGCCAGACCAGTCTTCAGGTCAATAAAAGGGGACCTTCGATGACGATGCTATCGCGCCGCGCCCTTCTTGCCGCGGGGGCTTCCCTGCCGCTCGTCAGAGGGTCAGCTTTCGCCCAAGGAGCGGGAAAGATCCTGCGCTTCGGCCTGTCGAGCTTCCCGCCGAGCATGCAGCCCTGGGTCCATACCGGCACTGCCGCGCTGACGGTGAAGCTCTTGATCTTCCGCGGGCTGACCGGCTTCGACGAAAAGGGCGAGGTGCGGCCGGAGCTGGCGGAATCCTGGACGCAGGACGGGCCGACCGGCTGGCTCTTCAAGCTGCGCGAGGCGACGTTCCAGAACGGCAAGCCTGTGACCGCCGAAGACGTGAAATGGACGCTCGAGCAGATCGCAGCGCCCAATTCCACGGCCTTCATGAAGGCCGAGTTCGGCGGCATCGAGCGCATCGAGACGCCGGACGCCCGCACGGTCAGGATCGTGATGAAGGAGCCCACGGCGACGCTGCCGATCTGGCTCGCCAGCGCGCATGCCCCGATCATCGCCAAGGACTCGATCGAGGGGCGGGGACTTGGCGTCGGCGCCGGCCCGTTCATGATCAAGGACCAGGAGCGCGGCGTTTCGCTGGAGCTGGCCGCCTTCCCGAAATACTACAAGCCCGGCCTGCCGAAGCTCGCCGGCATCAAGATCGTCGCCTATGCCGACGAGAACCTGCGCGTCGCGGCGCTGCAGGCGGGCGATACCGACCTGATCGAGTATGTGCCCTGGCAGCACATGAGCGCGATCGAGAAGGATGCGCGCCTCAAGCTCGACGCCACCGACGGGCCGTTCATGGGGCTGAACTTCAACGGCGGCACCGGCCCGTTCAAGGATGTGCGCCTGCGCCAGGCCGTCGCCCATGCGGTGCGGCGCGAGGAGATCGTGCAGGCGGCGTTCTTCGGCCGGGGCAGCAAGCTCGAGGGCCTGCCGATCCTGCCGAGCAGCCCGTATTTCAGCAGCGAGCGCTCGCAATACTGGAAGTACGATCCCGACAAGGCGAAGAAGCTGATGGCCGAGGCCGGCATGGCCAAGGGATTTTCCTGCACGCTGCTGTCGACGGCGCAATACGGCATGCACAAATCGACCGCCGAGATCGTCCAGGCCCATCTCGGCGAGATAGGCATCGATGTGAAGCTGAACCTGCCCGACTGGGCCGGCCGCGTCGATGCCGCCGGCAAGGGGCGCTATGAGTTCATGGTCCAGGGCACGACCGCCGACAACAATGATCCAGACGGGCTCGCCCCGCTGATCGATGGCGGCCTGCCGCCGAACATGGCGCGCAGCTGGGCTTTCCCGACGCCGGAAATCCATGCCCTCTTCGCCAAGGGCCGGGCCGAGTTCGATGTCGCCAAGCGCAAGGCGATCTATGCCGAGCTCGAACAGGTCGCGCTCGAGCAGGCGCCGCTTGTCGGGCTGGCATGGCGCTCGCAGGGTTATGCGATGGTCAAGGGCCTGACCGGGTTCAAGAGCCTGCCTGGCGGCACGAACTTCTTCTCGGCCTATTCGATGGAAGACGCTGCGCTGGCGTGAGCCGTCGCACGTCATGCTCGGGTCAGGCCCGAGCATGACGTGCGTTTGGTTCACCCCGCCCGCGTCGTGCGCTCCAGACGCGAGAAGCGCTCGAGCCTGAACGGCGTCGGGTCGATCAGCGGCGCCTTGCCGGAGACGATGTCGGCGACCAGCCGGCCTGCGCCGGGGCCGATGCCGAAGCCATGGCCGGAAAATCCGCTCGCGATGAAGAAGCCGGGCAGGCGCGGAACCTCGCCGATGACGGGCACCGCGTCGGGCGTCGCGTCGACGAAGCCGCCCCAGGCCTGCGCGACCTTCATGTCCTTGAAGGCGGGGAAGGCGGCGATCAGATTGGCTTGCCCTTCGCGCAGGATGCCCTCGGACGGGGTGGGGTCGAGGATGCGGGTCGTCTCGAAGGGGGTCGTCTCATCAAGCGCCCATTTGCGAGCCGTGCGGGCCTCTTCGAGGAAGCGTCCGCCGATGTTCAGCTTGAGTTCGTGACGCTGCTTGACGAAGGACGGCAGGAAATCGCCGAGCAGGCGAAAGCTGTCGGGCACGATCTCGGCGACGCTCGCGCCGCGATGGGCGATCGTGTAGCCGCCATCCTGGCGCTTGCGGAAGGCGAAATCCGAGCCGCCGACGGCGTGAGTCGGCGGGCCCTCCAGCGGCTGCGTGCGCAGCACCGAGCCCAGCACCTTGAGCTGCGGAAAGTCGATGCCGAGATTGCCAAGAAAAAGCCGCGACCAGGCGCCGCCGGCCAGGATTACGCGCTGGCAGGCAATGCTGCCGCGCTCCGTCACCACCGCGCTCACCCGGCCGGCGCTGGTCTCGATGCCACGCACGGCGCAGCGCGTCAGCACGGTCCCGCCATGCCGGCGCAGCGCGCGTGCCATCGCCGGCACGGCCTTTTGCGGCTCGGCGCGGGCGTCGCTGGGCGTAAAGAGCGCGCCGGCGAAGGCGCGCTTGTTGCCAGGCAGCAGGCTGTCGATCTCGCGCGTGCTGAGCAGCCGGGAGTCCAGCTGGTACTGCCTCGCGTGGTCGAGCCAGGCCTCGTGCTCGGCCAGCTTTGCCGGGGTGTCGGCGACATAGACGATCCCCGAGCGCGTAAAACCGGTGTCGCCGCCCACGAGCCTGTCCATCTCGGACCAGAGCCGCATGCTTTCAAGCCCGAGCGGGATCTCGCTGGCATCGCGTCCCATGATCCGGACCCAGCCCCAGTTGCGGCCGGATTGCTCGTGCCCGACTTCGCCCTTCTCGCAGACCGTGACCGAGATGCCGTCCCTGGCCAGGAACAGGCCGGTCATGATGCCGATGATGCCGCCGCCGATGATGACGACGTCGCTGCTTGCCGGGAGCGTCGCGTCGGGCTCGATGGTCTCGATGGTGATGCCCATCAGCGTCGGTCTCCGGCAGGGCGGTCTGAGGTCGTTGCGAAGATCAAGGCGGCGCGCATCGGCATGGTCAGTCCTGGGCTGAAAGCGTCGAGTTCCGGAAGACGACGTGATGGGGGTGGTTGACCGATTTCATGTATTCGACGGCCACGCCGTCACTGTCGCGGGCAACCAGCCGCAGAACCAGCGTGGGCGAGCCCGGCGAGAGGGCGAGCAGGCGCGCCTCGAAATCATTGGCGGTGCCGACGCCGATCTCGCGATCGCGAGCGCTGGCCTCGACGCCGTAGCGGGCTTTCAGCAGGTCGTAGAGCGACTGCCCAGCCACGAAATCCTCTGCGCCGAGCTGGCCGAAGCGGGCGGCCGGCAGATAGCTGGTCTCGATCGAGAAAGGCTCGCTGTTCACCGTACGCAGGCGCCTGAACATGATCAGGCTGGTTCCGGGTGGAACGCCGAGCCGGCGCGCTATGGTCTCGGTCGCCGGCTCCTCGCCGAAATGCAGCAGCTTGTTGCCGGGGTTGCCACCGGCATTGCGGACGATCCGGGTGATGCCGAGCGAGGCGCCGAGCGCGATCGGGCGCGTCACCTGGACCAGGGGAACGCGTGTGCCGCTGGTGCCGTTGCGCTCGAGCAGGTTGCGTTCGACCAGCTTGTCGATGGCCTTGCGCACGGTCATCCGGTTGATCGCCAGCGTGTCGGCGAGAACGCGCTCGGATGGGATGCGGTCGCCGGGCCCGTAATCGGGGCCGTTGATCAGGTCGAGCAGGTAATCCTGAACCGCGACATAGATCGGCTTGGCCCGTGTTGCGGGGTCGCTCATGGTCGGGCTCTCTTCGGGGCTTCCCGCATGGATCTCTAGTGGGGATAGCGCCCGCCCCGCTTCATCGGAAGCCGAAAAGCACACCAATCCGCCCTTGATAACGGTATTCATGCGCTGCTTGGACTATCCTTGACAGGGGTTGGTATAGGTGTTTGGTGTATACCAGTTCTTGCCCGCTAGGAAGTAGCCCGTTCTCATGCCCTGTCAGCCAGGATCGCGCCCCTCTGCCGGCCCGTCCGGACAGGTCGGAGCGAGGGTGATCGACGAGCGGCGGGCCTTTCCCCGATCCCTCGAAGCCGTATCGGTTTGAACCCAGGAGCGCGCGTTAAATGGCTTGGCGTATCGGCATCGATTCCGGCGGGACCTTTACTGACGTCTGCCTGTTCGACGACACCACCGGCGACGTCTCGGTCTGGAAGGTGCCCTCGACACCCGACGATCCCTCGCGTGCCATCGCCAAGGGAACCCAGGAGGGCACGCAGCGCGTCGGCGCCGAGCCCAGCGAGGTGGCCTATTTCGGCCATGGCACGACGGTGGGCACCAATGCGCTGATCCAGCATCGCGGTGTGAAGACCGGGCTCATCACCACGGAAGGGTTCCGCGACCTGATCGAGATCGGCCGGCAGAAGCGGCCCGATCTCTACGATCTCCAGGTCGACAAGGCACCGCCGCTGGTGACGCGTGACCTGCGCTTCGGCGTCAGCGAGCGCCTGCGCCATGACGGCTCCGTCGAGATTGCGCTCGACGAGGACGGCGTCCGTTCAGCCGCCCGGGCGCTGAAGGCGGCGGGCGTCAAGGCGGTCGCGATCGGCTTCCTCTACGGTTTCGTCAATCCGGCCCATGAGCAGGCTGCCAAGCGCATCGTCCTCGAGGAGTTTCCCGAGGCCTTCGTCTGCGCCTCGCATGAGGTTGCGCCGGAATTCCGCGAATATGAGCGGATCTCGACCGCGGCGGTGAATTCCTATCTCGGCCCGGTGATGCACAACTACATCCGCCGGCTGGCCGACCGCCTCAAGGAACTCGGGCTGACGACGACGCCGCATCTGACCCAGTCCAATGGTGGCGTCATCGGCTTCGACATGGCGGCGCGCCTGCCGGTCCGCACCGTGCTTTCCGGCCCCTCGACCGGCGTCGTCGCGGCGCAGGCTATCGGCGCGATGACGGGGATCGCCAACCTCATCACCTTCGACATGGGCGGCACCTCCTCCGACGTCGCGCTATTGCGCAATGGCGAGGCAAAGCTCGCCAGCGAGGCGACGGTGCATGGCTATCCGATCAAGGCGCCAATGCTCGATATCCATACTGTCGGCGCCGGAGGCGGCTCGCTGGCCGCGATCGATTCCGGCGGTCTGCTGAAGGTCGGGCCGCGCAGCGCCGGCGCCGATCCGGGCCCGGTCTGCTATGGCCGCGGCTCGACCGAGCCTGCCGTCACCGACGCCAATGTCGTGCTGCAGACGCTGAACCCGACTCATCTGCTGGGCGGCCGCATGCCGATCCGCCAGGACCTCTCGAAGGAGGCGATCGGCCGGCTCGCCGGCACCATCGGGCTCGACGTGATGGCGACCGCGCAGGGCATCATCTCGGTGGTGACCGCGAACATGGCCAAGGCAATCCGCGTGATCAGCGTGCAGCGGGGGCATGATCCGCGCGACTACGCGCTCGTCGCCTTCGGCGGCGCCGGCCCGCTCCATGCCGCCCGGCTCGCCAAGGAGCTGGAGATGAAGCGCATCGTCGTGCCGCGCAATCCCGGAATCGGCTGTGCGCTCGGCTTGCTGCTGACCGACCTGCGCGCCAATTTCGCGACCACGCGCCTGGCCACGCTGGGCGAGGGGCTGGTCGGCGACATGGCCGAGATCTTCTCCGGGCTCGAGGAGCAGGCCGAACACTGGTTTGCCGAGGAAAAGGTCGCGCCAGCCGATCGCAAGCTCAGGCGCACCGCCGATCTGCGCTATCACGGCCAGAACTACGAATTGTCGATCGATGTCCCTGAGGGACAGATCACCTCGGCGACGATCGCAGCCCTTGGCCAGGGCTTCGCCGAGGCGCATAAGCGGCTCTACGGCTTCGTCGCCGAGGGCGAGGCGGTGCAACTCGTGACCTATCGCGCCGAGGCCATCGGCTTCGTGCCCAAGGCGCAGTTCCGGCCGCAACCCGATGCCGGGCCCGATGCGAGCGGCGCGATCACAGGCCGCCGCGAGGTCTGGTTCCCCGAGGCCGGCGGCTTCGTCGACACACCGATCTACGATCGCGAAAAGCTGAAATGCGGCAACCGCTTCAGCGGCCCTGCGATCGTCGAGCAGATGGACGCCACCACCGTGGTGCTGCCCGGCATGGTCGCGACGGTCGAACCCTATCTCAACCTGATCCTGGAGATGCCGTGATGACCATCAACGCCACGGTCACCGTTGATCCGATCACCGTCGAGGTCATCGGCTCCTCCTTCGCCTCGATCACCGAGGAGATGGGCGAGGCGCTCGTCAGGGCGAGCTACTCGACCAATATCAAGGAGCGTCGCGACTGCTCGACCGCGCTGTTCGACATCGAAGGCAACACGCTGTGCCAGGCTGAGCATATCCCGATGCATCTCGGCTCCTTCATCGGCATCATCCCGCATATCCTGAAGCGCCATCCCGTCGCGGAGATGAAACCCGGCGACGTCTTCATCGGCAACGACGCTTATGAGGGCGGCGGCACGCATCTGCCCGACATCGTCCTGGCCGAGCCGATCTTCCATGACGGCGTCATGGTGTCCTGGGCGGTCAACACAGCCCACCACGCCGATTTCGCGGATCGCGGCCACGCGCATATCTATCAGGAGGGCCTGCGCATCCCGCCGATCCGGCTCTATGACGGCGGCGTGCTGATGAAGGACGTGCAGGAAGTGATCCTGCTGAACTGCCAGGTGCCGCGCGAGCGTCTCTCGGATCTGCGGGCCCAGATGGCGGCCAACCGCCTCGGCGTCGAACGGGTGAGGGCGCTCTGCGACAAATATGGCCGTGCCACGGTGCTCTCGGCCGGCCGCGCGCTCCAGGACTATGCCGAGCGCAAGATGCGCGCCGGCATCGCCTCGATTCCAGACGGGATCTATCGCTTCACGGATTATTTCGACAATCCCGAGATCGACGAGCCCCTGGAATTCTCGGTCGAGATCACGGTCGCGGGCGAGGAGATGAAACTCGCCTTCGAATCCCCGCCGCAGGCGCGGGCGGGTTTCAACATGGTCTACACTGCGCTGCTCTCGACGGTGTACTACGCCGTCAAGACGGTTGCCGACCCGACGATCCCGCCCAATGCCGGCCTCGCCCGGCCGCTGACTGTCACTGCCAGAGAAGGCACGGTGCTGAACTGCAAGCATCCGGCCGCCGTGAATGGTCGCATAGCGCCGTGCCAGCGCGTCGTCGACCTGATCCATGGGGCGCTGGCCCAGGCCGTGCCAGAGCGGGTCATCGCCGCATGCTCCGGCGTGGTGGCGACTGCGACCTTTGCCGGCGAGATGCCCGGTTCGGGCCAGCTCTGGGTCTATCTCGAGACGATCGGCGGCGGCTCCGGTGCTCGTGCCACCAAGGACGGCCTCGACGGCGTCCATGTCCATATGACCAACACCTCGAACCTGCCGGTCGAGGCGCTGGAGGTCGAGTATCCGCTGACCCTGCTGCGCTACGAGCTTATCGACAACTCCGGCGGGCGGGGTCGCCAGCGCGGCGGCATGGGCCTGCGCCGGGTCTATCGCGCCGAAGCGCATTGCCGGCTCAACCTCGACAATTCGCGCCTGAAGTCGCGCCCCTGGGGCATCGCTGGCGGCGAGTCTGGCCAGGGCGCGGCCTTCGTCTTCAGCGAGGGCGTCGGCCCCTTCGTCAATGGCGACGGTGCGCTCGAGCCCGGCCAGATCGTCGAGATCATCACGCCCGGCGCCGGGGGCTACGGCCCGTTCGCCGAGCGCGATCCCGAGGCGCTGGCCCGCGACATCGCGGAAGGGCGCATGGCGGCGGTGTGAACCTCAGGCCGGCGTCAGGTTCAGCGCCTTGGGGCCGATATTGAGCCCGATCTGCAGGCTGTCGGCAATGCGATGCGCGCGGTCGATGAAAAGGGCTGCAGCCGGGCCGGTGCAGAGGTCGCCGACGGTCGCCTTGAACAGGCCGAGCCAGCGCTGGAAATGTTCGGGCGCCAGACCGAGCGGCTCGTGGGCGACATGCGGCTTGCCGCGATAGCGGCCGGTCAGCATCGTCACCGACGACCAGAAATCGACCATGGCCGCGAGGTGCGTGTCCCATCGACCCTGAAGGCGGGCCTCGAAGATCGGGCCGAGGACTTGGTCCTGGCGGATGCGGCCGTAGAAGGTGTCGACCAAATGGGCGACGAGCGCTTCCGAGATCTGGTCCGGCAGGTCGGCTGACATGGTCCGCTTTCGCTGAGCTTTCTGGCGGGCAGCCTATCGCGCCTGTCGCCGCCGCGTCAGGGCGCGGTTCGTCGCACGCCGAGCCAGCGGCGCACACGTGCCTTGTAGGCCAGATAGGCCTTGCCATGGGCTGCGGCGAGCACGCGCTCCTCGATCCTGACCTGAAGCGCGATGGCGACCAGCAAAGCGAGCGTCAAAACGGCCTGGACCAGGCTCGGCAGCACGATGAAGAGCCCGATGAAGAGGACGGCCTGGCCCAGGAAAACCGGGTTGCGCGAGATCGCGAAGGGGCCGCCATCGACGATCTCGCCGAGATCCGCCTGAGCCGCGCCGATGCGCCAGGACGCGCCCATGAAACGCTGCGACAGGATCGCGATGCAGGCTCCGACGACGATCAGGAGATGACCGAAGACATCGAACCACGGACCGTCGAGGGCTGCGCTCAGTGGATCGTTCACGACGGGGTTGCCGGACAGCGACAGCACGAGCGGCCAGAGCACCGCGCCGATGAAGGCGAGCCTGAACAGTGTTGCCGGTAGCCGCTGGCTCTCGCTGCCCCTGTCGAAGAGCCAGATCGGCCGCCCGGATTCCTTCGCCAGGATCGCCGACATCGAGAGGAAGCTGATGACGTAGACGACCGCCATCAGATAGCTCGCGATCTCCATGCCAGACATGCAGCGCTCGTCCCGTCAGGCCGAACGGCCGGCGTCGAAGCGCAGCAGGCGCAAGGCATTGGCGGTGACGATCACGGTCGCGCCGGTATCGGCGAGGATCGCGACCCAGAGCCCGGTGTATCCCAGGATCGTCGTCACCAGGAACAAGGCCTTGAGGCCGAGCGCGATGGCGATGTTGACGCGGATGTTGGCCATCGTCGCGCGCGCGAGCCGGATCATCGCGGCGACATCGCGGACGCGGCTCTTCAGAACCGCGCCATCGGCCGTCTCGAGCGCGACATCCGTGCCCGATCCCATGGCGACGCCGATGCTGGCGGCGGCGAGCGCCGGCGCATCGTTGATTCCGTCCCCGACCATCATGACCGGCGTCTGCGCCGAGAGCGCCTTGATGCTCGCGACCTTGTCGTCGGGCATCAGCTCGGCCTTGTGCTCCATGCCCAGCGCCTGCGCGATGGCGGCGCCGGTGCGGGCATTGTCGCCAGTCAGCATAAGGGAGCGCACGCCCATCGCCTTCAGCTCGGCGATAGCGGCGGCGGCATCCGCGCGCGGCTCGTCGCGAAGGGCGATCAGCCCGGCGAGCGTGCCGTCGGTGATCACGGCGGCGAGCGTCATGCCGGAGGATTCGAGACGCTCGACGGTCGCGCTCGCCTGCGCGTCGAAGCTGGCGAGGTTCAGCGCATGGCGCGGCGCGCCGACGAAGATCTCCACGCCGTTGCGCTTGCCGACGACGCCCTGGCCCGCGATGGCCGAGACCTCGCTGGCGGGAGTTATCGCGACCCCGAGCGCCTGCGCGCGATCGAGGATCGCAACGGCGAGCGGATGGCTGGAGCCGGTCTCGACCGCTGCGGCGAGCGCGATCACATCTTCCTCGCTGCGGCCGAAGCCGGCGATTTCGGTGACGCGCGGGCGACCTTCCGTGAGGGTGCCGGTCTTGTCGAAGGCGACGATGCCGGTCCGGGCGGCGGCCTCGATGACAACGCCGCCTTTCATCAGCAGGCCCTGGCGCGCGCCGGCCGAAAGCGCTGCGGCGATGGCGGCGGGCACCGAGATGACCAGGGCGCAGGGGCAGCCGATCAGCAGCAGCGCCAGCGCGCGGTAGGTCCAGACCGCCCATTCGCCCCCGAAGAAGAGCGGCGGAACCAGCGCCACGAGCAGCGCGAGACCGACGATGGCGGGCATGTAGACCCGCGAGAACCGGTCGATGAAGCGCTCCGTCGGGGCGCGGGCCTCCTGCGCCTCCTCGACGAGGCGGATGATGCGGGCAATCGTGTTGTCCTCGGTCGCCTTGGTGACGCGCACGCGCAGCGCCGCCTCGCTGTTCACCGAACCGGCGAAGACGCTCTCCCCGACGCCCTTGGTCTTCGGCACGGACTCGCCGGTGACCGGGCTCTCGTCGATGCCCGAGATGCCGTCGGTGATCTCGCCGTCGGCGGGAATGCGGTCGCCCGGCCGCACCAGCACCGTCTGCCCGATGACGAGCGAGGCCGCATCGACCTGTCGCGTCGTGCCATTCTCCTCGACGATCGCGGATTTAGGCACGAGGTCGCCAAGCGCCCTGATCGAGGCGCGGGCACGATCGGCTGCGACGCCCTCCAGCACCTCGCCTACCGCGAAGAGGAATACGACCAGCGCAGCTTCCTCCGCCGCGCCGATGAACAGCGCGCCGATGGCCGCGATGGTCATCAGCATCTCGATGGTGAACGGCATGCCTGCAGCAGCCGCGGCGAAGGCACGGCGTGCGACAGGCACGACGCCGATCACGCAGGCGAGGACGAAGGCCCAGTAGGAGAGGGGCGGCCAAGCCAGATGCGCCAGCCAGGCCGCCGCCAGGCAGGTGGCTGTGACGAGCACGAGTCGGCCCTTGCTGGTCTGGTACCAGGACGCGCCCTCCGGCGTTTCCTCGTGGACGTGGCCCGGCAGCCCGTGGCCGGTATCGGCGGCAGCTTTCGCTGGCTGCTCGTGACGATGGTCGCCGCGCTGGTGAGCGGCATGATCGTGGCCTGCATGATCATGATGGTCATGCGCGTGGTCATTGCCGCAGCCGCAGGCGGGCTCCGGCTCCTGCTGCGCCGGGGCGGACTTGGCAGCGATCGCAGCGGTACTGTAGCCGAGGCTGGTGACGCGCTTTTCGATGGCCTCGCGCGTCGTCTGCGTCTCGTCGAGCGCCAGCGTCAGGGTTTCCGACATCACCGAGAGCCGGACGTCGCTGACCCCCGGGAGGCGCTCGACCGCGCCACGGATCGTCGCCGCGCAATTGGCGCAGTCCATGCCGCCGACCTTCCAGCTGAGGGGCTGGGGGGCGTTCTGCGTGCCTGCCGTCATCATCCGTCTCCGCTTGACGCGATTGCGAGACATCCCATGTACAAGCTCTAGCCACTTCAGGTTCAAGCGAAAAATCATGGCCGATCAAAAATTGCTCGAGCGCGTCATGCCGATCGGCGCGCTTTCTGACCGGACAGGCGTCAAGGTCGAGACCATCCGTTACTATGAACAGGTCGGCCTGCTGCAACCTCCGGAGCGCTCGGAGGGCAATCAGAGGCGCTATGGCGGGGCTCATGTCGCCCGCCTCGCCTTCATCAAGCATGCGCGCGACCTCGGTTTCCCGGTCGAGGGTATCCGCACGCTACTGAAGCTGTCGGACACGCCCGGCATGGCCTGCGACGAGGCCCATGCCATCTCGGTCGCCCATCTCGAGGACGTCAGGCACAAGATCGCGCGTCTTCGGTCGCTGGAGAAGGAGTTGGAGCGCATCGCCGCGACCTGCTCGTGCGGCGTGGCTGCCTGCGACTGCGCGATCATCGACGCGCTCGCCGACCACAGCCAGTGCCGCCACGAGCGGCATTGACGGCGGGGGGCGGGCGGCTTCACGCCCCTCCGGAGAGCCCGCCTCTGGCCAGGGCGGTCGGCATTCTTCCCTCCGCAAGGCCGAGAGGAATGGTATTCCTCATCCCCGTCGTTCGAATCAGGCTGCGCGGGGCCGCCTCGCCGCATCGTGACCACCCGGAATACAGGCCAAGGAGCGTTGGCGAGCATGGATGCCGACTCAGCCCCCCGCACAGGCTCGATCGCTGCACTCGGCGCGATCGTCGCCGGCGCGCTGATCCTCCAGGTGGCGAGCACGATCCTCAATACGGTCCTGCCGCTGCAACTGGCGATCGGCAAGCATCCGCCCTGGCTGATCGGCCTCGTCGGTTCCGCCTATTCGGTCGGCTTCCTCGTGGGTTGCTTCAGGATTCCGTCCCTGATCCGGCGCATCGGCCATATCCGCGGCTTTGCGGTGTTCTCGGCAGTCCAGGCCTCGCTGGCGCTGAGCTTCGCGCTCCTGCCGGTGGAGTGGTGGGGCGCCGCGCGCCTGATCATGGGCGTTGCCGGCGCAGGTCACGCCATCTGCATCGAAAGCTGGATCAGCGGCCAGGCGCCTGCGAGCCAGCGCGGCCGGATCTTCGGTTTCTACCAGATCCTGAACCGCCTCTCGCTGATCGGCTCGCAGATCGGCGTCGGCTATATCGCGCTGCAGACGCATGACATCTTCCTGATCGCCAGCGCGGCCTTCTCGCTGGCGCTGATCCCGCTTGGCCTGACGCGGGCGCGGGCGCCCGAAGCGCCCGATGCGGTCTCGATGAATCTCGGCATGCTCTGGCGGCTGGCGCCGGCGGCGGTCGTCGGCTGCGTCTATGTCGGGCTGATGGGCGGCGCGATGACCAATGTCACGCCCGCCTATGGCATCCTGATCGGGCTCGACCAGAAGGCCGCGATCCTGCTGACGGCCTCGATCCAGATCGGCGCATTGCTGGTGCAATGGCCGATGGGCATGGTCGCCGACCGGCTCGACAGCCGCATCATCATGCTGAGCACGGCCTGTGTCGTCGTGGCTGCAGTGCTGGGGCTGGGCGCGGTGCTCTATTTCGGGACGAGCAATGACCGGCTCTGGTTCTATGGCCTGTTCGCGCTGATCGGGGGCAGCTTCTCGCTCTATACGGTTGCAGTGACGCATGCCTATCTGCGCATGGGGCAGGAACGCGCGGTGGGACTGTCCGCCGCGCTGCTGCTGCTCTGGGGTATCGGCTCCGCGATCGGACCGCTGGCGGCGGCCGTGTTCATGCAGTTGGTCGGGCCGCACGGGCTCCTCGTGTACGCTGGGGTCCTCTCGACGGGTACTGCGGCCTATCTCGCCTGGCGCATGCTGAAGAAGCCGCCACCGGTGCAGGCCGACAGCGACCGCAGCCCGCGTCCGCCGCTGATACCGGACCTTTCGCCAAACCGGCGCTGACGGCAGGCGACCGGCGGAGAACGCAGGCGCGATGCCCGCCGCAGGCAGGGCCGCGCGGGTTGTTGGCGGGGGCAGCGGGTGCCATTGTCGGGGCTCCACCAGGGGACAATTATGAAGACGCTCGACAACTGGCTGTCTGCCAACCAAGCTGAATTGACCGCGATCCGGCGCGATATCCACGCACATCCCGAACTCGGTCTCGAGGAGCATCGCACGGCCGACCTCGTCGCCAAGCAGATGCGCGCCTGGGGCATCGAGGTCACCGAGGGCGTCGGCGGAACCGGCGTCGTCGGCGTGATCAAGGGCCGCCTCCAGGGCCAGCATGCCATCGGCCTGCGCGCCGACATGGATGCGCTGGCGCTCGTCGAGGAGACCGGGCTGCCCTACGCCTCCCAGCATCCGGGCAAGATGCACGCCTGCGGGCATGACGGGCACACCACCATGCTGCTCGGCGCCGCCGGCTACCTGGCCGCAAATCCCGATTTCGCCGGTACCGTCAACATCATCTTCCAGCCCGCCGAGGAAGGCCGCGGCGGCGCGGTCGCGATGATCAAGGACGGCTTGTTCGAGCGCTTTCCGTCGGATGCTGTCTATGGCCTCCACAATTCGCCGGGGATGCCGGAATCGACCTTCGCGACCTGCGTCGGCCCGATGCTGGCGGCGGCAGACAGCTGGAAGGTCGTCTTCCGCGGCGTGGGCGGACATGGCGGCTCGCAGCCGCACCTCTCGACCGACATCACCTATGCGCAGGCGCATTTCGTGCTCGGCCTGCAGGGCATCGTCGGCCGCAATGTCGCGCCGGCCGACACCTGCGTGATCTCGGTGGGCTATATCCATTCCGGCGATGCGGAGGCCGCTAATGTCGTGCCCTGCGAGCTGCAGATAGGCGGCACCGCCCGGACCTATTCGGAAGAGGTGCGCGCGCTGGTCGAACGGCGCATCGCCGAGCTCGCCCAGGCTACGGCGCAGGCCTGGGGCTGCCAGGCCGAAGCCACCTATCGTCGCGGGCCCAGCGCCCTCCACAACAGGGCCGAGCAGGTCGCCGTCGCCGTGGCCGCGGCCGGGCAGGTGGCCGGCGCCGACAAGGTCAACTCCACGCTTCGGCCGAGCACCGGCGGCGAGGATTTCGCCGAGATGGCCCAGCTCCGGCCGGCCGCCTTCATGCGGATCGGCAATGGCGTAGCCGCCGACGGCTCGTTCAAGGGTCTGCACACCTCGCTCTACGATTTCAACGACGCGATCATCCCTGACGGCGTGCGCTACTGGGTCAACATCGTGACGCAGGAACTCGGGCTCGAACGCCTCGACGCCGCGGCCTGAGCCCGGCGGCATCCGCACCGACAGCATGAGGAACCCCGCGAGCCAGGCTCCCGGGGTTCCTTGATTCCGGGGCAGGTGGCAAGCGGTCGATCAGGCCTCATCGAGAATCGAGCCGACGATCCGCTCCAACTGGTCGAACTGATAGGGCTTCTTCAGCAGCGCGACCCGGCTGGTGCTGTCGAACCCTTCGACATGCTCGCGCCCGGTCGCGAAGATCACGGCGAGATCGGGCTTCAGCTCCCGGGCGCGCCGGGCGAGTTCGGCGCCGGAGATGTCGGGCAGGCCGATATCGGTCAGGAGGATATCGACCCTGCTGTTGCTGGCGATCTCCAGCGCCCTCATGCCGTTCTCGGCCTCGATGGTGGTGTGTCCGAGTTCCTGCAGCATGTCGGCGGTATCCATGCGGATGATCGCGTCGTCCTCGCAAACCAGCACGATCAGCCCGGCTTTCGCAGCCGGCGCGAGCGCTGCGCCTGTCGAGGCTTCCCCTGGCGACGCCTCATGGAGCTGCGCGTCCGGCGCCTTCGGCTCCTGCGAGCCCGCGGTCTCGCTGGGCAGCTTGCCATCCAGCGTCAGGACCTGGCGGATCTTCCGGGCCAGCTGCTCGCGCGTATAGGGCTTGGAGAGCAAATTGACGCCGGCATCCAGCCTGCCGCCATGAACGATGGCATTCTCGGTGTAGCCCGAGGTGAACAGCACGCTCAGCGCCGGCAGGCGTTCCTTCGCCTTGCGGGCGAGATCCGGGCTCTTCAGGGTTCCAGGCATGACCACGTCGGTGAAGAGCAGATCGATGGCGACGCCGCTCTCGATCACGGTCAGGGCACTCTGGGCGTCGGGCGCCTTTAGCACGCGGTAGCCGAGTTCGCAGAGCAGGCCGATCACGGTCTCGCGCACCGCCTCGTCGTCCTCGACGACGAGAACCGTCTCGCTGCCGCCGACGACCGGGCCGCTGTCGCTCTCCACCGGCGCATCCTCGGCCTGGCTGGAGCGCGGCAGGTAGAGCTTGATCGTCGTGCCCTGGCCGGGCTCGCTGTAGAGCTTCACATGGCCGCCCGACTGCTTGACGAAGCCGTAGACCATCGAAAGACCGAGGCCGGTGCCCTTGCCTTCCGGCTTGGTCGAAAAGAAGGGGTCGAAGACCTTCTCCATGATCTCGCGCGTCATGCCCGAGCCAGTGTCGGTGACGGAGACCTGGACATATTGCCCTGCGACCACCTCGGGATGGGTCGCGGCATAGGCGTCGTCGAGGAAGGCGTTGCCGGCCTCGATCGTCAGATGACCCTGGCCGTCCATGGCGTCGCGCGAATTGATCGCGAGGTTGAGGATCGCGTTCTCGACATTGGCGGGATCGACCAGCGTGTTCCAGAGGCCGCCGGCGACGACTGTCTCGACCTCTATGGCCTCGCCAAGCGTGCGCCGAAGCAGGTCGTCCATGCCCCGGATCAGCCTGCCGATATTGACGATCTTGGGCTGCAGGGGCTGGCGACGGCCAAAGGCGAGCAACTGCGCGGCGAGATGCGAGCCGCGCGCGACCCCCGCCATGGCATTCTCGACACGGCGCTCGGCCTTGGCGTTGCCGGCGATCTCGCGCCCGAGCAGCTGCAGGTTGCCGCCGATGACCTGCAGCAGGTTGTTGAAGTCGTGCGCGACGCCGCCGGTGAGGTTGCCGATGGCTTCCATCTTCTGGGCCTGAGTCAGCATGGCCTCGACGCGCGCGCGCTGCTCGATCTCGGCGGTGAGCCGCAGATTGGCCTGGGCCAGTTCGCTCGTCCGCTCGTAGACACGGGCCTCGAGCGCCGTGGCGTCCGCCCGGATCTGCTCGGAGGCGGAGGACAGCGCATCGCGCAGGGCGGCGAATTCGCGCAAGCCGGTCCGGGCCTCGATCGGCCCGTCGAGCTGGCCGATGCGGCCGCTGGCGCGCGTCAGTACCGCGAGCGGCCTTTCGATCAGGCGCCAGAGCCAGAGCGCGACCAGGGAGCTCAGCACCAGTGCGGCGGCGCCGAAGGCCGCCAGCGTGATCAGGGCTGAGCGCAGCGGTTGCTCGACGACCGACTGGCGGATATTGGCCGCGACGAGCCAGCCGGAGATATCGGAGCGCTTGTAGCCGACGAGAACGTCGTCGCCATCGGCGTTCTTGCCCGTGAATGTCCCGCTCGTGCCGACCGCCTTGTCGAGGAATGCCGGGATCCCGGGCTTGCCGGTGAAGGCTGCGTGGTCCTGCGAGCGCGTGACGTAGACGCCGTCGCGGTCGGCTACGCCGACCAGCCAGTTGCGCGACGCAGCCGCGAGCACGACGTCCCGGAGTTCCTCGGTCTCCACGCTGACATTCAGCAGGTAGCGTACGGTGCCGTCGAGGACGATAGGCACCACCATGGCCACCAGCGGGCGATTGGTGATCGAACCCAGAAACACGTTCGAGACGAACGTCGACTGCGTGGACAGCGCTTCCTGGTCGGTGCCGATGCGCGTCGGCGGAATTGCCGCGCCGAACGGTACGCGGGTGCTGAGGATCTGGGAGCCGTCGGGGGCGCGCAGCCCGATATCGGCTCCGACCAACTGCTTGACGCGCAGCGCCTGACGATAAAACGCTTCGAGATTGCCCATGCGCAGGTTCTCTGACGTCCCCAGCGTATGGAGGGTCGTCTGCCAGCCCTGCAGGTGGCTGTCGAGCACGGAGGCGGCGGCGCGCGCGACTTCGCGGGCCTCCTGCTCATAGCGTCCACGCTCCGACTGGGTGAAGCGCTGCAGCAGGAATGCGGCGAAGATCACGCCCGGCACGACGATCACGGCGACAAGCGCCAATGCGACCGCCCGAGACGGAATCCCCCGGCCGAACCGTTCGGTTCCAGCAGTCTTCGCCGACGCACTCCGCATCATTCCCCCCATGCCGCGCGACTGTGGTTTAGCACGAGCTGAAAAGACTGGAACCCGTCATCTCCACGTTCGGCGCAGCCACTCCTTTGCAGATCGTGACAGTGCTTCACAATGTCTTTTGACGGGGGGGAGCTAACGCCACATGCCGCGCATGCGGGCCGCGATATCTATGCGAGGACCGGCGCTCGCCATGCGTGGTGCAGCGCTGGTCTCGGCTGGCGGCCAGCTCGTCTTTTCGAAGAGCCCGAGCAGCTTGGGCGGGATGAAGCGCGTGCGCGAGGCGTAGACATGCCGGTCGCCCTGCGCGTTCTGACCATGGGTGAAGAAGCGCTGCGGCACGACGAGATGGAGGTCGTCGCGGGCGCGCGTCATGGCGACATACAGCAGCCGCCGTTCCTCCTCGGTCTCCTCGGTGGTGCCGGTGCCGAGATCGGAGGGAATGCAGCCATCGACCACATTGAGCAGGAAGACCGATTTCCACTCCTGGCCCTTGGCCGAATGGATCGTCGACAGGATCAGGTAGTCCTCGTCGAGCAGCGGTACGCCGGCCTGGTCGCTGGTGGCGTCGGGCGGATCGAGCGTCAGTTCGGTGAGGAAGCGCTCGCGCGAGGGGTAGCCCGCTGCAATCTGCTCGAGCTGGATCAGGTCGGCCTGACGCGTGGCTGCATCCTCATGGGCGCGCTCGAGATGCGGTTCGTACCACAGCCTCGCGCAGCCGAGTTCCGCCGGCCAGCCGGCGCGGCCCGAGGCCAGCTCCGCCACGGTGGCGACGAAACCCGCCCAGTCCTCGCCGGACCGCGGCGGCTGCGGGGCGCTCGCCAGTGCCGCCAGCGCGTCGGTCGCCTCGCCCATATGGTCGAGCACGCGCTGGGCCGAGGTCGGCCCGACGCCCGGCAGCAACTGCATCAGGCGGAAGCCGGCGACGCGATCGCGCGGGTTCTCGACGAAGCGCAGCAGCGCCAGCATGTCCTTGACATGGGAGGCGTCCAGGAATTTCAGGCCACCGAACTTCACGAACGGGATGTTGCGCCGGGTCAGCTCGATCTCGAGCGGTCCGCTGTGATGCGAGGCGCGGAACAGTACCGCCTGCTGCTTCAGGAGCGAACCGGCCTCGCGGTTCTCCAGCACGCGCTCGACGATGTAGCGCGCCTGGTCGGCCTCGTCGCGGACGCTGGCGAGGCGAGGGCGGTCCCCTGCTATCCGGTCGGTCCAGAGGTTCTTGGTGAAGCGCTCAGCCGCGAGGTCGATGACGCCGTTTGCCGCGGCCAGGATGCTCTGCGTCGAACGGTAATTGCGGTCGAGCGTGATGATCTCGGCATGCGGCTCGAAGGCCTTGGGGAAGTCCAGGATGTTGCGCACGGTCGCGGCACGAAACGAATAGATCGACTGCGCGTCGTCGCCGACGACGGTCAGTCCGCGCCCGCCGGGCTTCAGCGCCAGCAGGATCGAGGATTGCAGCCTGTTGGTGTCCTGGTACTCGTCGACCAGGACATGGTCGAAGCGGTCGCCGATCTCGCTGGCCAGATCTGGATCGCCGACGATCTGGGCCCAGTAGAGCAGCAGGTCGTCGTAATCGAGCACGTTCTGGCGCTGCTTGGCCTCGACATAGCCGCCGAAGAGTTCCTTCAGCTCATCGGCCCAGGCGCTGCACCATGGAAAGGATGCCGCCAGCACGGGCTCGATCGGCATTTCCGCGTTGACGCAGCGCGAATAGATCGAGAGGCAGGTGCCCTTGGTCGGGAAGCGGCTTTCGGTCTTCGAGAAGCCGAGCTCGTGCCGGACAAGGTTCATCAGGTCGGCCGAATCCTCGCGGTCATGGATGGTGAAGCTCGGGTCGAGGTCGATCTGGTCGGCAAAATCGCGCAGCAACCGGGCACCGATCCCGTGGAAGGTCCCGGCCCAGCTCAGCGCATCGGCCATGACCGAGGCCCCGTCGCCCAGCACCTTGCGGGTGATGCGCTCGACGCGGCGCCTCATCTCGGCCGCGGCCCGGCGCGAAAATGTCATCAGCAGGATGCGACGCGGATCAGCGCCGTTGACGATCAGGTTAGCGACGCGATGCGCCAGCGTGTTGGTCTTGCCCGAGCCGGCGCCGGCAATGACGAGCAGGGCGCGCGCCGGCATCGCGGCGCTGTCGCCGACGCCGTGCTCGACGGCGCGCCGCTGCTCGGGATTGAGGGCTTCGAGGTAGGCGGCTGCCGTCTGCACGATCACGAATCATCCACGCTGGAAGACGTCAGGCTCCCAGATTCGCGTTTTGTTCGCAATGCGGCGCAACGTCATCCACGCCGGGGGTCAATGGTGCCAGGCGCCCTCGCGATGGCTGGCGGCGAAAAGTTCGGCCTGCTGTCGAAACATCGTCCAGGCCGGCTGTACGCCCTGCGCTCCCGGCGTCTGGATCATGACGGTATAGCCGCCGTTCTTGTCGACCGGCTTGTCGGGATCGAGCCGCGCCGCCCGGCACATGGCTCGCGCAATCCGCTTGATGCGTTCCTCATCCATTGTCTTGTCTCCATCCGGGTTGAACCGGCGCCAGCGGAGACGCGCGAGCACGCTCTCAGTTCCGCGTGCGGGGAACCTGTCGCCGGGGATGCGGTTGTCCGGGGGCTCGGGGGCAAACCGGGTTTCAGGAGATTGGACATGCCGGCCAGATCCAAGGCGCAGCAGAAGGCGGCGGGAGCCGCATTGTCGGCCAAGCGCGGCGACACCCCGAAAAGCGAATTGCAGGGCGCTTCGAAATCGATGGAGAAGTCGATGAGCGAGAGCGAACTCGAAAAGATGGCGTCGACGAAGCGCAAGGGAAAGCCCGAGCATGTCGCCAAGCAGGGCTGAGCTGACCGCAAGGCATTTGCGATGCTCCGGCGTCGATCCCATTTCAGCGGGGACCGCAGACTGACCAAGGAGGCAAGCGTGGACACTGTGATCGAGCGTGCCGACCGCGGACGCTTCGAACTGGATTTCGAGGGCGGGACGGCGTTTGCGAGTTATCGCGCCGATGGCGACCGCGTGATCCTGACCCATACCGAGGTGCCGCATGCGTTTTCGGGGCGCGGGATCGGATCGCGCTTGGCGCAGGGCATCTTCGAGACCGTGCGCGGCAGCGGGCGCAAGATCGTGATCCGCTGCTCGTTCATCGCCGACTGGGTGCGCCGGCACCCGGACTATGCCGATCTCGTCGAGGCCTGAGAGGGACCTTCCGCCGGCGTCAATTCAACTTGTCGTAGAAGGGCTGGGCGTAGCGCAGATGGGACCAGGGCGCCGTCAGCGTGCAGACCAGTCCGCCGGGCTCGTAGCGGATGTCCACCTCGCCCTTGAAGTCGGCGGCAAGGCCGCGCTCGACCAGTCGCGAGCCGAATCCGCGGCGCGTTGGCGCCGAGACTATCGGGCCGCCGGCCTCGCGCCATGAAAAACGGAAGACGGCTTGCTCCCCGCCGCTGTCGGCCGCCCATTCGACCGCGATCTTGCCGGTGTCATTGGAGAGCGCGCCGTAGCGGATCGCGTTCGTCGCGAGCTCGTTGAGCGCCAGCGCAAGCGAAAGCGACTGCTTCGAGCCGAGCAGGATCTCCGGTCCCGACACCGAGAAGCGCTCGGGGTCGGTGATGTGTGCGTCGAGCACGCCTTTGACGATCTGCCTGATCGAGGCGTCGGCCTTGTTGGCGTCGGTCAGGATGTCATGGGCGGTGCCGAAGGCACGCAGGCGCTCCTGGAAAGACCTGAGGGCGCCGTCGGTGACACCCGCCCGCAGGGTCTGCGACGCGATAGCGCTGACGATGGCCAGCGTATTCTTGACGCGATGGGTCAGCTCGAGATTGATCAGGCTGAGGTTTCGCTCGGCCTCGACATGGTCCGTGACGTCCACGCCCTCGACGAAGATGCCGACGATCTTGCCGCCGGCGAGGACGATCGGCTGGTAGATGAAATCGACGAACACATCCTTCGAAGGGCTCTTGTTGGCCCCGAGCGTCACCGGTACCGCCTTGCCGATATAGGGTTCCCCGGTCTGGTAGACGCGGTCGAGCAGGGCGACGAAGCCCTGGCCCTCGACTTCGGGCAAGGCCTCGCGGATCGGCTTGCCGACCATGTCGCGCGCCTCGACCAGCCGCAGATAGGCGGAGTTGGCGAGGCGGAAGACGTGATCGGGCCCCTCTAGCACGGCCATGAAGCTCGGCGCCTGCTGGAACAACTGCTCAAGGAACCGCGTCTGGAACTGCGAGGCGGCCGTGGCGAGGTGTTGCTGGGTGACATCGTTGCAGACGACGAGGACGCCGCCGACGCCATCCTCGATGTCGATGGGGCCGTAGCTGTAGGTCCACCAGATGCTCTGCTTGCGCCCGTTCCGGGTCATCTCGAACTGGCGCTCCTCGTCCCAGGTCGAGCCCTTGCCGGCCATGACATAGTCGATCTGCGGGCCGATCTGCGGCCAGATTTCCTCCCAGCACTCGCGGCCGCGGGCGCCTAGCGCGCTGGGGTGGCGCTCGGGGCCCATCGTCTCGGCATAGGCGTCATTGTAGAACTGCACGAGGTCCGGCCCCCACCAGATGAACATCGGGTGCCGGGTGTTCAGGATCAGGCGGACCATCACCCTCAGGCTCTGGGGCCATGTCTCGGGGGTGCCGATCGAGGTGCTCGCCCAGTCGAAGGCGCGAGTCAGAAGCCCCATCTCGCCTCCTCCCGCGAGAAACTCGAACTCCGCCCGACCGCTCTGCATCGACGTCCTTCCGCGCGATCGATCCTGGTTCGTCGCGCCAGCGTTTCAACCAACCAGCCGCGCTTCCGTTCCATGGCCGGGCCGCGCCTGCAAGTGCCAGTGACAGGCGTCCTGAAAATTCCCGGCACCGCGCCGCGCCGGAACCGCGAACGGCCCTCGAAGTTGGACGCCAAACAGGAGTGCGACCATCTTAGACCAGCATCCGACACCGCCGTTTCCGAAGCAGAGACAACCCATGCCCGGCTTCTCGCCGAGAAGGGAACCTGCGCCAATGCCGTCGCGCCGGGGCCGATCTGGACGCCGCTGATCCCCTCGACCATGCCAGAGGATGCAGCGGCGAATTTCGGAAAACAGATGCCGATGGAGCGGCAGGGCCGGCCTGCGGAGCTGGCGACGGCCTATGTGATGTCGCCGACCCGCTGTCGAGCTACGTCTCGGGTGCGACGATCGCTGTCACAGGCGGCAAGCCGATCCTGTGAGGGCGCGCCTGGGCAGGCATGCGAGCCCGCGGCGAGAGCTATTCGCCCTTCCACTGCGGCGGGCGCTTGCCGAGGAAGGCTTCCATGCCCTCGCGGAAGTCGGCGCTCATATAGCACATCACCACGAGGTCATCGGCTTCCGGCAAGTCCCTCGACTTGGCCAGCCGCAGCAGGGCCTCCTTGGTCGCGCGCATGGTGAGCGGCGCGTGGCCGGAGATCGTCCGCGCGAGTTCGGCGACGCGGGCGAGCAAGGCTGCATGATCGGCCACGATCTCGTTGAAGAGGCCGACGCGCAGGCCTTCATCGGCCTCGACCAGTCGCGCGGTGAAGACGATGTCCTTGACGCGAGCGGGTCCGAGCAGGGTGGCGAGCCTGGCGTAGTTGCTCATCGAGAGGCAGTTGCCCAGCGTGCGGGCCACCGGAAAGCCAAAGCGCGCGGACTGCGTCGCGATGCGCATGTCGCAGGCGCAGGCGATGCTGGCGCCGCCGCCGGTGACGGCGCCCGAGATGGCGGCGATGGTCGGGATCGGGCAGCTCTCGATCGTGGTGATGACGCGGTCGATGCGGGTCTCGTAGGCGAGCGCATCCTCGGGCGTGGTGAAGCTGCGGAACTGGGCGATGTCGGTGCCGGCGGCAAAGGCCTTTTCGCCCGCGCCGGTGATGACGAGCACCTTGGGGTCGCCATGGCCGGGCAGGTCGCCACAGATCTGCGCCAGCCGCTCATACATGGCGAAGGTCAGCGCGTTGCGGGCCTGGGGACGGTTCAGCGTGATCTGGCCGATGCCGTCGCTGACCTCATAGAGAATTTCGTCACTCATGCGGAAGAGGCTCCCTCAGATCGCGCCGCCGGCCCGCAATGCCGCGATTGCGGCTGCGTCATAACCGAGCTCGGCCAGGATTTCGTCATTATGGTCGCCGGCATCCGGCGCCGGGGTTTCAACCGTCGCCGGTGTCCGCGAGAGCAGCACGGGCTCGCCGACGACGCGAATGTCGCCCAGGGCAGGGTGCGTGACGGGTGCGGCGATCCCGAGATGCCGGACCTGCGGGTCGTCGAACATCTCGTCGACGGCATAGATCGGCCCGGCAGGCACGGCGGCCGTCTCGAAGGCATCGAGCCAATGGGCGCTGTCGTGCTGCGTCAGGATCGCCTCGATCATGTCCCGTAGCTGCGGGCGCCTGGCATAGCGCTTGGCCATGTCGTCATAGTCTGGATGGGCGGCCCAGTCGGGCCGGTCGATGGCCTGGCAGAAGGAGCGCCAGTGTCCCTCGGCGCCGACGCCGATATTGATGTGGCCGTTGCGGGTCGCATAGACGCCCATCGGCGTCGAATAGGGGTGGTCGTTGCCGGCCTGGGGCGGCACCGTACCCTCGACCAGGAAGCGCGCCGCCTGGAAATCCATCATCGCGATCTGGGCCTGGAGCAGCGAGGTCTGGACCCACTGGCCCTTGCCGGAGGCCTCGCGCTCGGTGACAGCGACCAGCGCACCGATTGCGCCATAAAGGCCGGCGGCGGAATCGGCGACCGCGATGCCGGCGCGGACCGGGCCCTGGCCTGCAAGTCCGGTCACCGACATCATGCCGCCCATGCCCTGTGCGATCTGGTCGAAGCCTGCGCGGGTGCGATACGGGCCGCTCTGGCCGAAGCCCGAGATCGAGACCAGGATCAGGCGCGGGTTGTGCTTGTGCAGCGTCTCGAAATCCAGCCCGAGCCGGTCCTTCACGTCGGGGCGGAAGTTTTCGATCAGCAGGTCGGCGCTCTCGATCATCTTGAGCAGGACCGCCTTGCCCTCGGTGGTCTTCAGGTTGAGCGTCAGCGAGCGCTTGTTGCGATGCAGGTTCTGCATGTCATAGCCATGCCGGGGACCGCTCATGTTCTCGTTGGGGTCAAAGCCCGGCGGACTCTCGATCTTGATCACATCCGCGCCGAAATCGGCGAAGATGCGGGCGCAGGTCGGCCCCGCCCTGACGCGCGAGAGATCGAGGACACGCAAACGCGCGAGGGCGGAAGAGGGGGTCGGCCGAGGCATGGGGCGTCTTGCAAGGCTGCTTGAGGGCTGCAGACTATCGGAAGCGCGCGCAAGAAGGTCAATGCTCGGCGGCGTGCATGCGCAGCCGGCGCGGATGCAGCCGATGATTGACGTCGCCGGCTTGACCCGGGATGCGGCTTTGTCCAAGCCCTGAGCTGACGTGTCCCAGAGCCCGCGGCCGGCCATGGCCGCTCCGATCCCTCATCGAGAGCTTGTCGACGGATAATGGCCTTCCTGACAGAGACTGTGCCCGAGCGGGGCGCATTGCTGCCCGTGATCCCGGGGGTGTCGCGCATCGTGGCGAACAACCCCAGCCTGATGACCTATCACGGCACCAACACCTATCTGATCGAGACAGCTGATGGACTCGTGGTGCTCGATCCCGGCCCCGACGACGACGGGCATCTCGAGGACATCCTGAGAGCGGCCAAGGGCGCGGTCAACGCGATCCTGATCAGCCACACCCATTCCGACCATTTGGGCTCGACGACCGCGCTGAAGGCCCGTACCGGTGCGGTAACCTATGCCTTCCATGTCAGCGGCGATCCCTCGTTCACGCCCGACGTGCTCCTGCGGGACGGCGACAGCGTGTTCGACATGACCGCGCTCCATACGCCGGGCCATGCCAGCGACCATCTCTGCTTCGCGCGTCCCGACGGGGTGGTCTTCAGCGCCGACCATGTGATGTCCTGGTCGAGCAGCATCGTCTCGCCGCCGGGCGGCGATATGGCGGATTACTGCGCGAGCCTGAAGCGCATGTTGGCGCGCGACGACCAGCTCTATCTGCCCGGCCACGGTCCGCCGCTGCCGCAGCCGCGGCCCTATGTGCAGGAGCTGCTTGATCGCCGCATCGCGCGCGAGAACGAGATCGCGACCGTGCTCGAAGCCGGGCCGATCGGGACCTGGGAGCTTGTCGACCGGCTCTATTCCAAGACCGATCCCTGGCTTCGTCGCGCGGCGGAACGGAACGTCGCTGCCCATCTGCTCAAGCTCCAGGCCGAGGGCAGGGCGGTGCTCAAGGACGAACTCTGGATGGCCAAGGCAGGCTGACGGGGGGCAATCAGCCGTGGCTGGCCTCGCCTGAGCGCAGGATCTGACCGAGGAAGCGCCGTGTGCGCTCGCTTTCGGGCGCTGAGAAGAATTTTTCGGGCGGGGCTACCTCGACGATCTCGCCGGCATCCATGAAGATCACGCGGTCGGCGACCTTGCGAGCAAAGCCCATTTCATGGGTCACCACGAGCATGGTCATTCCGGTTTCGGCGAGCTCGACCATGACGTCCAGGACCTCGCTGACCATCTCGGGGTCGAGTGCCGAGGTCGGTTCGTCGAAGAGCATGATCTTGGGGTTCATGCAGAGCGAACGCGCGATCGCGACGCGCTGCTGCTGGCCGCCCGAAAGCTGGATCGGATATTTCAGCGCCTGCTCGGGGATATGGACGCGCTCGAGCACGGCACGGGCCGTCGCCTCCGCTTCCTCCCGGCTGATGCCGCGCACCTTCATCGGCGCAAGCGTGCAGTTTTCGAGCACGGTCAGGTGGCCGAAAAGGTTGAAGCTCTGGAATACCATGCCGATCTCGCGACGGATGGTCTCGATGCCGCGCATATGGGCGTGCACCGTCGTGCCCTCGATGATGATCTCACCGGCCTGATGCTCCTCGAGCTGGTTCAGGCAGCGGATCAGCGTCGACTTCCCCGAGCCCGAGGGCCCGCAGATCACGATGCGCTCGCCACGCTCCACCGTCAGGTCGATGTCGCGCAGGACCTGGAAGTCGCCATAGAATTTGTCGACCTTGCGCATCTCGATCATGACGTTGCCGGACGTGGCTGATCCGGCAGTCGCTTGCGTCACGGACATCGTCATTCGCTTGAACTCGCTTCGATCGGGACGTTCAACACGCCCGGCCTTGAGCCGGGCGTGTCCTGTCGTTGTATCCGAGCCTGGCTCAGAAGGTCGGCATCGGGGGAAGCTTGTTGAGCTCGATGCCGAACCAGCGCTTGTTGATCGCGCTCAGCTCGCCGTTCTTCTCGATGTCGGCGATGAACTTGTTGGCGAACTCGGCGAGGACGGTGTCAGCCTTGCGGAACGCCATGCCGTTGGCCTGCTCGCGCATCGTCAACTTCGGCTCGATGTTGAGCTGCGGATAGTCCTTGTTGAGCTGGGCGAGAATGGTGTTGCTCGCGCCCATCGCCTGGACCTGGCCCGAGATCAGGGCCTGGAGGGCGGTGGCGTCGTCGTCATAGCGCTTGATCGGCGTGCCCTTGGGGGCGGAACCGGTGATCGCGGTGTCCTGGGTCGAGGCGCGCGCGACGCTGATGCTGACGTCCTTGATGTCCTCGATCGTCTTGACGTTCAGGGCCTTGGGCGCAAGCACGTAGATGGTCAGGGAGCTGTAGGGGTTCGAGAACAGCACCTGCTTGGTGCGCTCGGCGGTGATGCCGAAGGTCGCGATCAGCACGTCGACCTTGTTGGTCAGCAGATAGGGGATGCGGTTGGGGCCGGTCACGGGGATGAGCTCGACCTGCACGCCCAGCGCCTTGGCCATCAGCTTGGCGACGTCGGCGTCATAGCCGGCGGGCTGCTGCTGGTTGTCGGTGCCGCCGAAGGGCGGGTAGTCGGTCAGAAGGCCGACCATGAGCTTGCCGCGGGTCTTGATTTCCTCCGGCGTGGCGGCGCTGGCGGGCGCTGTGCCGATGGCAGCGGCGGCGACGCCGGCCAGGAGCAGCGCGCCGACGCTGCGGCGCAGGATGGACTTGAATACCGACATTATGCGTTCTCCTCGGGGTGATTATCGTTGGGACTTGCGCCTCCGCACTCAGCGTGCGGCGACGAGGAGCTTTTGCTCCATTCGCTTGCTGTAGGCCGAGAGCGGCCGGCAGATGATGTAGTAGATCAGGCCGACCAGCGCGAAGATGGTGAAGGGCCGGAAGGTTGCGTTGTTGATGATCTGGGCGGCGCGCGTGAGCTCGACGAAGCCGATGATCGACGCCAGCGAGGTGCCCTTGATCAGCTGGACGACGAAGCCGATGGTCGGCGGGATCGCGATCCGGATCGCCTGCGGGACGATCACCAGCGCCATCTTGTGGGGGTAGCGCAGGCCGAGCGACGTCGCTGCCTCCCACTGGCCGCGCGGCACGTATTCGATGGCGCCGCGCCAGATCTCGCCGAGGAAGGCGCTGGCATGCAGCGACAGGCCGATCGCCGCGGCGGTCCAGGGGTCGACCGACCAGCCGAACAGGCCCGGCACGAAGAAGGCCAGGAACAGCTGCATCAGCAGCGGCGTGCCCTGGAAGACCTTGATGTAGCCATTGGCCAGGATCCGCAGCCATTTCAGCGCGCTGACGCGCGCCAGCGCCACCAGCGCGCCGCCGACGGCTCCGCCGATGAAGGCGACGAGCGAGAGCAGCAGCGTCCAGCGCACGGCTGCAAGGATGTAGAGGATCTCGTTGGGTCCAAGTGTACGCATGATCGCCGGACCTATCGGGTTGGCTTGCGCAGCAAGGTGCGCTCGATGGCGGCAAACGCGCTCCAGAAGAAGAGCGACAGCGCGAAATAGATGCAGGTCACGACGAAATAGACCTCAAAGCTGCGGAAGGTCCGCGACTGGATGTCACCGGCCATCGCGGTCAGCTCGCTGGCGGCGATCGCCGAGCAGACGCTCGAATTCAGCATCAGCAGGATGAACTGGCTGGTCAGCGACGGATAGACCGCCTGCACCGCCGGCTTGACGATGATGTAGCGGAAGATCTGGAGCGGACGCATGCCGAGCGACTTGCCGGCCTCGACCTGGCCTTTGTGGATGCTCTCGATGCCGGCGCGGATGATCTCGATGCCGTAGGCCCCGACATTGACGACCAGCGCCAGCAGCGCCGCCTCGTTGGAGGAGAGCTTCACGCCTGCCGCCGGCAGGCCGAAATAGATCATGAAGATCTGGATCAGGAACGGCGTGTTGCGGATCAGCTCGATATACTCGTCGATGATCCAGCGCAGCCATTTCGGGCCTGAGGTCTTGCCGAGCGCGCCTGCGACCGAGACCACCATACCGATCGCCATCGCCAGCGCCGAGAGCACGAGCGTGTTGAGCAGGCCATCCAGCAGCTCCGGCCACGCTGCGAACACGTCGGCAAAATCAAACTCGTAGCTCATGCAGCGGACCCGGCCCTGCTGCCGACCAAACGGCTGATCATGATCTGTTTCCTCCAAATGCTCTCGTTGGCCGCTTCATTATCGGCTCTTTGCCCTAGGGTCGATCAAAACTACAGGCGCGGGATCAGCAGGCCGCCATCGGCGTTGATAACTGTGCCCGTGGCATAGCCGAAATTTCCGCTGCGCAGGCCGATGACGCAGCGCGCGACGTCCTCACCCTCGCCCCAGCGTCCCGCGGGGATCAGTCCTGCGGCGATTCGGGCATCGTATTTTGCGGCGACCTTGGCTGTCATTTCCGTGCGGATGACGCCCGGGCGGACCTCGAACACCGGGATCCCTTCCGGCGCCAGCCTCACGGCGAGCGCCTTGGCCCACATCGAGAGGCCGAGTTTCGAGACGCAGTACTGAGCGCGGTCGATCGAGACCAGCTCGGTGCTGGCCGAGGTGACGAAGACGATCATCGGATCGATCGCGTCGTCTGCTGCCAGCATGGTCTTGGCGACCTCCTGGCTCAGGAAGACGGCGCCGCGTAGATTGACGTCCATGACCAGGTCATAGGCCTCGGGCGTGATATCGAGCATGTCGCCGCGTACCGGCGCGCCGATGCCGGCATTGGATACGAACAGGTCGAGCCGGCCGAACTCGCGCATCACAGTCGCGACGAGATCGGCATGGGTTTCGATCGCGGTGACGTCGTGGCGGATGAAGAGCGCCTTCGCGCCCGCCGCCTCGAAGGCCGTGCGTGCAGCCTCGACCGCCTCGTCCTCGACGATGTCGGTGAAGACGATGTCGTGGCCGGCTTGCGCCAGCGCCTGCCCGATGGCGCGGCCGATGCCACGCCGCGCGCCGGTTATGAGAGCAACGGGACGCGCCATCTCACTCACCCCGGTACACAGGCGGACGCTTGTCCTTGAAGGCTGCGACACCTTCCTTGACGTCCTGCGTGAAGGACACCAGCGAGGTCGCGAGTTGCTCGATAGTGGCAGAGCGGTCCTCGTCCTCGGCGGCGTTGATCAACTGCTTGACCACCATGTTGGCGACCGGGCCACGCGTCAGGATGCGGTCGGCGATGATCTTGGCTGCAGCAAGAGCGCCGCCCTTTTCGACGACCTCGTCGACGATGCCCAGCGACAGAGCGGTTTCAGCTGTGATGATCTCGCCGGTCAAGGCGAGCCGGCGCGCGACGCGGCCGCCCAGCCGCTTGACCAGGCGCTGCGTGCCCGACCAGCCGGGGATCATGCCGAGCCCGCTTTCGGGCATGCCGATCTTGGCCTGGACCTCGCAGACGCGGATGTCGGCCGTGACAGCCAGTTCGAGACCGCCACCGAGCGCGTGGCCGTTCAGCGCCGCGATCATCGGGGGCTTGATGCGCGCGAGCTTGTCGAAGGCGCGGTGGCCGTCGCGGACCCAGCCGTGGCCCATGTCGAGCGGCGAGAGCCCGCCCCATGCGACGATGTCGCCGCCGGCGCAGAAGGCTTTTCCTTCGCCGGTCAGGATCACGGCGCGGACCGAGCGGTCGGCGTCGATCTGGTCGGCATAGCGGCCGAGCAGCGCGACCATGGTCTCGTCGAGCGCGTTCAGCTTTTCGGGACGGGCGAGCGTGATGACCGCGACGCCCTCAGTCATCTCGAGGCGGACGGGATCGCTCATGCTGCCCTCGCGGGAACTTCGAGGCCGAGCAGGGCCTCGTGGAACAAGGCTGGGTCCATCAACGCCGGCGCCTGCGGCACTAGCAGCTGGAACTCGGCCTGATCGAGGATGTCGCGCTGCAGGTCGACGCCGGGCGCGATCTCGGTCACGACGATGCCCTCTGCCGTCAGCTTCATCACGCAGCGCTCGGTAATGTAGGTGATATCCTGGCCCTGGGCGATGGCGCGGGGGCCCGAGAAGGAGATGTGGTCGACGGACTCGACCAATTTCTTGACCTTGCCTTCCCTCTCGATGACCAGCTTGCCATTGGCGACGGCCAGCTTGGCGCCTGCCGAAAAATAGCCGGAAAACACGATCCTGCGGGCGCGCGAGGTGATGTCGACGAACCCACCCGCGCCGGCCGTGACATGGGGGCACACGCCGAGCTTGGAGACGTTGACGCAGCCCTTGCGGTCGATCTGCAGGAAGGACAGCAGCGAGAGGTCGAAGCCCGCGCCCTGGAAATAGGTGAACTGGTAGGGCGAGGGCACGATCGCCTCGGCATTGGAGGAGCAGCCGAACTGGAAGTCGAGAAGCGGCACGCCACCGACGGCGCCCTGCTCGATGACCCAGGTCACCGCGCCGTGCTGGCCTTCCTCGATCAGGATGCGGGGTACATTGGCCGAGATGCCGAAACCGATATTGACGGCGTCGCCATGGCGCAGTTCCCGCGCTACGCGACGGGCGATCACCTTTGCGACGTCGAAGGCCGGTGTCGCGAAGCTCGAGAGCGGACGCTTCACCTCGCCGGAGATGGCGGGGTCGTAGACGGTCTGCGTGGTCTGCATCTGGTCGGGCGCGACCACGATGGCATCGACCAGGATGCCGGGCACGAAGACGTCCTGCGTCTTGAGGCTGCCGGCGGCGACGAGGCGCTTCACCTGCGCGATGACGATGCCGCCATTGTTGCGCACGGCCAACGCCTGGTCCATCGGGCCGAGATAGCCGCCCTCATGCTCATAGGAGAGATTGCCGCGCTCGTCGGCGGTGGTGGCGCGGATGATCGCGACCTTGGGGACGATGCTGCGGAAATAAAGCCAGTCCTGTCCGTCGAAGGCGACGCGGCTGACGATGGGCTCGGCGGCGGCGCGGTCGTTCATCGCGCAGCCCTGGTGCTGGGGATCGGCGAAGGTCTCCATGCCGATCTTCGTCAGGACGCCGGGCCGCTTGGCGGCCGCCTCGCGATGCATGTCGAACAGGATGCCGCTCGGGATATTGTAGGCCGGGATCTCGTTACCCGTGACCATCTTCCAGATCGCGGGCGGCTCGGCGCTGGACGGACCCGACGGATAGGAGCCGGCGAGGATGCGGGCAAGCAGGCCGGGCTTGGCGAGATGGTCGATGCCCTTGACGCCCCACATGTCGCCGGCCGCGATCGGGTGCATCGTCGTCAGCGATTTCGGATGGCCCGATGCGTCGAAGCGGCGGCCGATCGCGGCCAGCACGGCATCGGGGCAGCCGAGGCCCGAGGAGGAGGAGACGGTGACAATCGCCTCGTCCGGGATCAGGGCGGCGGCTTCATCGGCAGTGAGGACGCGGGGGAATGGCATCGGGTTTTGTCTCTTGACGGTCGAGTGAAGGGGTCAGCCGGCGGCGGCCAGGGCGCGGAAATGGGCGCCGCAGGATTCGCGGATGACAAGATTGGCGGGGCCGACATAGGTGGCCGGTGGAGTGCGATCGGTGATCCCCGCCAGCAGAATGGCGGCGGCGCGCTCGCCCAGGCCCACCGCGTCGATCGCGACGGTGGTCAAGGCGGGCGAGACATGGCGAGCTTCGCTGGTGTCGTCGAAGCCGACGATGGCGATGTCGCGCCCGACGACGAGGCCGCGCTTGGCTGCAGCCAGCATGGCGCCGATGGCCACGACATCGTTGTAGCAGACGATGGCGGTCGGCCCGTCAGCCAGCGCCAGCGCCGCGCTCATCGCTGAAAATCCACCATCGCGCGTGGGCATGCTCTCCAAATTGAGCGCGGGATCGACCGCGATTCCGGCCTGGCTCATGGCGTCGCTGAAGCCGCGATGGCGCTCCTGCCGCACGACCATGGAGTGCATGCCGCCGAGATAGGCGATGCGCGTGTGGCCGAGATTGAGCAGATGGCGCGTGATCCGGCCGGAGCCGGCGACATTGTCGGGCACCACGACGCTGCTTTCGGCGCCGGGCAGGCGGCGGATGGCGACGAGGAGCGTGGTGTCGAGGCCGCTCGTCCAGACGACATCCTCGGGCTTGGTGTCGAGGGCGGGGCACAGGATGATGCCTCCCGCACCATGCTCGCGCATCATCCGCATCACCTGCGTCTGGCGCACCACGCTTTCGGCCGTGTTGGCCATGAAGGCGACGTAACCCGCCATCTGCAGCACGGTTTCGACGCCGATGGCGAACTCCGCGAAGAACGGGTTCGAGAGGTCGTTCAGGACGAGCCCGACGATCTTCGACTGCGCGTTGCGCAGGTTCGCGGCACCGCGATTATAGACATAGCCGAGCTCGGCCATCACCTTCAGGACGTGTTTACGGGTCTCCGGCTTGACGCTGCCGCGACCGGTCAGGACGAGCGATACCGTCGATTTCGAGACGCCGGCGGCATCCGCGATATCGATGATCGTCACACTGTCCCTGGTCGCGCGCTGCTGCGCCATGCATCCCATCCCTGTCGCCCGCGAAGCGGTGCGTTATTTTTTATGGAACGTTCCATACATCGGCTTTTCCTTATCGGCAATAGGCCTCTTTCATTCGTCTATCTGTTCGTTTATGAGGGTTACTAACGAAAATGTAACTGGAACGTTCCATTTCCAGGGAGGAAACGATGGTCCATATCGCTTTGCCCCAGGAGGACGGGGGCACGGAGCTGTTTCGGCTCGGCCCGGCCTCGCGCTTTCCGGCTGCCCACAGGCCGTCGGCTATCCGCACGGTCTATGCGGCCGCCCATGTGGTTGCCGATCCGCGCGGCCTGATCGAGCCCTGGCGCAAGCCCGCTATCGACTGGGACGCGACCCTGGCCTTCAGGCGCCATCTCTGGGGCCTGGGCTTCAAGGTTGCGGAAGCGATGGACACCTCGCAGCGTGGCATGGGGCTCGACTGGGCCAATGCCGCCGAGCTGATCTCGCGGGTCCTGGCCGAGGCGCGCACGACCGATGGCGCCGATCTCGCCTGCGGTGCCGGCACCGACCAGCTCGACCCCGCCGTGGCTCACACGCTCGATGACGTCGTCGCGGCCTATGAGGAGCAGATCGGCCATGTCGAGCGCCATGGCGGCCGGATCATCCTGATGGCGAGCCGGGCGCTCTGCGCGGCGGCCAAGAGCCCCGAGGATTACCTGGCGGTCTATGGCCGGCTGATCCGCCAGTGCAGCGGCAAGGTTATCCTGCACTGGCTCGGCGAGATGTTCGATCCCCAGCTTGCGGGCTATTGGGGCAGCCGCGACTTCTGCGGCGCGATGGCAACCGTCCTGACGCTGATCCGCGACAACGCCTCGAAGATCGACGGCATCAAGATCTCGCTGCTCGATGCGGGCAAGGAAATCGAGATGCGCCGGCTTCTGCCCGAAGGCGTCGTGATGTTCACGGGCGACGACTTCAACTACGCCGAACTGGTCGCCGGCGACGACAGGGGCTTTTCGCACGGTTTGCTGGGGATCTTCGACCCGATCGCGCCGGCCGCCGCCGCCGCCTTCGCCTGCCTCGAGGCTGGCGACCGCGCCGGTTATCACGCGATCCTCGACCCCACGGTCGCGCTCTCGCGAAAACTCTTCGAGGCGCCGACGCAGCATTACAAGTGCGGCGTCGTGTTGCTGGCCTGGCTCAACGGCCATCAGGAGCATTTCCGCATGGTCGGCGGGGCGGAATCGGCGCGCGGCATCCTGCACTACGCCGATCTTTTCCGGCTGGCCGACACGGCCGGGCTGTTCACGGACCCCGAGCGCTCGGCGCACCGCATGGCGCAGCTTTGTGCCCTGAACGGAATAGCCTGAGACTTCTTCAGAAAGCCCCGCCATGCATGCTCCGCTCCAGGACGCCGCGATCTACGAGCAGATCCGCGAGACCGCCCGCCGTTTCGCGCAGGACGTGATCGCGCCCGCAGCCGTCGAACTCGACCGCACGGAAGCGTTTCCTGCCGAGATCTACCGGCAGATGGCCGGGCTCGGCCTGTTCGGCATCACGGTGCCTGAGGCGCAGGGCGGGGCAGGGCTCGACACCTTCGCCTATGCGATCGTGATGGAGGAGCTTTCGCGCGGATATGCGTCGGTCGCCGACCAGTGCGGTCTGGTCGAGCTCATCGGCACGCTGCTGACGCGCTACGGCACGGCGGAGCAGCAGGCGCGCCATCTTCCCGGCGTACTCGCGGCGACGACGCGCGTCGCCTATTGCCTGACGGAGGCCGAGGCGGGCTCCGACCTCTCCAATGTCCGCACGACCGCGCGCGAGACTGCCGGCGGCTATGTCATCGACGGCGGAAAACTCTGGATCCACAATGCGCCTGTGGCTGATCTCGGCCTGGTCCTGGCCTCGACCGACCCCGCCGCCGGCCATCGCGGCATGAGCATCTTCCTGGTGGATCTCAACGGGCCGGGTGTCTCGCGCGGACCGAAGGAGCACAAGATGGGCCAGCGCGCGAGCCAGGTCGGCGCGCTGAACTTTGACGGCGTCACGGTCTCGCATGACGCGCTGCTGGGCCCCAAGGGGCGCGGTTTCCACATCATGATGAGCGTGCTCGAAAAAGGCCGCGTCGGCATCGGCGCGCTGGCTGTCGGCATCGCACAGGCGGGGCTCGAGGCGGCGCTCGCTTATGCCCGCGAGCGCCGCCAGTTCGGCAAGCCGATCCTCGAGAATCAGGGACTGCAATGGATGCTGGCCGACATGGCCAAGGACATCGCGGCGGCCCGGGCGCTGGTCGAGCGGGCGGCGCTGCTGATCGACCATGCGGTCCCCGCGACCTCCGCCTCCTCCATGGCGAAATGCTTTGCCAGCGACATGGCCGTGGCCCAGACCGCCAATGCGGTGCAGATCTTTGGCGGCTCCGGCTACATCCAGGGTTTCGAGGTCGAGCGGCTCTATCGCGACGCCAAGATCACCCAGATCTACGAGGGGACCAACCAGATCCAGCGCACCATCATCGCCAAGGAGCTGATCAAGAACGGCGCGTAACGCGCAGGCGTCATGGGGCCCGGCTCAAAACGGGGACCTGACGCGATTGCGTCGCGGTCCGGCTTCATTGATTCTGTCGGGATCGATACTCCCGACAGGTTGGCTTGCGCACATGGCTCTTCACCGTTTCACCCCGACCAGCTACTCGAACGTGCTGGGGACTGTCGCGCCTGCGCTGAAGGTCGCCAGCGGCGACCGCATCATCACGACCACGCTCGATGCGGCCGGGGTCGATGGCAACGGCGCCCAGCCGGCCTCGCGCCCCAACCCGATGACGGGTCCGTTTTATGTCGAGGGCGCGCAGCCCGGCGACGCGCTGATCGTCACGATCGAGCGCATGACGCCCAACCGCAAGACGGGCTGGAGCTATTCGCCGCTCTCACAGCAGGTCGTCGACCCCCGTGCGGTGGCCGATCTCCCCAAGAGTCAGCGCTATGAATGGGCGATCGATGCCGACGCCGGCACGGTGACGCTGATCGGCGGCTCCGCGCGGACCGCGAACTGGACCTTTCCGCTGAAGCCCATGCTCGGCTGCTTCGGCGTCGCGCCCGCCGGCGGGCAGGCGATCTCGACAGCTACCAGCGCCGCCAATGGCGGCAACATGGACTATCGCCGCTTCGGACCGGGCACGAGCATCGCGTTCCCGGTCGCGGTCGAAGGCGGGCTGTTCTTCCTCGGGGACGGCCATGCCGGCCAGGGCGACGGCGAAATCGTCGGCACCGGCATCGAGACCAGCTTCGAGGTCGAGTTCACGCTCACCTTGCGCAAGAACTCGCCCGGCAAATGGCCGCGCGCCGAGACCGAGACCGACCTGATCACGCTGGCCAGCGGCCGTCCGCTCGACCAGGCCCTGCAGTTCGCGACCACCGAGATGCTGCGCTGGATCGTCGAGGATCTCGGCGTCGACGACATGGAGGCCAGCCACCTGCTCGGCCAGATGGTGCGTTTCGACGTCGCCAACGTGTTCAACCCCGCCTATTGCGTGGCCTGCCGCCTGGACAAGACCGAGATCACCAAGGCGATGTCGCTGATGGGAGCGCGTTGAGCTTATGGATATCTCACGCTTCGGGCGGGTGCGCGTCGCGCATCTGCCGACGCCGATCGAGCCGCTCGACAATCTCAGTGCGGAACTCGGCGGTCCCCGCATCTGGATCAAGCGCGACGATTGCACGGGGCTCGCGACCGGCGGCAACAAGACCCGCAAGCTCGAATTCCTGGTCGCCGACGCGCTGGCGCAGGATGCCGACACCCTGATCACGATCGGCGCGACACAGTCGAACCATGTCCGCCAGACCGCCGCCATCGCCGGCAAGTTCGGGCTGCGCTGCCATATCCTCCTGGAGAACCGGGCCCAGAGCAACGACCCGGACTTCAACGAGAACGGCAATGTGCTGCTCAACCGGCTCTATGGCGCCGAGATCACCGTGCATGAGCGCGGCAGCGACATGAAGGCGCTGGCATCCGCGCTCGCCGACAGGTTGCGTGGCGAGGGCCGCACGCCCTACATCATCCCCGTCGGTGGCTCGAACCCCGTCGGCGTGCTCGGCTATATCGATGCAGCCATCGAGGCCGACGCGCAGTTCAAGGCGCTGGGCGTCACCATCGACCAGGCCATCCACGCGACCGGCAGCTGCGGCACGCAGGCCGGGCTGGTGCTGGGCTATGAAAGCCTGGGCGGCAGCGTGCCCGTGCTCGGTATCTGCGTCAGCCAGCCGAAGGACGTTCAGGAGGCGAACGTGCTGGCGCTGGTGCGCGAGAGCGAGGCCTATCTGGGTCTCGGCGAGGTCGCAGGGGCCGCGGCTGTTCATGCCAATTCGGACTATGTCGGCGAAGGCTACGGCATCCCGACACCAGGCATGGTCGAGGCGGTCAAGCTGCTGGCGCGCAGCGAGGCCATCCTGCTCGATCCCGTCTATTCCGGGAAAGCAATGGCGGGGCTGATCGACCTCGTCCGCAAGGGTGCGTTCGCGGACGCCCGGAACATCCTGTTCTGGCATACCGGGGGCAGTGCGGCCCTGTTCGGCTACGGTGCGGCCTTCGATCTCGGGCACTGATAGGGCGGGGCGCTTCCCCTGGTCCTCCAGTCCTCGTCCTTCCAGACGGCCCTGCGGGCCTCATCAGGATGAGGGCTGCAGTGTCCTCTCAGCCCTGAAGCGAACCCGGCATGGTGATCGGCCGTGAGAAACGCGCCTGCGCTGTCAGGCGGACGCCGGCATTGACGGCGCCATATCCGGCATAGCCATCGCGCTGGATGATCTCGAAGAACAGGCCGCCGTCGAGCGTCGCGGTATAGGCCTGCCAGAACTCGCCCTCGGCATCGCGGTCATACAGGATGTTCAGGCGCTTGAGCGCGTCGATGGCCTCGGGAGCGAGATCGGCGCGCGCCTCGAGGTCGTCATAGTAGTTTTCCGGGATCGGCAGCATGGCGACGCCGCTGGCGACGAGGCGTTCCACGCTGGCCAGTATGTCCGTCGTGGCGAAGGCGATGTGCTGCACGCCCGAGCCGAAGAAATCGGTGACGAAGCGGGCCGACAGCGTGCGATGGCTCTGCGATCCGTTCAGAATCAGCCTGAGCCCGTGGCCGGGCCGGCCGTCGAGGCCGCTCTCGATGACCTGGCTCTGGACCACGCCGCCGGGGTCGAGCACGGCCTGGCTCGGCGTCTTCGTCGTCGCAAACAGCGACGAATAGAACAGCAGCCAGGTCAACATCTCCTCATATTGCATGCTTTGCGAGATGTGATCGACGCTGACGAGGCCGGCCCCAGTGACGGCGACACCTGTGGGCTCGAAATCGACCTCGGCCCAACGTCCCAGCGCCGAGGCCTCGTCGAGGAAATAGAGCAGGCTGCCGCCGAGCCCGCGCACGGCTGGAATGTCGAGCTCGCCGGGGCCCGCCGCTCCCGTATGGGGCACGTCGAGCAGGGCGGTCGCGCGCTGCGTCGCAGCCTTCGCATCGGGCACGCGCAGCGCAATCGCGCAGACCGAGGTGCCATGCGTGATCTGGTAGCTGTGGGCAAAGCCCTCATCATCGCTGTTGAGCACGATGCGGATGTCGCCCTGGCGCCAGAGATCGACATCCTTGGAGCGATGCGTGCCGGTGCGGCTGAAGCCGAGCGCGGCAAGAAGCGTCTGGAAGCCGGGCCGGTCGGCCTCGGCGATGGCAAATTCGATGAACTCGACAGCGGCGATCGGGGCGGGCGCCGGCATCGCCACCGCGCCAGGCACCGGCCGGCCGAGGTTTCGGGCGGTCTCGTCGAGCAGCCAGAGCAGCGAGCGGTGGCCGTCGAGCGCGACCGAGCGGGCGGAACCGGCGCGGAAGCGGTCGTTGAAGATCTCCAGCGAGAGCACGCCGTCATAGCCGGTCGCGGTCAGCGCCCGCATGAAGCCGGCCATGTCGAGCTCGCCCTGTCCCGGCAGGCAGCGCCAATGGCGGCTCCAGGAGAGATAGTCCATCTGCAGTTTCGGCGCGTCGGCCATCTGCACCATGACGATCTTTTCGCGCGGGATGGTGCCGATCGCGGCGGGGTCGAGCCCGCGCGAGAGTATGTGAAAACTGTCCAGGACGATGCCGACATTGTCGCGGCCGGCGCGACGGACGACCTCCCAGGAATCGCGGTAGTCGAAGACGTGGCGGCCCCAGGCCAGCGCCTCATAGCCGACGCGAAGCCCGCGTTTGGCGGCGCGCTCGCCGAGTTCGGCAAAATCGGCAGCAAGGCGGTCGATGCCGCTCAGGGCTTCCGGCGAGGCGCTCGAGCAGACGAAGAGCAGGTCCGTGCCCAGTTCCTGCAGAAGGTCGAATTTGCGCTCGGCCCGGTCGAAGGTGCGGGCTCGTCGCGCATCGGGCATGCCCTCGAAATCGCGGAAGGGCTGGCAGGTCACGATCGCCAGGCCGAGATCGGCGCAGATACGCCGGATTTCCGCAGGCGGGCCGGGAAAGGCGATGAGGTCGTTTTCAAAGATCTCCACTGCGCGAAAACCGGCTGCGGCAATGGCTTCGAGCTTTTCCTGCAATGTACCGGACACGCAGACGGTCGCGATCGAAGGGATCAAGGGCGTCGCTCCTCATGGTCGAGCCGCGCGACTCTGCGCAGATCCGCAGCGGTCGTCGTTGGAAAACCGAAGAATTCGAGATAGGCGGGGATCTGCTCGAACAGCATGTCGACGCCGACCTGATAGGCGCAGCCCCGCGCGCGGACGGCGGCGAGGAAGGGCGTGATCTCCTGCTTCATCACAACCTCGCCGACAAAGGCGGAGGGCGCGATGCGTGCGATATCGACGGGTAGTGGGTCGCCATCCTTCATGCCGAGCGGCGTCGCGTTGACGATGATGTCGAAACCGTCGGGGTCGCGGGAGCCGGTGGCGACGGAGAGGCCGGGATAATGGCGGCGCAGGCGGCTGGCGAGCCCCTCCGCCAGCGGTGCCTGCGCGTCGAAGAGGCCGAGCGTCCCGACGCCGGCCTTGGCCAGCGAGGCCGCGATGGCGGAACCGACGCCGCCTGCGCCAACGACCAGCGCGCGGGCGCCCTGAAGGATGCGCCCCTTGGCGAGCACGCCGCGCACGAAACCCTCGCCGTCGAACATGTCGCCGACCAGTTGCCCATCGGGTCCTAGCCTGACGGCATTGCAGGCGCCCGCGATCGCGCCTGTCGTCAGCACCTCGTCGACGAGACCGGTGGTCGTGACCTTGTGGGGCATGGTCACGAGCGCGCCATGCGCGTTGGAGAGCTTGAAGAACAGCCTGAGAAAGGCCGGGTAATCGTCCGCCTTGCAGCCCATTGGTACGACGACGGCGTCGATCCGCTCCCGCTCGAAATAGGGGTTGTAGATCAGCGGCGCCTTGAAGCTCTCGGTGGGATAACCGAGATGGGCGATGAGCCTGGTCGTGCCGGAGATCATGGCGACGGCTCCTGGTAGTGGATCGCGTCCTGCCGGCGGCTAGGCGTCGACATCGACGGCTTGGCCTGACCGCGCGCTCGCCAGGATCGCGTCCAGCGTCAGCGCGATGTCGATGGATTGGGCGGGCGTCGCGCCGGTCCAGTGCGCCGGACCGAGCCGGATCATCCGCTCGAAGGATTCCGCCTCCGCCAAGAAGCCGTTGCCGGGCGCGACCTCGATGATCTCCGGCTCGATCTGCGCGGTGGTGCCCTGCCGCATGACCAGGATCGGCGGGCCGCCCATCGGGGGATGGTTGAGATAGGTAGTCTCGATCGTGCCAGCGTCGCCCACGATCAGCGCATGACGGTGATAGGCCGAGGTGAAGCCGCAGGAGATCTGCGCCAGCGCGCCACCGGGGAACTCCAGCGTGGCGGCGATGGCGAGGTCGACGCCGGCATCCGACCAGCGCGCAGTCGCACTCACGCGCCGCGGCCGCTCGCCTGCCGCCAGCAGCGCCATGCTGACCGAATAGCTGCCGGCATCGAGCAGCGAGCCGCCGCCGACGTCCGGCCTCAGCCGGATGTTCGCGGTGTCGGAGATCGTGAAGCCGAAGCTCGTGCGGATCGACTGGACCGTGCCGATTGCGCCTTGGTCGAGTAACTCCCGCAGCTTCAGCGTCTGGGCCTGCGCGCGATAAGGATAGGCCTCGACGATGTGGCGATCATGCTTCCGGGCGGCCTCGAACATGGCGCGAGCCTCAACCGTGTTCATTGCCAGCGGCTTCTCGCAGAGCACGTGCTTGCCCGCCTCGACGGCGCGGATCGACCATGCGGCATGCAGCGAATTGGGCAGCGGGTTGTAAATCGCGTCGATATCGGGGTCGGCCAGCAGGGCCTCGTAGGAGCCCAGATGGCGCGCGATCCCGCACTCCTGCGCAAAGCTCTCGGCCTTGGCGGCGTCGCGGCTGGCGACAGCAGTGACCGCGACGGTCTTCGACGGCGCCACGCCCCGCGTAAAACTGCGCGCGATATTGGCGGCGCCGAGAATGCCCAGTCGAAGCGGTCTCGATTGCGTGTCGGTCATCTCGGCCTCTTCAGTGGTGGCGCAGGATCTCGCCCAGGAATTTGCGCGTGCGCTCATGGCGTGGCGCGGTGAAGAACTCTGATGGCGGCGCTTCCTCCACGATCTCGCCCGAGGCCATGAAGATGACGCGGTCGGCGACCTGGCGGGCAAAGCCCATCTCATGGGTGACGCAGATCATCGTCATGCCCTCCTCGGCGAGTCCGATCATGGTGTCGAGCACCTCCTTGACCATCTCCGGGTCGAGTGCCGAAGTCGGCTCGTCGAAGAGCATGACCTTGGGCTGCATGCAGAGCGCACGGGCGATCGCCACGCGCTGCTGCTGCCCGCCCGACAATTGCGACGGGTATTTTTGGGCCTGCTCCGAGATCTTGACGCGGGAGAGCAGGCGCATCGCGGTCGCCTCGGCCTGCGCCTTGCTGGCGCCAAGCGAGCGCATCGGGGCGAGCATGCAGTTCTCGATCACGGTGAGGTGCGGGAACAGGTTGAAGTGCTGGAACACCATCCCGACTTCGCGACGCACCGCGTCGATCGTCGCGGCGCGGTGGTCCAGCGTGACGCCGCCGACCTGAATCTCGCCCTTCTGGTAGTCCTCCAGGCGATTGATGCAGCGGATCAGGGTCGATTTTCCCGAGCCCGAAGGCCCGCACAGGACGATTTTCTCGCCCTGGCGGACCGACAGGTTGATGTTGGTGAGAGCCTTGAACTGGCCGTACCACTTCTCGACATGGGCCATGCCGATCATGGCCTGCGCCGATTGCGATGCGGTGCTGGTCTGGCTGTTCATGGCTCCCGATCCGGTCTCTCCCGCTTGGCTCAAGCGACGGTGAAGGGGATGCTCTCGAGGCTGTCGGGGAATTTGTGCACCGGCACCTTCATCCACTTGTCGTAGATTTTCTGCAGGTCGCCGCTCGCCTTGATCTTGTCGATGAAGCTGTTGAGCGCGGCGTTGATCTCCTTCTCGCCGAGCCGCGTGCAGGCCCCGTTGTAGAGGTTCTGGAATTCGAGCTTGTTCTCGAACTCGCCCGGCCGCGCCTGCTCGATGCGCTGCATGTAGAAGATGTTGCCGCCCAGCGCCTGGACCTGGCCGGAGACCAGCGCCTGGATCGAGGGCGCATCGCCGTCATAACGCCGGATCGTGGTGCTGGCCGGCGCGTTCTTGGTGACCTGGGTGTCCTGCGCCGCGCCCTTGGCGACGCCGATGGTGTAGCGGCCCATGTCCTCGTTGGTGGTGATCTTGTCCTTCTTGGGCCCGATCAGCACGATGGTGTTGGCGACATAGGGCTTCGAGAACTGCACGGCCTTGGCGCGCTCGGGCAGCATCGCCATCGTGGCGAAGAGCACGTCGACGCGGCCCGTGGTCAGCGCCGGGATGCGATTGTTGACCTCGAGCGGCAGGAACTCGACGGAGACGCCAAGCTCCTTGGCGAACAGGGTCGCGATATCGGCGTCGAGGCCGTCCTGCTTGCCGGCCGAGGTGACGAAACCCCAGGGCGGGTTGTCGCCCTGGATGCCGACCACGATCTTGCCCTTGGACTTGATCTCGGCGGGGGTGATCGCAAGCGCCGGCCGCAGCAGCAAGGCGGGGGCGGCGAGGGTGGCGGCGCCGGCGACAAGCAGGCGGCGGCGGTCGAGCAGGCCCTTGGTCTTATGCGTCATCGTCTCTCTCCCTGGGTTGAACGTTGCTTTTTTGCTTGGTGGTTGGTGGTGCCGGCTCCGTCAGCGTGTCGCGACGGCCAGTTGCCGCTCGAGATGTGCGCCCAGAAGCGAGAGCGGCCAGCACATGATGAAATAGAGGATGCCGACGATCGCGAAGACCAGCAGGGGCTGGAAGATCTGGTTGGAAATCATGTTGCCGGCCCGGGTCAGCTCGGTGAAGCCGACGATGGCGGCCAGCGAGGTGCCCTTGATCAACTGGACCAGGAAGCCGACCGTCGCCGGCAGCGAGATGCGGATCGCCTGCGGTAGGATCACATCCTTCATCCGCGAGACGTATCTCAGGCTCAGCGCTTTTGCCGCTTCAGTCTGGCCCTTCGGCACGGCCTCGATCGAGCCGCGCCAGATCTCGCCGAGATAGGCGCTGGCATGTAGCGTGAAGCCGATCGCCACCGCGACCCAGGCATCGAGCTTGAGGCCGACCAGGGCCAGGCCGTAATAGACCACGAAGAGCTGCATCAGCAGCGGCGTGCCCTGGAAGACCGCGATGTAGCCGGCGCTCAGGCGCTCGACCAGCGGGGCGCCCGAGGTCCGCAGCAGGGCGATGGCGAGCCCGAAGACGCCACCACCGACAAAGCCGATCGCCGAGAGCGCGATCGTCCATTTGAGGCCGGCCAGGAGGAAGAGGAATTCGCTGATGCCCATCGCGGCCGCCCTCACTTGACCGGATAGCTGAAATAGCGAGCCGAGATCACGCCGAAGAAGCGCATCATCAGCCAGGACATGATCAGGTAGAAGATCGTGACCGTGCCGTAGACCTCGAAGCTGCGAAAACTGTCGGATTCGATGCGCTGCGCCACCGAGGTCAGCTCATAGGCGGAGATCGCCGAGGCGACGCTGGTGGTCAGAGTCAGCAGCACGAACTGACTGGTCAGTGAGGGGAAGATCGCGCGCAGAGCCGGGCGCAACACGATCAGCCGGAAGACCTGGCTCTTGTGCAGCCCGAGCGCCAGGCCTGCCTCGACCTGGCCCTTGCTGATCGACTGCACGCCGCCACGGATGATCTCGATGGCGTAGGCGCCGCCATTGATCCCCAGCGCGATGATCGCGGTCGGTGTCGGGTCGAGCCGCAGCCCCGCCAGCGGCAGGGCAAAATAGATGAAGAAGATCTGCACCAGGAAGGGCGTGTTGCGGATCAGCTCGACGAAGGCCATCACCGCCCAGCGCACGGGCCGGATCGAGGAGCCGCGCAGGATCACGCCGCCAATGCCGATCACGATGGCAAGCGCCATGCCGCCGAACGCCAGCAGGAACGTGCCCAGGCACGCCGTCAGCAGGTTCGGCAGGCCATCGATCACGGGCGTGAAATCGAGCGTGTAGTTCATGGCGTTCCCCGAAACGGCCGACCTTCTGAATGGGTCGATCCGGATCCTGTCACTGCCAGCGACGTCCGCGCCAGGGCGCGCCGGCAATGCTGTTCCCGCTTGCGCGGCAACCTGTCCGTGTTAAATGTACGAAATGGTTCAATTGGTCAAGGCGCTTCACCCGGGCGTCGCATTTTGCGAAACGAGCCCCGGAATGCTTCGGCCAAGCTTGGAAACCGCAGGATGAACGAGACGTCCCCAGCCACGATCCGCCCCGCGAGGGCGCGCAAGCCGGCGAGTTGGACGCAGGATCCCGATGGCGTGCGCCGCAACATCCTGGAGGTGGCGCGCGAGGAGTTCGTGGAGAATGGCTTGAGCGGGGCGCGGGTCGACGAGATTGCGGCCCGGACCTCCACCAGCAAGCGGATGATCTACTACTATTTCGGCGGCAAGGAGGGACTCTATCGCGCCGTGCTCGAGGCTATGTATGCGCGCATCCGCCGTTTCGAGCGCAGCCTCGACCTCGCGACGCTGTCGCCGCGCGAAGCGATGGCGACGCTTGCCGGCTTCACCTTCGACTACCACGCCGACAACCCGGACTTCGTCCGGCTGGTCATGGTCGAGAACATCCATCATGCCCGCCATCTCGAGACCTCGCCCGAAATCGCGGCCCTGAACCTTTCGGCGATCGACATGATCCGCGAGATCTACGAGCGCGGGCTGGGCGAGGGCGTCTTTCGCGACGGGCTCGACCCGATCGACATCCATCTCACGATCAGCGCGCTGAGCTTCTACAATGTCTCCAACCGCGCCAGCATCCGGCAGGTTTTCGGCCACGACATGGGGGCGCCCGAAGCGCGCGCGCGTCGCCGCGTCAGCGCGGTCGATACCGTGCTTCGCATGCTCTGCCGCTGAGGCCGGGCGGGCCACATTCACGGCCGCACAAGTCCGGCCATGGCCTGGATCGCGAGTTCATAGCCGGCGGCGCCGAAGCCGGCGATGATGCCGGTGGCGACCTTCGAGACCAGCGAGTTGTGATAGATGCTCTCGCGCGCATGGATGTTGGAGATGTGAAGCTCGATCTTCGGGCCATCGAACATCTTGAGTGAATCCAGCAGGGCCACCGAGGTGAAGCTGTAGCCGGCGGGGTTGATGATGATGCCGCAGGCTTCGTTGCGCGCCTGATGCACGCTTTCGACCAGTTCGCCCTCGAAATTTGTCTGCCGGAAATCGACCGTGAAGCCGAGCGCGGCAGCCTTGGCGGCGCAGCGCTCGCCGATCTCGGCCAGCGTGGTGGTGCCGTAGACCGCAGGCTCGCGTTGCCCCAGCAGGTTCAGGTTGGGGCCGTTCAGCACATAGATGCAGCGTTCCATGTCAGAGGCCCCGGCATCGGGCAATGGAGCGCAATGCGCGCGGGGACAGGCGCAGAGGGGCGCGCTCGTGTTCAGTCGTCATGTCTCTTCCCCACAAGCGGTTGCCGCGAGCCTTTTGCTCTGCGCTCCGGCTTTGCCGTGATAGTGCATCTGACGGATTCAATTTCAACCGATATTTCTATGATTATATGATAGTCGTTGGCTGGTGGGTGGCGCTGTGGTCCCGGCTCGGGCCAGGCCATGCGCGGCGAGAATGGTGGCTGGAATGACCAATTCGGTGGGTGAACTTGCAGGCGAGGACTTTGCACAGGCCAGTGAGGCGACGCAGGCCCAGCAGGCCTCGACCGGCGAGCAGGCCTATGAGCGTATTCGCTCCGACATCGTCTTTGGCCGCTTGCGCCCCGGCCAGCGCCTGACCTTGGAGAAACTGAAGCCGGTCTATGGCGTCGGGATCAGCACGCTGCGCGAAATCTTCAGCCGGCTGACGCCGGAGGGGCTTGTCACGGCAGAGGGACAGCGCGGCTTCCAGGTCGCGCCATGCTCCAGAAGCGATCTCAAGGATCTCGCGGAGCTGCGCCTGCTGCTCGAGAAAGACGCGCTCGCGCAGTCCTTCGCGACCGGCGACATGGAGTGGGAGGGCCGCGTCGTCGCTGCCCATCACAAGCTCGGCCGGATGGAGGCGGGGCTGCTCGCCGGCGACGGCTCGCAGACCCAGCAATGGAAGCGCTATGACTGGGAGTTTCACCAGGCGCTGGTCTCGGCCTGCGGGTCAAAGGCGCTGCTGGAGCTGCATTCGGGGGTCTATGCCCGCTATCTGCGCTACCAGATGGTGTTCGTGATCTTTCGCGGACGCGCCGCGGCCGACGAGCACCGCGCCCTGCTGGACTGCGCCCTGAAGCGCGATGTCACCGAGGCCCATGTGCTGCTGGAGCGGCACATCCGGGGTTGCGTCGCCTTCGCGCTGGAGAACGACCTGATCTGAAGCCGGCGAGCATAACGGGGCTTTGCGGCGCACAGCTGATGCGGAGCCCCGGCGAAGGGTGGTAAGCAGGCGAACGCCCGGCGGGTCTTACGAGCGGGCGAGGGATCGTTCATGAGCGAGGGACAGAAACGGCCTGCCCGGCATGAGGGGACGACGGGGCTCGCGGTCCTGATCGCCGAGCTCATCCAGTCGCGCGCACTCGCTGCCGGCACGCATCTCTCGGCCCAGGAATTGGCGCGTGAATTCAACGCCTCCCGGACGCCGGTCACGCGCGCCTTGAACCTTCTCAAAGTGCAAGGCTCGGTCGTCCATCACGAGAACCGGGGCTATTTCGTCTCGGATGCGCCGCGAGTGGTCCGGGAGGGCGGCGAGCCCTCGCCGGCATCCGACGATATCGGCGAGACCTACAGGGCGATCGCCAGGGACAGGCTTGCGGGAGAGCTACCGGTCTCGGTGACGGAGACCTATCTGAAGTCTCGCTACCATCTCTCCAGATCCCAGCTGAGCATCATCCTGAGCCGGATCGCGGGCGAGGGCTGGATCGAGCGGCGCACTGGCTATGGCTGGCAGTTCACCGAGATCCTGATGACGCCGGAGGCTCTCGCACAGACCTTGCGGCTGCGGCAGGCGCTCGAACCCGCAAGCCTGCTCGAGCCCGGATATCGACTGGACCGCGTGATGGCGGCGCAGTGCCGTGAGATCGAGCTTGAAATGCTGGAGAGCGGCGCCGAAGGCATGTCGCCCGACGCGCTGTTCGTGCGCGGGGTCCGGTTCCACGAATGCCTGGTCAGCGGCGGGCAGAATCCGTTCTTCCTGGAGACGATCCGCCGCGTGAACCGGATCAGGCGGCTGCTCTCGGAGAAGGCGACCCCGCACCGGCGGCGCTTCCGCCAGCACTGCCTGGAGCATCTCGAACTGCTCGACCTGCTGGAGGCCGAGCGCAATGAGGAGGCCGCAGTTGCGCTGCGGCGCCATCTCGAGAACGTCGAGCAGAGCTACGACGAGATACGCGAAGTCCTGGCGACGCGGGGCTGAGCCGCGCTGCTTCCGGTTGCGGCGTCGTGGTCAGGTCCAGATGCCGACCGGCATCGGCAGCCCCTCATAGGTCGCGGGCGGGATGGCGGCGGGTGTCCCGGTCAGGGTCGAGACGACGAGATCGAGCTGGCGGGCATGCTGGCCCGAGTGCCAGGTCCCGCGCTCCAGCACATGCATGGCAGGCTGGGGCCCATAATAGGTCTCGACGGTCGATGTGAACCAGCTCCGGTCGACGCTTGCGCGCCAGCGTTCCAGGCGGGCGATGATGCTGTCGGCATAGGCGAGGACGTCGTCCTTGCTACGCAGATGGTCATAGTTGGCATTGCTGATGTCGCGGGAATCCTTGATGCCGGTCTCGACTGTTTCGAGCAGGCTCTCCGGAATCTGGAAGATGTGCGAGCCCAGCTGACGATTGGAGCGTGCGCGCTCGGGCACGGGGCGGGTCTCCAACTGGTCGACCGGAAGGCGCCCGAACAGATCGCGCGAGATGCGCAGGAATTGAAGCCAGCGATCGATCAGCACCTCGGGCGGCAGGACCTTGGCGTCGCGGGCCAGGCCGACGAATTTCGCCACGTCATCCAGGGATTGCGCATAGGTCGAGCGCTCGCCCTGAAGCAGCACGGGCACCGAGCGGATGCCCAGTGCCATCAACTCGTCCATGGCGCCTTGTTCAGCGAGGATGTTGACCGAGACGAAGTCGACGCCATTGGCGGCGAGATACTCCTTCACCTTCACGCAGCTCGAGCAGCCGGGCTGCCAGAACACCCTCAGCGGGGCTGCAGTCTGTGGAGCGGCGTTTGTCATGGGGGCGAGCGTCATGGCGGTCTCCTCTGCAACAGTCGAAACGAGAGCCTAGCGAACGACGGGATATTGCACTTTACGATCGTAACGAGCAATCCAGATTGATGCTCCGCGCATCACTGCCTCGTCGACGGTAAAGGTGACCGTTCGTATTTCCTGATTAGATGGTGCCGAGCGAGCGATTTGATCAATCAACCGCGCGGATCTAGGATGTGGCGTTCTCGCCAACACACAGTGCGATCCTGCCGCCATGACCCTCGAACAGCTCCGGATCTTCGTTGCAGTCGCAGAGCGCGAACATGTCACGCAAGGCGCGCGCGACCTCAATCTCACGCAGTCGGCGACGAGCGCCTCCATCGCGGCTCTCGAGGCGCGCCACGCGGTCACCCTGTTTGACCGGGTCGGGCGGCGCGTCGTCCTGACAAAGGCGGGACAGATCTTCCTCACGGAGGCGCGGGCCGTGCTGGCGCGCGCGGCGGCCGCCGAGACCATGTTGGCCGATCTCGCCGGCCTGACCCACGGTTCCCTTACGCTTGCGGCCAGCCAGACCGTGGCGAACTACTGGCTGCCTCCGCTGATGCAGCGCTACAAGGTGCGTCATCCCGGCATCGGGCTCAGCCTGACCATCGGCAACACCGCGACGGTCACGGCTGCGGTGCTCGACGGCCTCGCCGATCTCGGCTTCGTCGAGGGGCGGATCGACAGCCCCGCGCTGGCGGTCGAGAATGTCGGCGCCGACGAGATGACGCTGCTGGTGGCACCCGACCACCCCTGGGCCTCGCGCCGGGCCGTGGATGTCAGCGAGTTTCCGGCCACGCCCTGGATCGTCCGGGAGCCGGGATCGGGCACGCGCGCGCTGTTCGAGGAGACATTGGGCGCATCTGGGCTGTCGCTGGACGGCCTGACGATCACCTTGCAGCTGCCGTCCAACGAGGCCGTTTGCGCCGCCGTCGCGGCCGGGGGAGGCGCGACGATGATCTCGCGGCTGGTTGCGGAGGGGGCGCTGCGGTCGCGCCTGCTCGTGGCGCTCGACGTCACGGCACAAGGGGGCGCCGGCGGGTTTCCCAGCCAGCATCGCGACTTCCTGGCGCTGCGCCACAAGGAGCGGCACCTCACCCAGGCGGCCAAGGCCTTCTACCAGCTGATCGCAGCGACCGGTGATGCCGACCACGCGTGAGCGGTGCAGGCGCCGCGCGGTGCAACGTCCAGATCCACGCCGACCGGAGTTTGGGACGCAGGGTCAACAAGTGTGGGCTCCCAGTCATGGTCTCGGCAGCGCCCGATCCCTAGACTCTGCATGGGTCGATGCAGCGTTCGCCGTAACGCGCGGCTCGTGTCCGCGCGGACCTGCTTGCGCGGAGCTTGAGGTCGAGCGATCGGCCAGGAAGATCGCTCACCATGCCAGCCAATCCGGTCAATACCGAAATCCTCGTCAACACCGCTGTCGATGCGAACCAGTCCGAGCCGAGGATCACGGCGCTCGCGAATGGCGGCTTCGTCGTCACCTGGATGGACCAGAGCGCCGGTGTTGGCGGAGCGCAAGGCGATACCAGCGGCTTGGCTGTGAAGGCGCAGGTCTACGACAGCGGTGGGTCCCGGGTCGGCGGCGAGATTTTGGTCAACACGACAACCGAGGACAACCAGCTTCTTCCTTTGGTTGCGGCGCTGGGCGAGGGCGGATTTGTCGTCGTCTGGACCGACGCCAGCGAGGGCAACGGTGATTTCGACGTCAGGGCCCAGGTCTTCGACGTCGTTGGCGCGCGTGATGGCGCCGAAATTCTCGTCAACACCATAACGCCGATGGAGCAGGGCTATCCGCAGGTTGCGCCCCTCAGCCATGGCGGTTTCGTCGTTGCCTGGGCGGATAACAGCGACGGCGTCGATGCGGCCGACTTTAATATCAAGGCGCAGATATTCCTTGGCCGCGCCGACAATTTTGCACGGAGCGGCGGGGAACTGCTCGTCAATACGAAAACTTTGGACACGCAGTTCGAACCAGTCGTCGCGGGGTTGCCGGAAGGGCGGTTCGTTGTCGTCTGGCAAGATTACGAGGGCGATGGCAGCGGCTGGTCGATCAAGTCGCAGGTGTTCGACGCCGACGGGACACCCATCGGCACGGAGATCCTGGTCAATACAGCCGTCGCCAGCGATCAATGGGGGCCGAAGGTCGCGAGCCTCGAGAACGGCGGCTTCGTCATCACGTGGGACGATGAGAGCCGAGGCGTCTGGGGCGCCGGGGGAGATACCAGCGGGACCGCCGTGAAGGGGCGCGTGTTCAGCAACGCCGCGAGGGACTTCGCCCCTGTCGATACTGAGTTTCGCGTCAATTCGGCGACGCTCAATAGCCAGTTCGGCGCCCAGATCGTTGCGCTGAAACAGGGCGGCTTTGTCGTGACATGGTCGGATCTCAGCGAGGGAGTAGCTGGCGCTTCGGGCGACAACAGTCGCTCCGCCAGCAAAGCCCAGGTGTTTGACGATGGTGGGGTCGCAATCGGGCCGGAAATCCTCATCAACACGGCCATCTTCGACGATCAGTACGCACCCAGGATCGCAGCGCTTCCGCACGGCGGCTTTATTGTGACATGGAACGATTTAAGCGCCGGCGTCGGCGGCGCGGGCGGGGACGGCAGTGGATCCGCCGTCAAGGCTCAGCTTTTTGCGGCCAACGGCGATCGCATGGGTTCCGAATTCCTGGTGAACACCGCGACGGAAAGCGATCAGTCAGGCCCCCAGATTGCCGTGCTCGCGACCGGCGGTATCGTCGTGACCTGGCAGGACGACAGCTGGGGGCTGGGCGGTGCCGAAGGCGATACCAGCGGATCCGCGGTGAAGGCGCAGCTATTTGCGATCACGCCGGACACGCCTCAGGAGCCGGAGCCGCCCGCCATCACGCTGGGCCAGGTCAAGGCGGCGCATTTCAATGTGCTCGGCCTGGAACTGGCAGACAGTGCCGCGCAGGCCATCGTCGTCGATCTCGCCAACAAGCTCTACAGCTTCGACGCCTATATCGGCACGCTCGTCGACCGGGCCGATCTCAGCACGCTGCCGGCGGTCATCACGAATGCCCTGCTGGCCGGCGTCGCCCCGACGCAACAGCATCTTCCCGAACTCGGCGCCTTCGTCACCCTGCAGTACAACGCCTATCGGGACACCGGCTCGTCGAACCCGGCACTTGGCATCTACGAGGCGCTTGGCCGGGGCTTTTCGGAGACCATCAAGTTCGAGACCGACTATGGCGGGTTTACTGACATCGACTTCCTGAACGACGCCTATCGGGATGTCTTCGGCCGCACGGCGTCGGAGGCGCAGGTCGCGCATTTCGAGGCCCAGCTCGCCTATTTCCAGGCGCTCTATACGGGCGTCGGCGAAAGTGGACCGTTGGCGAGCCTGCATGCGAAGGGTGCGATCATCGGCCAGATGATCGGTCACATGGTCCGCGACGAACCGGAACTCCATGCAATCGATGACGCGGCCATCGCTTTCCTGCGCGCCGCCGGGCATGGCCAGGCCCGGTATGGCGAGCCGCTGGACCTGATCTGATCATATCTCCGCCCGGGAGATGGCGGGCGGAATGGATTACTGCCCGGCGGGCGCTCTACCTGCGCTCGCCGGGCAGTCTCGCGGCTTGCTCCGGGATCAAGCCGCCCGCGAGCTGGTCGTCGGGGTCACATTCTGGTTCATGCGGAACAGGTTCGCGGGGTCGTAACGCCGCTTCAGCTCGGCAAGGCGGTGGTAGCTGGCGCCATAGGCCTGCTGGACGCGGTCGCTCTCATCGGCGGGCATGAAGTTGATATAGGCGGTGCCCGCGGAATAAGGCCGCGCCGCTTCGAAGAGTTCGCGGGCCCAGCCGATGCAGCTCTGGTCCATGGCCTGCTCGCGCCAGCGCGCATGGACGTTCATGACGAAATGCGAGCTGCGTTGCGGGAAGGCTGTCGCCTCGGCCGCGACGCGGCCCGCCTCGCCCCCGACATGGGCGATGAAGATCTCGCATTCCGGTCCCGGCAGATGTCCGGCCGCGTTCACCAGCACAGCGAGCGCCCCGTCCGAAAGCTCGGTGAAGTCGTGGCTTTTCCAGTAGTTGCGCGCGCCGGGCGCGAGCAGGGGATCGAAGGCCTGCTGCCATGCCGCGAAGGGAACCGGGGCGACGACGTCGGCGATGGGCGTTCCGATCGCGCGCAATCTCGCCGTTGCCGTCTCGCCCGCGGCGATATCGCCGCAATGGCACATCGCCAGGATCAGCACCTCCTTGCCGTGCCACTCCTCCGGCAGGAAGGGCAGCGGCGGCGCCTGCCGCATCACGACCCAGCACGTCAGTTCGTCAGGGGTGGAGGCCAGCGCCTGGCGGTATGCCTTCAGCACCATCTCCGCATCCTTGAACGGATGCACGACGAGGCCGGCCAGCACATCGGGACCGACCTTGTGGAGCGTGAACTCGAAGCGGGTCACCACCCCGAAATTGCCGCCGCCACCGCGCAGCGCCCAAAACAGCTCGGGATTTTCGGTGGCGCTGGCGCGCCGGAGTTCGCCGTCGGCCGTCACCACCTCGACCGAGACGAGGCTGTCGATTGTCAGGCCGAACTTGCGGGTGATCCAGCCGAAGCCGCCGCCCAGTGTCAGCCCGGCAATGCCGGTGGTCGAGTTGATGCCGGTTGGCACGGCAAGTCCGGCGGCCTGCGTCTGGGCGTCGATATCGGCGAGCGTCGCGCCCGGTTCCACCCAGGCACGTCGTGCCGCGGCATCGACACGGACCGACTTCATCCGCGAGAGGTCGATCATGACCCCGCCATCGCAGACCGCGTTCCCGGCAATGCCATGGCCGCCGCCCTTCACCGAGACGAGCAGGCCGTTGCCAGCGGCAAAGCGGACGGCGCTGACGACATCGGCGGCCGTCATACACCGTATGATCAGGCCCGGCCTGCGATCGACCATCCCGTTCCAGATCGCGCGCGCAGCGTCATAGTCCGAGGCGCTGGCGTCGACGAGGCTGCCGCTGAGCTGGGCGGCAAGCGCCTCGATGGCTGGAGCGTCGATCGTCGTCTTTCCGGCAGCCAGTGTCGTAAGGCTTTGGGCAGGCATGATGTTTCCTCCCGAATGGGTGTTCTTGGTGTTTGCCCCCGGCGTCCGAAATCTGCGCCCGATCCGGACGCTCGTCCGTGATCAAGGTCACACAAGCAACCCCGCGATCCCCGCCCGACGCGCTCTGTGTCCTGCCTCACAGACGCGGCGCGCCCGATCCCGCAACCAAGACCGCACCACCGACCGGACACGGCGGTGCGAGCAGCAGTGGAGCGTACGATGCACAGTCTGAAACGCGATTTCCTCGCTGTTGAAGCCGGCGCGGCGATGCTTGTCCGCCCGCGTCGCCAGCCTCGTGTTGCGGGATGGTTCCAGCGCCTTGCGATCGGGCAGATCCTGCGCGAGCAGTTCGTCTATGAAGTCCACGGCCCCTATCTTGCGGTGCCGGAGGAGGAGCCGCGCCCGCCGTCCCGCGGACGCTGGATCGGTGGATTTGCGCATTGGGCGCGCAGCCTCTCGCGCCGGATGCGCCTGCGTCGCGTGGCCGGGGACCTGTCGGGACGCGAGGACAGGTTGCTCAAGGACATCGGCCTTGCCCGCGCCGAGATCGATGCCGCAGTCTTTGGCAGCGCTACCCGCGCCCGGCAGAATTGAATCGCAGTCAAAGCTGCGAGGTGCCGTTGCTGGCGGGGCAGGCAATACAAAATGAGTGAGGACACGGCTTGCATTGTCTGATCTGTTATCATGATCAGTAAAGCAGCTTCATTGGCGTTGCTCAGGGCGCGCCGCAAGCTGTGTTGCGAAACAAGGGGGAGCAGGCGCAGGACGGCCGGGCTTTCGAGCCTGGCCCTAGGCGCCGAACCGGTATTTGAATTCTGCTATATTCAGCGCGCAGGCAGCACGATACGCGGCACGCGTGGACACGATTTACATTGCAGCGTTCTTCTCATTGTTGAAGAGATGGCAGGCATGGTGGGGCTGTTCGACTACATCTGGCGAAACAGTCGCCGCGGCCAGATCAGAATTCTTTGCGTCGTCATCCTGTCCTTCCCGATCTATTATTTCTCGTTGGATCTTCCGCGAAATATCATTTCCAATGCGCTTCAGGGCCGCGCTTTTCCCGCCGGGCAGGAGACCGCACGGCTGCTCCAGGTCACGCTGAACCTACCGGCCGCGCTGGGTGGTCCGCGCGTGCTGTTCGACGGCGTCTGGCTCGATCGCCTGTCATATCTGCTCGTGCTATCGGGGATCTTCCTGCTGCTCGTGCTCATCAACGGGCTGTTCAAATACATCATCAACATGCGCAAGGGCGCTCTTGGCGAGCGGCTGCTGCAGCACCTGCGCCTGGACCTGTTCTCGGCGCTGCTGAGCTTCAAGCCCGAGGCACTGCAGCGGATCAAACCGTCCGAGGCCGCGACGATCATCAAGGACGAGGTCGAACCGCTCGGCGGCTTCGTCGGCGATGCCTTCGTCCAGCCGGTCTTCCTGGGCGGCCAGGTGCTGACGGCGCTGATCTTCATCCTGGTGCAGAACGTGGCGTTGGGTCTCATCGCGGTGACGATGGTGGTGATCCAGGGCGCCGTCATCCCGCGCCTGCGCCGCGAGCAGATCCGCCTCGGCAAGCAGCGCCAGATGGCCTCGCGCGCCTTTGCCGGCAAGATCGGGGAGGTCGTCGAGACCTTGAGCGAGGTCTCGAACCACGGAACCTCGGCGGTCGAACGACATCAGGTCGCGCAACGGCTGGAGCTGCTCTTTGGCATCCGGTACCGGCTCTACGAGCGCAAATTCGCGGTCAAGACGCTGAACAACCTGTTGGCGCAGATCACGCCCTTCCTCTACTTCGCCGTCGGTGGCTATTTCGCGCTCAGCGGGAGCCTCGACCTCGGCCAACTCGTGGCCGTCATCGCGGCCTATCGCGACCTGCCGCCACCGGTGAAGGATCTGATCGACTGGGATCAGCAGCGGCTCGATATCGAGGCCAAGTTCCAGCAGGTCGTCGAGCATTTCGCACTGAACAGCGAGGCGCTAGCCCAAGGCGGAGTCCTGCGCGCCGATGCGCCTGCCGATTTCCCCGCCGACGCGGTGATCGTCGCGAAGGGGCTGACCGTGTTGAACCCGGCCGGCGACCACGTGCTGGACAGGGTCTCGCTGTCGCTGCCTCTGCACCGCCACATCGCGCTGTCGGGTGGGGTCAGTGAGGGTGCAGGAATCCTGGCGCAGTTGCTCGGCGGCTCGCTGAGCACAGGCGAGGGCTCGCTCACCATCGGCGGCACGCCCATTTCGGCACTTTCGCCCGAGATGCGCGGGCAGGCGATCGCCTATGCGGGCCCGGAACCCGTGATCCTCGACGGCAGCTTTCGCGACAACATTCTGTATGGCCTGCGCCGGGTCGTGTTCGATGCAAGCAATCCCGAGGGCTGGTCGATCGACAATGGCCGGGCGGGCGCGGCCGACGACGAGGAACTTGCCACCCGCCTCATCGAGGTCCTGCGCATCGTCGGGCTCGCGGAGGCGGTGTTCGGCTTCGGGCTGGCTCGCAAGCTCGATCCCGCGACGCCGGCCGATGTCGTGCTGCGCATCCGCGAGATACGCGCGCGCATCCGCGCCGGCCTTGCCGAACGGGGCGGTGGCGTCGAGATCGAGCCCTATGACCCCGCGCTCTACACCCGCAACGCGACGATCGGAGAAAACATCCTTTTCGGAGTGCCAGTCGAGCCCGCGCTGGTCGGCGCGAACCTGGCCAGCCACGCCCTGACCCGGCAGGTTCTCGCCGATCTCGGCCTGAACGACACACTGATGGAGATCGGACGACGCATCGCCGCGACGATGCTGGAAATCTTCCGCGACCTCGCGCCCGGGCATGCAATGTTCGAGTGGTTTTCCTTCATCGCGGCCGAGGAGTTCCCGGAGTATCGCGAGTTGCTGGCGCGGCTCGAAGCCGGAACGGCGGGCGAGGCCGACCGTACCAGACTGATCGGGCTGAGCCTGCTCTATGTCGAGCCTCGACACCGGCTCGGACTGCTCGACAAGACGATCGAGGACAACATCCTCGCTGCGCGCTCCGCCTTTCGCCAGCGCGCCTCCACGGATCCGAAGAATGCGATCGCGTTCTACGATCCCCAAGGCTACTGCGCCGCGGCGCCGTTGCGCGACAACATCCTGTTCGGGCTCGTCGCACATGGCGCGGCCGACGAGGTCATCCGCGACACGCTGGCCGAACTCGGGCTCGACGACGACGTCTATCGGCTCGGGCTCGAGCAGCCTGCCGGCTATGCCGGCCGGCTGCTGTTCCCGGCGATGAAGGCGCAGCTCGCACTGGCGCGCTGCATCGTCAAGCGGCCGCAACTGCTGATACTGAACAATGCGCTAGGCGCTTTCGGCCAGACCGAGGCACGGCAGATCCTGGATCGCATCCGTGGCGCCATGGCGGGCCGCACCCTGATCGTGGCGGGGCGCGACATCGGCCCCGACCATGCGTTCGACCTGTACGTCGCCTTCGACGGGGCCAGGCTGGCGGCGGCGGATGCTGCAATGGCCGGGCATCGACCCGGGACCGGTCTTGAACGCCCGGCGCCGGTCGACACCGACGAGATCCGGGTCCTGCGTTCGGTGCCGATCTTCAGTGAGCTCGACACCGCACGCCTCAAGCTGTTGGCCTTCACCAGCGAACGCGTCGTCTTCGCCGCCGGCGACGCGCTGTTTCGACAGGGGGACGAGGCAGACGCCGCCTATGTCCTGCTCTCCGGCACCGCCGACGTGGTGATCGAGACCCATGACGGCCCCGTGCGTATGTCGGGCGTCGCCCAGAACGCGATCGTCGGCGAGATGGGCCTCGTCACCGGCGACCTTCGGTCGGCGACCATCGTCGCGACCTCCGGGCTCGACACGCTCAAGCTGCGCAAGGAGATATTCCTGGCGCTGCTTGCCGAGTTCCCGCAGATGGCGCTGTCTATCATGCGGTTGATGGTCAAGCGCCTCCAGGGCAATGCGGCCGCCGCCAACCAGCGCGAGCGGGAGGACGACGACCGCGCGGCGGACTAACGGGGACCCCAGTCGCCCGCCTGCAGGCGCGACAGACCGATATCGTTCAGTGTGCGCTCGTCGAGCGGCTCGAACTTCGAGCGTGTCCGCCTGCCGCTGACTGTCTGGACGAGCCAGGATGCAGTCTTGCCGACCGCGCGGCCGAAGCCTTCGAGGAAAGGGCAGCGCCCAGCCTGATGGATCGGCTCGGGCTCGCGCCGCGGTTCAACTGCTGCTATTTCTAGGCGTGAGCGATGATGTCTGCGACCGTTTTGCAATGTGACCTCCCTGTCTAGACAGGCTCTCCGCGCATTCTTCTGTCGTCATTGCGCGTGCTGTCGGTGGGAAGTCTGTTCGGTTCTCGCTGCTTTTTCTGTGCGCGACGTCACATGTCTCGAAGGCACGTCGCAGTAGCCTTGGTGTGGCATCCGATGAGTGAGCTGGACTCTGGTCGCATCGCGCGCCTCCTGTCGGCGAACGCGTTCTTCGCGGGGCTCTCGCAGGACGCGCTGGAGCGGATTGCGGGCATGTGCCGGCCGCAGCACCTGGCGGCCCGGACGGTCCTCTTCCTGAAGGGGGATGCCAGCGACGGGCTCTACGCCATCCGCAGGGGCCAGATCCGCATCGGGTCGACCAACGATCTCGGCCAGCAGATGACGATGAACTTCCTGGGTGGAGGCGATGTCTTCGGCGAGATCGCGCTGCTCGACGGCCGCTCGCGTACGGCCGACGCGGTCGCGATGGAGGATACCGAGATGTTCTTCCTGCCGCGGCGCGACTTCCTCAACCTCCTGAAGGACGAGCCGACCATCGCGGTACAGCTGATCGAATTGCTCTGCGCCCGTCTGCGCGACCTCATCGAGCGCATGGAGGAGACCACCTTCCTGCCGGCATCGATGCGGCTGGCGCGGCGTGTGCTGATGCTGGCGACCGACTACGGCAGCGAGATCCATATCTCGCAGGATGAACTGGCCTCGCTCACCGGCGTCACCCGCGAGACCGTCAACCGCCAGCTGCAATCCTGGAAACGGGCAGGGCTGTTGTCGCTGGGTCGCAGCCGCCTGACGATCCACCACCTCGACGAGTTTCGGCGCCTGACGGCGAACGGAACGGGGTGAACGCCCGCGTTCAAGGGGCTGGCAACTCTCGGTCGGGCCCGGTCGATCGCGGCATGAAGGCAGCGGAGAAGACCGGGACCGGCTTGTCGAAACCCTTGAGGTGGCGAGGCTCGAGTTCGACGAGACGAGCGCCCGACCCGACCGCACGCGCTGCGACGCGGTCGACCAGGATCTCCGTGTCACGGGCACTTGAACAGAGCCGCGAGGCGAGGTTCACGACGTTGCCGATCGCGGTGTAGTCGAGGCGGCCCTCCGAGCCGATACGCCCGACGGTGGCTGGGCCCATCGCGATCCCGACGCCGAAGCCCAGCCTGCCGTCGAGATCGCGCCAGTCGGCCAAGAGCGCCTGCACGCGCGCCTGCATGTCGCCCGCCATCCTGACCGCCAGCAGCGCGGGGGCCTCGCAAGGGACCGGCGCGTTGACGAGGACCATCACGCCGTCGCCGGAAAAACTCGTCAGCGTCGCGCCATGCTCGCTGACCACGCGCTGGAGGGCGTCGTAGTAGTCGCCGAGCACGCCGATCACGGTCTCGGGTTCGCTGCGCGCGGAGAACGCCGTGAAGCCTCGCAGGTCACAGAACACCACCACGACGTCGACGCGCCGGCCGTCGAGCAGGTGGTCGTCGCCGACGCGATCGACAAGTTCGGCGACCTGCGGCGCGAGAAAGCGCCTGAGGCGGCTGATACGTTCCGAGCGCTCCTGCGAAACTGCAAGTTCGCCGGCCATGGCGTTTAGCCGTTCCGCGACCCGCTCGAACTCGTCATTGGTCGCAAGCTCGATGCGGTGGTCGAACTGCCCGGCCCCGATGCGAGCGACCCCGTCCTCGAGAAGCCGGATCGGCCTGATCATGCGCTGCGTCAGCCAGTAGGCGAGGAGGCCGGCAAGCGCCGCGCCGGCGATGAGCAAGGCCCCGGTGCGCCGGAGCGCCACATAGATCGGACCGAACGCCTCGGCGACCGGCTGCTTGACGATGACGGTCCAGTCGACGCCGGGGATCGTCGCCATGGCGGCGAGGACCGCGACCCCTGCACTGTCGCGGCCGGCGATCGCCTCGCCCGAGCGGCGCAGGATGCCGGCGCGCAGCTCCCGCAGCGGCCGCGCCACGGCTTCGTCTGCTCGCAGCACCAGGCTGAGATCGGGATGGGCGACGAGACGCCCTGGCTGGTCGAGCACGAAGGCCTCGCCGGTCTGCCCGATGCGGATCGCCGAGACCACGTCGCGGATGAATTTGAGATTGATCTCCGCGACGGCAACGCCCACCGCCGAACGATTGCCCGCCATGGCGATCGTCATGAAGGGTTCCGAGCCACCCTGGAACGTCACGGGCCCGTACCAGACATGGCCGGCGCGGGCCCCCGCCACCGCCGGGTCCGACTGCAGGTCGATGCCGCTCTCGGTCCGGTTCAGCCCGATGCGGGACACGAAAAGCCGCTCCTTGCCAGCGGCGTCGACGAGCGCGAGGTTGACCGCGGCCGGCACCTGCCGCAGCAGGCGCAGGGCATCGAGCCGACGGCGCTCATCGGCGCTCTCGGACCATGGCAGCTGCACCGTCCAGCCGAGCTGATCGCGGATCCCGTCCAGGAAATCCTGTATCCGGGCGGCCGCGGACTGGGCTTCGGCCTCAAGGCGCTCGTTCAGCCGGGCGCGCCGGTCCTGATAGCCGAACCATGCCTCGCTCGCGCCGGCGATGACGAGCGGCACCACGACCGCCGCGAACAGGGCGAGAAAATACTTCGCGAACAGCGACGTCCTGGGGCTGTGGCGTAGGTTGGGCACCGTGTCAGCTCATGCACCGGCTCGCCGGCTGGTTCGTTCGGCCCGACCCCTCTTCGCGCAGGCTCATTCGATCACGCCATCGGCGCTGCTCAGAAGCGAGGGGGGAAAGGGTGTACCCAGCGCCGAGGCGGCCTTGAGGTTGAGAAACAGCTCGACCTTGGTGACACGCTGGACCGGCAGGTTGGCGGGCCGCTCGCCCTTGATGATGCGCCCGGCATACATGCCGGTGTGGCGATGGGACTGCTCGAAATCGCCGCCATAGCTCATCAGTCCCCCGGCCATGGGGAAGTCGCGCGACTGGGTAATGGCCGGGATCCCGTGGCGTGCGGCGAGGGCGGCAAGCTGGCGGCTGCGATAGGCGAAATACGGGTCGGAGGTGAAGATCAGCCCACCCACGCCGGCCTCTGCCGCGCCCGCAAACAGGGCGTCGAACCCGGCCTCGGTGCTGGCGGTGATGATCTTGAGCTGCAAGCCCAGGCTGGCCGCCGCCGCCCGGAGATTGCGCAGCTGCGACTCGGAGGTGGGACTGGTCGGGTTCACCGCGACCGCAAAGGTTCCGGACTGCGGGCTGAACTCCCTCATGAACTCCACCCGCTTGCGAGAAACCTCCACGCTCAGGCTGGAGACGCCGGTGAGGTTGCCCCCCGGGCGCGACAGGCTGTCGACCAGGCCGAGCGCTACAGGGTCACCGCCCAACTCGAAGACGATCGGAATCGTCGCGGTCGCGGACTTCGCCGCCAGCGCGACCTCGGCGCCGCCGGGCGCGACGATCACGCTGACCTGGCGGCTGACGAGATCGAGCGCCAGCGCTGGCAGCCGCGCATACTCGCCCTCCGCCCAGCGAAATTCGATCGCGACATTGCGCCCCTCGACGAAACCCATGTCGGCTAGCCCCGCGCGGAAGGCCTTGAGCCGGCTGGCATAGGCCTCGGGCGACTCCGAGCCGAGATATCCGATGACCGGCAGGGCAGGCTGCTGCGCGGCGGCGGCCGTCGGCAGTATGGCCGCGCCGCCGAGCAGCCCGACGAATTCGCGCCGACTGACCCGACCTGGATTGCGAGGACAGCTGGAAGGCATGAAACGCAAGGCCATCCTCCCCTCGGACAGCAAACGTAACCCGGAAGCGCCCGGACCCGTCGCCCGGGTTTCCCGGGCGGAGGCCAGAGGCCGTGCGGCCAGACTGACTATATCCGATTTTCGGCGGCGGGGTCGCGGTTTCGTTGCGCGCTGCGTGCGCCGCCGCCTTGCATTGGCCCGCCCTGCCTCCCGGGCTAGGCTATGCTCCAACCATGCCGGTCGCCCCGCCGCGATGCGGCCGGTTGACGTGCACTATCATTCGGGGAGAGCGGGATTGTCGGCAGAGACGGGCGATAGGTTTGCGCTGCGGGGCCGCGTGGCCCTCGTCACCGGAGCGTCCAGCGGCATCGGACGCCACCTTGCATTGACGCTGGCCGCGTCGGGGGCTGCGGTCGCGCTGGCGGCGCGTCGCGTCGAGCGGCTCGACGAGACGCAGCAGCAGATCGAGGCGGCGGGCGGGCGGGCCTGCCGGGTGGCGCTCGACGTCACCGACCGCGCCAGCGTCGAGGCCGGCGTGGCCCAGGCCGAAGCCGCGCTCGGCCCGATCGATGTGCTCGTCAACAATGCCGGCATCGCCGAGCCGCAGCCTTTTCTGGACATGACGGAAGAGGCCTGGAGCAAGGTCGTCGACACCGATCTGACGGGTGTGTGGCGCGTGGCGCAGGTCGTCGCGCGGCGCATGGCCAAGGGCAAGGGCGGCTCGATCATCAACATCGCCTCGGTGCTCGGCCTTGCGCCCCAGCGATACCAGGCGAACTACGGGGCAGCGAAAGCGGGCGTGATCCAGCTGACGCGCGTCATGGCGCTCGAACTCGCCCGCGCGCAGATCCGCGTCAACGCGATAGCACCGGGCTATTTCGAGACCGAGATCAACGCCGACTTCTTCGCGAGCGAACCCGGGAAGGCCTATGTCGAGCGCCTGCTGCCGCAGCGGCTCGGCTCGCTGGCCGAGCTTGACGGCATGGTCCTGCTGCTGGCCTCCGATGCCGGCCGGTTCATCACCGGCACGGTCATGCCCGTTGATGGCGGAGCTCTGCTGAAGGGTTTTTAGCCCCGTAGCGAACTGCGGATGGCGTCCAGCCAGACAAGGACCGCCTGCGCACCGGGATCGACATTGCCGATGGCCCTGTCGCCAAGATAGCTGGCGCGGCCGCGCCGGGAGGCGTGGCGCGCAGCGTCCTGCATTCCCTGGCGGCCCGCCTCGATCGATTCCTCCAGCGAGCGGCCCGCGACTGCCGCATCGGCTGCCGGCAGCAGGGCGTCGAGCATGGTGCCGTCCCCGACGCGCGAGCGGCCGAGTTCTGCGATCTTGTTTGCGCCCGCGAGCAGGCAGGCCGCCCAGCCGGCGCCATCGCGCCTCGCCATGGCGGCGCTGAGAATGCCGGCGCCGTAGAGCGCACCGGAGGTGCCGCCGACATCGCGGCGGACGATTTCCGCAACTTCTGCCAGCAGCGAGGCGGGGTCCAGTTGCTCGAGCCGGGCTTGCGCGGCGCGGACGGCCCTGGCGCCGCGTGCGAGGTTGATGCCGATATCGCCATCGCCGACGGCGCGGTCGAGTTCGGTCAGGTCGTCTTCCGCCGCCTCGATTTCGGCCATGGCCCGCATCAGGCAGCGCAGGGCGACGGGATCCGGCGTTCCGTCGGCAAAGCGGGTTCGTGCCGGGGCGGAAAGCGGGATCGTCTGGATCTCAGTTGGCTTCGTGCCGGGCTTCCAGGCGGGGGCGGGGGCATCGAGCAGCGCGACCATGGCCTCGTCGACGGGCAGAACGCTGATGGAAATGCCTGGCATTTCGAGCGCGGTGAGGTAGCGGCCGACGAACACACGCTCGACCAGGAGCCCAGCCGCCTCGGCGCGTGTCAGGGCCTCATTCGCCACGATCAGGAGTTCCATGGGCGTGGTCGCGCCGAGATCGTTGACCAGCAGCGCGACGCGGTCGCCCTGCGCCAGCCCGGCGAAGATCTGGCTGCAGATGTCGGCGACGATCACGCGCGCGGGCTGGATTGTCTCCCGGCGCACGCCGGGCTCGCCATGGATGCCGAGGCCGAACTCGATCTCGTCATCGGGCAGTGTGAAGTTCGGCTTCCCTGCGGCTGGCACGATGCAGGTCCCGAGCGCGACCCCCATGCTCGCGAGCCCGCCAACGGCGCGTTCGCCCAGCGCCTTGAGCTCGGACAGCGGGGCCCGGTTCTCGGCCGCTGCGCCCAGAAGCTTGTGGACCAGCACCGTGCCGGCGATGCCGCGCTTGCCGGCGGTGTCGTCGCCGGCCGACAGGGCCGCGTCGTCGGCGACCACGACCATCTCGGCCTTGATGCCTTCGGCGCGCGCGAGCTCTGCCGCCAGTCCGAAATTGAGGCAGTCGCCGGTATAGTTCTTGACGATCAGCAAGGCGCCGGCGGGGCCCGCGACCGCGCGGATCGCTGCGAGAACCGCGTCGACGGAGGGTGAGGTGAAGACGTCCCCGCAGACTGCGGCGCTCAGCATGCCGGGGCCGACATAGCCGGCATGAGCGGGCTCGTGCCCGGAGCCACCGCCCGAGATCAGCGCGACCTTGCCCGCGGCTGCCAGCTCCCGCGCATCGGCGCGCAGGACGACGCGCTGGCCTTCGAGGCGCGCGAGGCCCGGCGTCGTGCGCAGCAGGCCGGCGAGCAGGTCGTCGACGACATCGGCGACTTCGTTGACGAGTTTCTTCATGCTGTCAGCCTCTGTCCTGCGACGCCTCGATCACGCCAGCCGATTCCGGCCGCGCCCATCGATGCGATATTGCCCTGAACCGTGGCTCAGACAGAAGCCTTCCTTTGAGCGGCTGTTGGCTATCGACATCGCAGCGCAGGTTCGCGCCTCAGGATGCCAGTTCGCCGTGGTTGATGCGAGCGACGTCGAGGAAGGCCCGGATCGTCTTGTTGTCGCGGCGCTCGCTGAGGCAGATCAGGGCTTCCTCCATCAGGATCGGCGGGCCTTCGAGCGCGATGCACGCGAGGCCTCGACCCTCGCCGAGTTCGGCCTGCGAGACGAAGCCTATGCCGGCGCCAGCCGCGACGATGTCGAGCACGGCCTCCCGGCCCTCGACCTCGATGCTGTAGCGCAGGTTCACGCCAAGTTGGGCCGCGCGCTGTTCCAGCAGCCGCCGGGTTCGCGAGCCGCTCTCGCGCATCACCAGCGGCAGCGTGGCGACCTCGTTCAGCGACAGCGTCTCGCGGGACGCCTGCGGGTGAGCGGCTGCGACAACGGCGATGATCGGCGTGGCGTTGAGCGGGATGAACTCGAAATCGCGATGGGGCGCCATGTCGCCGAGCACGCCGATATCGGCCTCGTAACTCCGCAACCGGGCCACGATGGTCTCGGTGTTTCCGCCGCTGACCGCCATCTGCACGCCGGGATGGCGCTCGCGGAATGCCGTGAGAACCGGCAGGACATGGTGCATCGAGTCGACGGCGAGCCGCAGGGTGCCAAGCCGCTCGGCCCGCGATTCCGAGAGCAACTCGCGCGCCTCATGCTCGGCGTCGAAGAGGCGATGCGTCACCGCCAGCAGTTTGTCCCCCATCGCCGTCAGGGCGATCTGGCGGTTCTGCCGGCTGAACAGAAGGACGTCATACTCCTCCTCGAGCTTGCGGACCTGATCCGAGATCGCGGGCTGGGTCAGGTTGAGTTCGCTGGCGGCGCGCGAAAATCCGCCAGAGATGGCCACCTGATGGAAGGCGCGGAGCTGGACATAGCGCATCGAAAAGGCCTGAAGATGGTAGCAGGAGGGTAAACCGTCTCTCTGATCATATAACGATTCAGCTTATGTAACGATCAAAAATAACGATTTTGCAGATGGATCCGATTGCGGGATGGTGGCGCCATTCGAAATGGGGAGGCGGCTTCAGGCATCCTTCCGGGGAATCGAGAGCCATGGCCACCAGCACCGCAAAGATCGTCCATACAGAGGGTGAATCGAACACCTCGGCCGCACGCGGCGCCTGGTCAGCGGGGATCGACGACGCGGCGACGAAAAGCCTGCTGGCGCGAGATTCCGGCGCCTTCCTGCACCAGAGCCTGTCGAGCCCCTGCGTCACGGCAATCGCCAAGGCCGAAGGCATCTGGATCGAGGATACGACCGGGCGGCGCTACATGGATTTCCATGGCAACAGCGTCCACCACATCGGCTACGGCCATCCGCGACTGAAGGAGGCCATCAAGAAGCAGATCGACGACCTCTGCTTCGCACCGCGCCGCTTCACCTGCGAGCCCGCAGTCGAACTGGCCGAGACGCTCGGCAAGCTCGCGCCGGGCGATCTCGGCAAGGTGCTGTTCACGACCGGCGGCTCGGACGCCATCGAGGTGGCGCTGCGGCTGGCCCGCGCCGCGACCGGGCGCTTCAAGACGCTATCCTTCTGGGACGCCTTCCATGGCGCTGGCTTTGGCGCCTCGAGCGTGGGCGGCGAGGCGACCTTCCGTTCGGGGATTGCAGGGCCACTGCTGCCGGGCGCGGAACATGTCGCGCCCTGGGCCAGCCATCACTGCGCCTATGGCCACAACAGCCTCGAGGATTCCGCCCGCGCCTGCGCCAGCATGATCTCCTATGTGCTGGGCCGCGAAGGCGATTTTGCCGCCGTCGTCGCCGAGCCGATGCGGGCGACGCCCAATCCTCCGGCGCCGGGCTTCTGGAAGCTCGTCCGCGAGGCTTGCGACCGGCACGGCACGCTCCTGATCTTCGACGAGATTCCGACCGGGCTTGGCAAGACCGGCCGCTTCTTCACCAGCGAGCATGACGGCGTGACGCCCGATATCCTCGTCGTCGGCAAGGCGCTCGGCGGCGGCATCCTGCCGATCGCCGCGGTGATCGCGCGGCGCGATCTCGACGTCGCCGGCGATTTTGCGATCGGCCACTACACCCATGAGAAGAACCCGGTCACGACACGGGCGGCGCTGACCACCATCGCGATCATCCGCGAGGAAGGCTTGCCGGAACGCGCCGCGGAACTCGGCAATGCGGCCATGGCGCGGCTGCGCGCCTTCGGCGAGGGCTCGCCGCATGTCGGCGACGTCCGCGGGCGCGGGCTCATGTTCGGTGTCGAGATCGTTTCCGACAAGAACGACATGGCGCCCGATAACGCGCTGGCCGAGCGGGTCTATTACCGCTGTCTCGAGGCGGGGCTGAGCTTCAAGATCAGCCAGGGCAACGTGCTGACCCTGTCGCCGCCGCTGGTGATCGCTCAGTCCGACCTCGACCGGGCACTCGACATCGTCGAGACCGCCATCGCCGCCGGCTGAGGCCGATGCGTCCAGACAATCCGCCCAACCGCGAGGCTCTACGATGAAGGCTGTCCGCACGGACCGCGAACTGGAATGCCCCGAGATCGACGCCGGCCTGCTGGCGCGCGGCGTCGATCTCGTCACCCTGCCTGACGGCATCCCCGAGGACGAACTGATCGCCGAGGTCGCGGACGCCGACCTGCTGTTGATGTGCTACACGCCGATCACTGCCCGCGTCATCGCGGCGGCACCCAAGCTCAAGGGCATCGTCAAATACGGCGTCGGCATCGATGCCATCGACATTCCCGCGGCGATCGCTCGCGGCATCCCGGTCGTCAACGTGCCCGAATATGCCGAGGAGACGGTCGCCGAGGGCGCGTTTGCCCTGATGATCGCGCTCGCCAAGCGCCTGCCCGAGCTCGGCCGCGCCATGAACCGGGACGGCTGGGTCTGGCCTCAGGAGCGTTGGCTAGGCCGCGATATCGCCGGCGCGACGCTCGGGCTTGTGGGAGCAGGCAAGATCGGCCGCAGCATGGCGCGCATGGCGGGCCAGGGATTTCGAGCACGCGTACTGGGCTATGATCCCCATGTCGATCGCGAGACATTGGCGGCAGCCGGGATCGAGAAGGTGGATGATCTCCATGAGATGCTGCGCCAGTGCGATTTCGTCTCGCTGCACAGTGTGCTCAACGACGCCAGCCGCGGCGTCATCGGCCGGGCGGAACTCGCCTGCATGAAGCCCTCAGCGGTGTTGATCAACGTCTCGCGCGGCGCCTTGATCGACGAGGCGGCGCTGGTCGAGGCTGTTGTCGCAGGCAAGCTCGGCGGCGTCGGGCTGGACGTCTATTCGCTGGAGCCGCTGGCCAAGGCCGGGCATCCGATGAGCCCGCTCTTCGGGCTCGATAACGTCATCCTGTTCCCGCATTTGACCTTCTTCACCCATGAGGCGATGCGGCGGCTCTCCGACGACACGCTGGCGCGCTGCTTCGAGGTTCTGGACGGGCGCCCGGTGCAGATCCGCTCGCGTGATCCGCGCCTGCGCGCCCAGCGCCAGAACGTCGCCTTCGCCTGATCAGCGGTCTCGCGCGCCCGCGCCGCCCTATTCGGCGGCGTGGAGCAGGCGCGTGCCCTGGAGCAGTCCGCGGCGCTCCAGCAGGCCATGCACGGTTGCAGCGATATGGGCGTCGATGCGCTTGAGGTCGCGGGTGATATCGAGCTGGAGTGCGCTGACGGCCAGCGCCTCCACCTTGCCCGTGCGCATCTGTGTCAGATGGCGCTCGACAGCGGCCCGCTCGAGATCGCGAAACGTCTCCTTCTCCCGGATCAGCCGACGCGCCATCGCCTCGTCCTGCGAGATGAAGACGTTGACGGCCAGGCGCAGATGCTTGCGCAGCCGGTCATGCATCTCCGCAATCCGCTCGAGATCGTCCTCCGGCAGGCGACGCTGGTCGCGGATGCGCTTGCTCGCCATCTGCATCAGGTTCTTCTCGATGATGTCGCCGACATGCTCGAGATTGATGGCGAGCGAGAGCAGGGCGGACAGCCGCTCGTCCTCGACCTCGCTGAGCGTCTCGTGGCTGATCGCCCCGACATAGAGCTGGATCTGGTTGTAGAGGCTGTCGAGCACATCGTCGGCGCGGCTGACCTGGATCGGCTTGCTGGCATCGTCGCTGCCGAAGGCGACTTGCGAGGCACTCAGCATGTCCTCGACGACATCGGCCATGCGCAGGACTTCGCGCGTGGCGTTCGACAATGCGATCCCCGGCGTCTTGAGAGCCGAACGATCGAGATAGCGTGAGCGCGAGGGATCGCTGTCGGGCGAGGCGTCGGGAAAGACGCGGGTCAGCAGCCGCGCAACCGCGTGCAACGGCAACAGGAAGGCGAGCGCCATTACCAGGTTGAAGCCGAGATGGGCGAAGGCCGCGGCCTGAAGCGGAGAAATCGCGAGCCGCTCGAGCTGTGGCACGATGAAGGGCAGCAGGGCCAGGCCGGCGAGGCAGCCGATGAGGCGGTTGGCGACGTTGCCGACGGGAACGCGCCGCGCCGCCGGCTCTCCCTTGAGCGACTGTACCAGCGGGTTCATCGCGGTGCCGAGATTGCAGCCGAGCACCATCGCCAGGGTGGTGTCGAGGCCGATGACACCCGCTCCGCCCAGGCTCATCACGACCAGGATGCCGGCGACGGATGAATGGGCCGCCCAACTCAGCAGGGCGGCCAGCAGCAGCGCGATGAGCGGGTCGTGGGACAAGGCGCCGAGCACGGTCTTCAGTGTCTGCGAATGCTCGACCGGCTGCATGGTCGCCTGCATCAGCCGCAGCGTCAGCAGCATCAGGCCCAGTCCGAAGACCGCGCGGGCGAATTCGCGAGGGGCGACGCCACTGAACTTGCGCAGGCCGATATAGCCGGCGAGCAGCAGCAGCGGGATCGCGGTGCTGGTGTCGAAGCTGACGAACTGGACGATCAGCGTGGTGCCGACATTGGCGCCCAGCATCATCGCCAGCGCCGGCGCCAGCGCGATGAGGCCGGATTCCGCGAAGGAGGCGATCATCATTGCCGTGGCGGTGCTCGACTGGAGCCCCGCCGTGACCAGGACGCCGGCGGCAAAGGCGCGCCAGCGGCTGTTGAGGCTCTCGGTCAGGAGCGAGCGCAGCCGGCTGCCGAAGGCAGCCGAGACGCCGGCGGTGACGAGCCGGACGCTCCAAAGCAGCAAGACCACTTCGCCTGCCAGTGCCAGGAGGATCTGCGTCGGCGTCTGTCCAGGCATGGTGCGGCCTTCCCGTCTGGGACTATCTCTGCCGCCAATGCTGGAGCCTGCCGAAGACGAGGCGGTCCAGACCGACATGGCCGAGCTTCACCGCGATGGCGGTGAGCATGATCACGGTCGCCATGCCGGCGGCAGACGCGATCGCGCCGGCCTCGTCCATGTGGACGATGGCGATGGAGGCGAGCTTGGTGTCAGCGCCATAGAGGAAGATCACGGCCGAGACCGTGGTCAGCGCGTTGACAAAGACATAGACGCCGATATCCAGGATGGCGGGCAGGCAGATCGGCGCGGTGACGCGCCGGAACGTCTTCCAGAACGGCACCTTGAGCGAGGCCGACACGGCCTCGAACTCGCCGTCGATCTGCTTCAGGCTGGTCAGCGCGGTGATGTGGCCGACCGTGTAGAAATGCGCGACCGTGTTGATCACCAGGATCGCCAGCGTTCCATAGAGGAAGCCGAGCGGGTTCCAGCTGGCATTGAAGAAGAAGACATAGCCGAGGCCCAGCACCAGCCCCGGCACCGCCATCGGCAGCATCGCGAGGAACTGCGCGAAGGCACGCATCCGCGGGAAGAGCTTCAGCTTCTCGATGAGATAGGCGCCCGAGAAGATCAGCGACGTGCCGATCACCGCCGTCAGTGCGGCGAGCTTGAGCGAGTTGCCATAGGCCTCCCAGCCGGCCGGGTCGAAGGCGGCGAAGTCGTAATTGTCGAGCGTCAGGGCGAGATTATAGGGCCAGTAGGTGACGAAGGAGCCCCAGACGGCGATGGCATAGGGGCCGGCGATGACGAGCGTCGTGGCTGTGACAAAGGCCAGCAGCGCAATGTCGCGACGCTTTTCGGGCTGCGGAATATAGGGCACGGCCCGGGCCGACAGCATGGCGCTCTGGCGGCGCTTGACCATGCGGTCCACGAAAAAGGCGAGCACGGCCGGCACCAGCAGGATGATGCCGACCACCGCACCCATCGGGAAGTTCTGCTGGCCGACGACCTGCCGATAGGCGTCGGTAGCCAGCACGCTGAACTGTCCGCCGATCACCTTCGGGATGCCGAAATCGGTGACGACCAGCGTGAACACAACGAAGGTCGCGCTGATCAGGCCGTAGCGCGCGCCGGGCAGGGTGATGGTATGGAACATGCGCCAGCGCGTCGTGCCGAGCGCCTCGGCGGCCTCGCGCAGCCGGCCATCGGAGAGCGCCAGCGCGGTGACCAGGATCAGCACTGCATGGGGGAAGCTGTAGAGCGCCTCGGCCGCAATGATGCCGATCGGGCCGTAGAGCGAGGCGCCCATCATCCAGGATCTGAGGATGCCCTGGTTGCCGAAGATGTAGATCAGCGCCAGGCCCGAGAGCAGCGAGGGCGCGAAAACCGGGATCATCGCGGCGGCGTAGAACAGGCCCTTGCCGGGGATGCAGCTGCGGCGCAGCGCATAGGCGTAGAAAAACGCCACCGGGATCACGATCGCGGTGGTCATGCCGGCGACGAACAGGCTGTTGACGAGCGACGAGATCAGGGAGGGCGTCGTGGCATAGGTGATGAAGTTCGCCAGGCCGACGAAGCGTCCGCTGACATCCTCGAGGCTCTTGGAGAGCAGCGCCCAGAGCGGCAGCGCGATGATCAGGACGAGCAGCGCGCACAGAGCGAAGATCAGGACGCCGGCGACATGCCGCTCGCTCACATGGACGGCGTCCATCCTTACAGGGGCGGGCGCTGCAATGATGGGCTGCGCGGTATCGGTCATCGCGCCGCTCCGGCAAAGACGTGCAGCGATTCCGGCGGGAACGAGATCGACCGCACCTGGCCGGGCGCGATGGCGAGGTCGCGCATGGCATTCGACGAGAAATCGGCGGCGATGCGTGTCTTTCGCGATTGCGTCGGCTCGAGATGGGCGCGGCAGAACGAGCCGAGAAACGCGAGGTCGCCGATGGTGGCCTCGAAGCTGTTGGGGGTGTCGCTGGAGACGCCGCGCGTGCGGACCTCTTCGGGCCGCATGGCGAGCCGGACCCGCGTGCCGGCGTCGAAGGGCGTGGCGTTGGCGACGAGCAGGTCGAGTTCGTCGACGCGGACGCGGCCCGGCCCGGTGACGACGGCGTCGAGGAAGGTCATGTGGCCGACGAAATCGGCGACGAAGGGCGTCGCAGGACGGCGATAGATCTCCTCGGGCGAGCCGACCTGCTCGACCGCGCCGCCATTCATCACGACGATGCGGTCTGCCATCGCCAGCGCCTCTTCCTGGTCATGCGTGACCATGACCGTGGTGACGCCGAGCCGCTTCTGCAGCGAGCGCATCTCGTCGCGCAGGCGCAGCCTGACCTTGGCGTCGAGCGCCGAGAGCGGCTCGTCGAGGAGCAGGAGTTCCGGTGAGGTCGCAAGCGCGCGCGCTAGCGCCACGCGCTGCTGCTGGCCGCCCGATAGCTGAACGGGATACTTCTTCGCCTGATCGGAGAGGCCGACCAGGGTCAGCAACTCATCGACGCGCGCGGCGACATCGCGCGACGGGCGACGCTGGTTGACCAGGCCATAGCCGACATTGTCGGCGACCGTGAGGTTGGGAAACAGCGCATAGGACTGGAAGACGATACCGAAATCGCGTTCGGAGGGCGGGGCGTGCGAGACATCGCGGCCGCCCATGTGGATCGAGCCGCTGTCCTGCAGGTCGAGCCCGGCGATGGCGCGCAGGAGGGTGGTCTTGCCGCAGCCCGACGGCCCTAGGAAGCAGACGAATTCACCTCGTCGGATATCGAGGTCGATGTCGCGCAGAGCCGTGAAGCTGCCAAAGCTCTTGGCCAGGTTGCGGATCGAGAGAAACGGAGCTGGGCTAGGCGAAGTCATGGTGTCGTGCCCTTCTGAGTGACGCGCGGGCCGCGATGCCGCGGGCCTGGACGGCCCGGCATCGCGACCTCGTTGCAGCTTGCATAAGCTGTGCCGCGCCCGCTCCCTCTACGGAGGCGGGCGCGGTCGGCCTCAGTTCTTCGGCGCAGCCTTGGACTCGTAGCGCTTGGTCCACTCCGCGAGCACGCGCTCGCGGTTCGCACCCATCCAGCCGAGATCGTTCTTCACCATCCGGGCTTCGGCGTTGGCCGGGTAGTTCTTCGGAGCGGCCTCGATGCCGGGATAGGCGACGATGGCGTAGCCCTTCGTGTAGAGCTCGCTCGCTTCCTTGCTGGCGGTCCAGTCGGCGATTTTGCGGGCGATCGGGCCGAGCTTGGTGCCCTTGACGACGGCGCTCGCCTCAACTTCCCAGCCAACGCCTTCCTTCGGGATCACGACGTCGATCGGCGCGCCCTTGGTCTTCTCCGAGGCGCCGCGCATGTCGAGCGCGAGACCGATGGTGCGCTCGCCGCGCGCCGCCTGGACGCAGGGCGCCGAGCCGGAGTGCAGATAGGCGCCGATGTTCTCGTGCAGGCCGTCCATGAACTTCCAGCCGGCTTCCTCGCCCATGCCCTGGAGCCAGCCAGCGACCATGAGATAGCCGGTGCCCGACGAGGCCGGGTGCGGCATCACGATCTTGCCCTTGAAGGCGGGGTTGTGCAGATCGAACCAGGACTGCGGCGTCGGGACGCCCTTGGCCTCGACGGTGTTGTAGCAGACGACGCCGAGATAGGCGGCGGTGCCGGTCCAGGTATAGGGCGCGGTGGCGGGGCGGAAGGCAGGCTTCAGGGCGGAGGCGCCCTTGGGCTCATAGGTCTCGAGCAGGCCGGCCTTGTCGAACATCAGCAGGCTGGAGGCGGCGAGGCCGATGATGACATCGGCTTTCGGCGAGTCCTTCTCGGCCAGGAAGCGGGCGGTGATGACGCCCGTGGAATCGCGAACCCACGCGACTTCGGCTTCGGGAACGGCCTTCTCGATCGAGGCCTTGAAGGACGGCAGCAGGTCGTTCTCGAGGGCGGTGTAGACGGTGATTTTCTGCCTTTGCGCAAGAGCTGCGCCGGGCAATGCAAGAACACAAGCGCCGATTACGGCGGTAGCAAGCCAATTCTTCATATGATCTTCCCCTGTTTTTTAATGTTCGTGCTCTCTTTAGGAGCGTCAGTCCCCAGATAAATTTTAGGGCCGGCGGATCGAGCCGCCAGCCCTTGAATCTCTACCTAGCTATGCAGTCCACGGTAGGGACCAGGTCTTGACATTGGTGAAGCTCTTCATGGCTTCGACCACGCCCTCCTTGTATCCGAGGCCGGAGTCCTTGATGCCGCCGAAGGGCGACATCTCGATGCGGTATCCCGGCACCTCCCAGAGATTGACCGTGCCGACTTCGAGCTCCGCCACAAAGCGCTGGATGTAGTCGAAGCGGTTGGTGCAGACGCCCGAAGACAGCCCGTAGGCGGTCGAGTTCGAGATCCTGATCACCTCGGCGATGTCGTTGGGGACACGCACGATCGGGATCACAGGGCCGAAGGTCTCCTCATGGACGAGCTCGCAATCGTAAGGGATGCGATCGACCACCGTCGGGTGGAACAGCGCGCCTTCGGGCCGCGCGCCATGGAGCACCTCGGCGCCCTTGGACACGGCATCATCGATGCGGGCCTGGAAGAGCGCAGCCGAACGCGCGTTGATGACGCAGCCGACATCGGTGTCGGGATCCATCGGATCGCCGCACTTCAGCTTCTTGGCCTTCTCGACGACAAGCTTCGCGAAGGCGTCGGCGACGCTCTCAACCACCAGGATGCGCTTCACCGCGGTGCAGCGCTGGCCCGAGTTCTTGGTCGCACCGGTGACGGCGAGCTCGGCAGCCTTGTCGAGATCGGCATCCTCCATGACGATCAGCGGATCGTTGCCGCCGAGCTCGAGCACGATGCGCTTGTAGCCGGCGGTCGCGGCGATGTGCTTGCCGACGCGCACCGAGCCGGTGAAGGTCACCAGATCCGCATCCGGATCGGTGATCATCGCATCGCCCATGGTCGACGGGTTGCCGGTGACGACCGAGAGCATCTCGGGCGGCAGTCCGGCCTCGTAGAGCACGTCGGCCAGAGCCAGCGCGGTCAGAGGGGTCAGCTCGGTCGGCTTCAGCACGAGACGGTTGTTCGTGGCGATCGCCGGGGCCAGCTTGTGGCTGACCATGTTGAGCGGGTGGTTGAAGGGCGTGATCGCCGAGATCACGCCGAGCAGCGGCTGGCGCGTCGTGAAGATCTTGCGCGCCTTGCCGTTCGGCGAGATGTCGCAGGAGAACATCTCGCCATCGTCCTTGATGGTGAGCTGGGCTGCAAAGGACCAGACGTCATAGGCGCGGCTGGCCTCGTAGAGCGAGTCCTTCCAGCACAGGCCGGCTTCCGCCGTGATCAGCCGGGCGAACTCTTCCTTGCGGTCGCGCAGCAGTTCCGCGGTCTTCTGCAGGATCTGCTGGCGCTCGTAGCGGGTCAGCTTCGGCTTGAACGCCTTGGCCTTGGCGAAGGCCTCGCGGACATGCTCGGGGCGGGCCGCCGGGATGAGCCCGACGACGCTGTTGTCATAGGGGTTCTTGACCTCGACCATGTCGTCGGTCGTGACCAGCTTGCCGGCGATCCGCATGGTCTCGCGGCGCACGGGCGGCTTCACATTGGCGTTCATGGTCAGCGCACCAGGTTGAGGGCGACGTCAAAGACGTCGAAATTGCGCAGCGTCCGGCCTTCCGGCACCTCGATGGTCCGGTTGGCGATCATCGGCACGCGCTGCTCGGTGAGGCCGCCATGCGAGCGCAGCGGCTCGGTCAGCCCCGACAAATCGTGCTTCTCGGGCGAGGTGCCGAGCACCTTGAACTGCGTCGAGACGACCACGACATCGCCGATGCGGTCGGCTGGCAGTTCGAAGCGCTCGCAGGCCTGGGCCGAGGTCAGGGCGACCTGGACGCCGTCGATCTTCGCGATGCGGTCAGCGACGTCCTGCTGGCTGACGCCCTCGGGCAGATAGACCGTGGCGAAGGAGCCGAGCGCGCCGTGATGCACGACATAAGGGTCGGTGATCGGCAGGATGACGCGCATCGTGCCGGCGCCGTACCACTCGTCCATCACGCGCTGGAGATAGATCACGTCCGGCTCGCCCGATGCCAGGTGCTTGTCGTTCATGCCGTGGTCGGCGGTGATGACGAGCGTGCAGCCGGCGGCGTCGAGTTGGCCGACATACCGGTCGAACATCTCGTAGAAGGAGTTCGCGACGGCCGAGCCGGGGGCAGCCTTGTGCTGCACATAGTCGGTGGTCGAGAGATACATCACGTCGGGCTTGAACGTCGCGAGCAGCTTGACGCCGGCGGCGAAGACGAACTCCGAGAGATCGGCGGAATAGACCGACGGCAGCGGCTGGCCGACGAAGTCGAGCACGTTCTCCATGCCGTTCTCGGCCATGTTAGCCTTGTCCGCCTTCTCCGAGGAGAACGCGATCGCGGTGCCGGTGGTGAAGTCCAGACCCTTGCCGAGCAGCGTGCGCAGCTTGTCCTTGGCGGTCACCATCGCGACCTTGAGGCCGGCCTTCTGGAATTCGGCCAGGATGGTCGGCGCGCGCAGGAAGCGCGCATCGTTCATCATCACCTCTTCCTTGGCCTCGCGGTCATAGAAGAAGTTGCCGGCGATGCCGTGCACGGCCGGGGGGCGCCCGGTGATGATCGAGAGGTTGTTGGGGTTGGTGAAGCTGGGCACGACCGAGAGCGCCGTGGTGTTGGCGCCGGTCTTCATCAGCCGGTCGAGATTGGGGGCGAGCCCCGCCTCGATGGCGCGCTCGATATAGCCGGGCTCGGAGCCGTCGACGCAGATCACGACGACGGGCTTCTGGGGGCGCTTGTAGGCGCGGCCGTTGGCGACGACGTCGTTGCCGAGTGAAGCATGCATGTTCATCAAACTCTCCTTCACGCCGCCGACTTCAGACCCACGCCCATTTCGGCGAGGACGTCCGAGACCGTGGCGACGAATGCCTTCATGTCCTGTGCGCCGAGCGCACCGATGCAGCCGATGCGGAAGCTGTCGGCGACCGTCAGCTTGCCGGGATAGATCACGTAGCCGGCGTCCTTCAGCGTGTCGTAGAAGCGCTGGAAGACGAAGTTCTTGTCCTCCGGCATGTGGAAGGTGACGATGATCGGCGCCTGGCGCGCTTCGGGCAGCAGCGTGCGGAAACCGAGATCTTTCATGCCCTCGATCAGGATGCGGGCGTTGTCGGCATAGCGCTCGCCACGTCCGGCGACGCCGCCTTCGGCCCAGAATTCCTGCAGCGCGGCATGGAACGCCACGATGACGTGGATCGGCGGGGTGAAGCGGTACTGGCCGGTGCGCTCGAAGGCGGCGTTCTGGTCATGCAGATCGAGCACCAGCGTGGTGGCGTTGCCCTTGGTCTCGGACAGCGCGCTCTTGCGGGCGATCACGAAGCCCAGCCCCGGCACGCCCTGGATGCACTTGTTCGAGGAGGCGGCGACGGCGTCGAAATAGACCTCGCGGCTGTCGAGCGGCAGGGCGCCGAAAGCGCTCATCGAGTCGAGCAGCAGGCGGCGGCCATGGCGCTTCACCAACGCGGCGACGGCCTCGATCGGATTGCGGATGCCGCTGGTGGTCTCGCAATGGACGGTGAAGACGTGGGTGATGCCGGCATCGGCCACGAGCATGCGGTCGACCTCGGCGAGATCGGGCGGCATGTCCTCGGGCGTCTCGTGTACCACGACCTGGCGGCCGGCGATCTCGAGGATGCGCTTGGCCCGCTGGCCATAGGCGCCGTTGATCAGCAGCAGAGCCTTGCCGTCGCGCGGCACGAAGCTGGTCAGCATGGCCTCGACAGCGAAGGTGCCCGAGCCCTGCATCGGCACGGTGACGAACTCGCCCTCGCCGTGGATGATCTTCGGCAGCTCGTCCATGACGGCCTTGTTGATGCCGACGAAGGTGGCGTCGCGGGAGCCCCAGTCATGCACCATGGCCTGCTTGATGGCCTTGCTGGTGGTCAGCGGGCCGGGCGTCAGGAGGAGGGGGTCACCGGTCTCGGAAACGGCGGGGCGGCGGGCTTGGGCCATGTCGATCTCGCTTTCGCATTGCAGCGTATGACGAGACGGTAGGTCGGTGTTTGACATAGCTCCAATACATCGTATCCATATCATCCATAGAGAGGTTCTATAGGATGGCGATCAGCTATTCAGGCCTGTCGGCCTTCCATGCCGTGGCGGAAGCCGAGAGCTTCACAGGGGCGGCCAAGGCGCGCCATGTCAGCCAGCCCACGCTGTCGGCGCAGGTCCGCACGCTCGAGGATGCGTATGGCGTGCGCCTGTTCGACCGGATCGGCCGGCAGGTGAAACTGACCCCGCTCGGGCAGAGTCTGTTCGTCATCACGGCACGGCTGTTTGCGGCGCAGGACGAGGCGCAATCGCTCCTGGCCGGCACGCGCACCTTGCAGCGCGGCCATCTGCGCATCGCCGCCGACAGCGCCACCCACGTCATGGCAGCGCTGGCACGCATGCGCGACAGCTATCCGGGCCTGACCTTTTCGCTGACGATCGGCAACTCTTCGGAGGTGGTCGACCAGATCATGGATTTCGCCGCCGATGTCGCGATCACCGCGCGGCAGAGTTCCGATCCCCGCCTTCACACCGTCAAGCTGCGCTCCGACCGCCTGGTCGCCTTCGTCGCCAGCGGGCATCCGCTCTCGCTGCATGACAGCATTCCGATCGAGGCCTTCGCAGGCCAGGACATCGTGCTCAGGGAGCGCGGCTCGATCACGCGCGAAACCTTCGAGGCGCGCTTGGCAGAGACCGGAATCAAGCCGGCGAACCTGCTCGAGGTGCAATCGCGAGAGGCGGTGCGGGAGGCGGTCGCGGCCGGGTTCGGGATCGGCGTGATTTTCGATGCCGAGCTCAGGCCCGATCCGCTGCTGAAGCGGCTGGTGATCACCGGCGCCGATTTCGCGGTCGGCGAATATGCGGCCTGCCGCGCCGAGCGGCGCCGCATTCCGTTGGTGCGTGGCTTCTTCGAGACCGTGCAGGCGCTCGTGCTGGCCGAAGCCGCGATGGCCAAGTAGGCCTTAGCGGCTCGTCGTGCCGGTCAAGAGGGCATGGGCCCAATCGTCGCGCCCGTTGGCGCTGGCCTGCGCCGCGGCTGCATCCCAGTCATAGGCGATGGCATGGTGCTCGACCGTGATCGAACGCGACAGCGTCACCACGGCGTAGCGCGCATGCGGGCTCCCGCTTTCCGACACGTGGCCGGGGGGCTTGTCGTCGTGATAGGCGGGGCATCCGACGCTGCCGGGGTTGACCACATAGGCTCCGCCGGGAAGCCGCAGCACGCGCGGCAGATGACTGTGCCCGCAGAGCAGGACACGCCCCTCGACGCCCGCCAGTCGGCTCGCTACGGCGTCGGTTGCGTCCGGCAGGAGCCGGCCGGCGATGACGGTCTCCATCAGGTAGCTAAGGTCGTCGCCAGGGCAGGCGTGGAAGCAGGTGGCGTCCCCGATAGACTGCTGCGTCGGCAGCGCGAACAGCCAGTCGCGGTCGGCAGGCGTGAGGCGCTGCCATGCGAAGCGGTCGGACTTGCCCAGCCCTTCGGGCGTGCTCGCGCCCATGGCACGGTCATGGTTGCCGCGCACATGGAGCATCTCGCTTGCCCGCAGCAGAGCGACCGATTCAGCGGGCCAAAGCGGACCCGCGGCGCAATCGCCGAGATTGACGATGGCATCGACGCCGTGGCGGCGCAGATCGTGCAGCACCGCCTCCAGAGCCATCAGGTTTGCGTGAATGTCCGCGATCACGCCGAGGCGCATGGCTCACTCCCTAAGACGATCGATCGTTGCACCCGCCGCCTGACAGCAACCACCGCACTTTGCCAGCGGAATGTCAGTCAGGCGGACTGGATCATGGGGGAGAGGCGGTCAGCCTTGGCTCGTCTCTGCGTCGGCATGGATCGGAAATACCGGCTGGCGCAGATGCTTGTAGGGCAGGGTGGTGATCTTGCTGGTGCAGGGACCGGCGGTGGCGACGGTGTAGCTGCCCTTGGCGATCTTGTCGTAGGCGCGCCTGTGCGCCACCGCCGCCTTGACGCCGATCGCTTTCAGCGTCTCGGGATGAATGCCCTGAGAGCGGAACTGGCCGAGATCGAAGGGCGGCGTCTTGCGGGTGGTCAGCAGCACGGTCACGCCCTGGGTCGTCACCACGGCGCTCGGCCCCATGCTGAAATGCGAGCCCTGCGAGGCCGCGAGGTGGCTGTTCAGATCCTCCAGCGCGAAGCGGCCATCGCTGGCGCTGACGAAGCGGGCTGCGATCTCGAGCGGCCCCTCGGCCACTGCGCTGCCCTTGCCGCCGACGGTGATCCGGCGCAGTTCGCCGGGCTTCGCGCCCGCAAGCGCCGCAACCGCCGCGGGATCGGCGATGGCGACGGCGCAATTGTCGACGCCGTGGCGCAGGAAGGCGCGCAGGATGGAGGTGCCGTCTCCCGGTGCGCCGCCGCCGATGTTGTCGGCGGGCTCGACGACGATATAGGGGCCGCCCGTCAGGTCCTGGATCTCTGAGATCGCCTCGTCGAGATCCCATTCCTGCGGCAGGCCGAGCTCCCGAAGCGCGATGGCGGTGTCGGTCAGCCGCGCCAGTGCGGCACGTGCGTCCTCCTCCGACCCGGTCGTTGCCAGCGCGAAGGCGACGCCCGCCTCCGCCACGTCGGAGAAGGAATAGCCGCCGATCACGTTGACCACCCAGATCTCGGGCTGCTCCCGTTCGATCGCGCGTGCCAGCGCCTCGAGGTCACGCATCGGCCGGTCGGCCGTGCCGGTCCCGGTCGGGGGCCACATCACCGGCGCGTTGCAGGAAAACATCCGCGGCAGTTGGCCCTCCTTTAGTGAACGGGCCAGCAGGTTTGCAGCGCGCACGGCGGATTCGCGGGCATCGGTGTGCGGGTTTTCGCGGTAGGCAACGAGCCCGTTGGTGTTGGCGGCCATCGCGGCGGTGAAGTTGGCGTGGAGATCGAACACACCGAAGACCGGCAGGGTCTCGCAGCCGGGCGTGGCACGGATATGGGCGAGCAGCAGGCCCTCCGGATCCGGGCATTGCGACGTCACCATGGCGCCATGCAGCGCGAGCCAGATGCCGTCGAGCCCGCCTGTCGCGAGCGCGGCCTTCAGGCCCGCGTCGAACTCGCCGATGAAGGTTTCGAGGACGTCATGGGCGACGGTTCCTGCCGGCAGGGCGGTGTAGTCGATCGTCGGTATCACCTCCCAGCCCTGCGCTTCCGCGACTTCGAGGAAGCCATCGACGGTCGAGCCGTCGCCCCGACGTTGCATCACTTCGACACCGCGGCGGATCGTGAACGCGGCCAGCGTCGTACGGTCTTCCACGAAAGAATGGGTCTCGTGGAACAGGCTGGCGAGCAGGATGCGGCGCGGGCGTGACATCGGTAAAAAACCTATTTCGGTGGGGTGGCCTTGCAGCCATTTCGGACGCTGCATCGTTCCGGATCAAGCCGCCATTATTCCGTCAGGAGAAACCGGGGCGCTTTGACAGGTCGAACCCACCTCCCGTTAGATCAGGGCAGGGGATCAGGCGCGCTGACGCAAGGTCCTCAGGCTTGTTTCGGGGGCTCCTGCATGCGCGTCTTCGTTGCGTCGCTGGCGACGGAAACCAACACTTTCGCCCCGCTCTTCGTCGATCGCAGCGCCTTCGAGAGCGCCTTCTACTGTCCGCCGGGCACGCATCCGGAAACGCCGACCCTGTGCTCGGCGCCGATGGTCGCCGCCCGCCGCCGTGCCGGCAGCGAGGGCTACACCCTGATCGAGGGCACCGCGACCTGGGCGGAGCCCGCAGGCCTAGTCTCGCAGGAGGCCTATGAGAGCCTGCGCGACGAGATCCTGGACCAGCTTGCCGCGGCGCTGCCGGTCGATATCGTGCTGCTGGGGCTGCATGGCTCAATGGTCGCGCGCGGCTACGACGATTGCGAGGGCGACCTGATGGCGCGGGCGCGGGCGCTGGCGGGGCCCGACTGCATCCTCGGCGCCGAACTCGACATGCATTGCCATCTCTCCGCGCAGATGGTCGAGGCGGCCGACGCCATCGTCGCCTTCAAGGAATTTCCGCATACAGATTTCCTGGCGCGGGCTGAGGATCTGCTCGATCTGTGCCTGCGGGCGGCGAGAGAAGAGGTCAAACCGGTCAGCGCGGTGTTCGACTGCCGGGGGCTGGCCGCCTTCATGACCAGCCGCGAGCCCGGCCGCAGCTTCGTCGACAGGATCATGGCGATGGAGGGTCGCGACGGCATCCTCAGTATCTCGGTCGCGCATGGTTTTCAGGCGGCCGATGTCGCCGATGTCGGGACCAAGGTGCTCGTCATAGCAGATGGCGACGGTGAGAAGGCCTTGAAGCTCGCCAAGGAACTCGGGCTCGAGATCCTGCGCTGGGGGCCCGCCGGCGCTATGCCGAAGCACTACCTGCCCGAGGAGGGCATCGCGGCGGCGCTTGAATTGGCGCAGCCCGGCCGCCCCGTCGTGCTGGCCGATCGCTGGGACAATCCGGGCGGCGGAGTCGCCGGCGATTCCTCTGTCATGGTCGAGGCGCTGCTGCGCCATACGGAGGTGAAGGCCGCCATCGGCGCTATGTGGGATCCCGTCGCGGTAAGCCTGTGTCGCGCGGCGGGCGTCGGCGCGGAAATTCCGCTGCGCTTTGGAGGCAAGGCGGCTCCGTCCTCGGGTACGCCGATCGATGCCACCGTGCTGGTGACCGGGGCGACGGAAGATCTTGTCATCCCCTTCGAGCAGAGCCTGGTCTCGCTGGGGCCGGCGGTCGCGATCCGCATCGGCAATCTCGACATCGTGCTGGCCTCGACGCGGGCGCAGACTTTCAGCCCGCCGGTCTTCACCAATCTCGGCATCGACCTCTCCGCCAAGCAGGTCGTGGTGGTGAAGTCCTCCAACCACTTCCACGCTGCCTTCGCGCCGATCGCGGCCAGCGTGCTCTATCTCAACAGCGGCGGGCCCTATCCCCCCGACGCCAGCAAGATCCCCTACACCAAGATCCGTCGCCCCTTCTCGCCGCTGGACCCCAACCCATGGCTTTGACTGCTCCCGGCCGCACGCTGCCACGCCTGTCACTTGGTGAGATCGAGGACACCAGCCTGGACGGGCTGAGCAAGGGCATGCCGCCCACCATGCAGGCGCTGCGCCTCGGTGATATCGGTGCGCAGGGCTGGAACGTGCTGGCGGGCGACCTGCCGCTGCCGTTGGCGGTGATCCGCGAGAGCGTGCTGAAGGCCAACAGCGCCTGGATGGGTGCCTTCACGGCGGCCAACGATCTCGTCATCGCGCCCCATGGCAAGACCACGATGGCGCCGCAACTGTTCGACCTGCAGATCGCCGATGGCGCCTGGGCGATCACGGTGGCGACCGTGCAGCAATTGCAGGTGTGCCAAAGATTCGGCGTCAGACGCGTGATCCTCGCCAACCAGCCCGTCGGCCGGCAGGAGATTGCTGCCTGCCTTGCTGCGGTGAGCGATCCCGGTTTCACGCTCTATTGCCTGGCTGACAGCGTCGAGGGGGTCCGTTTGCTGGCTCAGGCCGCGCGGGAGAACCCGCCTCCCGCCGACAACCCGCTGCGCATCCTCGTCGAGATCGGCTTCATGGGTGGCCGGACGGGGGCGCGCAGCCGCGAGGAAGCATTGGCGATCGCCCGTGCCGCGAGCGCGGCGCCGGGGCTTCAACTGGCAGGGTTTGAATGTTTCGAGGGGCTGCACAGCGCGACCGCCGGGGCCGACCGGCTGCTCGACGACCTGATCGCGGTGGCGATGGCGGCGGAGGCCGAGGGGCTGCTTGGACCCGAGCCGATGGTGCTCAGCGCCGGCGGAACCTCGTTGTTTGATCGCGTCGGCGAGAAGCTGAACGCGGCCTCCTTCACCCGGCCGATCCTGAAGGTCCTGCGCTCGGGCTGCTACCTCACCCATGACTCGACCTCCTATGCGGCTGCCTTCCAGCGCATCGTGACGGAAACGAGCCTCGCACTGCCTGCAGGTGGCCTGGAACCGGCGCTTGAGGTCTGGGCCTATGTCCAGTCGCGGCCGGAGCGCGGCCGCAGCCTCCTCACCGTCGGCAAGCGCGACATCAGCTACGATTCCACCATGCCGGTGGCGCTGCGCTGGTTCCGCCCCGGCGGCGCCATGACGGAGCCGGCGCCGATGCCGGCGGGGCATACGGTGCTGGCGCTGAACGATCAGCACTGCCATCTTGGCACGCCTGAGGACAGCCCGCTGGCGGTCGGCGACATGGTCGCCTTCGGGATCGGCCACCCCTGCACGACCTTCGACAAATGGGCACTGCTGATGCTGGTCGACGACGCCTATCGGGTAACTGGTGCGGTCAGGACGTTCTTCTAGCCCCAAGCGCTCGCGGTTGTTTCTTTGGGTGGAACCTCGAATTCTTGACGCGGATTCTTGCCGCTCCTAGCCTCGGAACGAGAGGCGCGCTTCAACGGATCGTTCTTACGCATCATCGAATGCCTGTCGCTGCGACAGGCGGATTGCCGTTTGCAGGGGGAAACATCGTGCGCCTGGCCTTGATCCACATCGTTCAGGAGACCAACGACTTCAATCCCGTGCCGACGACGCTCGCGGATTTCGCGGCCTTCGGCATCGTCGAGGGCGCCGAGATCGCGCGGCAATTCGGCGAGATCGGGCAGATCGGCGGGCATTATGAGGCGATCGCCGAAGCGGGGCTCGAGGTCGAGACAATCCCGATCATCCGCGCCTGGAGCGTGGCGGGCGGGCGCATCACCCGCGAGGCCTTCGATTTCTTCCAGGAGAAGATCCGCGCCGGGCTCGAAGCTGTGGGGCCGATCGACGCTCTGGTTCTGCACCTGCACGGGGCGGCAGCGGCCGAGGGCATCGACGATGTCGAGGGCGAGCAGGCCGAGCTCTGCCGCCAGATCCTGGGGCCGGACGTACCGATCATGCTCGGCCTCGACCACCACGCCAACATCACCCACAAGATCATGGCCAATTGCACCGCCATCGTCGGGCATCGCACCCAGCCGCATGATCCCTACGATACCGGCAAAATCGGCACGCAGGTGCTGCTGAAGATCCTGACCGAAAAGCGCAGGCCGGTGATGGCCTGGCGCAAGATCCCGCTGCTCTCGCATCAGGAGCAGTTCCTGACCTCCCAGGGGCCGATGAAGCGCTGGTTCGACCGGGCTCGTGAGCTGGAGGCCGACGACCGGGTCCTGCAAGCCTCGAACTACCCGATGCAGCCCTGGCTCGACGTCGCCGAGGGTGGGTGGTCGACGATCGTGGTCACCGATGGCGACCAGGCCTTGGCCGAGCGGCTGGCAGATGAACTGGCCGATCTAGCCTGGTCGATGCGCGATGATTTCCAGGTCCGCGAGGCGGTGAGCGTCGACGATGCCGTGCGCAAGGCCGATGCCGCGCCGCGCGGTATGGTCGTGCTCAGCGACACCGGCGACACGGTGTTCGGCGGGGCGGCGGGCGACAGCAACCTGATCCTGGAATCGATCCTGCGGCTGGGAACCAAGAGCCGCGCGCTGATCCCGCTGATCTCTCCCAAAGCCGTGGCGACGCTCTTCGCAGCAGGCGAGGGGGCGCAGGTGACCCTGCCGCTCGGCGGGGACGCCGCGACCGCCTTCTTCACGCCGATCGAGGTCACCGGCACGGTCAGGCGCATCGGCGACGGACCGATCCCGCTGAACTATAATCACCAGAGGGAAGTCGATATGGGCCGCGTCGTCGTCTTCGACGTCGGCCCGGTGACGCTGCTGATCAGCGAGCTGCGCGGCGTCGCCGGCAATGTTCCGGGCGTCTACGAGGCCTTTGGCATCGATCTGGCGGACTACAAGATGGCGGTTCTCAAGACGGCGTCGAACTTCCAGTATTTCTCGGCGATCAGCTCGCAGGTCGTCCGCGCCGATACGCGCGGGCCCGGCCAGTCGGACGTGTTCACCTTGCCTTGGTCGCGGATTCCGCGGCCCGTCTATCCACTCGAGCAGATAAGCGACTGGCGGGCGCATTCGTCCCAGCCGGGCGCGGGGACAACCTGACGCGAAGACCACACATAAAAGGGGAGTGTGCCGGATGACGACGATCTCACGACGCCAATTCTGGATGACGGGCATCGCGCTGGGGGCGATGGCTCCCCTGGCCGCAGCGGCTCCGGCCTTCGCGCAGCAACTCAAGGGCGGGACCTTGCGTGTCGCCGTCCTCAGCGAACTCGCCAATTACGACCCCCAGCAGCTCTCGACGGTGAATTTCCACGTCATCAAGAACCTCTATGACAGCCTGATCGAATACACGCCCGACGGAAAAGCCGAGCCGAGCCTCGCGACGGCCTGGGCGATCTCGCCCGACAAGACCTCCGTGAAGGTGACATTGCGCGACGGCGTGACCTTCCATAGCGGCGCGCCCTTCAAATCGGATTCGGTGCTGGCGACCCTGGTGAAGGGCGCCGACCCCAAGCGCGGCAAGAACGTCTTTTCCACCATGGCGATCGTCAAGGACTGGTCGGCGCCGGACGACAAGACGGTCGTGATCAATTTCAAGGCGCCCGTTCCCGAGCGCCAGATCCTCGATTTGCTGCAGTTCCTGATCCCGATCGAGGCCAAGGGCATCGACACCGTCGAGACCGTGCCGGCCGGGACAGGCCCGTTCACGCTGGTCAGCCGCGCGGTCGGGCAGGGGCTGCGGATGAAGGCCAACCCGAAATACTGGCGCGAGAAGCAGCCGATCGTTCAGGACCTCGTCTTCACCGTGTTCAGCGAGGATGCGGCGGCGAACGCCGCACTGGAATCGGGCGCGGTCGATGTCATCTACAACGGCTCGGCGCGCAGCGCGGTGCGGCTGAAAAGCGCGGGCTACCAGGTCTTCACCGGGCCCGGCAAACTGGTGCAGGTCTTCCGCATCAACTCGACGCGCGGGCCCTTCCGCAACAAGAGCTATCGCCAGGCCTTCAACCACCTGATGGACCGCGCCGGCATTCTGCGCGTCGGCTATGCCGGGCTGGGCGAGGTGGTGGCGCAGCCCTGGGCGCCCGCAAGCCCGGCCTTCGACGCCTCCTACGCCAAGACCTATGCCTATGATCTCGACAAGGCCAAGGCCCTGCTGGCGAAATCCGGTCTCTCTGCCGCCGAGATGAAGGACTGGAAGCTGCTCGTGAACGGCAGCGACGAATCCTCGGTCCAGATCAGCCAGATCGTCCAGGCCTCGCTGGCCAAGGTCGGTATCCCGATTGAACTCGATGTCCGCCAGGGCGCGGAGTTTGTCACCGCCTTGCTCGGCGGCGATTTCGCGGCGGTCTTCGGCGCGGTCGGCAACGTCCAGAAATTCCCCTCGCGCGTCACCACGAACTCGATCTACCGGACTTCGCAGAACCCGATCCTGAAGGACCCGCATCCCCATCCCGCCTATGTCGAGGCCATCGCCAAGGTCGACGGCGCCTCGGGCGATGCGGCGCAGGTGAAAGCCTCCTACGACAATCTCAACAAGGTGCTGGTCGACGAGGCTTTCGCGATCCCAACCAACTCCTACGAGGTCGGGCTGATCGTCGCCTCCGACAAGGTGTCGGGCATCACCCTGGAGATCGACAACCTCCTCGTCGCGCGGACGATCGGGTTCAAGTAGTGGTGCAGGGCTCCACCGGCGTGGTGTTGCGGCGGCTTTGTGCCCGGCGCAGCGCGGCGTTCAGCCTGGGCTTCCTCCTGCTGGTGGCGCTGGCGGCGGCCTTCGCCGACTGGCTGCCGCTCGATCCGCTGACGCAAAGCCTGGCGGATTCGCTGATGCCGCCCTCGTCGGCTGCCTGGTTCGGCACCGACGAGCTTGGACGCGATATCCTGGCCCGGGTGGTCTATGGCTCGCGCACCTCGCTGGTCACCGCCTTCGGGGCAGTGGTGATCGCGGCCGTGATCGGCGTGCCGATCGGGCTGGTCGCCGGCTATTTCGGCGACTGGCGCGATTCCGTGCTGATGCGCTGCATCGACGTGCTGCTGGCGCTACCCAACATCCTGTTTGCCATGGCGCTGATCGCCGTGCTCGGCCGCAGCCAGGGCGCGGCGCTGGTCGCGGTCGGGATCGCCGGCATTCCGAACTTCGCCCGGATCGCGCGTGCGCAGGTGCTGGCGCTGCACCGGCTCGATTTCGTCATGGCCTCGCGCAGTTTCGGCGCCGGCTCGGGCTACGTCATGTTCCGCACCATCCTGCCCAATGCGCTGAGCCCGCTGGTCGTGCAGGCGATCGTGCTGGCCTCGATTGCGATCCTGCTCGAGGCGGCGCTGTCATTCCTGGGCGTCGGCGTGCCGCCGCCGACACCGAGCTGGGGCGAGATGCTGCGGACAGGGAAATCCTACCTGCACGAGGCGCCGACCTATGCGGTCCTGCCGGGCCTCGTGCTGACCCTGACGATCCTGTCGTTCGACACGATCGGCCGCACGCTGACCGCGCTGCTCGACCGGCAGGACATCGGCGCCGGCGCGGGGAGTAGCCCGTGACGGCCTATATCCTGCGTCGCCTGCTGCAGATGCTGCCGGTTCTGCTGCTCGCCTCATTCGCGATCTTCGCGATGATCTATGCCGTGCCGGGCGGGCCGGTGGCAGTGCTGGTCGGCGAGAACGCCTCGCAGGAGGAGATAGCGGCCACGATCGCGCGCTACGGGCTCGATCGCCCGATGCTGATCCAGTATCTCGACTGGCTCGGGCGGGCGCTGATGGGCGATTTCGGGCTGTCCCTTCACAGCCGCCAGCCGGTGATGCAGCTGATCGGCGAGCGGCTGCCGGCGACGCTGCAGCTGGCGCTGGCCGCGATCATCGTGGCGCTTCTCGTCGGGGTTCCCGTTGCCATCGCCAGCGCCGTGCGGCCGGAATCCTGGCTCGACCGGGTGTTGAGCGGCTGGAGCGCGCTGGCGCTCGGCGTGCCAACCTTCTGGCTCGGCATCCTGCTGATCCTGCTGTTTGCGGTCGAGCTGCGCTGGCTGCCCTCGGCCTCGCGCTATGTGCCGCTCTGGGAAGCGCCTCTCGATGCGCTGCGCAGCCTGGCCCTGCCGGCGCTGACGCTCGGCATCTATGTCTCGGGCATCTTTGCGCGCTTCCTGCGCGCCTCGCTGATCGGGGAGGCGCGCCAGGATTATGTCCGCACGGCGCGCGCCAAGGGCGTGCCGGAGAGGCGCATCGTCGGCCTGCACATCATGCGCAACGCTCTGCTGCCATTCGTCACCATCGTGGGCCTGATGATGGCGAACTTCATCGGCGGCGCCGTGGTGACTGAGGCGGTGTTCACCTATCCGGGCCTCGGTCGCCTCGTCATCCAGGCGATCAGCACGCGCGACTACCCGTTGATCCAGGGCTGCATCATGGTGATCCTGGTCGGCTACATGCTGGTCAATCTCGTGGTCGACCTGCTCTATGCCTGGATCGACCCGCGCATCGAGTACCGGTGATGGCCGCTGCCAGACGCTGCGACGCGTGCTCGCGCGGCTCAGCCGGTGGAGAGCGTGTCCTGCGAGCCCAGGCGCGCCGAGATCTGGCCCGCGATCTCGCGCAGCCGCAGGCCCGCCTTGGCCGCCAGCGGGCGCGGCATCCGCATCAGCGGGGCCGAGATGCTCAACGCCGCGACAGGGTAGTGGTCGTCGTCGAGGATGGGTACGCCGACGCACATCGCACCATCCTCGTTCTCGCCGACCTCGGTGGCGTAGCCGAGCTTGGCGACCTGCCGCAACTGGCGCTCGATCTCCTCGCGCTCCAGCAGGGTGCGCCCGGTGCGCTCTGTCAGCGGCAGGTCGAGCTGGCGCTGCTTTTCCGCTTCGGGGAGAAAGGCCAGGATCGCCTTGCCGAGCGCCGTGGAATGCATCGGGTGGCTGTCCCCGATGCGCGCCTGCATCCGCAGCGAGCGGTTGGCCTCGACGAGATCGATATAGATGATCGTGCCGTTGCCCTTGACCGCCAGGTTCACGGTCTCGTTGAACTCGCTCATCAGCTCGATCATGGCCGGGCGCGCGAGCTGGCGGATCTTGCTGACGCTGGCATCGGCGCGCGCGATCGAGCGCAGCAGCGGGCCGAGTGTGTATTTGTCGGTTTCCCGATTGTGGTTGAGGAAGCCGGCCTCCGTCAGCGTCTGAAGATAACGGAACGTCGTCGTCTTCGGGATCTTCAGCTCCTTGCCGACCGCCGTCAGCGCGATCTCGTGGCCATGCCGCGCCACGAGTTCCAGCACCTTCAGCGCCTTCATAACGGGCTGGACGACATAGGGGTTGGCTGAGCTTTTCGGCATAGGTCCGCCTGAATCCTGTTCGTCGGAGACTTGGCTTAGCGGCAGCCTTTTAATTCCGCAACGTGAAACCGGCGTTCCTTTACACGGGATGGAGGGTCTGGTCTCCTCGTGGCATCGAGAGCGGAGAACAGGCACGTGGCAACATACGAAAGCGGAATCGCAGGTCCGCTGCGCTTCGAGGAATCGGCCCGGCAGATTGCCGAGAACGCGCGCTACATGGCCGGTGGCGTGAACAGCAATTTCCGGCTCGGCATGGCACCGGGCCCGCTCGTCTTCGCGCGTGGCGAGGGCGCCTATCTGATCGACGCCGATGGCAACCGCCTGATCGACTACTATTGCGGCATGGGCGCCACCGTGCTCGGCCACACGCCCGCCGGTGTCATCGAGGCTGTGAAGCGCCAGGCGGATCTGGGCATCCTCTTCGCCGGCCAGGCGCCCGTCGAGCATGAGGCGGCCCGGCTGATCTGCGAGCGCATCCCCTGCGCCGAGAGGCTGCGCTTCGGCTCGTCCGGCTCGGAGGTGGCCCAGGCCGCGTTCCGCCTCGCCCGCGCGGCGACCGGGAAGCGCGTGATCGTCAAGTTCGAGGGCCATTATCACGGCTGGTTCGACAACATCCTGTGGTCGACGGCGCCGGGCCTCAACCAGGCCGGTCCCGACGATGCGCCCACGCCTGTCGCGGGCAGCAAGGGGCAGGACCGGGACGCGGGCGATGCGCTCGCCATCCTGGGCTGGAACGATCTCGCCGCGCTGGAGGCGCGCCTGGCGCAAGGCGACGTCGCGGCCGTGATCATGGAGCCTGCGATGTGCAACCAGGGCGCCATCGCCCCCGCTGCGGGCTATCTCGAAGGCGCTCTCGCGGCCTGCCGCAAACATGGCGCGCTGCTGATCTTCGACGAGGTGATCACCGGTTTCCGCCTGGGCCGCGGTGGCGCGCAGGAGCGTTTCGGGGTTACGCCCGACCTGACCATCCTGGCAAAAGCCATCGCCAACGGCTTTCCCGTCGCGGCGATCGCCGGCCGGGCCGATCTGATCGACATGTTCGCCGATGGCGTGCTGCATGGCGGCACGTTCAATGGCCAGCCGATCGCGATGGCTGCGCTGGTGGCCACACAGCAGGCGCTGACGCCCGAGCATTACGAGCGCAGCTCTGCGCATGGCCAGCGCCTGCAGGACGGCATCCGCGCGATCCTGTCGGAAGCGGGCATCAAGGCGCAGGTCGTCGGCTTCCCGCTGATGTTCCACGTCGCCTTCGGGCTCGACGCCCCGGCGCGGAACTACCGGGAGGTCGCGGCATCCGACAAGGCCGCCTATAGCCGCTTCGCGCATGCGCTGCTGAAGCGCGGCGTGCGGGTTCTCGAACGCGGCGCCTGGTTCGTCTCGTCGGAGCACGATGCGGCGATCGTCGACGCCACCCTGGAGGCCGTGCGCGGCGCCGCGCAGGAGGTCCGCTAGCGCGGCGCGCCCAAGCCGGGTCCCAGGAGGACCTGGCCGGCGGTGACAACGCGAAATGCTGCGAGCTGAATAGATCGAGTTCTACGGGCTATTGAACGCTCTATACCAAGCCTGTAGTGCGAGCGTGATCCCCGCCGAATTATAGGCGGCGATCGGAGCAAATAGATCGATCTCATAATTCGCGGGATCGCCCGGCCCGACATGGCCCGGCGGTGCCCGCACCAATCAGCAGCAGGGGGCAGGATGGCCAACGGAGTCGAGCTCAAGAAGAAGATTGCGCGGGGCGAACTCGCAGCCGGAACGATGGCGCTGGATTTCCACGTGCCGGGGCTGCCTGCCATGGCGGCTGCATCGGGCGCTGACTTCATCGTCTTCGACATGGAGCATACCGGCGCCGGCTTCGAGACCATGAAGATGCTGTGCGCAGCCTGCCGCGGCCTGCCGCTCGCGCCCGTGATCCGGATTCCGACGGCGGAATACAGCCTCGTGGCGCGGGCGCTCGATGTCGGGGCCCATGGTGTCATGGTGCCGATGATCGACACGGTCGAGCAGGCGAAGCTCGTCGCCGCCAGCGCGTATTACCCGCCGGTCGGCCGTCGCGGCGGCGCCCTGGGCATCGCCCATGACGACTACATGCCGGGTGACCCCGTCGAGAAGCTGGCGCGGGCGCGGGAGCGGACCTTCGTGATCGCCCAGATCGAGAGCCCGACCGGCGTGGCGAATGCCGAGGCGATCGCCGCGGTCCCAGGCATCGACGTGCTCTGGGTCGGTCATTTCGACCTCTCGAACTTCATGGGCATTCCCGCGCAGTTCGATCATCCCGATTTCGAGGCCGCTCTCGCCCATGTCGGGCGCAGCGCCAAGGCTGCCGGCAAGGCCGCAGGGCTGATGGCGGCCAACATCGAATGGGCGAAGCGCGTCCGGGCGCTGGGCTATTCGGTGATCGCGCAGGGGGTCGACCACGCGCTCTACCAGAACGCGCTGCGCGACGAGTTGCAGCAACTGCGATCCGGGCTTATTTTCACTGGGGGCGGGGCGGCATGCCCCCCGGCCCCCAACCGGATCGTCGCGCGGACGGACAATCGTTGCGATGGCGCGCCCCGGATCAGGGCGCCTGCGTGAACCCCAGTATCTTGGGCATGAAGCCGGCGGCGAGCAGAAGGCGCTTCTGGCGGGCCGATACGTCGGAAGGGCTCCAGCGGAAGTCCAGCTTGTGCACGTAGACCCAGCCGAGCTTCAGCGGGGTCTGCCGGCGCAACCGCGTCAGCCAGGGCGTGGCGTCATGACTGGTGACCACGCTGCCGCCACCCATCAGTGAATAGAAGCGGCCCAGCGTGCGGCCATATTGCGCGTTGTCCTGCTGCGCCCGGGGCAGGGTGAGCGCGTATGTCCGGTCGATGTGATCGAAGACCGTGGCCCCGGGATTGCGCAGCCAGTGGCCAACCTCATGGGCGGCCTCTATCTGGCCGGTCTGCCCCTCGACCCCCCGCGCGCGCCCTGCGGTGAACTGGTTCTGGCCGTAGAGCACGCTTTCATCAGTGATGCGGGTCATCCGGTCCCGGAATGTGTCGCCGGCCGTGGCGAGATGCGCGACCTCTATCACCGCGTGGGCTCCCGCTCCAGACGGCTGCAGGTCGACCTCGAGAACCCCCACGACATGGGCCGGAGCCTTGGGATTGCCGATGAGCTTCCAGAAATCCAGGTCGCTCAGGCTGTCGCCGTCCTCGACCGGGAGAAAGACCATCTGGTTGTTCCATGCGTTCTCGACGGTGTGCTTGAAACGCCGGGTGAAGGCCAACCATTCGGTGACGAGCCAGCTGCGGCACGGCACGGGCTGGCCACCTGCATCCACCACGCTGCCGCGTTTGATAGAGGCCTGATTTGCGGCGAGATGCGCCGGCGGGGCGGGGCCCGCAGCCGCTCCAGGCAGTTTCGATGCATGCTGCGAGCGCGCCCATGGTGTCGAAGGGTCGAGCGGGACGAGCATGACCTTCAGCTGGATTCGGATCTGCGCCGGGCGCCCCGGACCTGCGGGGTCGAAATAGGAATCGTAATTGGGTTCAAGGATGGAGGGACGGATTGCCATTCGATCACCTGTTCATGAACAAGCGGATCGCGAGCGAAACGCATCGCGCTGGGCACGGCCATCGCGGAAGAGTGTAGCAGGGGGAATTGGTGCCGGGAAGCGTTGGCGGGAGCCGGCCTTCGGCTCCCTGCCGCTCGACTACGAGATGAGGGCTCGTGCGTGGCGCGGCTGCGGGATCGCCTGCCAGCGCTGCACGGGGCCCTGTGTGAAACCTGAGCGAGCCCGGGGGCTCGCGATGCCGATCAGCCGAGCATTTCCGCGACGATGGCGCGCAATTCCTCGCGCGAGAATCCGCAGGGCTGCGGCTTCCAGTTCGGGTCGGCTTTGGGCTGGGCGTTGAGGGGGGTGGACGTTGTATGCGTCAGGCGAGTCTGCGCCGAGGCGCGGGTCGAATGGGTCGTATTCTGCATTATTTTCCATATGCCGCGAGCGAAGTGCCGCGGATCTTGTTGGTGACGTGTCGAGAGCATTGAACGCGCGAAGCGCGCAATTGTTGCACAGCGATCAAACTACGAAGCGGTGCGGGTGCCTGGGCTCGGCTGCGCTGAAAAACGCGCGGAGCGGGGCCGAACAATCTCGGTCGACGCCGCCTTATGCGCAGGCATTGTGTCGAAATTCAGGTCTGCATCCGAGAGCAAGCTCAACAGCTCGGGTTATTATTGCTCATAAACGCGGCAGTCGTTGACAGATCGTTAAAGTCGGGCGGCGTATGGAACGTCTATGCAAGGCATTTTACTGCTGCTGGCCCAAGGACTGACTTATTTCGGCGTCATGGCGGCGCTCTTCCGGGCCCGGAAAGTGTTGGGCCTGGGGCCGTTCTTGTGCGCGCTCGGGGTGATGCACTTCCTCGAGACCTATCTTGCCGCGGTCTTCTTCGTGCAGTTGCCATTCGGCGTGGTGTCGCCGGGCTCCACCGTGCTGTTTTCTGGCAAGCTCGCCATCATCCTGCTGTTCTACATCCGTGAAGACGCCGAGAAGGTCCGCGAGCCGATCTATGGCCTGCTGATCGGCAATTTCCTGATGGTGGCGCTGGTGCTGACGCTTCGCCTGTACGGGGCGCCGGTGCCGCTCCCGGGCTACCAGCCCGATCTCGCGCTCATCAACCAGATGGGCGGCCTGATGATCTGGGGCACGACGCTGCTCTTCCTCGACGCCATCGCCATCATCCTGCTCTATGAGAAGCTGCACCGCCTGCTGCCGAACTCGATCCTGGTTCGGGCCGGAGCCAGTCTCGCGATCGTGCTGACCTTCGACCAACTCGGCTTCTTCGTCGGGCTGCACCTTGTGACCGGCGCACCCTGGGAGGCGCTCATGGGCGGCTGGTTCGCGAAAATGGGCGGATCGGTCTTCTATGCCGCGCTGATCTTCGCCTATCTCAATCTGTGCGAGCGGCGTTTCATTGCGCTGGGTCCCGCCTCGATCCCGGATGTGTTCTCCAAACTGACCTATCGCCATCGCTACGAGCAGCTTCTGCAGATCGCGGCCCGCGATGCCGTCACCGGGGCGCTGACGCGGGAGCGCTTCGAGGTCATGGGGCGCGATGCGGTCGACAGGTCGCTGACGTTGAACAAGCCCCTCAGCATCGCGCTGATCGATGTCGACGAGTTCAAGCGGATCAACGACTCCTTCGGGCACGATGCCGGCGATCGCGTTCTGCGCGAGGTCGTCGAGGCGGTCCGCTCCGAGGTGCGCTCGGGCGATGTCGCGTTCCGCTATGGCGGCGATGAGTTTGCGCTGCTGTTCGAGAACATGCCGCATATCGCGGCGATGGGATTGGCGGAGCGCATCAGGACATCGACCCGCCGGCGCCTGGCCGAAATCATCCCCGCCGACATCACGCTGAGCATCGGCGTCGCCAGCTGTCCCGATGACGCGGTGCGGCTGCACGAACTCGTCAAGATCGCGGATGCGCAGCTCTACAGGGCCAAGCGCAACGGCCGCGACCAGGTCATCGGCGCGCGCAGCCTCGCGGCCTGATTACAAAAACAGCGACGGCCACGGGGGCCGTCGCTGGTCTTTTCGTGTGCCAGATCCAGTCTCGACCAGGCTCAGCGCTTGAGCTTGATATCGAGACCCTTGTAGAGGCCGGCACCGTAGATGCCGTGGGCGCGGACGCCTTCGAGACGATCGCCCGCCACGACCCAGAGCGGCTGCGAGGCCAGCGGAACCCAGACATTGGCCTCCGTCAGCTGCGTCTGGACCGCAGCAATCGCCTGCTTGCGCTTCTCAGGGTCGACTGCGGTGGCTGCTGCCCTGAGCAGTTCGTCGGTCTTGGCGTCCTTCCAGTTCATCCGGTTGGGAGTAGGGGCCTGGCGGCTGGCGAAGTAGAGGTTCAGCGCCTCGGTGGCCGTGACATAGGGATAGGACATGAAGAACGCGTCGAATTCCTGCGTCGCGAGCTTGCCCCAGGCGACTGTCGCATCCCAGAGCTGGATCTTCATGTCGATGCCGACCTTGCGCAGGTCGGCCTGCATCGCCTCGGAGATCCGCGGGTTGGAGTCGTTGCGGATGCCGTAGACGATGAAGCTCGCCTTCTTGCCGTCCTTTTCGCGGATGCCGTCGGCGCCGGGCTTCCAGCCGGCAGCCTCGAGCAGCTTGATCGCGCCGGCGGGATCGTGCTTGGGCATCTTTGCTGCGGAGGTCGTGTCGTAGTCGAGCACGGCCGGGTTGAGCAGCGATGGCAGGTCCTTGCCCTTGCCGAAGAAGATCGCCTTGGCGATCGCCTGCTTGTCGACCGCCATGTTGACGGCCTCGCGGACCGCCTTGTCGTTCGAGACCGGCTTGTCGATCTTGAAGCCCATGAAGATGTCGTAGATGTAGTTTTCCTGGCGCTGGACCTGCATGCCGGGGACGCGCTGCATCGTGTCGAGCGCGATATAGGGCATGTAGTAGGTCACGTCGGCCTGCTTGGCCTGGATCGCGGCCATCAGCGTGTTCGGCTCGGGGATGACCTTCCAGACGATCTCGTCGACCTGCGGCTTCGGATCCTTGTAGATCGGCGGGCCCCAAGCGTAGTGGGGGTTCTTCTTCAGGACCAGTTCCTGGCGCGGCGTCCATTTCGACCAGCAATAGGGGCCGGTGCCGTTGAAGCCCTGCACGCCGAAATTGGCGCCGAGCTTTTCGACCGCGTCCTTGTCGACCACGGAGGCGAAGGACAAGGCCAACTGGAAGAGCAGGTCGCTATAGGGCTCTTTCAGCTCGTAGATCAGGGTCGAATCGCCCTCGGCGCGGATCTCCTTGACAGGTCCGCCACGGAAGGAGACCGGCGACTTGTTGGCCGGATCGGTCCAGCGCCTCAGCGAATAGACGACGTCGTCGATGGTCATGGCGCGGCCGTCGCAGAACTTCACGTCCTTGCGCAGCTTGAAGGTGTAGGTCATGCCGTCGGGCGAGATCGTCCAGGAATTCGCCAGGCCCGGCTTGATCGTCTTCATGTCGAAGTCGACCGTCACCAGCGTGTCGGCCATCATGTAGAGCACTTCGGCCGCGGCAGTCGCGGTCGAGCGGATCGGATCGTAGTTGTCGGCGTCGATGACGCGCAGGATCGAGAGCGGCGCCTTCTGCTGGGCAAGAGCCGGGGCGGCAAACAGTGCCGCCGCGGTTCCGGCGATAAGCAAGGCTGGCAATTTGAGCATCGAGCAGGTCCCCCTTGTGCAGTCTGGTTGGTGGGTTGTGACTACTTTCGCAATTTCGGATCCAGCGCGTCGCGCAGGGCGTCGCCGAGGACATTGAAGACAAGCACCACCACGAAGATCACGATGCTGGGCAGCACCGAGACGTGGGGGGCGAAGAACAGGAAGTTGCGGCCGTCAGCGGCCATGGCGCCGAGCTCGGCCGTCGGCGCCTGCGCGCCCAGCCCGAGGAAGGAGAGCGCGGCGCCGAGCAGGATCACCTGGCCGAAGCGGAGGGTGACGAAGACGAAGATCGCCGACAGGCAGTTGGGCAGCACGTAGCGCAGGATGATCCTGAGATCCTTCATGCCGAGCGAGCGGGCGGCCTCGATGTAGCCCTGCTGCAGCACGACCAGAGCCGAGCCGCGCACGACCCGTGCCATCAGGGGCACCGTTGCGATCGAGAGCGCCAGCGTCACCGCAAGCAGGCCAGGCCCGAAGATGGCGGCGATGGCGAGGCCGAACAGGATCGCGGGGAAGGAGAGCAGCACGTCCATCAAGCGCATCAGGATGCCCGACAGGCTTTCGTAAAAGGCCGCCGTAAAACCGATAATCCCGCCGACCAGGCAGCCCGAGATGACGGCTGCAAATGCCATGATGAATGTCGTCCGCAGCCCGTAGAGCAGGCGCGTGATCATGTTGCGACCCTGCCCGTCGGTACCCAGAAGGCCGTATTCGCCCGGCGCCTTGAGCGTATTGGCGAGATCGTTGCCATAGGGATCGGTCGGCGCGAGCCAGGGCGCGAATACGGCGCCGAGGATCGCGAGCATGACGAGGGCGAGCGCGATACATGCGCCGACATCGGAGAGCAGCATGCCGAGCACCGATGTCCGGGACGCGGGCGCGGGGGCTGTAATGGCGGGCGCAGGCAGCACGGCCTCGGTGGCGCGGGCGGCCGGATCGACGGCAGAGTTCATCACGCGCCTCTCACTCTGGGATCGAGGACGGCGTAGAGGACGTCCACCGCTAGATTGACCAGGATGAAGCCGAGCGAGAGCACGATGATGGTGCCCTGTGCCATCGGCAGGTCGCTCGACAGGATGGAGCCGACCGCGAGCCGGCCGATGCCCGGCCAACTGAACACGGTCTCGGTCACGACGGCGCCGCCGAGCAGGAAGCCGATCTGCAGGCCGATCAGCGTGACCACGGGCACCAGCGCGTTGCGCAGCGTGTGCCGCAGCAGGACGGTGGTCTCGCGCAGGCCCTTGGCGCGGGCCGTGCGGACGTGATCGGCGCCCAGTTCGTCGAGCACGGCACTTCGCGTCATGCGGGCGACCGGCCCCACGAAGACGCCGCCCAGTGTGATTGCCGGCAGGATGACACCCTGCAGGCCCTCCCAGGTCCAGAGCGGGCCGGTGCGGCCGGTGAAGGGCAGGATCGGATATTTGAATCCGAAGAGCCAGATCAGGCCCATGCCAAGGAAGAATACGGGCAACGAGACGCCGGCGACAGAGATCGCCATGATGCCACGGTCGAGCAGCGAACCCCGGTAATAGGCGCCGGTGGTGCCCAGCAGCATGCCCAGCGGAATAGCCCAGACCAGCGAGGCCAGCATCAGCTCGAGCGTCGGGCCGATGGTGTTGCCGAGCTCCTGCGTGACCGGGATGTTGTTGATGATGGACACGCCGAGATCGCCCTGCAGCAGCCGTCCCAGATAGATTCCGAACTGCTTCCAGAGCGGCTGGTCGAGCCCGAGTTCCTGGCGGATCGCCTGGACGACGTCCTGGGTCGCGGTCGGCCCCGCACGCACCTGCGCCGGGTCGGTCGGCACGACCTGCATCAGCAGGAAGCCGACGAGAAGCACCCCGAACAGGACGGGCAGGACGAGCAATAGCCTTTGCAGCGTATGGCGCAGCATGAGGATGGGTCTCCTACTGCGCGGCGGCGGCGAACTGGCCCAGCCGGTCGAAGACGATCTCGCCTCCCAGCAGGGTCAGGTCACAGCGGACGTCGTTCTCGACCTGCTCGACGGCAACCGAGAAGATGTCGTGGGACAAGACGGCGATGTCGGCGAGTTGGCCCGGCACCAGCCGCCCGACCTTGTCCTCGGCGAACTGGGTGTAGGCCCCGAGCGCGGTGTAGGCGTGGACGGCCTCTTCCATGCTGAGCCGTTCCGCCCCGCCGATCACCGTGTGACGCTTGGTCTGGCGCGTGACCATCGTGAACAGGTTCTTGAACGGGTCGGTGGCGCAGACGGGCGCATCGGAGCTCGCTGCCGGATGCAGCCCGGCGTCGAGCCATTTGCGCATGGGATAGGAGGCATCGGCGCGCTGCTGGCCGAGGTTATGGACGTAGAGGTCGCCGAATTCATAGATGAAGGCCGGCTGCGGCACGGGATCGATGCCGGCAGCCGCCATGCGGGCAAGCTGGCCGTCGCTCAGGAAGCCGCAATGCTCGATGCGATGACGCCGTCCCAGGATGGGGTGCGCGACGCTGTCGGCCTGCTCGATGCCCGACAGCACCTGCTCGATCGCGGCATCGCCGATGGCATGGATCGCGAGCTGGTAGCCGAGTTCGTGGTAATGCCGGAGATAGCCGTGCATCTCGGCATCCGAATAGATGAAGATGCCGTGATTGTCGGGGTCGCCGACGCGATAGGGCTCGCTCATCGCCGCCGTCAGGCCACCGGCGCTACCATCGCCGAACACCTTCATGGCCCCATAGCGCAAGAGGCCGACCTCGCGGCCGAAGCGGTAGCCGGCGGCATGCGCCTCGTCGCCGATGCCATCGGCATTGCCATAGATGCAGACCCAGGTCCGCAGCGGCAGCGTTCCACTGCGAGCCGTCTCCTCATAGGCCTCGATCTCGGCCATGCCGACGCCCATCCCGACGCCGGCGTCCATCACGCTGGTGAAGCCCTGCGACAGCATGTAGTGCCCGGCCTTCTCGATCGCTGCCTTGAGCTGCGGGACGCTGGCATGTGGCATCGCAGCTCCGATCAGCCGCATCGCGCTCTCGGCCAGGAGGCCGGTGAGCTTGTTGTCGCGACGCTCGATCAGGCCGCCGGCAGGGCTCGGCGTATTGTGGCCGATGCCCGCAGCCGCCATCGCGCGGCCATTGACGACGCCGACATGGCCGCAGGTGCGCTTGATGTAGACCGGGTTGTCGGGAGAGACGCGATCGAGTTCGTCGACCGTCGGATGCCTGCCTTCGGCAAGCTCGTTATGGTCGTAGCCATGGCCGACAACCCATTCGCCGGGCTGCCGACCCTTGGCGGCGGCAGCGATGCGCCGCAGGATCTCCCCGATGCTGTTGACGCCCTGCTCGGGGCGGAGATTGACCTCGCTCATGCCGAGGCCAAGCGGCAACAGGTGCATATGGGCGTCGTTGAGGCCGGGGATGGCAACGCGGCCGGCGAGATCGACCACCTCGGTGTCGGGGCCCTGCAGCGCGTCGATGTCCGCCTGCGAGCCTGTCGCGAGAACCTTGCCGTCCTTGATTGCCAGTGCCGGGGCGAAACCTTCAACCAGGCCGCAGAAGATGCGGCCATTCAACAATACGGTATCGGCTTGAGTCATAACCCCCCGCACAAGTCCTGCGTACGCATTTAGATCTCACCAAACTCGTTGCGGTTGGCGAGTATAGACAAGCATCAATCATGCCATCGAATGGGAAATTCGATTTCATGCGCTCCGCGTTTTTTGCGGAGTTCGGAGGCTAAGCTTCTCTAATCGAGCAAGGGGGTCAAGCTCTGGTTTTCGCCGTGACCGGCCTCGTCGCGGGCAGCCACCTCACGCCATTCGATGCTCTCGAGGGTCGTAATCGCGCCTGGACATGCTTGTTGCGCGACCGGGGCTGCGGGAAGCGTGCTCGGCGGGGCTCGTGTCTCGACCGAGACATGTGTGGATGACGCAGGCGCGATCGTTCCGAAAGTCGAAATTGACGTTGCGGCGTCTTTCCGGACAAGATGCGGCGTGGTTGGAGTCACGGCTCCCGAGTTTCGGGGCGCTCATCGACTGGACACCTTGCCGGGACGCTTCGGGCGCGCGCTGCTGGTCGCCCTGTCGCTGACCGCCGCTGCCCCGCCCGCCGTTGCAGGCGCTTTCGAGCCCTGGCGTGTCGATGCCGTTCCCGCGCTTGCTCTGGACCGTCTCGATGGCCCCGCCATCGCTCTGGATGACCTGCGCGGCGCAACCGTGATCGTGCATTTCTTCGCAACCTGGTGCGCGCCCTGCATCGAGGAGATGGCGTCGCTGACCTCGCTGGCCGCGCTCCCACAGACCGATGTCGCGATCGTGGTCGTCGATGTCGGCGAGGTCGATGCGCGGGTGCGTCGCTTCTTTCGCGAGCGCCCGGTGACGTTTCCCGTCCTGCTCGACCGCGACCGCGCAGCGATGAAGGCCTGGCAGGTCCAGAGCCTGCCGACGAGCTTCGTGCTCGGCCCGAACCTGCTTCCGGCGCTGAAGGTCGAAGAGCCGCTCGACTGGGGAAGCCCTGCGGTGATCGCAAGGCTGTCGGCGGTGTCCCGCAGATCCAACGGAGCGCCGGCCGAACCGGCGACATCAGAGAACAGCGACAGGGAGGTTATGCCATGATCGATCGTCGAAGCCTGCTCAAGACCAGCGCCGCCGCGGCTGCCGCCGCATTGCTGGTGCCGCGCAACGCCTTGGGGCAGGGCGCCGCCTTTGCGCCGAAGCCCGGCGCATGGCGCGACTTCGAGGTCGTGACCCGGCTCGACCTCGCGGCAAACGGCAAGGCGCAGGCCTGGATCCCGCTGCCCTCGGTTCGCGAGGACAACTGGATCCGCCCGGGCAAGAGCGCGTGGCAGGGCAATGCGGCCTCCGCCGAGGTGGTCCGCGATCCCAAATACGGCACCGAGATGCTGCATGTCGTGTTCAAGGACGGCGAAGCCGCGCCGAGTGTCGAGGTCACCAGCCGGTTTTCCCTGCGCGACCGCGCCCAGGATTTCGCAGCCCGGACCGGAGCGCCGGCCCTGAGCGCCCCTGAGCGTGCGCTCTTCCTCGAGGCGAACGAGTTGATGCCGACCGACGGGATCGTCAAGCAGACCTCCGAAAAGGCTGCTGCCGGCAAGACCAGCGACATCGACAAGGCTCGCGCGATCTACCAATGGGTCGTCGACAACACGTTTCGTGACGCCAAGACCCGCGGCTGCGGCACCGGCGATGTCGCCTCGATGCTGCGCACCGGCAATCTCAGCGGCAAATGCGCCGATCTGAACGCGCTCTATGTCGCGCTCGTGCGCGCCGCCGGCATTCCGGCCCGCGATATCTACGGCATTCGCGTCGCCCCCTCGAAGTTCGGCTATGCCAGCCTGGGGGCGGGCTCGGCGACCATTACCAAGTCCCAGCATTGCCGGGCCGAAGTCTGGCTCGAAGGGCTTGGCTGGGTCGCGACCGACCCGGCCGACGTGCGCAAGGTCGTGCTGGAGGAGCCTCCGGGAAACAACGCTCCCGATGCGCCCAAGGTCGCCGCCGCGCGCGAGGCGCTGTTTGGCGCCTGGGAGGGCAACTGGCTCGGCTACAATGTCGCGCATGACCTGCAACTGCCGGGCTCGCGCCACAAGGTCTCGTTCCTGATGTATCCGCAGGCCGAGGTCGCGGGCGCACTGCTCGATTGCCTCGACCCCGACAGCTTCAAATACGCCATCAAGTCGGCCGAACTCTCGGCCTGAACCCTGTGCGCCGGGAGGCCGATGCGGTTGCGCGTCGGCCTGCCGGATCGTTCTTGCGCTGGCCGGGAGATCCGCCGATGACCGATATGACGCTTGCAGAACCTGTGCCGGTGGCCAGGCCGGTCCGGCTGACCAGCCTGGCGCATGGCGGCGGCTGCGGCTGCAAGCTGGCGCCGTCCGTGCTCCAGCAATTGCTGGCAGACCACCCTGCGGCTGGCCCCTACAGGCAACTGCTCGTCGGCACCGAGACGGGTGACGACGCCGCCGTCTGGCAGATAGACGACGAGACCTGCGTCGTCGCGACCACCGATTTCTTCATGCCGGTGGTCGACGATCCCCGCGATTTCGGGCGGATCGCCGCCACCAATGCGATCTCGGACATCTATGCGATGGGCGGAAAGCCGATCCTGGCGCTGGCGATCCTGGGCATGCCGCTCGACAAGCTGCCGATCGAGACGACGCGTGAAATCCTCAAGGGCGGCGCTTCTATCTGCGCGGAGGCCGGCATTCCCGTGGCGGGCGGGCATTCGATCGACACGCAGGAGCCGATCTACGGGCTGGCGGTGATCGGCCTGCTCAAGCCGCAGAACCTGCGTCGCAACAGCGGGGCCAAAGTGGGCGACGCCCTGATCCTGACCAAGGCGCTCGGTGTCGGAATCTATTCGGCGGCCTTCAAGAAGGAGGAGTTGTCGAAGGCTGCCTATGACGAGATGATCGCGACGACCACATTGCTCAACCGCATCGGGGCGGATCTGGCACAGGACCCGGATGTCCACGCGGTCACCGATGTCACCGGCTTCGGCATCCTCGGGCACGGGCTCGAGATGGCGCGGGGCTCCGGGGTGACGCTTAGAATTGGCCTCGCCGAGCTGCCGTTCCTGTCGCAGGCCGGCCGGCTGGCGCTGGAGGGCAGGGTGACCGGGGCCTCCCACCGCAACTGGGCAAGCTATGGCCAGGGTGCCGATCTGCCCGATGAATTGCCGGACTGGCAGCGGCATCTCCTCACCGACCCGCAGACCTCGGGGGGGCTACTGGTCTCATGCAAGGCGCAGCGCGCACCGGACCTGCTCGCGCAGATCAAGAGTGCCGGGTATGCGGCAGCGCGCATCGTCGGATCCGTGGAGGCAGGGCCCGGGCGTGTCAGAGTCGTCTAGTCGCGCCTAAGCTTGGGCGATCTCGAGGTTGCGCCCCCAGACGTCGAAGAAGGCGCCCTTGTTCAGGATCATCCGGTCCTCCCGCAACGCCACTTCCAGATCGCGCAACCGGGCGCGGGCGGTTGCATCCGGCACGAGCCCGCCATCGACGTCGCGCGTTGGAAAGAAGGCCGCGCCGTCCCAACTGGTGCCGGCGCCGCGCAGCATCAGGACGACGTCGCCCCAGTCCAGATCCTCCCCGACGACATGCACGAAGGTCGAGCGCAGCGGCTCCACCTTCGGCTCGGCGATCCTGACGAGCACAATCAGCGCCGTGAACGGACCCTTGCGATAAAGCTTGCCGAGCCAGGTATCAAAATCGGTGCCGACCCCCCTAGAAGTCGACACGCGGCGTGTCCGGCATGTAGCGGTCGAACAGGGCGTAGAACTCGCTGCCGATCTCGGTGCGGTACCAGCTTTCGAATTCGCGCAAGGCCTCCTGCGCGGTGCTTGCCGCCGGGGCGGCGGGGTCGGCCAGCCCCGCCTGCAGCGCTGCCAGAAACGGCGTCAGCCGGTCAAGTACAAGCTCCTGGCGCGGGCCGATCTCCTCGAAGCCGAGCGATTGGCCGACGATGAAGCGGGCGCGCGTCACGGCAGTCTCGGGCTCCTGCGCCTCGACCAGCGCGCGGGTGGCGCTGCGCACGAGGTTGAGGCGGCGAAAGGCCGTGCTGCGCTCCTGCGCAAGCACTGCGATCCTGGCTGCGGCTTCCCTGCGGCAGCCATCCTCGGCCTGGCGCGCGGCCTCGGCAGCGGCCTCGAAACGGGCGATCAGATCGGCTTCGGCTGCGTGCGCGTCGATCATGTGACCTCGTGAACTGGCGGAAGAGAATGGGAGTCGAACCCACCAGAGACCGTCTGACGGCCCCTCCCGGATTTGAAGTCCGGACGCCCCACCGGGGACGCTTCTCCTCCATTGTGCGCAGATGCGAGCGGGCCGAAGAGTTCGAGCCGCTGGCGGTTGATGCGCCTGAGATCGCCGCGGCGGATGGTGACGCCATGGCGATCGAAGAATTCGAGGATCTGGATCGCGACCTTGCGGCCATTGTCCAGCCTGTCGCGGAACTGCGCGGCGTTGAAGCCGGCGGCGTCGTTCCTGGCGATCTCTGCTGCGATGCCCACCATTTCCGTGACCGTATCGCGCAGGAAAAAGTGGTCAAGCGCGACCTCATGGACATCGCCGCGCCGGCCGACGAGGCGGAACAGGCGGCGGATATCCTCTTCATGGCGCCCCAGTGTCAGCCCGATATCGCGCACCCGGGGGGGCCGGAAGCGCTCTCCATCGCCGAGCAGCGGCGCGATGCGGGCCCAGAGCGCTTCATCCTCGGCCGTCAGCCGAACCTCATGCTCCGGCCGCCGGATCCAGGAGCCGGCGACGACCAGCTCGCCGTCCTGGCCCAGACGCTTGAGCGCCGCGCGGAAGACCGGGGCGGGCAGGCGCAGTTCGAGGCCGAGACGCAGGCGCTCCAGCCCGATGCCGGGCACGTCGGGATGTTCGGAATGGTAGGATTTGAGCGCGCCGACCAACGCGGAGCAGAAGCGCTCCCAGGGTTGGGGCAGCATCACCCAATCGGCCAGCCGCACGAGGCGCAAGCCGGTGACGAGCCGCTCGGCCTCTGTTTCGCCAAGCGCGCGGTCGCGGGCGAAACTGTCGAGATCCGTATAATGCGGCGGCTCCGCCAGCAGGCTTTCCAGGGCCTGCACAGGGTCGGGCAGCGCGAGCGCCTGGAGCTGCGCCAGGCGCTGCGGGTTGCGCCGGTGGCGCTCGGGGGCGCGCAAATCGAGGAGGCGACCACCGCCGATGGTGCGCGACGCGGAGGTGTCGCGCAGCACGAAGCGATCGAGCGCGGCTGCGGCAATGGGTGTGTCCAGAACGAGCTGGATCGGGGCGGTCGCGCCCGGTTCGATCTCGTCGCCGAGCAGGACGATACGCGCGCCGACCTCGACCGACGCGTGGTGCAGGCGCACCGGCAGCCACATCGGCAGCCTCTTCTTCTCCGACGCCAGGAGGGTGAATTCGGCGTCGATCCGGGCCGTGGGGGCATGCAACTGGGGGGTGACGATCATGTCCCCGCGACCGATGGCGTCCTTCGAGATGCCAGGCCCGGCCAGGTTCAGCGCGCAGCGATCGCCCGCCACAGCGCTCTCGGAGGGCCGGTTCTGGGCGTGCAGCGAGCGTACCCGCGCCGCGATCCCCGAAGGCGAGACCGTGACGCTTTCGCCGACCGAGACCGTGCCGGACAGGACCGTGCCGGTGACGATGGTGCCTGCGCCCGGCAGTGTGAAGCAGCGATCCACAGCGAGGCGGAAGGCGCCGTCGCTGGCGAGCGCCTGCACGGCGTCGGCGCGCTCGCGCAGATGCTCCGCGAGCTGCGGTATCCCCTCGCCGGTGATCGTCGAGACCGGGATGATCGGTGCGCCCGAAAACGGAGTGCCGGCGAGCAGGCGCTCGATCTCGGCATGGACTTCGGCCAGCGTGGCGTCGTCGACAAGGTCGGCCTTGGTGATCGCCACCACGGCGTCGCTGACGCCGAGCAGGCGGGCGATGTCGAAATGCTCGCGGGTCTGGGGCATGATGCCGTCATCGGCGGCGACGACGAGCAGCAGCAACTCGATGCCGGAGGCCCCCGCCAGCATCGTATGCACGAACTTCTCATGGCCGGGCACGTCGATGAAGCCGATGATCCGGCCATCGGGCTGCGGCCAATAGGCGAAGCCGAGCACGATCGTGATGCCGCGGGCCTTTTCCTCCTTCAGGCGGTCGGTATCGACGCCGGTCAGCCGCCTGACCAGCGAGGTCTTGCCGTGGTCGATATGGCCGGCCGTGCCGATGATCATGGCGCAACCTCGTCATGGGCGACGGCCGCCCGGGCCGCCTTGACGAAGGGCGCCGCAAGCAGACTGCCGTTCCGCTCGGCACTCAGGAGCAGGTCGAGCGCGCCGGCCGCATCCTTAGCGACGCCCTGTCCAAGCAGGGCCGCGGCGCCGAGCATGGCCTGGGCGTCGGCGTCGCCGGCCTCGGCGCCCAGCCGCCACCAATGGGCGGCGAGCGCGGCGTCGCGTTCAACACCGAGCGCGTCGTGATAGATCATGCCGAGACGGGTCATGCTGGTGGCGACGCCGCCTTCGGCTGCCGCGAGCGCCCAGCGCAGCGCCTCGGGCCGGTCGGAGGTCCCGCCCTTTTCAAGCAGCATCCAGGAGAGCATGTCCTGGGCGGGTGCGTCGTTCTGCCCGGCTGCGAGCCGATAGAGGCGCAGGGCCTCTGCATCGCTCTGCTCGATACCCTCGCCCTTGAAATGGAAGGCGGCGAGATTGCGCTGGCCGACAGGGTCGCCGCTCTCGGCGGAGAGTGTCAGCCAGCGGAGTGCCAATGCGGGATCGCGCTCGACGCCGAGGCCTTCGGCAAAGCAGGCGCCGACATTGTTCTGGGCGCGGCCGATTCCGGCCTGCGCGAGCGGGCCCCAGATCGCCAGGGCTGCCTCGTAATCGCCGCGCTCGACCGCCGCCGCCGCTTGCGCCATCTGCTCTGGGATATCGCTCCCCGGTGCGGAGGGCCGGGCGAGCAGGCGGTCAAGCCAGCCCATCGTCGCCTCCGGGTTTCAGGGCCGCGAGTTGCGCCGCGAACTGCGCCTCGTCCTCCAGGCAGCGAAGATCGAAAATCAGGGCGCCCTGGCCGATGCGGCCGATCACCGGCACAGGGAGGGCGCGAAACCGCGCCGCCAGCGTCTCGACGGCGGAACCGCTCCCCTTGCCCGCGGGCCGGATCGACAGGCCGGCGCTCGGCAGGGTTTCCAGTGGCAACGCCCCGGAGCCGATCTGGCTGGCGCATCCGATGACCTCGACGATCCAGCCGGTTTTGACTGCCGCCGCGACAGGGGGCAGCAAACGCTGCGCCAGCGCACGCAGATCTGTCGCCGGCCGCGTGAACAGGCGCAAAGTCGGCAGCCTTTCGGCCAGCCTGTCGGGGTCGCGATAGAGCCTGAGCGTGGCCTCGAGCGCGGCAAGCCGGAGCTTGTCGAGCCGCAGTGCGCGTTTGAGCGGATTCTTGGCCAGCCGGGCGACGAGATCCTGGCGGCCGGCGATGATCCCGGCCTGCGGCCCCCCGAGCAGCTTGTCGCCGGAGAAGGTGACCAGATCGGCCCCGCCTCCGAGCGCGTCCTGAACCGTCTCCTCCGGCCGCAGGCCCCAGCGTGAGAGATCGATGAGCGTGCCCGAGCCGAGATCGTCGACGAAGGGAATGCTGTGGGCGCGGGCCAGCGCGGACAGCTCGGCCGGCGCGACCTCGGCGGTAAAGCCCTGCACCACATAGTTTGAGGTGTGCACCTTCATCAGCAGGCCGGTCTGGGGACCGATGGCCTCGGCATAATCGCGCAGGTGTGTTCGGTTCGTGGTCCCGACCTCGCGCAGCGTGGCGCCGGCGCGTGCCATGATGTCGGGCATCCGGAATGCCCCGCCGATCTCGATCAGTTCGCCGCGCGAAACGACCGCCTCGCGATCCCTCGCGAAGGTGTTGAGCACCAGAAGCACGGCGGCGGCATTGTTGTTGACCAGCAGCGCGTCCTCGGCGCCGGTCAGCTCTCGGATCAACTCGCGGACATGCGCATCGCGCTCGCCGCGCTGGCCGTCCTCGACATCGTATTCCAGGTTGGTCGGGGCACGCATCGCGGCGACGACGGCGGCGATCGCCTCCTCCGCCAGCAAGGCACGGCCGAGATTGGTGTGCAGCACGGTGCCGGTCAGGTTGATCACGGGGCGCTGAGAGGGGCGCCCGCGTTCCACGAGCCAATCGAGCGCCTTGCGCGCGATGAAGTCTGCCGACGGCGCGCTCGGCTGTGTTCCCTGCCGCATCCGCTCCAGCACCTGCCGGATGGCCTGTGTCGTCGCCTGGCGTCCATGACCGGCGATGGCCAGCGCGCCGATCTCGCCGCGGAGGATCTCGTCGACCGATGGCGGGCGGAAGCGCTCCGGCTTGTTCATCTGGCTCCCTCCGGGAGACGCATGCGATCGCTAATGGCCAAGCAGGAACGGATTGACGCCCGCCCGCTGCCAGCCGGCTTCCGTCACCAGCAGATCGAGCCCGAGGCTGGCGACGTCGTCGGCTACCGCCTCCAACTCCGGGTCCTTCCTTCGGTTCAATATCTTCACATAGGTGCGACATTCGTCGCAGGTCTCGGCCTTGATCGTGTCGGCGATGCCCTCGATGGCCTGGTAGGAAATACCCTTGGTCGAGCCGCAGGAGACACATTTCACCCGGACATGGTTCCACTGCGTCGCGCACAGCGAGCACTGGACGTAGCGCACGCCATCGACGTTCAGGTCCGCGATGACCGCGCTCGTCACCGGCGGGCCGCCGCAGCAGGGGCAGACGCCATCGGCAACCGGCTGCGGCATCTCGGGGTCGAGCAGGGCGCTGCGCCGCGAGGCGACGACCTGCAGCGCGGCCGCAGCGAAGATGTGCTCGGCCACGGCCTCGACAGGCACGGCGTCGGTGAGAACCGCCGCGAGGATCGCACGACGGCCTTCCGTGTCGGCGCTCGCGACCCGTGCCAGCGCGGCGCGGGCGAGTTCGGGCATGGCGACGCCGTCGAGCAGGGCGATCAGCTGGTCGAGGGCCTCCCCGACCGCCGGATCGTCGGCCAGTTCCTCGCGTGGCAGGAGAGGCATCGCGTTGGCGGCGCGCCGCCTGAGTTCGGTCCGGGCGGGGAGGGCAGGGGCTGCGATATCCTCAGCCGCCCGTGCCTGCGCCCTGGACAGCTCCGCGAGGAAGGCGAGATAGGGTTCGAGCTGATGTCCGGGCGCGAGCGCCGCGAAACGCATCGCCCGCAGCGCAAACAGGCTCGCCGGCTCGGGCAGGCGCAGGAAAGGCGGCTTGTCGCGCTCGGCGATGCCGACATCCTCGAGGGCGTCGAAGCCCGTGTCGTCAGTCATTCAGGCACATCCTCTCGAACCGCACGGGTCACGGGAGACGAAAAGCGGCCCGCAGTCCGCTCCGCGCCAAATTCACTCGGCCGGGCCGGCACTGTGGCGGCGCGGCGGGGTCTGGCGTTCGTCGATGACGCCCTCGCGCGCCTCCTTGCGCAGCCAGAGCCGGTGATGGCGGTACGCCCAGCCGCCGGTGACCTTGCCTTCTGTCATGGCGTTGATCGTGCCTCGGACGTAGAAGCCGGCATAGATGTGGACGATGACCACGAGCAGCATCGCGACCGCGGCAAAGGCGTGGACGATATGGGCGAAGCGCTGCTGGTCGATGCTGAAGATGACGCCGAAGTATTCGTACCAGATCATAAGGCCGGTGACGAACAGGACGATGATCAGCAGCGTCATCAGCCAAAAGACGAGCTTCTGCGCACCATTGTACTTGCCGATCTCGGGCAGGTTCTCCTCGTTGCCCGACATCACGTCGCCGATCTGGCGCATCCACTGGGTGTCGACCTTCGCCCAGAAATTGTAGCGCACCATCTGCACGAACAGGATCGCGAAGCTGGCGAGCAGCACGACCCCGATCCAGGGATGCACCATCCGTGTGTTGGTGCCGCCGCCGAAGAAGCTCGCCATGAAGAACAAGGCGGGATGGAACAGCGCGGCGCCGCTGATCGTGAGCAGGATCAGGGAGATCGCCGTCACCCAGTGGTTGACGCGGACCCGGCCCGGGTAACGGTCGACGGTGGTACGCTCCTCTTCACGCCTGACGGCCACGGGCTGCCTCCTCGTCGATCACATGCTCGGCCTCGCGGTCTTCGGCGCGGCTGACATCGTTGCGGCGGGCGATCGTGGCGTGGACGAAGGCGAAGGCGGCGGCAAAGCCCACTGCGGCCATGCCGGCATATTTCGTCATGCCCTTCCAGAGCTCGACGACCGGGCTGATCTTCGGGTTCAGTGGCAGGTTGGCGTAGAGCTGCGGCCTGTCGGCGTGGTGCAGCACATACATCACATGGGTGCCGCCGACGCCCGGCGGATCATAGAGGCCGGCGTTCTTGAAGCCGCGCGACTTCAGATCGGTGATGCGCCCCTTGGCATGGTCGAGCATGGCCTGCTTGGTGCCGAACACGATCGCGCCGGTCGGGCAGGCCTTGGCGCAGGCCGGCGCCTGGCCGACGGAGACCCGGTCCGAGCAGAGCGTGCACTTGTAGGCCTTGTGGTCGGTCTGGCTGATGCGCGGGATGTTGAAGGGGCAGCCCTTCACGCAATAACCGCAGCCGATGCAGTTCTCCGAGACGAAGTCGACGATGCCGTTGTTGTACTGGACGATCGCGCCTGGCGAGGGGCAGGCCTTGAGGCAACCGGGATCGGCGCAATGCATGCAGCCGTCCTTGCGGATCAGCCATTCGAGATTGCCGCTCTCGGGGTTCTCCCATTCGGTGAACCGCATCAGCGTCCAGCTGTTCTCGGTCAGGTCATGGGGGTTGTCGTAGACGCCGACATTGACGCCGACCTCCTCGCGCAGGTTGTTCCACTCCAGGCAGGCTGCCTGGCAGGCCTTGCAGCCGATGCATTTCGAGACGTCGATGAGCTTCGCCACCTCGAAATCATGCCGGACATCCGGCGGCTTGAAATTCGTCGCCGAGATCCGGGCGAAGTCCTGACTCTGTAGCCCTGCCATCGCCGCCTCCCTAGCTCGTCGCCGGACCGTTGGACGGCTCGACATTCACCAGGAACGCCTTGAACTCGGGCGTCTCGATGTTGGCGTCGCCGACGAACGGGGTGAGGCTGTTGGGGCCGAAACCCTTGCGAGCCGCACCGGTGAAGCCCCAATGGAGCGGGATACCGACCACATGCACCGTCTTGCCGTCGCAGATCAGCGGCTTGATGCGCTTGGTCACCACGGCCTTCGCATAGACCTCGCCACGGGCCGAGGAGACCTTCACCCAGCCGCCGACCTTGATGTTCTTCTCCGCCGCCAGCTGCTCGCTGATCTCGACGAAGAATTCCGGCTGCAGCACCGCATTGACCCAGTTGTGCTTGGTCCAGAAGTGGAAGTGCTCGGTCAGGCGGTAGGAGGTCGCGGCATAGGGGAACTTGTCCGAGGTCCCCAAAGCCGCGAGGTCGTCCTTGAAGATGCGCGCGGCGGGATTGCCGCGGATCTTGGGCGCCAGCACGTTGGTGACAGGGCTCTCGAACGGCTCGTAATGGGTCGGGAAGGGGCCGTCCTTCATCATGCCGCGCGAGAACAGGCGCGCCGTTCCCTCGGGGTTCATGATGAACGGGCCGACATCGCGCGGCTTGGCGCCGGGTGCGATGTCGGGCACGTCATAGCCCGTCCAGCTGGTGCCGTTCCATTCGATCAGCTTGCGCTTGGGATCCCAGGCCTTGCCGTCGATGTCGGCCGAGGCGCGGTTGTAGAGGATGCGCCGGTTGGCCGGCCAGGCGAAGGCCCAGTTGGCATAGGCGCCGGTATTGCCGGGGTCGCTGGTGTCGCGCCGGGCCATCATGTTGCCCCGCTCGGTCCAGCTGCCGGAATAGATCCAGCAACCGCAGGCGGTCGAGCCGTCGTCGCGCAGCTGGCCGAAGGTATCGACCTGCTTGCCCCGTTCCAGAACGATCTTGGTGGGATCGACCGGGTCGGTGACCGTCGAGACGACATAGCCGTTCATTTCCTTGGCCAGTTCGTCGGGCTGCGGATCCTGGGGATCGCGATAGGGCCAGTGGAGATTGAGGATAGGTTCCGGGAAGGCTCCACCCTCCTTCTCGTAGAGGGCACGCAGGCGCATGTGGAGCTGCGCCATGATCCAGGTGTCGGGCTTCGATTCAGCCGGGGGTTCGGCGCCCGGCCAGTGCCATTGCAGCCAGCGGCCGGAATTGACCAGCGAGCCCTCGTCCTCGGCGAAGCAGGTCGTCGGCAGCTCGAACACCTCGGTCTGGATGGCTTCGGGCTTGACGTCGTTATGGACGCCCTCGTCCTTCCAGAAGCGCGATGTCTCCGTCTGCAACGGGTCCATCACCACCAGGAACTTCAGCTTCGACAGCGCGCCTGTGACCTTGCCGCGGTTCGGGAAGGAGAGCAGCGGGTTGAAGCCCTGGCAGAAATAGCCGTTGACCTTGCCCTGGCCCATTAACTCGAAAGTCCGCAGCACGTCGTAGCCGGGGACGTCGAGCTTGGGCAGCCAGTTATAGGCGAAGTCGTTCTCCGGCGTCGCCGCCTTGCCCCACATCGCCTTCAGGAAGCTCACCATGAACTTCTTGTAGTTCTGCCAGTAGCTCATCTGGTTGGGACGCAGCGGCTTGAAGCCGCGCGTCGACATGTAGGTCGTGAAATCGACCTCCTTGTCGGTCCCCAGCGTGAGATATCCCGGGATCAGGTTCGACATCAGGCCGATATCGGTCAGTCCCTGGATGTTGGAGTGGCCACGCAGCGCATTCATGCCGCCGCCGCGCACGCCGATATTGCCGAGCAGCAGCTGCAGCATCGCCATCGAGCGGATGTTCTGCGAGCCCTTGGAGTGCTGCGTCCAGCCGAGCGCGTACATAGAGGTCATCGTCTTGTCGCGCGCCGAGCATTCCGAGATCATCTTGCAGATCGTCAGATACTTGTCCTTGGGCGTGCCGCAGATGCGCTCGACCATTTCGGGCGTGTAGACCTCGATGTGCTTCCTCAGCAGCTGATAGACGCTGCGCGGATGCTGCAGGGTCTCGTCGATCTGGACGTAGCCGTCGGAGCCGAGTTCATACTCCCAGCTCGAGCGGTCATAGTCGCGCTTGGCCTCGTCGTAGCCGGTGAACAGGCCCTCCTGGTAGCCAAAACCCTCCTTGATGAGATAGGGCGCGTTTGTGAAGGCGCGGACGTAGTCGTGCTGGATCTTGTCGTTGTCGATGCAGTACTTGATCGCCCCGAGCAGGAAGGCGATGTCGGTACCCTGCCGGATCGGCGCATAGTAATCCGCGACCGAGGCCGAGCGCGTGAAACGCGGGTCGACGACGATCAGCTTTGCGCCACGCTGGGCTTTCGCCTCAGTGACCCATTTGAAGCCGCAAGGGTGCGCCTCGGCGGCATTGCCGCCCATGATAACGACGAGGTCGGTGTTCTTAATGTCCGTCCAGGAGTTGGTCATCGCACCGCGACCGAATGTTGGGGCCAGACTGGCCACCGTCGGTCCGTGTCAAACGCGCGCCTGGTTGTCGAACGCCAATATCCCGGTACTTCTCACGACCTTGTAGGTCAGGAAGGCCGTCTCGTTCGTCGTCGCCGACGCTGCCAGGAAGCCCGTGGTCAGCCAGCGGTTGACCGTCACGCCGTCCTGGTTGGTGGCGATGAAGTTCTTGTCGCGATCGTCCTTCATCAGCCGCGCGATGCGATCGAGCGCCTCGGTCCAGCTGATCTCCCGGAACGCGCGCTCGCCAGGGCCGCGATATTGCGGGGTCTTGGTACGCGTTTCGGAATGGATGAAGTCGAGAAGCGCGGCGCCCTTGGGGCAGAGGGTTCCGCGATTGGTCGGATGGTCAGGGTCGCCCTCGATATGAATGACCGCGGAATGGGCGTTCTTCGATTTGTCGCCGAGGCTGTACATGATCACGCCGCAGGCGACGGAGCAGTACGGGCATGTGTTGCGCGTTTCGGTGGTGCGAGCCAGCTTGAACGGCCTTACGGCTTGGGCGAGCGCCTCCTCGGCGCCTCCGAAGCCCAGCGCGGCGGCGGCAGATCCGCCTAATCCCGCACCAGCGGCCTTCATGAACTGGCGACGCGAGAGCTCATGTAGCATCTCAACCTCCCCGGGCGAACAAGATGAGCTTGTTCAGATTAGAATAGTGAAACTGTGCGGGAGGCGCGTCAAGCTGTGGTAGTGTAGGAGGCCCCGGACGCCGCTTACAACTTTGGTCGTGCATCCGACCGCAAGCGTGGTCCCGCCGCAACTCCGCGAAATGGCTGCCTATGCGCAATCCGCGACGTCCGAATGATCTTTAGCGCCTGTTGCGTCTTTGCGATCCGCGTGGGTGGCGATGCCGCTCTATCGACAGATTAGATTTAATTTAAACTGCTGAATTATTTGCGTTTTCTCGCGTGTTTTGCGACCGTCGGGTTTGATGTGCCGGGCGTTCTTCGGTTATCGCCTGCCATGCCTGCACGAGAGCGCCGCCTTGCAACTGTTTTCCAATAACCTGTCCCTGTCGATCGGCACCTATGCCGTCGAGGCCGGTGAACGCGTCGTCGGCCCGATGCGGGCCGGCCTCAAGATCGGCGTGATCCTCGACGGCCGGCAATCGCTCGGCCTCGACGACAACCCCGCCGTGTTGATCGGTGGTCCCGCGCTCGTGGTGGCCGCCAACACCGGCGACCATGTCCAGCAGCGGATCGGGTTGGCGAGCGGCACGTTGCGCTTCACGCTGATGCAGTTCGACATGGACTTCGTCGAGCGCGAGTTCGGTACCGTGCTGGGGCCCCTCCTGGCGGCGGCAGATCTCGGCGATGCCGGTATCTGGGTGCGGCCCGCCAGCCCTGCCATCTGCGCGATGGCGCTCCAGATGGCGGAGTGCCCCGTCGCCGAACCGCTCCGGAGCCTTTATCTCGGCGGCAAGGCGCTGGAACTTGCGGCAACCGCGCTGACGATGGTGGCCAATGATGGGCAGCGCCGGCCTACCCGCCTGCCGCAGCGCACCGCCGACCGCATCCGGGCCGCGCGCGAGATCCTGATCGGCTCGTTGCAGGAGCCTCCCGCCTTGCCCGAGCTGGCGCGCATGGCCGGGCTGAACCCGACGCGCCTGACCTCGGGCTTCCGGCAGCTCTACGGCGCGAGCGTGTTCGAGTATCTCCAGGAGCACCGGCTCCAGACGTCCTATGCGGTGATCCTGAACGGCGAGATGACGGTGGCGGAAGCCGCGTTCCATGTCGGCTATACGCCCGCCCATTTCTCGAGCCTGTTCAGGAAGCGCTTCGGATTGCCACCAAGCGCGCTGCGCTGAGCAGGCTGCAGTCATTCCACCCTGATCCCCGCTGCTGATTAAAAAGATTTGAAGCGCGACCGAAAGCAATGCTGCCGCAATCGAAAGCCTGGGCGGTTGCCCGGTCGCGGTCCCTTCCAGCAATACCGTGCAAGGGATTTCGCCGCGTGCCGGCGAGACATTGGCGAGCGATGGGACGGCAGACCGTGAACGGATTTGAGATCAAGGCGACAAGGCGCAGCGCGCCCATCCCGACACGTCGCCGTACGACCATCCTTGCGAGTGTCGCGCTCAGTGCTCTCGTCGTAGGAGGTGCCGGCGTAGCGCTCGCCCAGACTGCCGCGGCTCCGATCGGGCTCGACACCATCGACGTCCAGGGCGATCGCGCCAGCGGTCCGGTCAACGGCTATGTCGCGCGGCGCAGCGATTCCGCGACCAAGACCGACACGCCGCTGATGGAGACCCCGCAGTCGGTGACTGTTGTGACCCGCGACCAGATGGACGACCAGGGCGCCCAGAGCGTCGGCCAGGCGCTGCGCTACACGGCCGGCGTGCTGGCCGAGACTCGCCTTTCGGCGGGTCGCTATGACAGCACCTTCATCCGCGGCTTCGGCGGCAGCGGCGGCGGCGCCGGCTTCATCAACAATCTCGATGGCCTGCGCTACCAGCGTGGCGTCAACTTCCTGGTGCCTGCCTATGAGCCATGGGGGCTCGAGCGCATCGAGGTGCTGCGCGGGCCGTCCTCCGTGGTGTTCGGCCAGGTCAAGCCCGGCGGCATCGTCAACATGATCAGCAAGCGTCCCAAGGACGAGGCGCATGGCGAGGTGCAGGTCCAGGTCGGCAGCTTCCAGCGGGCCCAGTTCGCCTTCGACGTCGGCGGCCCCGTCGACCCCGAGAAGACCTGGCTCTACCGCGTCGTCGGCCTCGGCCGGGGCGCCGACACCCAGGTCGAGCATACCCGCGAGGAGCGCATCTTCATCGCGCCATCGGTGACCTACCGGCCCAACGCCGCGACGAACTTCACGCTGATGGCCTCCTTCCAGCGCGATCCCGAGACCGGCTTCTACGGCTTCATCCCGTCTGTCGGGACCGTCCTGCCGAGCCGCGCAGGCCGGATCCGCAGCGAGTTCTTCCCGGGCGAGCCCAACTACGAGGGCTACAGCCGCAACCAGGCCAATCTCGGCTATGCCTTCGAGCATCGCTTCAACGACGTCTTCACCTTCCGCCAGAATGTCCGCGTCTCGGATCTGGAATCGCGCATGCATACGGTCGCGGTGGCCGGCATCGGCGCCGACCAGAAGACGCTGACCCGGCGCGTCACCGCCTCCAATGAAAATGCGCGCACGGCGGGCATGGACAACCAGCTCCAGGCCGATTTCCGCACGGGCCCGCTGACGCACAAGCTGCTCTTCGGCGTCGACGGCTACTGGACCGACGGCAAGGCCTTCACCGGCGCCGGCGGAACGGTGCAGACGCTCGACTTCACCAACCCGATCTATGGTCGCCTGCCCTTCGCGGTGCCGGCGATCCCGGGTGTGTCGCAGACGACCTCGCAATACGGCGTCTATCTGCAGGACCAGATCAAGCTCGACCGGCTGTCGCTGCTCGTCGGCGGACGCTTCGACAGTGCCGAGGTGCGCGCGCGTGCGCTGAACACCGGCGTGCTGACCAAGCAGGACGATACCGCCAAGACCGGCCGCGTCGCGCTGATGTATAATTTCGACAATGGCTTTGCGCCCTATGCGAGCTACTCGACCTCCTTCGAGCCGGTCGCCGGCGCGAGCTTTGCTGGAACGCCGTTCAAGCCCTCCGAAGGCGAGCAATACGAGGTCGGCTTCAAATACGAGCTGCCGGGCAGCAATGCTTTCCTGCAGGCAGCCGCCTACCAGTTGACGCAAAGCAACGTGGCGACGACCGACCCGCGCAATGTCGGCTTCCAGATCCAGACCGGCGAGGTGCGCGCCCGCGGCATCGAGGTCGAGGCCCGCGCCACCGTTCTCGACAGCCTCGATCTGGTCGCGGCCTACGCCTACACCGATGCCGAGGTGACCAAGAGCAACGGCGTCGATCTCGGCAAGCGGCCCACCGTCGTGCCGCGCCACATGGCCTCGCTCTGGGCGCACTACACCTTCAAGACCGGGCTCTTCAATGGCCTGGGCATCGGCGGCGGCGTTCGCTATGTCGGCAAGGGCGCGGGCGACGCGGGCAACACCTTCTTCACCTCCGACTACACCCTCGTCGATGCGGCGATCAGCTATGATCTCGCGGCGGCGTCGGCGAAGCTGAAGGGCTGGAAGCTGCAGGTGAACGCGCACAACCTGTTCGACAAGGAGTATATTGCCGGCTGCTACGCCGCAGTGCAGTGCTCCTTCGGCTTGCGCCGGACGGTGCTGGCGACCGTGTCCTACCGCTGGTGAGGCTGAAAGCCGCGTGACCCTTCCGATCCCGCACAGCGGCAGCGCGCTCCCGGTCGAACTGCCCGACACCCGGCAGTTCGACCTCGTCACCCGCGGCGGCCAGAGTTACCGGCTGCTCGTCGCGGTGCCCTCAGAACCCGCCCCGCCGGGCGGGTTTCCGCTCGCGGTGCTGGTCGATGGCCACGCGCTGTTTCCCACGATGGTCACGGCGGCCCGGCTCCAGGCGGGCCGGCCGCAGGTGACCGGTGTCATGCCGTCGGTGATCCTGGGCATCGGCTATCCCGGCGGCGCGCTCTTCGACAGCGAGCGGCGCGCAGCCGATCTCCTGCCTGTGCCGGGTGGGGCGGATCGCTTTCTTGACGCGATTCTGGGCGAGATGATCCCGGCGGTTGAAGCGATCGTACCGCTCGATCCCGCCCGCCGGTCGCTGATCGGACATTCCTATGGCGGGCTCTTCACGCTCCACGCCCTGTTCACGCGTCCGGGCCTGTTCCATGCCTATGTCGCGGGCAGCCCGTCGATCTGGTGGCAGGAGCGGGCAATCCTTTTGACGGAAGAGGCGTTCCGCCAGGCATCGTCGGGGGCCGCCGGCCGCCTTCTCATGACCGTCGGTGATGCCGAACAGGGCGACGGGCCGGGCGGCAATCCCCAGCGCGCCGCGCGTCTGAGCATGGCACGGATGCGCGACAACGCCGCGGAAATGGCGGCCCGATTGAGCGCGTCGCCGCGGGTCGCGTGCGAATTCGTGGTCTTTCCGGGCGAAAACCATGTCTCGGTGATCCCGTCGATGCTGTCGCGCGCCGTCTCCTTCGCGCTGGCGCAACCAATTGCGAGCAAGACGGTGGCAGCATGATCGTGTCGGTTCTCAAATGGGCGGCTGCCGGCGCGCTGGCGCTGGGGCTCGCGCTGACGACCGCCGCGGCCCAGCCCGTGACGGTCACGGATATGCTCGGCCGCTCCGTTACCTTGCCGGGCCCGGCCAAGCGCATCGTGCTGGGCCAGGGGCGCCAGCTGAATGCGTTTGGCCTGCTGCATCCAGATCCGGTCAGCCTGCTGGCGGGGTGGGGGAGCGATCACAAGCGCCAGAACCCGGACGCCTACACGCTCTATCGCGAGCGCTTCCCGGCGCTGGAGGCGGTCCCGACGGTCGGGGACGGCGCCACTCCCAACGGCTTTTCCTTCGAGCAGACCGTCGCGCTGATGCCCGATCTCGTCGTGCTGAGCCGGTCGCTGGCCGGAACGCGGCGCGGACCCGGCGATCTCGTCGAGCGTTTTGAAGCCGCCGGCATCCCGGTGGCCGTCATCGACTTCTATCTCGACCCGCTGACGGAGACGGTGCCGAGCCTGCGGTCCCTGGGGCGCCTGATCGGCCGCGAGGCTCAGGCCGAGCAGGTGATCGCTTTCTATGAACGCCATATGCGTGGGATCGCGCAGCGGCTCGCCGGCGCATCGCGGCCGGATGTCTTCATGCACACCCATGCCGGCGGCTTCGAATGCTGCAGCTCGCCGGGCAAGGGCACGCTCGATGCCTTCATCACGGCGGCGGGCGGTCGCAACATCGCAGCGCCGCTGCTGCCAGGCGCGTCGGGACAGATCAGCCTCGAACAACTGATCAGCGCCGATCCGCGGGTCTACATCGCGACCGGCGGGACGCATCTGGAGAAGAATGGCGGCCTCGTCCTCGGCCTCGGCGTCTCCGCCGAGAAGGCCCAGGCAAGCTTTGCCAAGCTTCTGGCGAATCCGGGGCTCGCCACCTTGAGCGCCGTTCGCGAAGGGCGCGCGTTTGGCCTGTGGCAATTGTTCAACGACACGCCGCTGCATGTCGTGGGCATCGAGGCGATGGCCCGCTGGATCCATCCTGACCGCTTCGCCGATGTCGATCCGGCCGCGACCCTGAAGGAGGCGCAAGCCTTCTCGCCGATATCGCTCGACGGCGCGCTCTGGGTCGGTCCTCCGGCCAAGGCCGGCGAGGCGCGCCGCCCATGATGCAGTCCGGCCGGGTCACGGCCGTCTCGGCGCAGGGCGAGGCGGCGCTCTCGCGCTATGCCGCGCAACTGCGTCGACGCACGCTGATGGTGATCGGGCTGGGCCTCCTCGTCCTGGTGGGCCTGCTCACCGACCTGACGACCGGCCCTGCCGGACTGTCTCTCTCGCAGACATGGGCGGCCTTGACCGGCTCGGCGGATGCCGGCCGGGCGGCGCAGGTCATCGTCTGGCAGGTCCGCCTGCCGGTGGCGCTGCTCGCGGTTCTCGTCGGCGCGGCGCTGTCGCTGGCCGGCGCCGAGATGCAGACGATCCTCGACAATCCGCTGGCGAGCCCCTTCACGCTGGGCGTCTCGGCGGCGGCCTCCTTCGGGGCGGCGCTGGCCATCGTGCTGGGCATCGGCCTGCCGTTCGTGCCGGCGGGCGTTCTCGTCTCGGCCAATGCCTTCCTCTTCGCCTTCGCCTCGGTGCTGCTGCTGCAGATATTGGCCCGCCGCAACACCGGCGGCCCCGACCTGCTCGTGCTGTTCGGCATCGCGCTGGTCTTCACCTTCAATGCGCTGCTGGCGCTGGTGCAGTTCGTGGCGTCTGCCGACGCGCTCCAGCAGTTCGTGTTCTGGAGCATGGGCAGCCTCGCACGCGCCAACTGGACCTCGATCGGCTTGATGGTGCTCGTCATCGCGCTGACCCTGCCATTCTCGCTCGCCGCGTCCTGGCGGATGACGGCCCTGCGCATGGGGGCCGACCGCGCCGCGAGCTATGGCATCGATGTCGGCCGCCTGCGCTTTGTCTCTCTGCTCAGGGTCAGCCTGCTGGCCGCAACCGCTGTCGCCTGCGTCGGCACGATCGGCTTCATCGGGCTGGTCGGGCCCCATATCGCGCGGATGCTGATCGGCGAAGACCATCGCTTCTTCCTGCCCGCGAGCGCGCTGACGGGCGCCGTTGTGATGTCGTTTGCCTCGATCGCCAGCAAGCTGCTCGTCACCGGCGTTGTTCTGCCTGTCGGGATCGTGACGTCTCTGATCGGCTTGCCGGTCTTCTTCGCCCTGATTTTGAGGCGGCGGGCATGACCGCACCGGCTGATAGCTTCGCCGTGACCGGTCTGAACGTCGGCTACCCGCGTCGGCGGGTGATCGACGCTCTCACGCTTTCGCCGTTTGCGCCGGGCAGTGTCACGGCCGTGGTCGGGCCCAATGCCGCAGGCAAGTCGACCTTGCTGCGCGGGCTCGCCGGCCTGCTGCCGGCGCAGGGTTCGATCCGCCTTGGTGATGCCGAGCTGACCGCCATGCCTCGGGCCTCCCGCGCCGCGCGGATCGGGTTCATGCCGCAGGCCTTGCCGACGGGGGCGGCGCTGTCGCTGCTGGAAACCGTGATCACGGCGCTCGCCGTCAATCCGCTCGACGGCGCGGCCATGCCGCATGCGCTGATGCGCCGGCGCGCGATGGCGGTGCTGGAGCGGCTCGGCATCGGCGATCTCGCGCTGGAACCGCTCGACGCGCTCTCGGGCGGCCAACGGCAGATGGCGAGCCTCGCGCAGGCGATCGTGCGCGAGCCCTCGGTGCTGCTGCTCGACGAGCCCACAAGCGCGCTAGACCTGCGCCACCAGGTCCAGGTCATGAGCATCGTCCGCGAGCTGGCCGGCGCGGGCGCGATCATCGTCGCGGTGCTGCACGACCTCGGCATGGCCGCGCGCTGGGCCGACCGCATCGTCGTGCTCGATCATGGCGCGCTGGCGGCGGAGGGCGCCTCGCATGACGTGATCACCGGCGCGATGCTGGCGCAGGTCTATGGCGTGGAGGCGCGCGTCGAACACTGCTCGGCCGGGCGCATCCAGATCATCGTCGATGGCCTCGACACCAGCCGCGATCACATTGGGAAGACCACGATATGAGCCTCCTCACCGAAACGACGGTCGCGCTGGCCGATCCCGAGGCGGTGCTCGTGCCGCTCTGCGCGCATATGCGCGAGCATGACGCGAGCGTGACGCGGCAGCAGGACGAGACGGTGATCGCATTGGGCACAGGCCTCGCCAGGCTGCGCGCCGTGCAGGGGCATCTCAGCATCGCGATCGAGGCGCCGGACCTGCCGGAGTTGCAGGGGCTCAAGCGCGAGATCGCCAGCCATGTCATCGAGTTCGCTCCGGCCGGAGCGGCTGCCGCGATCACCTGGACCGGCGATGGCTCGGAGCCGTCCCTGCCTCCCGACTTTCGCATCCTGACCGTGGCAGGCGTGCAGCTGCTCTCGCCGCATATGAAGCGGATCACCTTCCGTGGCGAGAATCTGGCGCGCTATGCCTCCCTCGAGGCGCTGCATGTGCGGCTCTTCCTGCCGCCCGCGGGGATCGCCGAGCCCGCCTGGCCGATGCTCGGGACGAACGGCATGCTGCAGATGCCGGCGCCGGAGCGGCGTCCGGCGGTGCGCAAATACACGATCCGAAGGATAGACCCCGAGGCCGGCACGCTGGCGATCGATTTCGTGCTGCATGACGATGCCGGTCCCGGCTCCGCCTTTGCGGCTCGCGCCGCCATCGGCGACCGGATCGGCATGGCAGGTCCCGGCGGGCGCGGGCTGCGCGCTGCCGGCCGTTATGTCTTCCTCTGCGACGAGACCGGCCTTCCTGCCGTCGCGCGCATGCTCGAGAACCTCCCGCCGGACGCAGAAGGCCGTGCCTTCATCGAGGTCGCCGATGCCGGCGAGGAATTGGCACTGGCGGCCCCCGCCGGCGTCTCCATCCATTGGCTGCATCGCCAGGCGGGCACGGCAGGCGGTCTGCCGGCGTTGCAGCAGGCCTTCGATGCGCTCGAATGGCCGAGCGGGGGGCCGGATGTGTATCTCTGGTCGGCGACCGAGAATGACGTCTTCCGGCATATCCGCGCCGCCGCGCGCCAGCGCCTGCGTCCGGGGCGCGACCAGCATCTGGTCGTCAGCTACTGGCGCAAGGGTGCATCCGAAGAGGAGCATGCGGCTGAAAAGAAGGCGGCGCGGGCGGCCTGAGCCTTCAGACCCGGGCGCCTTCGAGGAAGACGTCTATGCAGAGACGCGCGTATCGCACGCGGTCTCCGATCGTCTGCAACTGGTCGCCGGGGAATCGCTTCACCAGCGCCGTGAAGATCATGTCCATGAGCATGCGCGCCATCGCGTCCGCAGGCACGCGACGAAGCTCGCCGCGCTCCTGCTTGTGCCTCAGCCAGGATGTGAGCAGTTCCCGCGCCGGACGGGCGCCCTCCTGCACGATAACGTCATTGATCTCGCTGAAGTGATCGGAGTCCGACAAAGCGAGCACGATGAAGGCGATCTGCTCGCTGTTCTCGCTCTCGTCGATGTCGAGACGGAAGATCGCAGCGAGCGCGTCGGCCAGTGGCAGGTCTTCGTCGAGGTCGCGGGGAAGCGCCAGCATCGAGCGCCTGTGATCGACGACCATGGCGCGAAACAGGTCGGTCTTGGTCGGAAACAGCCGGTAGAGCGTGCGTTTCGAGACACCGCAGCGCGCGGCCACCGCATCCATCGTCGTACCGGCGTACCCGCTGTCGAGAAACTGGATGCGTGCGGATTCGACGATCCGCTGGCGCTCGGCGTCGTCGGAGCGCGCCTTGGGCCGGCCGCGCGTGCGGACCGCGCTGGGCGTGTCTGATGGCTGGGTCTGGCGTGCCGTGTTCGTCATTGCGCCGCATTGTTGGGTTTGACAGGGCAGGAAATCAAGCGATAAGAAAACTCTTCAGTTTCCAAATTAGAGACCCTGCATGCCGACCGAGCGCGCCAGATCGTCAGTTCCCTTCGTTCTGCCTAGCGCGATGCTGCTCGCCGCGATGCTGGCCGGCTGCAATTCCGAGAAGGCCGCTGCCCCGCCGCAGCAGCCGCAGGTCCAGGTCAGCGTCGTCTCGCTGCATCCCCAGCCGGTCGCGATCACGGCCGAACTGCCGGGCCGCGTCTCGGCGAGCCTGATCGCCGAGGTCAGGCCGCAGGTCAGCGGCATCATCAAGTCGAGGCAGTTTCGCGAGGGAAGCCAGGTCAAGGCGGGCGACGTGCTCTACGAGATCGACCCCGCGCCCTACCAGGCCGCGTTCGACAGCGCGGTTGCGGCCCAGCAGAAGGCCGAGAGCGCTGCGGTCAACGCCCAGCTCAGGGCGGATCGCTACCGCGAACTGCTGCAGCGCAATGCCGGCAGCAAGCAGGATGCCGACGACGCCAATGCGACGCTGGGCCAGGCACTGGCCGATGTGGCCTCGGCCAAGGCCAGCGTCGAGACAGCGCGGATCAACCTCGCCTACACCAAGGTCACGGCTCCGATCGACGGGCGCGTCGACAAGTCGGCGCTGACGCAAGGTGCGCTCGTCACCGCGAACCAGGCCACTGTGCTGACGACGATCCGCAAGCTCGACCCGATCAATGTCGATGTCATCCAGTCGAGCACCAACCTGCTCAAGTTCCGCAGCGACGTTGCCAGCGGCCGGCTGAAGTTCAGCGGGCCCAACGTGGCCGTGAAGCTCAAGCTCGACACCGGCGTGGACTATCCCCAGTCCGGCAAGCTCGAATTCGCGGAAGCGAATATCGACGAAACGACCGGCACCTTCACCGTGCGCGCCGAATTCCCCAATCCGGAAAGCCTGCTCCTCCCGGGAATGTTCGTGCGGGCGCGCATCCAGGAAGGCATCGCCGAGAACAGCTTCCTGCTGCCGCAGCGCGCCGTCACCCGCAACCCCAAGGGCGAGGCGACGGCACGTTTCGTCTCCGCCGAGGGCAAGGTCGAGGAGCGCGTGCTCGTCACGCGTCGCAACATCGGCACCAACTGGCTGGTCGAGAGCGGCATCAAGGACGGCGAACGCGTGATCGTGGAAGGCAGCCAGCTCGTGCGGCCGGGCCAGACGGTCACCGCCAACGAGGTCAGCGTCGACGAGGCGACCGGCGAACTCAAATCGGCCAATCGCCGCGCCGAGCTCACCTCCTCCAGCACGGCGAAGAACTGACGCCATGCTGTCTCGCTTCTTTATCGAACGCCCGATCTTCGCGTGGGTCGTGGCCATCGTGATCATGCTCGCGGGCCTTCTGGCCCTGCGCACGCTGCCGATCTCGCAATACCCGCAGATCGCGCCGACAACCGTCCAGATCAGCGCCAATTATCCCGGCGCCGACGCGCAGACCGTCGAGAACTCGGTGACCAAGGTCATCGAGCAGGGAATGACCGGCCTCGATAATCTGCAATACATGACGGCGACCTCGACCTCGACCGGCAACGCCCAGATCACCCTGACCTTCAACAGTCAGGCCGATCCCGACGTCGCGCAGATGCAGGTCCAGAACAAGCTTCAGCTCGTCACGCGGCAGCTGCCGCTGGTGGTGCAGAGCACCGGCATCTCCGTCGCCAAGGCGTCGACCGGCTTCCTGATGGTCGCGGCCTTCGTCTCGACCGACGGCCGGATGTCCACCACAGACCTTGCAGACTATGTGGATTCGACGCTCAACGACACGCTCAAGCGCGTCGAGGGTGTGGGCACGACGCAGCTCTTCGGCGCCGGCTACGCCATGCGGATCTGGCTCGATCCCGACAAGCTCCAGAAATACGCGCTGATGCCCAGCGACATTGCGGTCGCGATCGAGGCCCAGAACACGCAGGTGTCGGCCGGCCAGCTCGGCGGCCTGCCGCAGCAGCCGGGCCAGCAGCTGAACGCAACCGTCACCGCGCTGTCGCGGCTGCAGACCGTCCCACAGTTCGAGAATATCATCCTGAAGAGTGGCCCGTCCGGTTCGATCGTGCGGTTGAACGATGTCGCGCGCGTCGAGCTGGGCGCCAAGAGCTATGACACGGTCTCGTACTACAACGGCCGCCCGACCACCGGCCTCGCGATCAGCCTTGCCACGGGGGCCAACGCCATCAGCACCGCCAAGTCGGTGCAGGAGACGATCGAGCGGCTGAAGCAGACGCTGCCCGAAGGCGTCGAGGTGACCTACCCCTACGACACCACGCCCTTCGTGACGCTCTCGATCGAGAAGGTCGTGCACACCCTGATCGAGGCGATCGTGCTCGTCTTCATCGTGATGTACGTCTTCCTGCAGAACCTCCGCGCCACCTTCATTCCGATGCTGGCGGTGCCTGTCGTGCTGCTCGGCACCTTCGGCGTGCTGGCGCTGGCGGGCTACTCGATCAACACGCTGACTATGTTCGCGATGGTGTTGGCGATCGGACTTCTCGTCGACGACGCGATCGTCGTGGTCGAGAATGTCGAGCGCGTGATGCAGGAAGAGAAGCTCTCCCCCAAGGAGGCGACGATCAAGTCGATGGGCGAGATCACCGGCGCCCTGATCGGCATCGCGACAGTGCTCTCGGCGGTGTTCGTGCCGATGGCGTTCTTCGGCGGCTCGGTGGGTGTCATCTATCGCCAGTTCTCGGTGACGATCGTCACGGCGATGGTGCTGTCCGTCGTCGTCGCGCTCGTGCTGACGCCGGCACTGTGCGCCACGCTGCTCAAGCCGGTCGGCGATCACGCCCCGCGCAAGGGCTTCTTCGGCTGGTTCAACCGCAATTTCGAGCGCACCACCAATGGCTATCGCTCGGGCGTGGCCGGCATGATCGGGCGGCCGATGCGCTTCCTCATGCTCTTCCTCGTGATCTGCGGCGGCATGGGCTGGATGTTCATGCGGATGCCGAGCTCGTTCCTGCCCGACGAGGACCAGGGCATCCTGCTGACCAGTGTCCAGCTTCCGGTCGGCGCCACGCAGGACCGGACGCTGCGCGTGCTCGACCAGGTGCAGAAGCACTACCGCGAGCAGGAAAAGGACTATGTCGACGGCGTGCTGACGGTTGCCGGCTTCGGCTTCGGCGGCCAGGGTCAGAATGTCGGCCTGGCCTTCGTGAGGCTGAAGCCCTTCGCACAGCGCACAGGCAAGGATGCGACCGCCCAGGCGGTGGCGCGGCGCGCCATGGCAGCATTCCGCGGGATCAAGGACGGCACGGTGTATGCCCTCGCGCCGCCCGCCATCCAGGGCTTCGGCAACACGGCCGGCTTCGACTTCTACCTTCAGGACATCGCCGGCGCCGGCCATTCGCGCCTGATCGAGGTCCGCAATCAGCTCCTCGGGCTTGCGGGGCAGAGCAAGCAGCTCGCCGGCACCCGTCCCAACGGGCAAGAGGACACGCCGCAATATGCCATCGAGATCGACCAGGAGAAGGCGAGCGCGCTGACGCTGCCGCTCGGCGCGATCAACAACACGCTGTCGACGGCCTGGGGCTCGGCCTATGTCAACGACTTCATCGACCGCGGCCGCGTGAAATCGGTCTATGTCCAGGCCGATGCGCCGTTCCGGATGCAGCCGGAAGATGTCGGACGCTGGCATGTCCGCAACCAGAAGGGCGAGATGGTTCCGTTCTCGGCCTTCTCGAACGGGCGCTGGAGCTATGGCTCGCCGCGACTGGAGCGCTACAACGGTTCGGCTGCTGTCGAGATCCAGGGCGCGGCGGGAGCAGGCGTGAGCTCGGGCGCGGCCATGGAGGAGATCGACCGGCTGGTGGGCCAGCTTCCCGTCGGGTTTGCCCATGAATGGACGGGGTTGTCGTTCCAGGAGAAGCTTTCGGGCAGCCAGGCGGTGGCGCTCTACGCCATCTCGATGCTGGTCGTGTTCCTGTGCCTGGCGGCGCTCTACGAGAGCTGGTCGGTGCCGTTTGCCGTGATGCTCTGCGTGCCGATCGGTATCTTTGGCGCGCTGCTGGCAGCCTCGCTCTTCGGCCAGAGCAACGACGTGTACTTCAAGGTCGGATTGCTGACGACGATCGGTTTGGCGGCGAAGAACGCGATCCTGATCGTCGAGTTCGCGATCGAGCAGGAGGCCCTCGGCAAGGGGCTCGTCGAGGCGACGCTCGAGGCTGCGCGGCAGCGTCTGCGGCCGATCCTGATGACCTCGTTTGCCTTCGTGCTCGGCGTGACGCCGCTGGCAATGGCGACGGGTGCCGGCTCGGGCAGCCAGAACGCCATCGGCATCGGCGTGATGGGCGGCATGATCGCGGCGACGGTTCTGGGCGTCTTCTTCGTGCCGCTGCTCTACGTCGCGGTCATCCGCCTCGTCAGGCGCTGGCGCAAGCCGGAAGCGGCGGCCCAGACCGTTGCATGATGTCAGGCGAGGGGCGGCTTAGCTTCGCCCCTCCGTCGACCGCCTGCGCGTATCAGGGCGTCGACGGATCGAAATGCGTCGCCAGCCTGTGGCCGTAGGAGCCATAGTCTTTCTGCAGCGCGTCGCTTCCGGCGGCAAAGGCCGTGACATGCTGTGGGAAGCGCGTCTCGAACATGAAGGCGAGCGTGCCTTCGAGCTTGTGAGGCTTCAGCTCGACATTGCTGGCTTTCTCGAAGGCGTCGAGATCGGGCCCGTGCGGCAGCATGCTGTTGTGCAGCGAGATCCCGCCGGGCACGAAGCCGCCGCCGGTCTTGGCGTCGTAGACCCCGTAGACCAGTCCCATGAACTCGCTCATCACGTTCATGTGGTACCAGGGCGGCCGGAAGGTGTTTTCCGCCACCAGCCAGCGATCCGAGAAAATGACGAAGTCGATATTGGCCGTTCCGGGCGTCTCCGAGGGGGAGGTCAGCACGGTGAAGATCGAGGGGTCGGCGTGGTCGTAGAGGACCGGCCCGACCGGCGAGAACTTTCGCAGATCGTATTTGTAGGGCGCGTAGTTGCCATGCCAGGCGACGACGTCCAGCGGCGAGCGCGGGATTTCCGTCATCCAGAGATTGCCGCCCCACTTCACGAACATCGTCGAGGGCGCCTCGCGATCCTCATAGGCCGCGACGGGTGTCAGGAAATCGCGGGGATTGGCCAGGCAGTTGGCGCCGATCGGCCCGCGCTCGGGCAGGCTGAAAGCACCGCCATAGTTCTCGCAGACATAGCCGCGCGCCGGCCCGCCGGGGAGTTCCACACGGATCTTGACGCCCCTCGGGATCACCGCGATCTCGCCGGGCTCGATGTCGATGATGCCGAACTCGGTCCAGAGCCTCAAGGATCCCTCCTGCGGGACGAACAGCATCTCGCCATCGGCATTGTAGAAATACTCGTCCACCATCGAGCGCGTGACGAGATAGACATGCGCGCCCATGCCGCCCAGGCTGCCGGCGTCACCGGCCGTGGTGATGCTGTGCATGCCCTCGACGAAGCTGAGGGGCTGCGGCGGCATGGGCAGCGGGCTCCAGCGCAGGGGCGCGAGCGGCATGTCGACCTCGCGGGCCGGGGCTGTCCGCCACAGACCGGCATCGACGTTCCGGAACTGGCCCCAATGAGCGACAGTCGGCCGGATGCGGTAGAGCCAGGAGCGCTCATTCGTTGTGCGGGGCGCCGTGAAGGGCGAGCCCGACAGCTGCTCTGCATAGAGTCCATAGGCGCATTTCTGCGGCGAGTTTCGCCCCATGGGCAACGCGCCCGGCAAGGCTTCCGTCTCGAAGCCATTGCCGAAGCCCGACATGTAGCCCTGCTTGATCGCACTCTCGACCCTGCCTGCCGCGACCAGTCCAGCGGAATTCTGCGCCGTCATGCCGACACCTCTTGGCGGTTGGCGTTTCCCGGCGCCTCTCGCGCGACGAGGTACGGGCTCGACGGTGCCGCGCGTATTCGCCCGAAATCGTAGCGCTGGCCAGGCGCCATATGGTTACAGGCGTAACCGTCTATCCCGCACGCGACAAGCGGAACGGCGAAATGGGGGAGGGGCGCCGCTCGCAGGGCATGTGGCGCCTGCCGCGCTCAACGAACGTGGTGGCCCTCGTCCAGGCGCGGATCAGGGCCCGCGCAGCGCGATCAGGCTGACATCGATGGTGCGGGCGCGGAAACCGGCTTCGCAGTAGCAGAGATAGAATTCCCACAACCGCTTGAACGGTTCGTCGAAGCCGAGTGGCGCGATCTCTGGCCAGCGGTCCAGAAAGCGCCGGCGCCATTCATCGAGGGTCAAGGCGTAGCTCTCGCCGAAGTCGAGCTGCTCCGTGACCGAGAGGCCGGCGCCTGATGCCTGGCTCGCGAGCACCGGCAGCGAGGGCAGGCAGCCGCCGGGAAAGATATAGCGCTGGATGAAGTCGCTGCCCGTCCGATAGGCCTCGAACATCTCCGGCGCGATGCTGATGGCCTGCAGCACGACGCAACCGCCCGGCCGCAGCGAACGGCTCAGCGTGGCGAAATAGGACGGCCAGTAGGCGTGCCCCACCGCCTCGATCATCTCGATCGAGACGATGCGGTCGAACTGGCCGGTGAGGTCGCGATAGTCCTGCAGCCGCAGGTCGACGCGATGCGACAGACCAGCGCCGGCGACGCGCTGCCGCGCCGCCTCGAGCTGCGAAGGCGACAGCGTGATCGCCGTCACATGGCAGCCCTCCCGGGCGAGCCGCTCGGCCAGAGCGCCCCAGCCGCAGCCGATCTCGAGGACGTGCTCGCCACCGCGGAGGTCGAGCATCGCGACGATCCTGTCCAGGCGTCGTGCCTGCGCGGCCTCGAGGGTCTCGGATGGCGTCTCGTAGAGCGCCGAGGAATACATCATGCTGGCATCGAGCCACTGACCGTAGAAGGCGTTGCCGAGGTCGTAATGGGCCATGATGTTGCGACGGCTGCCGCCGCGCGTATTGGCATTCAGCAGATGGCGAAGGCGATTGGCCAGCCGGGCCGGCCAGCTGCCCGCGACGAGGCCGCCCAGCGTGGCGCTGTTGCGTGCGCCGAGTTCGATCAGCGCGGTGAGATCGGGCGTATCGAAATCGCCGTCGCGATAGGCCTCGGCCAGCCCGATTTCGCCGCCGAGCAGCAGGCGACGCATGGCGCGCCAGTTCTTCAGGATCAGCGTCGCCTGCGGGCCTGATGCGCCATGCCTGCCCGAGAGGCGTTCGCCCTCGGGCGTGACGATCGTCAGGCGGCCGATGGTAATGCGGGTCAGGAGGCGGCGCAGGAACAGCCGCGACAGGCTGATGCCGCGCGGCAGCGCAAGCGCCTGCTCGGCCATCGGGATCGGCTGTTCGGTCTCGGGACGGCTCATGTCGGGACGGCTCATGGCAGCGTCGGTCCTTTGGCATGAGGCGTCGTGGCGCTGCCCAGGCTGAAGGGCCGTTCGGGAGGCGCGGGATGGGGTTGCCAGGAAATGCGCTTGGCCAGCAGGCGCAGCGCGTGCCAGTGAATCGCGAAGGTGACCTTCAGTGTCAAAAGCGGGTGGGTCGCGAGCAGGCGCAGCAGCGTGGCATCGCTCATCTCCGAGCGGCGTCCGCTCAACACGGTTGCGATCAGGCGGCCCTCGTCATCATGCCCGTCGATGGCCAGCGAGACCCGCTCCGCCGGCGGCACGACCGCAAAGGCGTAGCGCATCGCCAGCCCCATGAAGGGCGAGACGTGGAAGAGTTTTTTGGCCCCCTGCCGCAACGGTTCGACCTCGCCGCCAGCAGGCGCGACGTAGCTGTGAACCTCGCCAAAGGTGTTGTGGACCTCATAGACCGTGGCGCAGAGGCTTCCGTCGCGGCGATAGCAAAAATAGGTGCTGATCGGGTTGAAGGCGTAGCCGAGGATGCGCGGCATGGTCAGGAGCCGGATCGGGCCGCCATCAGTGGCGATGCCCGCCTCAGCGAGCGCCGCCTCGATTTGCGGCCGCAGGGGCTTTCCGCTGCGATCGCCATAGTCGGCATCGCGGAACGCATAGAGATTGAAGCGGTTGCGCGAAAACAGCCTGAGGCGCGCCGCAAGTCCGTCGATCTCGTCGAGGTCCAGCAGCATCCAGAAGACGCGGTACGACAACGCATGCGCCTTCGGACGGAAGCGGTGGTGGCGGACGCGCCCGACATACAAGGCGGATTTCCAGTTCATGCCGCCTGTTTCCGGTTAGCCGGCAGGGGGATGCGGCCCGATTCATCCGGGACTCGCCAGGGACGCCGCACGCCGCCAATGGCCTCGGCCACGGCAAGTCCGGCCTGCAGGCCGTCCTCGTGAAACCCCGAGCCGAAATAGGCCCCGCAGAACCAGCTGCGTCGCGCACCCTGGAGCGCCCAGAGCCGCGCCTGTGCCGCGAGCGCGCCTGCATCGAACAGCGGGTGCTCGTAGATTTCCTCGTGCAGGATGTTGTCCTCCCGCAGGCTCTCCGGCGGGTTGAGCGTCACGAAGAGCGGCCGCCCCGGCAGGCCCTGCAACTGGTTCATCCAGTAGGTCACGGCGCAGGCGTCGTCCGGCCTGCTGCGGTCACCGATGTGGTTCCAGCAGGCCCAGGCCCGCCGCCGCTTTGGCATCAGAGCCTGATCGCCATGCAGCACGGCGCGGTTGCGGCTGTAGCGGAAGGCGCCGAGCGCCTCGGCCTCGCCCGTGCCGGGGTCGGCGAGCAAGGCCAGCGTCTGGTCCGCATGGGTCGCGAAGACGACCTGATCGAAGCGATCGCTCCAGCCGTCGCCGTGGAGGACAACGTCATTGGCCCCGCGCCTGACCTGCCTGACGGGCGAGCCCATCCTGACCGCGCCGGAAAAGGCACGGCGCAGCTTATCGACATAGACGGCGCTGCCGCCGGTGACCGTGCGCCACGCCGGCCGGTCGGTGAGCTGGAGCAGCCCGTGATTGCTGTGGAAGCGCAGGAAGGCGGCGGCGGGATAGGTCAGGATCTCGGAACAGGGCGCCGACCAGATCGCGGCCGCCATCGGCAGCAGATGATCGTCGCGGAAGGCCGCGCCATAGCCGCCTGCGGCGATGTAGTCGCCGAGCGAGATGTCGTCCGCTGTGCCCGCGCGCGCGTCTCGTGCGCCCGCCCTATAGAAGCGCACGACATCCTGCAGCATCGACCAGAAGCGCGGATTGACCAGGTTGCGGCGCTGCGCGAACAGGCCGGCGATGCTGGTGCCGCTATATTCGAGGCGGCCGCCATCGAGCGAGACCGCGAAGGACATCTCGGTCGGCTGCGTCGCCACCCGGAGATGGTCCATCAGCGCGATGAAGTTGGGATAGGTAGCCTCGTTGTAGACGATGAAGCCGGTATCGACCGCCGTCTCGCCGCCGCGATCGGCCGCGACGCGCACCGTGTTGGCGTGCCCGCCGAGGCGAGGTTCGGCCTCGAACAGGACCACGTCATGCGCCTGTCCCAGCAACCAGGCGCATGAGAGACCGGAAATGCCCGCGCCGATCACGGCGATCCGCATCGCCTTCCCCTGCTCCCGCTCCATGGATCCGTCTCCGCTTGTCATGAGGGGTATACGGGGCGGGGGCCGTTCTGGATTTGCCGGCGCTGGCCGAAAAATCGCCGAGCCGGCTGACCCGGAACCGGCCCTCCTGCGTAAGCGAGGGCAGGGCCGTGACCAGGAGGGCAGGAGAATGACAGCGGAAGGAGCGAGGCGATGGATCGCCACACTCGGCGGCTATGCCGGCCATCCCGATCCGCGAGCAGGCATCGCCAACACCGTCGCGCTGGTCATCGTCTCGAACCAGCCCTTCTATCCGCTCTATCTCTATTGGGCGGTGTCGCCGGTCATCTCGCCGTCCTTCCTGACCTTCCTGACGACGCCGGTCTTCGCTGCCGTGCCGGCAATCATGCGACGCAGCCCGAAACTGGGGCGTGCCCTGCTTCTCGTCGCAGGGATCGGCAATACGCTGCTCTGCCGCTTCGCTTTCGGCGACGGCTCTGGCGTCGAGGTCTTCCTGTTTCCCTGCCTGATGCTGGCGCTGCTGCTGTTCCGTCGCTCCGAGCGCGTCTTTGCCATCGGCTTCGCAGTCCTGGCCTTCATCGCTTATCTCGTGCCGGCATCGAGCCTCGGCGCGCCGCTGCACCTCTACGAGTCCGCGGAATACAGCGCCCTGCAACGCCTCAACTTCCTCAGCGCGGCATCGCTGACCGCGCTGATCGGGTGGCTCTTCGTAGCGCGCCTCGATGAGATTTCACGTTCCGACGAAACCGATGGCGCGCGCTCGACGTAAGGGGAGCACAGCTTGCGAAAAGGATCGTCGCGATGAAGGCTCTTCTGCTTGCCGCCACCCTTGCCGCCTCCCTTGCCCCACTTGCGGTTGCGAGTGCGGCCGCTGCCGATCTCGACGGCACCTGGCTACGCGACGACGGCAATGCGCGCGTGCGGATCGCGCCATGCGGCGACAAGATCTGCGCCACGAACCTCTGGATCGGCGACACCAGCAAGGGCGAGGAGGCCGGCGACAAGCTCGTGATGACGCTCGCGCGCCAGGCCGACGGGACTTTTGCCGGGACGGCCTACGACCCCAAGCGCGAGCGGAACTTCTCGATGACGGTCAAGGCCTCTGCCGGTGCCCTGGTCACGCGCGGCTGCATCCTGGGCCGCCTGATCTGCCGGGACGTGAATTGGACGGCCGCGAAGTGACGAGGCGCGCGATGGTCCAGCTAACCGGTGATCCGGCGCGCCTGCCCCGACGTATGTGATGTATGGTTGCGGCACTCGCCCTGACTGTCGAAGGCACGCGCGAGGCAGGAGCCGTGGCGCAGGGAAGTCGGTTCGTCGCTTTGTTGGACCCTAACGCATTGATTGCCGCGATCGCGTGCTCCGGCGACCGGGCCGCGTTCGCTGCGCTGTTCGACCATTTCGCGCCGCGCGTGAAGGGGCTGCTGATGCGTGGCGGCACCCCGGCGGAACTGGCCGAGGAGGTCGCGCAGGACACGCTGCTGACCGTCTGGCGCAAGGCGGCCCTGTTCGACCCGGCCAAGGCGAGCGCATCGACCTGGATCGCGACGATCGCGCGCAACCAACGCATCGACATTGCCCGCCGCGAGACCCGCTCCCGGCTGTCCCAAGTTTACGAGATTCTCGATGAAGAAACGCCCGAACAACCCGATGCGACGCTCTCCGGGGCCGAGCGCGACACACGCGTGCGGGCTGCGATGACGCAGCTTTCGCCAGACCAGTACCGCGTCGTCGAGCTCGCCTTCCTGGAAGGCTTTAGCCACCAGGACGTCGCCCGCCACCTCGCCATCCCGCTCGGCACGGTGAAGTCGCGCTTGCGGCTGGCGCTGTCGCATCTGCGCGGCCGGCTGGAGGATCTGCGATGAGCACCGTGCATCGTCCCTCCGACGAAACCCTCGCCGCCTTTGCCGCAGGCCAGCTCGACGAAGGCCTCGCGCTCGTCGTCGCCTGCCATGTCGAGGCCGATCCGGAGAGCCGGCAGCGCTTGCACGCATTCCAGAGCATGCAGGGCGCGCTGCTCGATACGGTGGAAACCGTGCCGATGACAGGCGGTCCGCGCGATCCGGGCGCGCCGGTGTCGGCCAATCTGGCCTCGTCTCGCATCGAGCCCGCCCATGATGCCGGAACGCCCAGCGTGTTGCGCCCGTATGAGCTGGGGCCATGGCGGCCGATCGGCATTCGGGTCGCGATGCGGCGCGTCGCCGTGCCGGGAGCGCAGGCACGCGTCTTCATGCTGCGCGCCGGGCCGGGCATCGCCCTGCCGCACCACAGGCACACAGGTTTCGAATGGAGCACCATTCTCTCCGGCGCCTATGAGCACGAATACGGGCGCTATGCGGCCGGCGACTTCGACGAGGCCGACGCCGAGCACGAGCACACGCCGCGCGTCGATGCAGTCGAGGGCTGCACCTGCATCGTGGCCGTGACCGGGAACGTGCTGTTCCAGGGCTGGCTCGGGCGGCTGCTGCAACCGCTGGTGCGACTGTGACCCTCACCTCCTTCGCAGCCGCCGTGCTGTTTGCATTGGTGGCGATGTCGGTCTTCATGCGGCTCGCGACCGAGGTGGAGCGGCGCAGCGGCAATTCCGGCTGGATCGACGTGGTCTGGACCTTTGGGCTCGGCACGACCGGGATCCTGGGCGCAGCGCTGCCGTTCGGCGCGGGGCCGATGTCGCGGCGGTTGCTGGTGGCCGGGCTGGCGCTGGCCTGGGCGCTGCGGCTCGGGCTGCATATCGCAAACCGGACCAGGGGCATCGCAGAGGACCCGCGCTATGCCAGGCTCAAGCGCGACTGGGGCGCTGACGCTCCCAAGCAGATGGCGCGCCTGCTGCAGATGCAGGCTCTCGCCAGCACGCCGCTGGCGCTGGGGATCGTGCTGGCGGCGCATCGCCCCGCTGCCGGCCTCGATTGGCAGGACGGTGTTGGCGTCGCGATCTTCGTCTCCGGCCTTGTTGGCGGTGCCATCTCGGACGGGCAGTTGCGCGCCTTTGCCCGCTCGACGACCGGCGGCATCTGCGACCGCGGCCTCTGGGCCTGGTCGCGCCATCCCAACTACTTCTTCGAATGCGTGCTGTGGTGCTCCTATGCGGTGATCGCGGTTGGAGCCGGCTATCCCTTCGGCTGGTTCGCCTTGCTGGCGCCGGCCTGCATCACGCTGCTGCTCACCCGCATCTCGGGTATCCCGCCGCTGGAGGCGCATATGCTCGCCAAGCACGGCGCGGCCTATCGCGCTTATCAGGACCGGACGAGCGCGCTGCTCCCGCTGCCGCCCAAAGGAACGCCATCATGACGATCATGCAGAGGCTCGCGACCTGGGGCGAGGCGCTGCCCTTGCCCGATGCGGTCAGCCGCATGGCGATATCGTCGCTCGTCGGGCGCACCAACCGCTCGCTTGCGCAGCAGCCCGGCGACGCTGCCGGCTTCGCACGTGACATGGCGGAGTTCCCCGTCGCGATGCACACAGACGCCGCCAACGCTCAACATTACGAGGTGCCGGCTGCCTTCTTCGATCTCGTGCTCGGGCCACGCCGCAAATACTCGTCCTGCTACTATGCCAACCCGGGCGACAGCCTAGCCACGGCTGAAGACACGGCTTTGGCACTCACCGCCGAGCATGCCGGCCTCGCTGACGGGCAGGAGATTCTCGAACTCGGCTGCGGCTGGGGCTCGCTATCTCTGTGGATGGCCGCGCATTATCCCAATGCCCGGATCGTCTCCGTCTCCAACTCTGCCTCGCAGCGCGCCTTCATCGAGGACCAGGCCGCCCGCCAGGGATTGGGCAATGTGCGGGTCATCACCGCCGACATGAACGACTTCACCACCTCCGACCGCTTCGACCGCGTCGTCTCGGTGGAGATGTTCGAACACATGGCAAACTGGCGCGCGCTGCTGGGTCGGATCAAGGGCTGGCTCAAGCGCGACGGCCGACTGTTCATCCATGTCTTCGCGCATGAACAGGGCTGCTACCGTTTCGACTCTGCCGATACCGGGGACTGGATTGCGCAGCACTTCTTCACCGGCGGACTGATGCCGAGCGCGGCGCTGGCGCATCAGTTTTCCGACCTCTTTGCGGTAGAAGCCGAATGGCGCTGGAGCGGCGAGCATTATCGCGCCACCGCCGAGGACTGGCTCGCCAATTTCGATCGCAACCTGGCCCAGATAGACCCTATTCTGCTCCAGACCTATGGCGCCGATGCCGCGCTATGGCGCAGGCGCTGGCGCCTGTTCTTCCTGGCGACCAGCGGGCTGTTCGGACATGAAGGCGGCGGCCCCTGGGGCGTCAATCACTACCGATTGAGCCCTGTGTGAGCTGAAGGCTCGCACCTTAGACCCAACCCCAAGCTATGGCGCGACGCACCGCGCCATAGGCGATCCAGCTGCACAGCCCGACGGCGACGGTGCCATAGACGAGATCGGCCAGTGTGATCGTCAGGGTCCAGGGGCGCAGCGTTGCATAGTTCGTCAGGTCATAGGTCGCATAGGCGAGGAGGCCGAGCAGCGCGCCGTTGAGGAATGCCGCAATCGCGTTGCCGTCCCTCAGGGCTGGCATCAGGACGAAGTGGACGACGCCGAGCGGGAAGCCGAAATAGAAGAGTGCGGCGGGCCAATAGCGCACCTGTTCGACGATGAGGTCGCCAAGCGCCGGCCGGTAGAGCTTCGCCGTCATCGTGCTCAGCCAGATGGCGTCGCAGATTCCGAAGGCGACGAGAAAAGCGATGTAGCCGGCGACGAAGCGCATGATGACCTCCGGGCGTTTCAGTCAGATACGCCGCGCAGGGGCGGCCGGTTCACCACAGCGTCGGGCCAGGCGGCGATTTCTCCCGCAGCGCTATCGTTGTCGACAATAAGCAATTAGGTTGGGTCGGGTCGATCGATCGAGAGCGGGTTCGGACACATGACGAAGGCATATAAAATCGCGGCCATCCCCGGGGACGGGGTCGGGGTCGAGGTGATCGAGGCAGGCCTGGACGTACTCGCCCTCTGCGCGGCCCGGTCCGGCCGGTTCTCGCTCGAGATCTCGCGGTTCGACTGGGGCTCCGACTATTTCAAGCGCCACGGCCGCATGATGCCGGCGGATGGGCTCGACCAGATCCGCGGTGCCGATGCGATCTATTTCGGCGCAGTCGGCGCTCCCGATGTGCCAGACCATGTCACGCTGTGGGGGCTGAGGCTGGCGATCTGCCAGCCCTTCGACCAATACGCGAATGTGCGCCCCACGCGGATCCTGCCAGGGATCGTGCCGCCCTTGCGTGGCGTCGCCGCCAGCGACCTCGACTGGGTGATCGTGCGCGAAAACTCCGAGGGCGAATATGCGGGGCAGGGCGGGCGCTCGCATCGCGGCCAGCCCCACGAGATCGCGACCGAGGTCTCGATCTTCACGCGCGCCGGTGTGACGCGGATTATGCGCTTCGCCTTCGAGACGGCCCGCGCGCGGCCGCGAAAGCTGCTGACCGTCGTGACCAAGTCGAATGCGCAGCGCCACGGCATGGTGATGTGGGACGAGATCGCCGCCGAGGTCGCGCGCGACTTCCCCGACGTGACCTGGGACAAGATGCTGGTCGACGCGATGACGATCCGGATGGCCCTGAAGCCGCAGAGCCTCGATACGATCGTCGCGACGAACCTGCATGCCGATATCCTCTCGGACCTCGCCGCCGCGCTCGCCGGATCGATCGGCATCGCTCCGACCGCCAATCTCGACCCGGAGCGGCGCTTTCCCTCGATGTTCGAGCCGATCCATGGCTCGGCATTCGACATCGCCGGCAAGGGCATCGCCAACCCGATCGCGACCTTCTGGTCTGGCTCGATGATGCTGGAGCATCTTGGCGAGGCAGCTGCGGCAACGGCGCTGATGCGGGCGATCGAGCGCGTCACCGCCGATCCCGTCAATCATACTCCCGATCTCGGCGGCACGGCGACGACGCATTCGGTGACGAAGGCGGTCATGGAAGCGTTGCGCGGCGACAATCTCGGCCTGTCGCCCGGCTGATACGCAGCCTCAGTATCTGCAGAGGTATCCGGTCATCCCAGGCGACCGCTGTGAGATCCGGGATGACCGCGCACCTCCTGCGCCTTGCCGACCACCCCTCAGCCCGCGAGGCGCGCGGCGGCGAGACGTCCGGCGAGTTCGACCGCCGTGGAGAGCGCTCCGAAGGAGGCGACACCCTTTCCGACGATGTCGAAGGCGGTGCCGTGGGCCGGCGTCGTGAAGACGACGTCCAGACCGGCCGTCACGGTGACGCCGCGATTGAAGCCGCGCAGCTTCGTCGCGATCTGGCCCTGATCGTGATACATCGCGACCACGCTGTCGAACTCGCCGGCGAAGGCGCGGATATAGACGGTGTCGGCCGGGTAGGGCCCGGAACAGGCGATTCCGCTTGCCGCGATCCTGTCCACCGTCGGACGGATCAGTTCGATCTCGTCGCGGCCAAAGAGGCCGTTCTCGCCAGCATGGGGATTGAGCGCGGCAACCGCGATGCGCGGGCTCGCGATACCGGCGCGCTTCATCATGCGATCCACCAGTTCGACGGCATCCGTGATCGACCGGGCATCGATGAGGTCGAGAGCCTCGCGCAGCGAGACATGCGAGGTGACGCGCGACATCCACTGGCCGTCGAGCACGTTCATTTCCGAGAAGTAGCCCTGATGCTTCAGCAGGTGCGCGAACATCTTGTGCTCGTCGGGAAAGCGCCAGCCGCCAGCGAACATCGCGGCCTTGTTGAGGGGCGCGAAGGTGATGGCGTCGAGTTTTCCAGCCTGCGCCATGGCGATGGCATGCGCCAGGCTCTCGCCGGTGATGCGGCCCGATTCCGGCGAGATCTGGCCGCGCCCAAGCGTGGCGGGGTCGGCATTGGCGAGGTCGATCAGGGGAAAACCGGGCGCCGCCCAGTCGATCGCGCTGTCGTCGCCGACGAGGCTCCATCGCAGCTCGACGCCGGCGTCGCGCGCGCCCTGCTCGAGAACACGCCGGTCCCCGATCGCGACGAGCCTGACGTGACCGGAATAGGCGCCCTCGGCCAGGACCTTTGCAGCGATCTCCGGGCCGATGCCGGTCGCGTCGCCGAACAGAAATCCGAGGCGGGGCTTGTCCTGAAGGGCGGCCATGGAAGTCCTCAGATTCAGAGTGCTTATTGTCGACAATATGATATCCATCGCATGGCCAATGGCGAGGAGCAATGCCGATGATGCCGAACCAACCGCAAGACGTAGCGACCCGGCCGCCGCTGATGCCGCATGGGCCGGTGCTCATGGCCGGGTTCGAGCGCCGCAAGATCCGGACACGTGGAGCGGAGATCGAGGTTGCGATCGCGGGCAGCGGACCGCCGCTGCTTCTGATCCATGGCAATCCGCTCAACCTCGCGAGCTGGCACAAGGTCGCGCCGTCGCTCGCCCAGAGCTTCACGGTGGTCGCGACGGACCTGCGCGGCTACGGCGACAGCTCGAAGCCGGAGGGCGGCGGAGACCACTCCGAGTACAGTTTCCGCGCCATGGGCGAGGATAATTTCGACGTGATGGACGCGCTCGGCTTCGACAAATTTGCGGTGGCGGGGCACGACCGGGGCGCCCGGGTCGGCTTCAGGATGGCGCTCGACCAGCCGCAGCGCGTCACCGCTTTGGCCGCGCTCGACATCGTGCCGACCCATCACGTGCTGACCCATGTCAGCCTCGGCTGGGGCCTCGAATCCTATCACTGGTTCTTCATGGCGCAGAAGGCTCCGTTCCCGGAGCGGCTGATCTGCGCCGACCTCGACTATTACATCCGCTACAAGCTCAACAAGAAAGGCGTCGGGCTTGAGATCTTTACGCCAGAAGCGCTCGCCGATTATGCGCGATGCACGACGCCGGAGCAGATCCATGCCGTCTGCGAGGACTATCGCGCGACCGTGACGCTCGACCTCGCCATGGACACCGCCGATTACGGCACGCGCAAGATCGCCTGTCCGGTGCTCATCCTTTGGGGCTCCAACAGCCATTGCGGCCGCCATTTCAAACCGATCGAGGCCTGGGCCGAATGGGCGGACGACCTGCGCGGCTGGGCGATCCCGACCGGGCACTATCCCGCCGAGCACAGGCCCGATCTGGTCTATGCGACCTTCCACGCGTTCTTCTCGGGCCAGGAACCGGCACCCTATGCCGAACCCGCATGATGGCAGCGGTCGAGGCCCGGGAGGCAAAGCGACGGCTCCATGCGGCCGGCGAGATCGCCTGCCTGGATGTGCGCGAACACGGCCAATATGGCGAGGGTCATCCATTCGCAGCGGTCCCCTGTCCCTATAGCCGGCTGGAGGCCATGGTCGCGGCGCTGGTGCCGCGCCTCGACGTGCCGATCGTGCTCGTCGACGACGGGGACGGGGTGGCGCGGCGTTCCGCGGCGCGCCTCGCTGCGATGGGCTATTCCGATATCGACTGGGTCGTGGGTGGCGCGCCGGCGTGGGCAGCGGCCGGGTTCACGCTGTTCAAGGGCGTGAACCTGCCGAGCAAGACACTCGGCGAACTCGTCGAGGAGCAGTGGCATGTGCCTGCGATCGGTCCCGAGACCCTGGAGCGCTGGCAAGGGGAGGGGCGGCGGTTTCGCCTGTTCGACGGCCGCCCGGCCGCCGAATACAACAAGATGACGATCCCCGGCTCGCGCTCGCTGCCCAATGGCGAGGCGGCGCATCGCTGGGAGGCAGTTGTGCCTGAGGATATGCCCGTCATCGTCAACTGTGCCGGGCGCACGCGCAGCATCATCGGCGCGGCCGGCCTCGCCCTGCTAAAGCCGGGCGCGTCGGTGCTGGCGCTGGAGAACGGGACGCAGGGTTGGGCATTGTCGGGGCGCGCGCTCGCGCATGGCGCTGCCGCATCGTCCCTGCCGCCCGCCGATGCCGAGGCGAGCCGACGTCGCGCCGAGCTGTTCATGATGGAACACGGGATCCGCGCGATCGACCGGGCCGAGGCCGGACGCCTCGCCGGCAGGCCCGGCCGCACCACATACATCTTCGATGTCCGCGACCCCGCCGAGCATGCGGCGACGCCCCATGAAGCCGCGCCTTCCGCGCCCGGTGGCCAGCTGGTGCAGGCCACCGACCAATGGATCGGCGTGCGCAGGGCCTGCGTCATCCTCGCCGACGATACGGGGCTGCGGGCGGCGCTTGCGGCTTTCTGGCTGCGGCAGCTCGGCTACGAAACCTATGTCCTGCCCGATATCGGGAGCTGGCCGCGGGATTGGCGCCTGCCTGTCGACCAGCCGCGCGCCACCCTCGTCGCGCCGTCGGCGATAGGTGCCGCCGAGGCCATCGCGTGCGCCGAGGCTGGCGATTGCCTGCTGGACCTGCGCGGCGCGCTTGCCTTTCGCGCGGGCCATCTGAGGGGTGCGAGCTGGTCGATCCGGCCCCGCTTGCCGGAGGTTGCTGGCCGGCATGTCCTGCTGGCGGGAGATGAGGCCGCTACCGCACTGGCGACCCGCGATCTATGCGAGGCCGGCGCGGCATCCGTCCGGCGCGTCGAGGGCGATGCGATGCAGTGGCGCGCGGCGGGACTTGCGCTCGCGGTTTCGGCCGACGTTCCGGCCGATGCGGATGCGATCGATCACCTGTTCTTCGTGCATGACCGGCATGACGGCAACCTCGATGCCGCCCGGCGCTATCTCGCCTGGGAGATGGGCCTGACCGCCCAGCTCGACGCCGACGAGCGCGGAGACTACCGGCTCGACGCGATCGACCTCAGCCGATCGCCTTGACGATCGCGTCCGTCATGCCCCGTGTTCCAGCGGTGCCACGGATGTCGCGCGTGCGCGTCTCCGGCGCCGAGAGCGCCGACTGGATGGCGCTCGCCATCGTCCGCGCGACCTCCAGCGCCTGAGGCACGACGCGGGCGCGGCCGAGATGCTCGATCAGCATCCGGGTCGACTCGATCATCGCATAGGGGTTGGCGATGCCCTTTCCAGCGATGTCGGGGGCCGAGCCATGCGTCGCCTGCGCCATGGCCAGGCCGCCCTCGCCGATGCACAGACCGGGCGCCATGCCCAATCCCCCGACGAGCCCCGCAGCCTCGTCGGTCAGGATGTCGCCGAACATGTTCGTCGTCACAACGGTATCGAAGCTCTGGGGATCGCGGATCAGCCGCATCGCGAAGGTGTCGACGATGACCTCGTCGACCGTCACGTCGGGATAGTCCTTGGCCGCCTCGTAGCAGCTTTCGACGAACATGCCGCAGCCGAGCTTGAACACGGTGTTCTTGTGCACCAGCGTCAGGCGCTTGTTCCGCGAGCGCGCGATCTCTAGGGCGGCGCGCGCGACCTTGCGGCTGCCTTTCCGAGAAATGACGCGCACCGAGATCGTCAGGTCGTCATTGGGGCGGAACTCGCCGGAGCCCATGACGACGTTGCGATCGGGCTGGAAGCCCTCATTGTTCTCGCGCACGATGACGAGATCGACGTCGTCGTAGATGCAGCCGATATCGGGAAATGAGCGCGTCGGGCGCACATTGGCAAACAGGTCGAAATGCTTGCGCAGGATCGGGTGCGGATTGATCGCGCCCGGCCCCTTCGGATACGCCTGATGACCGATCGGGCCCAGGATGAAGCCGTCGAAGCCAGCCAGTGTCTCCAGCGTGCCTTCGGGCATGGTCGAGCCGTGGCTGTCGAGCGCGGAACGGCCGATGGGCATTGGACGCCAGTCGATGGCGAGCCCATGGCGGGCGGCCGCCGCGCTAGCGATCTCGACCGCAGCCGGCACGATCTCATGGCCGATATCGTCCCCGTTGAGGACGCCGATCGTGAGCTTCGCCATCGTCACAGCCGCAGCGACGCCATCAGGCGCTCGATCGATGGCAGGCTCTCGAGATCGCGTACCATAGCGATGACGTCGGCGATCCTGTCTCCGGCGAGCCCGCCGAAGCCAGCGGTCTCGCGGAACTTGTCCGAGACCTCGTCGTAGCTCATCGGATTGGCGGGACTGCCCTTGCCGAAATCGGCCCGGCCGGAGATTGTCCTGCCGTCTTTCATCGTGATCGCGATCAGCGTCGTCATCTTGTCGTAGCCGGCGGCCTCCGCCTCGTCATCGACCACGAAATCGATGCGCTCGATCATCGCCTTGACGTCGGCGCGGTTGACCACCTCGTCGGTGAACTCGGCGAGGCCCGCCTTGCCCTCGATCAGGAGGATGGCCATGCAGAACTCCATCGAGAACTTGGCCTGCAGCTCGTTTGTCGGGCGGTGGTGGATCAGCGCGTTGGGCATGTTGTGGTTCGTGCCGACGCGGACGCGGTCGACAGCATCGGCGGTGATGCCGTTCTCGCGGATCAGGCGCAGCATCTCTGTCATGCCGGGATGGGTCAGCGAGCCCGAGGGATGCGGCTTGATCGAGATGCCCGGCGACGAGAAGGTCCAGGGCGCGCCGAGCTGGTTCAGGATCGCAGCCTCGTCGTAGCCGCCGCCCGCGGCGCGGAAGAAGCCGCGCGGAGCCTCCAGGATCTTGTCGGTGGCGCTCCAGCCATATTCGGCGAATTGAGCCGCGGCGACACCGCTCTCCGAGGAGCGCCCGGCATGGAAGGGCTTCGTCATCGTGCCGAAATTCTCGCGCAGGCCGGCCGACTGGCTGCCCGCGATCGAGAGCGCGCGCAGCGTCTGGTCGAGGTTCAGGCCCATCAGCTTGGCCGCGGCGGTCGCTGCCGCGAAGGTGCCGCAGGTCGCGGTGGCATGGAAACCGGTCTGGTAGTGCCGCGGGTTGATCGCCTCGGCGATCTTGCACTCGACCTCGACACCGAGGTGGTAGGCCAGCATCACGTCGCGCCCGCTGGCGCCCTTGGTCTCGCCCATGGCCAGCGCTGCCGGCAGGGCCGGTGCGGTCGGATGGGTCAGGAGCCCGTAGACACGGTCCTTGGCGACGGCGAGCTGCGTGTCGTCATAGTCGTCGGCATGGATGCCGACGCCGTTGGCGAAGGCGGCAAAGCGCGGCGCGACCTTGAGGTTCGACCCGATCACCGTGGCGGTCCCGGCCGCGAGGCTCAGGTCCGCGAGATGGCGGCGCACATACGCGCCGCTATGGGCGACCGAACCCGAGAGCGCGAGGCCCAGCCCGTCGAGGATCGACTTCTTGCCCAGCGCCACGACATCACCGGGCAGCTGCGACGCGGAGGCCTCACAGACAAAGGTCGCGACATAGCGCGTCAGGCCGTTATCCGAGGGCGAGAGGTTGTCCGGCGTCTTCATGGCGTCCTCCAGGAGTGGTCTCTAGCGTCTAATTGTCTTTTGATGATTGTCAACAATTTAGGATCCGGTGGCTTCCCGACGTGCCGGCTGTTAGATTGGGGGTCCCTCACGGAACCCGTTCATGACCCTCGATATCGATTCGGCCCTGCAGCTGCGACGCAACCAGTCCCTCACCTCGATCATCCGCAGGGAGCTGGAGCAGATGATCGAGCGCGGCGAGCTCAGCGCCGGGGAGCGCCTCAACGAGAATGCGCTCGCCGCCAAGCTCGGCGTCAGCCGCGGGCCGATCCGCGAGGCCTGCCGGGGGCTCGAGCAGAGCGGGCTGGTGAATGTGGTGGTCAACCGTGGCGTCTTCATCCGGGCTCTGGACGGGCGCGAGGCGGCCGAGCTCTACGAGATCCGGGCCGCGCTCTATGGCCTGGCGGGCCGGCTGCTGGCACCGATCGTGACCGACGAGCAGATCGCGACGCTTTCGGGCTATGTCGCCGACATGGATGCCGCGCTGGCCGCTGGGGACCTGAACCGGTTCTATCCGGGCAATCTGCGGTTCCACGAGGCCATCGTCGAATTCGGCGGCAATACCCGCCTGGCCGCCGAATGCGCCGCGATCCATCGCGAGATGCATCTGCTGCGCCGCCGCACGCTCGACATGCCGGGCCGGATGGGGACCTCCAACGACGAGCATCGTGCGATCCTGGAACGCATTGCGGCACGGGACCCGGTCGGGGCCGAGGCGGCGCTGGAGGAGCATGTCCTGATCAGCCGCAACGCGCTGTTTGGGCCGCTCGGCCATTATCCCGAGGCCTGATCAGCCACGGACCGGGGCGACACGCACCCCGCCGAGCAGCGGCAGGCGATTGGCGACGAAGACGATCGCGAACGAGATCAGCAGCAGCATGATGCCGAGCACGGAGATCGCGCCGAGATCGCCGGATTCGTTCAGGTCGTAGATGATGACCGAGACGAGCTTGGTGTCGGCGGTGGTCAACAGGATCGTGGCCGAGAGCTCGCGAATCGTGCCGATGAAGATGAAGCACCAGGCGGCGACGACATTGGAGCGCAGCAGCGGCGCCGTGATGGTCCGCAATGTCGTCATCCGCGTCGCGCCGAGGATGCGTCCGGCCTCCTCGAGTTCGACATGCACGCTCTTGAAGGCGCTGGAGAGCTGCTGGTAGCCGGCCGGCATCTCGATGGTGAGGAAGGCGATCAGCAGGATCCAGAGCGTGCCGTAGAGCGGCAGGATCGGGCTGGAATAGCTCAGGAACAGGCCGACGCCGAGCACGATGCCAGGAATGGCGATCGGCGCGGTGGCGAGATGACCGAGATAGGGCGCAAAGCGCGATGTACCGCGCGTGACGAGATAGGCCACCACCAGAGCGATGGCCGTGCCGATCGTCGCCGTGAGGAAGCCCAGCAGGAAGGTGTTCCGCAAAGCGAGCTGCGTCGCGGAGAACTCGAAGAAGACGAACCAGACATGGTGGAGCGTGAAGCTCTCGAACGTCAGTGGCTCGGCCACGGTGCGCGTCACGGCGGTCTTGAAGAGCGCGGCATAGGGCATCAGCACCGTCAGCGAGAGCACGAGGAAGGTGAAGCCGAGCGCGAGCCATTTCCAGCGGCCGAGCACCGTGATGCGGGCCGAGCCGCTCTTGCCGCCGACAGTCGTATAACCGCGCCTGCCCAGGATCCGCCGCTGCGTCCAAAGCAGCAGGATGGTGATCAGGAGCAGCGGCAGGGCCGCGGCCGCGGCCAGCCCCGGCTTTGGCGGGTATTGGAACAGGCTCCAGATCTTGGTGGTGATCACGTGGAAATTGGCCGGCAGGGCCAGGATCGCCGGTGAGCCGAACATCGTCAGCGCCTGCAGGATCGCGATCAGCGAGCCCGCCAGCATCGCGGGCAGGACGAGCGGGACCGTCACCTTGCGAAGGGTCGTCCAGAGCCCGCCGCCAAGGATCGCCGAAGCCTCCTCAAGCTCGGTGGGTACCCGCTCCAGCGCGTTGGTGACCAGCGTGAAGACATAGGGAAAGGTGTAGCAGGCGATGGCGAAGACGAGGCCCGACAGCGTGTAGATGTCGACGATGTACTCGTAGGGGTCCAGGTTGAAGAGCCAGCGATAAATGGCATTGATGATGCCGCTGTTGGGAGCGGCCAGGATTTCCCAGGCGATGGCGCCCAGGAATGGCGGGGTGACGAAGGACGCCATCACCAGCCCCCGCACGAGCGTGCGACCCGGCATGTCGGTCCGCGCCACGATCCAGGCGAGCGGGACGGCTATGACGCAGGACATCGCCCCGACCCCTAGCGCCATGGTGATGGCCACGATGAAAGGCCGGCGCAGCGTCACATCGGTGACCAGCGCACGGAAATTGGCCAGGCTCAGGCTGCCGGCCTGGTCGGTCACCGCGTAATAGCCGAGCCAGCCCAGCGGCAGCACGACCATCACGGTCAGGATGACCGCCAGCAGGACGAAGATCGGCCGCGACCAGTCGAAGGCGGCGCGCCGCACGGGAACTCCGGCCTCGATCGCGGTTATCGCAGTCATGGGCAACTCCATGCGCAGCCAGCGCGCTCATGGGCGCCAGGCGCAGATCACGTCGGAAGCCGAGGGGACGGCGCGGGCGAGCCGCGCCGCTCGAGACGTCGGGCCTGGTCAGGTGCCGAAATACTCTTCGTACTTCTTCTTGATCATCTCGATATCCGGCTCGAGCTTGATCGGATCGGAGTAGAGCAGCTTGATCTTGGTCAGCGGTGTCCGGGTTTCCTTCTCCTTGATGCGCGGATGGAACGAGCGCAGGCCGCCGAAATCACTGTTCAGCTGCTGTGTCTCCTGATCGAAGAGGAATGAGTAGAACAGCTTCGCCGCGTTGGGATGGGGCGCGTTCTTGAGAATGCCGCCATGGCCGATGGCGATCGGCGTGCCCTCGGTCGCGTAGACGATCTCGACGGGAACGCCGGTCTCCTTGAGCATGAACATGTTGTATTCGTTGCCGTCGGCCTCGATCGAGCGCTCGCCCTGGGCAAGCTTCTTCGGCGGTTCGGTCGACGACTGGACCTGCATGACGCGCTGCTTGCCGAGCTTTTCGAAGAATTCCCAGCCCAGCGCCCGGCTCAATGCGTCGGTGCCGGTCATGACCGTGCCGGAATAGCCGGGATGGGCCTTGACGATGCGACCGCGCCATTTGGGGTCGAGCAGGTCGGCATGGCTCTTGGGCGCGTCCTCAGCCTTCACCTGCTTGGTGTTGTAGCCGATGACCGAGAGATGGGCGCGATAGGCGGCATAGTAGCCGTCGGGATCCCTGGCCTCCTTCGGCCAGTCCTTGGCGACCTCGACGGGAACCGCCTGGGCGAGCCAGCCATTGCGCTTGAACAGGATGAAATGCACGGCGTCGGAGGTTTCGACCACGTCGGCATTGTGGATCGAGCTGCCATATTCCTGGCTCAAGCGCTGGTAGACTCGCTCCGAGCCCGATCGCTCGACCTTGACCTTGATGCCTGGATATTTTGCCTCGAAGGCGCTGCCGACCTTCTCGGCGACCGCGACGTCGGTGGCCGTATAGAAGGTCACGGTGCCCTCTTTCCTGGCCGCCTCGATCAACTGCGGCGTAACCTCGTAGGGTGCGGGGGCCTGTGCGAAAGCAGGCAGGCAGGCCAGCGAGCTCGCTGATACAAGGCCCGCCAGCACGGATCGCCTGTCGAAGATTGCACGCGTCATTGTCGTTCCTCCCTGTCGTTTTTTGCGTTTTTTGGTCGAACGCACGTCAGTCCGGGGTCAGCGGGCCAAGGCGCGGCAGTGCTCCTGTGGAAAATGCAGCCAGACGGGCTGGCCTCGGTCGATGGACAGATGCGGCTCGGCGACCGTGCGGATCTGCGCACCGCCCTGAAGCTCGATCAGATAGTCGCGATGGGAGCCGAGATAGACTTGGCGCAGGACCGTGCCTTGTACGCGGTTGGGGCCATCATGCTGCGGCTTGGAGTCGAGCACGATGTCATGGTGGCGCACCGAGACCACGCCGTCGCCCCCTGCGGAAAAATCGCCGGTTCCGCAGCGCAGTTTCAGCGGCCCGCATTCGACCGTCTCGGCATCGAGCCAGCGGCCCTTGAGGATATTGGTGCCGCCGAGGAAGCGCGCGACGAATTCCGATTGCGGCCGCTCGTAGATCTCCTCGGGGCTTCCCGCCTGTTCGATCCGGCCCTGGTTCATGACGACGATCAGGTCGGCGGTTGTCATCGCCTCGGCCTGGTCATGCGTGACGTAGACCGTCGTATAGCGGTACGCGTCATGGAGGCGGCGGATCTCGAAGCGCATCTCCTCGCGCAGGTTGGCGTCGAGATTGGACAGGGGCTCGTCGAGCAGCAGGATCTCGGGCTCGATCACCAGCGCGCGGGCGAGCGACACGCGCTGCTGCTGTCCGCCGGACAGTTCGCCGGGGTACCGCTCGGCGAGCGCCTTGAGCTGGGTCACGTCGAGGATCTTGTCGACGAGCCGCGCGACCTCGGCCGACTGCATCTTCCTGAGGACCAGGCCGTAGCCGATATTCTCGCGGACGGTCATGTGCGGCCAGAGCGCGTAGCTCTGGAAGATCATCGACATGCCGCGGCGCTCGGGCGGCTCGCTCCAGCCGGCCGATGAGATCGTGCGGCCGCCGACGCGGATTTCGCCGTCCTTGGGGGTGATGAAGCCGGCAATGAGGCGCAGGGTCGTGGTCTTGCCGCAACCCGACGGGCCGAGCAGGCAGACGAGGTTGCCCTTCTCGACGTTCAGGTTGACGCGTTCCACCACGGTCAACGCACCGTAGCGCATCGTCAGGTCGGCAAGCTCTAGAAACGCCAATGCATCCTCCCAGACGCCGTTTCGTCACAAACCTCGTTCGGGCGCTGTCGTGCCGCCGAACTACGCGCCCGGTCGACCGCCGCCTCTTCATGGGTTCACGACGCAAGGTAAGACAGCTTCTCAGATTGTCAACAATAAGCATTTTTGAATTGCAGATTGTTGACATTCTTCCGACGACATTCTACCCCGGTGGCAGTTTCCGGGATAGTCATGATTGCCCAAGCCATAGAAATGCTGCGAGACCGATCCCTGCCGATGCTGGTCGAGCAGGAGATCGAGCGCGTCATCCTGAGCGGCGAATATGCGCCGGGCGACAAGATCAACGAGACCGCGCTGGCCCTGCGCTTCGGCATCAGCCGCGGCCCGATCCGCGAGGCGCTGCGGTCGCTCGATCGCACAGGGCTGATCGCCACGATCCCCAATCGCGGGGTCTTCGTGCGGCGTCTCACCGCTGCGGAGGCTGCCGACATCTATGACGTGCGCGCCGCGCTCTTCGCGCTGGCGGGCCAATGCCTGGCTGTGCGTGCAAGCGAGGCGGATGTGGCGTGCCTGCGCGGCCATGTCGCCGCCATGGACGCCGCCGTCGCACGCGACGACTTCGACGCCTACATCATCGAGAACTTCGCGCTGCATGACGCGATCGTCACCCGCGCCGGAAACCCGACTCTCGCCACGCATTATCGGTCGCTGGTCAAGCAGTTGCGCCTCTATCGCACCCGCAACCTGATGCTGGCGGATTCAGTGCAGGCCTCCAACGCCGAGCATCGCGCGATGGTCGAGGCCATTGCCGCGCATGATCCCGCGCGAGCCTATGCCGCGCATTTCAACCATGTCGCCACTGCCAAGACTCGCCTGATGGCGAGCCAAATGGCCTGAGAAGGAGATTTCCGTGAGCGCGACCGCAAGCGACATCACCCGTCAGGCACTACGCTTCGTCGAGGCCACGACCTATGCCGACCTTTCCGACGAGGCCTTGCGGATCGGACGGCGCTGCATCGTCGATGCGCTGGGCCTGTATCTAGCCGGCAGTCGCGAGCATTCGGTCGAGATCCTCGTGGCCGATGCCCTCGATCAGGGTGGCCGAGCCGATGCGCGCCTGCCTGCGGCTGGTGCGAGCCGCGTGCCGGCCGCTCTGGCCGCCCGGGTCTGGGGCACGGCCGGCCACGCCCATGACTGGGACGATACGCAGGTCTCTCATGATCCCGCGCATGTCTACGGGCTGCTGACGCACCCGACCATTCCGCCTCTGACGGCCGCGCTGGTCATGGCCGAGCGGCTTGGGCTGACGGGCGGCAAGGCTGCGATGCTCGCCTTCCAGCTCGGCTTCGAGGTCGAGTGCAAGATATCCGAATGGATGACGCCTCGCCATTACCGTCGCGGTCATCACACCAGCGGCACTGTCGGCACTTTTGGCGCCTGCACCGCGGCGGCTCATCTGCTGGGCCTGACAGGCGAGCGCCTGGCTCATGCCTTCGGCATGGCGGCGAGCTTTGCCGCCGGGATCCGCTGCAATTTCGGCACGATGACCAAGCCGCTGCATGTCGGCCGCGCCTGCGAGAACGGGGTCACCGCCGCGCTGCTCGCGGCGCGGGGTTTCGATGCCGACCCCGCCGCGCTCGACGGGCCCTGGGGCTTCTTCTCCGTGATGGGGGAGGGCTTCGATGCGCAAAAGGCGAGCGAGGGCTTTGGCAAGCCGCTCACGATCGAGAGCCCCGGGATCTCGATCAAGCCCTACCCCTCCGGCATCCTGACGCACCAGTCGATGGACGCGATGCTGAAGCTCGTGCTCGATCACGACCTGAAGCCCGACGAGGTCGCCCGCGTGCGCTTCTTCGCAGGCAAGAATATCATCGAGCCGATCCGCTACCCGATCGCGCGCAACCACCTGCAGGCAAAGTTCTCGATGCCGGCGCTGCTGGCGATGATCGTGCTCTGCCGCCGGGCCAGCCACCACGAATTCGAGGATGCGTTCGTGGCCGGCGCGGCGATGCAGGACCTGCAGGCCCGCACGGAGGTGATCAACGACCCCGAGATCGACGCCCGCGGCTATGATCTGATCCGCTCCCGCATCGAGGTCGAGACCCGGGACGGACGGACATTGGTACAGTGGGCGGATGAGCGCTATCGCGGCGGGCCTCTCAACCCCATCAGTGACGCCGACCTCGACGGCAAGTTCCGCATGTGCGCCGAGGGCGTGCTGGGGACGGCAGCACAAACCGAGGTTCTCGGGCTGGCGCGCAGCTTCGATAGCGGAGCCGACCTGAAACGCCTGATCAGCCTGATGACGACGGCGCCGCAGGCCCTGCATTCAGCCGCCGAATGATTCCAGCACATTGCGTGTCGGCCTGCGGGTTCTAGCCGCCGGCAGCGCAAATCGCGATCGCCCTTCGCATCCCTCGCGCGCTGGGGGCGGCGCAGGCGAGCAAGGTCCCTCGGTGCCGGGGCCGACTGATCGCCACGTGCAGGGACGGCACTGGCTGTTCAGGGGCTCGCCCATGGCCGCGATCTGCGGCGTTGGAGACCCGGCTCTTCCTGCTCTCGACGGGTTCCTCGCCACCGGCTTCGGCGCGTTGACCTCTCGAAAATTGCTGTATACAGCTAGGCAGATATACCAGAACGAGGGGAATTGTCATGGCACTCTTCAAGTTGGGCGCGGCGCTGGGCGCAGCTCTCGGTTTCGCTGCGCTGTCTGTGCCTGCTCAGGCCGGGCCGGTACTCGACAAAATCAAGGCTGACGGCAAGATCATCTGCCTGGTCAATCCGAATTCGCCGGGCTTCTCGGTGCCTGACAGCCAGGGCGTGTTCCGCGGCTTCAATGTCGAGTTCTGCCGTATGGCCGCTGCCGCCATCTTCGGTGATGCCTCGAAGGCCGAGATGCGCGGCATCGGCTTCTCCGACAGCCTCAAGGCTCTGATCAGCGGCAGCGCGCACATGGCCTCGCGCGGCATCACCTCCACCGGCACGCGCGATGCCGACCCCGGCGTCTCGTTCGTGGTGCCGACCTTCTTCGACGGGCAGGGCTTCATGGTGCCCAAGAGCCTGGGCATGACCAAGCTGCAGGATCTCTCGGGCGCGACCATCTGCGCCGAGGAAGGCTCGACCACGCTGCTCTATCTCGCCGACTGGTTCGGCGCCGCGAAGCTGCCCTACAAGGTCGAGAACATCGCCGACAAGACCGCCCGCCTGCAGGCCTTCTTCTCCGGCAAGTGCGATGCCGTGGCGAGCTCGATCTCGGCGCTCGCGGCCGACCGCCTGCTGGCGCCCAAGCCCGACGACTACGTGTTGGTACCGCAGCGCTCGGCGACCGAGCCGCTGGCGCTGGCCTCGCGCCCCGATACCGAGCTCGAGAAGACGCTGTTCTGGGGCGTCCAGGTCATGCTGGCAGCCGAGGAACTCGAGATCTCATCGGCCGATGTCGAGCAGAAGCTCGCCGGCCTGAAGGAGCTGCCGGTCGATGCCCAGCGCCTGCTGTCGCCCACCGGGCCCACCGCCGACATGGCCAAGAAGCTCGGCCTGCATCCGGAGTGGAGCTATCGCATCCTCAAGCAGGTCGGCAGCTATGGCGAGGTCTTCGAGAAGCATCTCGGCAAGGCCTCGCCGCTCACCATGGACCGCAGCACCTCGCCCAACCGCCTCGCGCGCGACGGCGGCCTGATGTTCGCCTACCCGATCCGCTGAGGCGACAGGCGGAAACGCTTGTCATCCAGCCTGAACCCCATGATGCTCGCAGGCTCAGGCCTGCGGGCATTTTTCGTTTCAGGGCAGGCATGGACGACGATATCGGATGGGTTCAGCCGGCTGGCGTGAGCGGGCGGATCGCGATGCTGCCCCTGCCGGGGCTTGTGATCCTGCGTCGCGGCGAGCGCGTGATCGAGCCGGACCTGCAGGGCAAAGTGCTGGATGGACTGGCCGCGGATGGCGTGAGCGATCTCGCCTGCCTGCTCTGCGACGAGGAGGTCGAGGTGGACGATCTCGTCGAGCTCTCCGATGGCGCCGCCAGCCGCGACATAAGGCTGACCCGCTGGCCAATCGATGATTTTTCCGCACCTGGGCCGAGCTTCGACGGCGCGGGGCTCCTCGCGCGTGTCGGCAGCACTCTGCGAGAGGGCCGCAGCGTCGGCTTCGCCTGTCTCGCCGGCTATGGCCGCAGTGGCATGATGGCGGCCCGCATCCTGATCGCGTACGGCATGGCGCCAGAGGGCGCGATCGCAGCCGTGCGCATGGCACGCCCCGGCGCGATCGAGAGCGATCTCCAACTTGCCTATCTGCGGGCGCTGGCCTCGTAGCGTGCCAGCAGGCGCTCGAGATGCGCCGCGTGGAGGCGGAACAGCCCGCCCGCCGGCAGGCTGGAGGCCTGCACCGCCGCTTCGACGATCTCGTCCTTGAGCAGCGCCAGGATCGCCTCGCGGTCCTGTTTCAGCCACGACACCCAGCTGCGCGCCACGCGATAGAAGATGATGTCGTCCATCTGGCGCAAGGCTTCGTCGGCGATCAGCGCGTTGCGGGCCTCGTGATGGGTCCGCCAGACATTCCAGATGTCCTTGACCGGCGCATCGACGGGCAACGCCTCTGCAAGTGCGCGCACGCGCACAAATTCGGAGCGCAGGTCCGGCGAGAGCTGCAGCGGCAGGAGATCGGCGATCAGCCCGGTGAGGCCGATGCGGAAGCGCAGCATCTCGGCATGCCGCTCGGCGACATAGGAGACGATGGTGCCGACGCCGTTGCGGGTTTCGGCAAGCTGCTCATAGACCAGCCGTTGCAGCACCTGCCTGATCGGGGTGCGGCTGATCTGGAACTCCGTCGCCAGCGCCACCTCGTGGATGACGTGCCCTTCGTCATATTCGCGCAGGCAGATGCGGTCGCGCACGATCTCGAAGATCACGTCGTTGCGTGACCTGACCATCTGCCGAAGCTGTTGCGCCGCCGGTGGCGAAATCTCGTTCATGCCTCGTCCTAGCATCCTCTTGACGATAGATCAGCCGGACTTTGCGACGGCGTGCCCGAGGCGACGTCCGCGCTCCGAGATCAGCCAGCAGCAGAGGAAATAGAACAGCCCGATCGCGACATTGGCCTCCAGCGCATAGGCCTGCCAGAGCGGGTCCGCATAGGCCATGCGCGAGGTCGACAGCAGGTCGTGCATGCCGACGATGGCGACCAGCGAGGTGTCCTTGAAGCTGCCGATGACGCTGTTGGTGAGCCCGGGCACGGCCGTGCGCAGGGCCTGCGGCAGGACGATGAAGCTCAGTCGATGCCAGCCGGAGAGGCCCAGGCTCTTGCCGGCCTCGATCTGCCCGGCGGGCAGCGCCTGCAGGCCGGCGCGGACATCCTCGGCGAAATAGGCGGCATAGAACAGGGTGAGCACGAAGAGGATCGCCATCACCGGCTCGATCGCGGCGCCGCGCGAGAGTACGAGCGGCAGCACGAAGATGCCGGCGAACAGCACCGCGACCATCGGGATTGCCCGAACGGTCTCGATATAGCCGACGGCGGCAAGGTTGAGCGTCCGGTCGCCCGACCAGCGCATCAGCGCCAGCACGACGCCGAGCGGAAAGGCCGCGGCCATGCTGAAAACGGACAGGAACAGCACGAGCGGCAGGCCGTTCCAGCGATGCGATTCCACCAGCGGCAGGCCACCGACACCGCCGCGGAGCAGCACATAACTCGCCGCTGCGGCCGCGACGAGCAGGACGACACGCAGGACAGCCCGCATCGGCACGAGCAGCTGGACGAGTACCAGCGCCACCAGGATTCCCGTCGCGGTGTAGGCGCGCCAGCGTTCCTCGGCTGGATAGGTGCCTGTCAGGATGAGGTCCGACTTCTCGCGCAGGAACGCCCAGCAGGCGCCCGAGGCGGCGAGGCAGTCGGTCCGGTCACCGGAAAAAGGCACGGCCTGAAAGACGCCCCAGTTCAGGCTGGCCGAGATGATCGCGTAGAGGCCGGCCAGTGTCGCCAGGGTGAGCAGGCTGTTCCACCAGCCGGAGAACAGGTTTTCGCGGAGCCAGATGCGGGCCGTCGCCTGTCGGGTCGGGCGATGTGCGAGCGTCGCCATCTCAGCGCCCCTTCAGCCGGTAGCTGTGGCTGACCCAGTTCACCAGCGCGGAGATCAGCATGTTCACGACGAGGAAGAACAGCGCCACGATCGCCATCAACTCGATCGGGCGGAAAGTCTGGTTGATCGAGGTGCTGACCACGCTCAACAGGTCGGAATAGCCGACGGCCAGTGCGATCGAGGTATTTTTCAGCAGGTTGCTGTACTGGTTCCCGAGCGGCGGCGTGATCACGCGCAGCGCCTGCGGCAGCACGATCAGGCGCATCGTCTTGAGCCAGTCGAGCCCGAGTGCATAGGCCGCCTCGCGCTGTCCGACGGACGTGGCGATGATGCCGCCGCGCACGATCGCGCCGATCTGGCCGCCATGATACACCGAGAGGGCGACGACCAGCGCGGTGAATTGCAGCGAAAGCCCCATGCCGCCGCTGACGTTGAAGCCGCGGAGAACCGGCGTGGACCAGCCGATCGCGACGGCGCCGGACATGATCAGCAGCCAGAAGGCGAAGGCGCCCACGCCGATCACCGGCATGAACACAGGCGGCCGGATGCCCGTCAGGTTCTGCTGGCGGCGGGCGATGCGGCCCCAGATCAGCGCGCCGCCGAGCCAGATCAGCACAGCGGCGCCGAGCAGGCCGGCCCCCTCGTCGAAGGTAGGCCAGGGCAGGAACAGGCCGCGATTGGAAAGCTGGATGCCCAGTGGGCCGCTCCAGGCGGCGCGGACATGCGGGAGGCCGCGCACCATCAGCACGTAGAGCGCGATCAGGATGAGGAGTTTGGGGAGATTGCGTAGCAATTCGACATAGAAATGCGCGAGCGTTCGTACGAGCCAGTTGGAGCTCGTCATCGCGATCCCGACAACCAGGCCGATAATACTGGCCAGCACCAGTACGACGGCTGCTGCGAGCAACGTGTTCAGCGCACCCACCAGAAGGACGCGCGCATAGCTGTCTCGTGGCGAATAGCCGATCAGCGACTGGCTGACATCGAAGCCGGCCTCCTGCCACAGGAAGGAGAAGTCGATCTCCATCCCCGCCGCCGCGAGGTTGGCCGAGACGTTTCGGGCGACGATCCAGCCAAGCAGTCCCACGACTGTGCAAAGCGCCATCGGCCAGACGAGAGCCTGCAAGCGGCTCCGCCAGTCGGGATCAGGCGGACGGGGGAGGGCTTCGCGCATTGCCGGGCTTGCCGTCTGGACACTTGATTGGATAGCTGTACACAGCTATCCAATCAAGTCAAACGCCCCTCCTGCCTCTCAACCCCGGATACCCCCTTGAAACGCCCCGCCGATGCTTCCTTTTCTGTCATCGGTATTCCGGGACGTGCCGGCAAACTGCTGCTGTGCCCCTGTCCCGGGCGATGGCAAGCTGGGGATGGTGACGGTGCCGGCGAGGCCGTCTCATGGGACCTCAGAGCCCTGGCGGCGGCCGGGGCGACCTCTGTGCTGAGCCTTGTCGAGGCCAACGAGTTGCCGGGCGGCCACGAGGCATATGCTGCCGCGGTCGCGGCGGCGCAGATGAACTGGGCTCACCTTCCGATACCTGATTTCGGCACGCCGGATGCGGAGTTCGAGCATGGCTGGCGCAAGCTCGGCCTCCTGGATCGATTGGCGGCAGGCGAAGACTGGGCGGTTCACTGCAGGGCCGGCCTGGGCCGAACCGGCCTCGTCGCATCGCGCCTGCTGATGGAGGCCGGCGCCAGACCTCAAGAGGCGATTGCCCGGATCCGGGCAGAGCACGCGGCCGGCGCTGTCGAGACCCAGGCCCAGAACGACTATTTGTTCGGCCTCGCAAGGAATGGCGCAGGAACCTAGAATCCGCCGCGCCGCTGCCCGGTCAATTGGGGATGATGCCGAGGCGCAGGCGCCCGGCACCGTCGCCTTTAGCCCGCCTTTCGGTCTGGGGACGTCCGCTGGGTAAATACCGGCGGGTCGAACGCGGTGATCCCCGGCAATTCGCCGTCGAACCGTTCACACTCGACGACTGTGACTTGCCCGCAGCATCCCTGCGCAAGCCGCGACGTCCCGATATCCAGCGTCAGCGTATTGGGGTTGCCGTGGATGCACTCCGGATCGACGCCTTGCGTCATCACAAGCGGGTCATACCAGGCGCCGGTCGGCAGGTTGACGACGCCGCGCGTCACGCTCTCGCTCACCCTGGCGGCAGCAAGGCTTGCGCCGAGATCGTTGAAGACCCGCACGATATCGCCGTCGCTAATGCCGCGCGCCTTGGCGTCATCGGGATGGATGCGCAGGACCTCGCGGCCCCGGATTTTCTGCGACTGGCTGTAGCCGCCGAAATCGAGCTGGCTGTGAAGGCGCGTGGCCGGCGCATTGGCGATCAGGTGCAGCGGGTGGCGCGGATTGGGTTGCTGCCTGGCTGGGATGAAGGCCGGGTGGCCAGGGCAGTCGTCATAGTCGAAACCGGCGATCGTCTGCGAATACAGCTCGATGCGGCCGCTGGGCGTCTTGAGCCTGTGCGCGTCGGGGTCAGTCCGGAAACGGCGCAGGAAACCGCCATCGTCTTCTGCCAGCGGCAGGCTCAACTCGCCGGCCTCCCAGAAATCGTCGAACGACGGCGCCGGCAGCCCTTTTTCGAGCAGGCTGAGCCTTGTGGGTTCGTAGAGATGGCGCAGCCATTCGTGGCTGCTACGCCCCTCGGTGAATGCCTGTTCGGCTCCTAGCCTGGCCGCCAGGGCGGCAAAGATCGCGTAGTCGTCACGGGCCTCGCCGACCGGCGGCGCCAGCTGGCGCATCGCGATCATCAGCGTGTCGGTACGGGTGGCGCCGATATCGTTGCGTTCGAGCGTCATCGTCGCCGGCAGGACGATGTCGGCGGATTTCGCCATGCCCGTCCAGGCGTTCTCATGCACCACGATGGTCTCCGGCCGCGCGAAGGCCCGGCGCAGGCGATTGAGATCCTGGTGATGATGGAAGGGATTGCCGCCGGCCCAGTAAACCATGCGGATATCGGGATAGGTGAGCGTGCGGCCATTGTACTCGTAGGTCTCGCCGGGGTGCAGCAGCATGTCGCTGATGCGCGCCACTGGGATAAAGGCCTCGACGTCGTTGCGGCCCTGGCCGAAGAGCGGGATGTCGACGGAGACCGAGCGCCGGCCGGTATGGCCCATCGCCCCCAGCGCATAATTGTAGCCGCCTCCCGGCAGGCCGATCTGCCCCACCAGCGCCGCTAGCGCCGCCGCGGCCCAGACCGGCTGCTCGCCATACTCCGCGCGCTGCATCGAATGCGAGACCGTGATCAGGCTGCGGCCGGCGACGAGCGAGCGGGCGATCTTCCGGATCGTTTCAGCGGAGATCCCGGAAATCCGCGCAGCCCAGTCCGCATCCTTGGCCACGCCATCGGCCGCGCCCGTGAGATAGGCCGCATATGGCTCGAAGCCCGTGCAGTAGCGTTCGACGAAGGCGCGATCGTAGAGGTTCTCGGCGACCAGCGTATGCGCCATCGCCAGCATCACGGCGGTATCGGTGCCGACACGGGCTGGGTGCCAGCGCACGTCGATATCGTCTGGCAGGTCGTCGCGCAGCGGGCTGAAAAGATGGAACACGGTGCCGCGCGCCGAGGCGGCGCGCATCGCATCGGGCTCGATATGGGCGCTGACGCCGCCATTGCCGATCATCGAGTTCTTGATCGCCATGCCGCCGAAGGCGAGCACGGTGTCGGTGTGGGCGCAGATCTGGTCCCAGGTGACGTTGTGGCGCGAGATGTCCTCGAAGCTGCCCATCACATGGGGCAGGATCACCGAGGAGGCGCCGGCGCTGTAGCTGTTGACCGAGCGGACATATCCGCCCAGCGCCAGGTTCAGAAAGCGATGGATCTGGCTCTGCGCGTGGTGGAAGCGCCCGGCGCTGGCCCAGCCATAGGAACCGCCATAGATCGACTGCGGACCATGATTGTCCTTCAGCCGGCGCAGTTCGCGCGCCAGCAGGTCGAGCGCCTCGTCCCAGTCCACCTCGACGAAGGGCTCGTCCAGCGGTCGCGTCCGCGGGCCCGGCCCCTGCTCCAGCCATGAGCGCCGGATCGCAGGCCGCAGGATGCGCGCGCGATGCCGCAAGGCGCCGCGAAAATTGCCCAGAATCGGCGACGGCGCGGGATCGCCTGGATGTGGCACGAGGTCGAGATCGGTCCCGTCGAAGCGCGCCTTGAACGTGCCCCAATGGGCGCTGTGCGACTGGTAGCCCTGCCCGACATCGGCCGGTTCAGGAGCGATGGGGTCGGCGGAAAGCGGCTGCATCGTCATCACTCAGGCTGCATTCGGATCGGTGGATGAGCGCGTCACGTCGCCACGCGGGGGTCGAGCACATCGCGCAGGCCGTCGCCGATCAGGTTCAGGCCGATCATCACGATCAGGATCGCGATCGACGGGTAGATCGCCAGCCCTGCGGAATCGAGGATGTTCTCGAAGCCGTCGCGCACCAGCCCGCCCAGCGTCGCGGTCGGTGGTGGTGCGCCGAGGCCGATGAAGGAGAGCGAGGCCTCGGTGCGGATCGCGGTCGCCAGCCAGAGCGAGCCCAGCACGGTCACGTCGTCACCGATATTGGGCAGGATGTGGCGGAACATGATGCGCAAATCGGTCATGCCGAGGCTGCGGCAGGCATCGACGAAGTCGCGCTCCTTCATCGCCAGCGTCGAGCCGCGTGCCACTCGGAAGAAGGCGGGAACGGCGGTGACCGCGATGGCGATGATCAGGTTGGTGATGCTGGGTCCCAGCAGGGCGACGATGACGATTCCCAGGATGATCTGCGGAAAGCTCATCAGGATGTCGTTGCCCGACGAGATCGCCTTGTCGACGCGGCCGCCGTAATAGCCTGAGATGATGCCCAGCGCCGCGCCTGCCATGACGGCCACCGCCGTCGAGACGAAGCCTACGAAGAGCGAGACGCGCGCGCCCCACAGGATGCGCGAGAGGATGTCGCGGCCGAAGGCGTCGGTCCCCAGCAGATAGCGCTGCGATGGCGAGGCCAGCTTGTTGGCGATGTCCTGGACGTTGGGATCATGCGGCGAAATCCAGGGCGCCAGCAGGGCTGCGATCACGCTGACGGAGACCAGCATGATGCCGATCCACAGCGCCGCGCCCTGTTTCAGGCGGCGCCACACCCGGCCGGTCGGTATGGCTGTGCTGCTCACTGGGCTTTGACCCTGGGATCGGCCAGACCATAGGTCAGGTCGGTGATGAGATTGATGATGACGACGATGATCGCGTAGATCACGATCAGGCCCTGCAGCATGGTGTAGTCGCGCTTCTCCAGCGCGCCGACGATCAGCTTGCCCAGCCCAGGCCGGTTGAAGACGATCTCGGTCAGCACCGAATTGCCGATAAGCACGCTGAAATAGAGCCCGCTGAAGGTGATCAGCGGCACCAGGATGTTGCGCAACCCGTGCCGGAAGACGATCGAGCGCTCGGTCAGGCCCTTGGCCTGCGCCGTGCGGATGTAGTCCTCCTCCATCACCTTGATCATGCCCGAGCGCGTGACGCGCGTGACATAGGCCATCATGACGATGCCGAGATTGATCGCCGGCAGGGCCAGCGATTGCAGGCGCCCGACCGGGTCGCTCAGGGGTTTTCCAAGCGAGATCACCGGGAACCATGAGAGATGGATGGCGAAGGCCAGAAGCATCAGGATGGCCGAGATGAAGGCGGGGAAGGACAGTCCCGTGAGCGAGACGATACGCGCCAGCCAGTCGATGAAGCCGTCGCGGCGATAGGCTGCGGCAATACCCAGCGGCACGCCGAAGACGAGGCCGATGATGACGGCCGCGATCGTCAGTTCGAGCGTGTAGGGCAGGACGCCTGCGATGGTCTCGAGCACGCTGCGATTGGTGATCAGCGAGCGGCCGAGATCGCCATGCAGCATCTGCCAGAGGAAGGCGAGGTATTGCCGCCAGATCGGGACGTCGATGCCGAGCCGTTCACGCAGGGCGGCCAGAGCCTCGGGCTTGGCCTCGTCGCCCATGATGACGAGGGCGGGATCGCCGGGGACGATCCGCACCAGGATGAAGACGAGCGTGAGCACGGCGAAGACCGTGGGCGCGGTCGAGATCATTCGCGACAGGATATAGCGGATCATCAAGCCTTCCCGGCGGGCATTGGGATGGCCGGAGCGCGCGCCTGCAAGCGCCTCGCCCCGGCCCTGATCGACGTCAGTTCAGCTTCGTCAGCTCGGTGATGTTGGGACCGAGATGCATGTTGGCCTTGTAGTCGTAGCCGTAGTCGACATTGCTCTTGCGGGCCCAGATGATCAGCTGCTCATGGAGGGGAATGCCGCAGACATTCTCGACCAGCTTGCGCTGGGCGGCGGCCCAGTAGGCAAGCTGCTTGGCGGGGTCCTGCTCGATCCGGGCCGCGTCGATGTCGGCATCGGCCATGGCGCAATGCGAGAAGTTGGTGCCGCCCTTGGGCGTGTTTACCGTCGCGGCCGAATGGAAGAACTGGCTGAGATAGACATCCGCGACGGGGAACCGCGCCGCCGAGTAGTAGACGATCTGCGAAAGGTCCTTGCGGATATTGGCGTGGAAGGTCTGGTGATCGACGACGTCGAGATTGAGCCGGATGCCGGCCTTGGCGAGCTGCGCCTGCGCCACCTGTGCGACAGCGAGCATGGTGGGCAGCGAAGTCTGGACCATCTTGATGTCGATGCCATTGGGGAAGCCGGCTGCGGCGAGCATCTTCTTGGCGCCCTCGACATCGCCCTTGCCCAGCACGTCGGCGGAGGCATCGAAGCCGAGATTGCCGGCGGGGATGACCGAACGGCCCGGCGCCGAGACGTCGCTGCCGATGTACTTCACGAACTCGTCGCGGTTGATCGCGGTGGCGATCGCCTTGCGGACCTCCAGCTTGTCGAGCGGCGCCTGCGTGATGTTGATGTGCAGCATCTGCAGTTCGGCAGGGCGCACGACATCGACCAGGATGCCCTTCTGCTCCTTCATGCGCTGGACCCATTGCTGGTCCTGGCGGCCATAGGTCACGTCGAGCTCTCCCGAGCGGAAAGCCAGGTCGCGCGACGCATCCGAGGGGATGTAGCGATAGACGATCTTGTCGAGCTTCGGCGCGCCCCGGAAATAGTCCTTGTTGGCGGTAAAGGTCACCGACTCCTGGGGAACGTAGGGCCCGATCATGAAGGGCCCGGTGCCGACGGCCTTGATGCGGAAATCGTCGCCGAGCGCCTCGACGGCCTTTTTGCTGACGATGTTGCCGCCGTGATAATTCGCGACGAGTCCCAGCAGCGAGGGCACGGGCGATTTCAAGGTGATGCGCACCGTCAGCGGATCGACCGCCTCGACATCCTTGAAGGCCGCATAGTCGCCCGAGAATGACGAGCTCTTGGGATCGGCCGCGCGCTTGAGCGAAAACACGACGTCATCGGCCGTCAGTTCGCCGTAGCCGTGATGGAATTTGACGCCCGAGCGCAGCTTGAAGGTCCAGACCAGGCCGTCGGCGCTCTTCTCCCAGCTCTGCGCGAGATCGGGTTCGAGCCCGGCGAGATCGTCGGAGCCCGGCTTGAAGCGGACGAGCCCGTTGAAGACCCAGCCGGTCGTCGGCTTGTCGGGTGTCGTGGTCGCCTTGTGCGGGTCGAGCTGCCCGACATCGGGAGCGGCCATCCCGACTCTCAACACGGTGTCGGCAGATGCGGGCGCAGCAGCCAGAAACCCGGCCAGCAAAAGCCCCGGATAGCTCAGTTTCATCGTCATCCTCCCGTTGCAGCGTTACAATCGTCGTCAGGATGGGCAGCCGGGCGTTGTGCCTCGTTGAACTGCGTCAGGCTGGCGACCTTAAAATCGGTTGAAGCGGAACTCCTGTCGGCTCGTGCTCGCCGGGCGGCCCGTGGCGATCTCCGCGGCCATCATCCCGATGCCGGGTCCAAGGCCAAAGCCATGGCCAGACAGTCCCGTCGCCACCACCAACCCCGGCAGCCCCGGCATCTCGTCGATGACGGGGACTTCGTCGGGCATGACATCGATCATCGACGCCCAGCGCTTGACGACGATCGCCTCGGCCATGTGCGGATAGATCCGGCGTGCCGCAGCGAGCGTGTCGTCGAGGATCGACGCCTCCGGCCTCGGATCCAATGTGCGGACCTGTTCGAACGGGCTGACCTCGTCTCCCGCCCAGCGATGGCGTCCCAGCGGACCGTAGAAGGACGGGCCAAGGCGGAGCTTCATCATCCGCCAGCGCGCGCGCAGAACCGGAAGAAATGCGCGGAAATGGGTGAAGGCCGCTGGTATCAGGTCAAACCGCGCCGCGGTGGCCCTCCCCAGCGTGTAGTCGCCGTCGAGGCGAGGGCGGATCGACGCCGGGCCGGCGCCGAAGGTGCTGCTCGAGACCTGCCTCGCATTCGTCACCCGCTGTGCCGAGGAGAGGACGGCAAGCTGGGGGAAGGCAAAGCCCTCGTTCTCAAGAAATGTCCGTGACCAGGCGCCGCCGGCCAGCACCACGGCCGAGCAGGCGATGCGGCCATGCTCCGTGACCACCGCGACGACGCGGCCGGCTTCCCGCTCCAGCGTTCTCACGGCCGTGTTTTCAAGCATGACCGCGCCCTTGGCTGCGGCGAGCCTGGCCATGGCGGGGACGGCGAGGTCGGGCTCGGCATAGGCATCCTGGGGCGTATGCACGGCGCCGGCGAAGGCGGTGTCATTGTGCCCCAGCATGTTGGCGACCTGGCCCGCACCGAGGAGCTGCGTCTCGATCCCGAAATCGCGTGCATGCTCCAGCCATCTGGCGCGATCCACCAATTCGTCCGGGGTTTTCGCGAGATAGGTCACGCCGCCCCGCCGGAAGCCGATATCGCAGTCGACCGTCTCCGCCAGCCGGGACCAGATCTCCATGCTCCGCAGCATCAGCGGGATCTCCGGCCGCTTGCGGCCCTGGATCCGAACCCAGCCCCAATTGCGCGAGGACTGCTCGGCGGCGATAGCGCCCTTCTCGCACAGCACGACGGGAATGCCCCATTCGGCGAGCTGCAGAGCTGTACAGACTCCAGCGATCCCTCCGCCGATGACGACAACCTCTGTCTGGGCCGGCTGCATGCGTGGAACCTGCTGGATAAGCGGTAGGATCATGGCATTACGGCCGGCTATGTTGTATAATGCAAATGCCAATTTCGCTTGCTAGATTGCGATTATGTTATGCTGAGTCAGCGCGGCCTCGAGGCCTTTCACGCCACCATGAAGACCGGTTCGGTCTCGGCGGCAGCCGAGCTTCTGGCGATAAGCCAACCTGCCGTTAGCCGGCTCATCAGGGATCTCGAGGCGGCAATCCAGCTGGAACTGTTCAAGCGCGCGGGCAATCGGATCATGCCAACCGAGGCGGCGCGGGCGCTGATGAGCGAGGTCGACCGCGCTTTCATCAGCCTGTCGGCTATCGAAACCGGGATCCAGAGGCTCAAGCAGGGCATCTACGGCAACATCACCATCTCGGCGATGGCCACGCTGGCGACTACCGTCATCCCCGATGCGATTGCCGTGCTGCACCAGCGCGACCCCGGTTTCGGGATCGAGATCCAGTCGGCCCGCACCTCGAACATCATTCCGATGGTGGCGCGCGGCGATGCCTGCCTCGGCATGATCAGCCCGCGCAAGGTCGAGGCCGAGGTGTCCGTGATCCGCAACGACTCCGTGGCCTATCGCTGCATCATGAACAGCGATGATCCGCTCGGGTCATGTGCCGAGGTCACGCTGGACGATCTGAGCGACCGTGATTTCGTGGGCTTCGCCAGCACGACGATGACGGGGCGCACACTCGACCGTCTGTTCTCCGCGATGAAGAAGCCGCCACGCGTTCAGCTGCGGGCGCATCTTTCGGAAACGGCGGGGGCGCTCGTGCGGCGCGGATGTGGCCTGTCGATCGTCGACCCCTTCGCGGCACGGGAGCACGAAAGCAAGGGCGGGACCAGCCTTCCGATCCGCATGCAGGACCGGTTCTCGATCTCGGTCATCGCACCCAAGGGCTCCCCGCTGCCGCAACAAGCGGAGAGGTTCCTCGAGGCCTATATCGACGAGATCAGGCGTTACGTTTGAGCTTGGGGGAGGCTGCGGCTGACCGAGCCCAGCATCCTGCGCTCGCAGACAAGCGGGCCTATTGATGGCCGCTATGCGTAGCGGTCTATTAAAGCGGATGTGATGATCTTCGTGGGCTGATGCGGTTGATCAGTACCCAGAATGTAAAACCTCAAGCGAAACAGTATGCTTCAGGTTTTTCCCAGCTAAGTGCCGAAAATACACTTAGGAATAATGGCGCGCCCGAAAGGATTCGAACCTCTGACCCTCAGATTCGTAGTCTGATGCTCTATCCAGCTGAGCTACGGGCGCGTGCCCGGCTCGAAGCGCGTTGCGTTCCAAGCCGATGGCGTCGAAATAGCCGCTCTCTTTCGGCTTGGCAACCCCGAAATCGCTGCACCGCGTCAAAATCATTCCGGCGCTGTGGACCGTGGCTCGTGCCCTCAATCCCCGGTCAGCGCGGCGATCGCGATACCGGGGCGACGCAGTGCGGTTTGGCGGGCGAATTTGGCCTTCGAGCCGGGTTTCGGCAGTTTTTCCGCGATGCCGTAGAGCCGCTCGCGGCGGTCGATCTCCCGCCAGACGTCGCCGGGCGTTATGCCCATCTCGCTCCACAGCACGACGAGATTGTAGAACAGGTCGGCGCTTTCGAGAATCGTGCGGGCGCGGTCGCCCTGGACCGCTTCGAGCCCGACCTCGACGGCCTCCTCGGCGACTTTCTTGGCCATCTTCGCCACGCCTTCGCCGATCAGCCTGGCGGTGCGCGAAGAAGAGGGGTCGCGCGAGCGCGCCGCGCGTACCGCCAGATGGAGCCTGTCGATCGAATCAGTCATCCCGCGAGAGTTGCCGTCGCAGATGAGGGTTTGATGACGGTGTCGCTTCGGCTGCGCGCGGTGGGCGCGACCGGGCCGTGAGGCGGCGGCGTCAGGCCTGCGCGGCGAAGGGCGCGAAGGCGGCCGCGACGTTGCGGTAGACCTGCTGCTTGAAGGGAATGATGAGGTTCGGCGTGTCGGCCAGCGGCACCCAGCGCCAGGCGTCGAACTCGGCCTTGTGGCCTCCGGCGGGCGTGGCGATATCGATCTCGGATTCTGGCCCTGTCAGGCGGAAGGCGAACCAGCGCTGCGCCTGGCCGCGCCAGCGCCCTTTCCAGGCTTCCTTGCCGATGTCGACCGGCAGGTCGTAGCTGAACCAGCCTGGAGCCTCAGCCAGCAGCGTCACGGAGGTGACATTCGTCTCCTCCTGCAATTCGCGCCGCGCGGCTTCCAGCGGGGTCTCTCCGGGGTCGATGCCGCCCTGCGGCATCTGCCACTCATGGCCGGGCGCGACGTGCTCGCGCTTGCTCTTGTCGGCGCGGCGCCCGACGAAGACGAGGCCCTGCGCATTGAACAGCGCCAGCCCCACGCAGGGGCGGTAGCCTTCGGGTGCGGCGTCGGTCATCGCAGGGAGCCTGTGGTCGAGGGATTGCGGAAGCGTCCTGCTGCGCTCACGGGCACGATGACGAGGCCCTTTGCCTCCAGGGACTGGGCCCAGCGGCTGATCCGGTCGATCGAGACGGGGAGGGCGCTGGCGGCCGCGATGGCCAGGCCCTGGCTGCGAGCCTGCGCCTCCAGGGCTGCGAGTTCCTTGTCGATGGCATCGGCGCGCTGAACCGTGTCGATGATGCGGTCGACCTTGAGCGCCGGAATCTGGGCGCGCGTGGCCGAACCGGCCAGCAGGCTGCGCGACGAGGAGCCGTCATCGACGACGAGCAGGCCGCGCCCGGCGATTTCGCGCAGGATCGGCGAGAGCGCCGCATCGTCTGCAGTCAGGCGGCCGCCGAGGAAATTGACGATGCCGACATAGCCGGTGAAGCGACCGAGCACCCATTGCAGCCGGTCGAGGTTCTCGGCAGCCTTCGGCCCGGTGAGCAGGGTGTGCGGCCCGGGATCATTGTCGGGATAGTCGAACGGCTCCATCGGGACCTGGAGGAAGACCTCGTGGCCGCCGCTGCGTGCGCGCTGCACGGTGCGCTCGAGTTCCTGGCCATAGGGCGCGAAGGCCAGAGAGATCGCGCCGGGCAGCCTCGCCACAGCATCGGCCGTGCCGGACTGGCTGATGCCGAGCCCGCCGACCAGCAACGCGATGCGCCCCGCCGGCTTTGGCGAGGGCTCCGGGCCGAGGGGGCGGGCATAGATCTGCGCAGGGGTCGAGCCGTCGGGGCCGATCTTGGGCAGCAGGCCATGGCGGCTGCGTTCGGTGAGTCGGGTGTCGGGCGCGGTTGCGAGTTTGACCACGCCGGGCGCATCGGGAATCGTGATGATGATCGAGCCCGGAACGTCTGCGCCGGGGCGCACGATGCTGACGCCGGATTCGCTTTCGACCTGTCGCGCCGTCGATTGCGTGCGCGGTTCCTGCGTGGGCGGCAGGGCAGGAGCCACGCCAGGCTGCGCGGCCGCGACGCGGGTTTCGATCGCCGCCGTGGCGAAGGGTTGGCCGCCATCGGGATCACGGCGCAGGACAACGATGAGGGCAAGCGCAATGCAGGCAAGGCCGACGGCACCTGAGGTGCCCAGCACAAGCAAACGCCCCCATGGCTTGCCTTGAGGCACGGGACGGTCCCGGCCAAGCGGCCGGGTAAGCTCTGTGAGCGGCGTTCCGGCCAACGGCAGCCGTCCTCAACGATTCGACCCGGACCCGAATCAGCGGCCGGCGTGCCTAGTCTTGTCGTGTGCGGGGTCCGGCGTCGAGAGCCGGCTGCCCCGCAACGCCAATCAGTTCGGCTTGGGCGCCTCGGGCGCAAGGGCCGGCACGGGTGCGGCGGCGTCCTTCTTGACGCCGCGCAGCAGATTGAGGGCGGCGATCAGCTGGGTGTCCTTGGTCGGGTCATTGGGCACATAGGCAGCCGATCCCGACTGCTCGTCCTTGCCGTCCGTCGACTTCAGGTGGCCCTTCAGCGAAGCCTCACCCTTGTTCTCGCTGAGCTTGTCCTTGAGCTCGGCGGGAATCTCCTGGACGACTTCGATGTCCGGGGTGATGCCCTTGGCCTGGATCGAGGTGCCCGACGGGGTGTAGTAGCGCGCCGTCGTCAGGCGCAGGCCGCCATTGCTGCCGAGCGGAATCACGGTCTGCACCGAGCCCTTGCCGAAGGAGCGCGTGCCCATGACGGTCGCGCGCTTGTGGTCCTGCAGCGCGCCGGCGACGATCTCGGCGGCCGAGGCCGACGAGCCGTTGATCAGCACCACCACCGGCTTGCCCTTGGTCAGGTCGCCCGCCTTGGCGTTGAAGACCTGCGTCTCCTCGGCGTTGCGGCCGCGCGTCGAGACGATCTTGCCGCGCTCGAGGAAGGCATCCGACACCAGCACGGACTGGTCGAGCCGGCCACCGCGGTTGTTGCGGAGGTCGATGACGTAGCCCTTGACCTTGTCGACGCCGATCTCGGTGTTGACCTTGTCGATCGCCTTGCGCAGGCCCTCATAGGTCTGCTCGCTGAAGGTGCCGATGCGGATGTAGCCGACATCGGCCTCGACGCGCTCCTCGACCGCCGGCACGACGATGGTCGAGCGGGTCAGGGTGAATTCCAGCGGCTCGGGCTTGCCGGGGCGCTCGATCTTGAGCTTGACCTGCGTGTTGATCAGGCCGCGCATCTTCTCGACCGCCTGCGTCAGGCTGAGGCCCTTCACGACGTCGCCGTCGATCTGGCTGATGATGTCGTTGGCCAGGATGCCGGCCTTCGAGGCGGGCGTGTCGCGAATCGGCTTGGCGACCTTGAGGACACCGTCCTCCATGGTGACCTCGATGCCGAGGCCGCCGAACTGGCCACGCATGTCGGTGTCCATGTCACGGAAGCTCTTGGCATCCAGATAGGACGAATGGGGGTCGAGCGAAGAGACCATGCCGTTGATCGCGGCCTCGATCAGCTTCTGCTCGTCGGGCTTCTCGACGTAGTCGGTCCGGATCTTCTCGAAGATGTCACCGAAGAGGTTCAGGCTGCGATAGACCTCGGCGGACGCCGCGACCGCGCTGGTCGAGGTGAACAGGTGCGTCTGGGTGACCACACCGGTCAGCCCCGCGCCCACGACCGCGCCAGCGAATACGAGAGAGACCTTGCGCATCATCCGCGAACCTTTTCGCCTTGCGGTTTTGTCCACCACGGCGTCGGATCGACCGAGACACCGTCTTTTCTGAACTCGATATAGAGAACCGGCTGCCCGGTTCCCGATCCTACTATCGTCGCGGCAGCTTCCGACGTTTCACCCATAACCGCAACCGGTTCCCCCGCAAGGACGAACTGGTTCAGGTTCACGTCTATCCGCTGCATGCCGGCCAACAGCATGTAGTAGCCCCCGCCCGCGTTCAGGATCAAGAGTTGGCCGAACGAGCGGAACGGGCCTGCATAGACCACCCAAGCGTCCGAAGGCGCCGAAACCAAGGCGTTCGGGCGCGTCTCCACCGAAATTCCGCGAGTTGTGCCGCCGGAGCCGTCATTTTCGCCAAAACCACGCAATTGTGATCCGGCCGCCGGCAAAGGAAGTAACCCCCTTGCCTCCGCGAAGGCGATCTTGGGGGCGAGTCGTGCGGGGTCCTTGAAGGCCAGAGCCGCCATGCGCTGCCGCTGCTCGCGCGTCTCGGCTTCGAGCGCCTGGCGTGCTGCGTCTGCGGCGCGGCTGGCACTCGTTATTTCCTTTTCCATGCGCTCGACGAAATCGCGCAGGCCGCGGGCCTGGGAGGCGAGTTCGCTGCCGGCGCCGCGCTGGGCCTCGGCGTCCCGGGCCGCGGTCGCCTCGCGCTCGCGGCGGGCCTCGATCAGGGACGCCAGGCGCTGGCGCTCTCCGGCGAGTTCCTGCATCTGGACCGAGATCGCCTTGCGCTCATCGGCAATGCCTTCGCGCAAGCGCACGAGTTCACGCAAGTCCGTTCCCAGGATCTCGATCTCCTGCCGGAGGTCGGGGACGACCGCGCCGAGCAGCATCGAGGCGCGCACTGCTTCCAGGATATCCTCGGGGCGCACCAGAACAGCAGGCGGGGGGCGGCGCCCGATCCTCTGCAGCGCGGCCAGGACTTCCGCGATCAGGTGGCGCCGGCTTTCGAGCGAGCGACGGATCGCGCTCTCGCTCGATTGCAGCAGGGCGAGGCGGGTCTCGATCGCGCCGATGCGGCTTTCGGCCGTCTGGGTGCGCCTGGTTGTCTCGAGCAAGGCTGTATTGAGGGCGGAGCGATCAGCCCGGATCGCCGCGATCTCGGCCTCGAGCTTGGCGCGGGCTTCGGCGTTGCCGGCAAGGCGCTCCTCGATGGCCTTGAGCTCGATGGCTCGGGCCTGCTTTTCCTGCTCCTTGGCCTGCGCCTCCCGGGTCAGTTGATCGGGATCGGGGGAGGGGGCCTGGGCGAGCGCGGGCAGGGGGGCAAGAAGTACGGCGAGCAAGGTCAGTCGCGAGACCGTCCGAACGAGACGAGAAACGCGAGTGCAACCCGTCATTGCGCGCGCAGCGAAGCAATCCAGGGGAGCGTCGCGCTCTGCCGCTTCTGGATTGCTTCGCTGCGCTCGCAATGACGGGTCGAGAGGCCGCAATCTCCGAATCAGGCTCATGCGCGATGATAGGGGTGTCCGGCGATGATCGTCATCGCGCGGTAGAGTTGTTCCAGGACGAGTGCACGTACGATCTGGTGCGGCATGGTCAGGGCGCCAAAAGCGATCGTCAGGTCGGCGCGGTCGCGCAAGTCGTCGCTGAGTCCGTCGGCGCCGCCGATGATCAGGCTCGCCCCGGCCGTGCCGGCGTCGCGCGCCGCCGCGAGCCTGCCGGCGAACGCCTCGCTGCTCAAGCTCTTGCCGCGCTCGTCGAGCGCGATCACCAGCCCGGGCAGGAGTTTGGCGGTGATGGCCGCAGCCTCGTCGCGCTTGCGCTCGTCGGGTCTGCGGCCACGGCTTTCGGGAAGTTCGAAGATGTCGGGGCCGGACAGGCCGAGGCCACGCCCCAGCGCCACCGCGCGCTCGCGATAGCGCTCGCACAACTCACGCTCAGGGCCGTCCTTGAGACGGCCGACGGCGATGACGGCGAGGCGCATAGTCGTCTTTTGGTCAGCCCGGGTTCAGCTGACGAGACGCTCATGGGGACGGTCGGCGCCCCACATCTTCTCGAGATTGTAGAACTGCCGCACTTCCGGACGGAAGATGTGGACGATGATGTCGCCGGTGTCGATCAGCACCCAGTCGCAGGCCGGCATGCCCTCGACCTTCGGCGTCGGCAGTCCCGAAGCCTTGAGGGCTTCGACGAGGCTGTCGGCGATCGAGGCGACGTGACGGTTCACGCGGCCCGAAGCGATGATCATCGCATCCGCCAGCGAGGTCTTGCCGACAAGATCGATGACCGTGATCTCTTCGGCCTTCATGTCTTCGAGAACGGTGAGTGCGAGGGCAATGCTCTCTGCGGAGGGGTTTTCCGAAACAGCGGCCTGGGGAAGCGGGGTCGGTTCGGCTTCGCCACGGGTTGAAGGGGTCAGCTTCGTATCCTCACATGTTCGACGCGCTCAGGGCGCGACACAATTAATTTACCCGGGATGGGGGCAAAATTCAATCGGAAACGGCCGATTCCCGCAGCATGGTCGAGGACAGTTCGGACCGGCGCCCGTGCAGGAACGTCCAGGCAGGGGGCTTCGCGGCTGCCAGAACGGCCGCCTGCCGTTCCGAAATACGCCAGCGTGACAACCAGTTGGCGGCCGGCGAGGCCATCGCGCTGTGAGTCGAGCCCGGGCGGTCTATAACCGCGATCGGCATCAGCCGCGCAATCGCGCGCCACTCGTTCCAGCGGTGGAAACTTTTCAGATTGTCCGATCCCATGATCCAGACGAAGCGCACGCCGGGGCAGCGCTGCCTCAGCGCGCGCAGCGTGTCGGCGGTGTAACGCGTGCGCAACCGCGCCTCGATTCCGGTCACATGGATATGGGCGTGGTCGGCGAGCTCGCGGGCTGTGGCGACGCGCTCGCCCAAAGGAGGCAGCTGCGAGTTGTCCTTCAGCGGGTTGCCCGGCGTGACCAGCCACCAGACCCGGTCGAGCTGAAGCCGGCGCAGGGCGGTGAGGCTTGCCATGCGATGGCCGTCATGGGCCGGGTTGAAGCTGCCGCCGAACAGCCCGATGCGCAGGCCCGGCGCATGCGGCGGCAACCGCAGATAATCGGCGCTCGCGATCCCCTCCTGCATCACGGGCGGGTCTGGCCGTCGCCATGGACGCGATATTTGAAGGAGCAGAGCTGTTCGACACCGACAGGTCCGCGCGCATGCATCCGGCCCGTCGCGATGCCGATCTCGGCTCCGAAGCCGAACTCGCCGCCATCGGCGAACTGGGTCGAGGCATTGTGCAGCACGATCGCCGAATCGACCTCGGCGAGGAAGCGCGTTGCTGCGGCCTCGTCGTCGGTGACGATCGCCTCGGTGTGGTGCGAGCCGTAGCGCTCGATATGCGCGATCGCGGTCTCGATGTCGGGGACAACCTTCACGGCGATGATGCTGTCGAGAAATTCGGTGGCCCAGTCGGCCTCGGTCGCGGCGGTGACCCGCGCATCGACGGCCTGGGTTTTCGCATCGCCGCGAACCGCGCACCCGGCATCGAGCAGGGTGCTGACCAGCGGTGCGAGGTGGCTGCGGGCGCAAGCCTGATCGACGAGCAGGGTCTCGGCGGAGCCGCAGACGCCGGTCCGCCTCAGCTTGGCGTTGAGCACGATCTCCCGCGCCATGGCGAGGTCTGCCTCGGCGTGGACGTAGACATGGCAGTTGCCGTCGAGATGGGCGAAAACCGGGACGCGGGCATCGCTCTGGACGCGGGCGACGAGGCTCTTGCCGCCGCGCGGCACGACGACGTCGACGCTGCCGCCGAGCCCTGCCAGGATCTCGCCGACGGCGGCGCGGTCGCGGGTCGGCACCAGCTGGATCGCGTCGCCGGGCAGGCCCGCCGCCTCCAGCCCCTGCCGCAGCGCCCTGGCTATCTCAGTCGAGGTGCGAAAACTGTCGGAGCCGGCGCGCAGGATCGCGGCATTGCCGCTCTTCAGGCACAGCGCGCCCGCATCAGCGGTGACATTCGGGCGGCTCTCGAAAATCACGGCGATGACGCCGAGCGGCGTCGCGACGCGCTCGAAGCGCAGGCCGTTGGGCTGTGTCCACTGGGCAAGCACGCGTCCGACCGGGTCGGCCAGCGTGGCGATTTCGGCGACTGCGGTCGCGATGCCCTCGACGCGGGCGTCGTCCAGCAACAGCCGGTCGAGAAAGGCGGCGTTATGGCCGGCGGCCCTGGCATCGGCGAGGTCAAGGCGATTGGCTGCGAGGATGTCGGCTGCGGCAGCGCGCAAGGCCGCTGCCATGGCGACCATCGCGGCATCGCGCTGCGTGGCCGGAGCCAAAGCGACGCGGCGTGCGGCGGCGCGGGCGCGCAGTCCGAGCGCCTGCATCAGCGGCCCGATTGCGGCTGCGCCGTCGTCCGCGATCACCCGCAAGGTCTGCTCGCTAGCCATCATATACTCGCCTGCCTGAACTCTCATCGAACCCTAGAGGAAACACGCCGTAACCGACAACGCGGGCTCACAGCGGACCAGCCGCGCAGCGCCGCCGATCCGGGATACCTTCCGGAGGCTTGCCTGAGACGCCTCGGGATGACGGTGCGTGTTTCAAAGAAGAGCCACCTCTGACCTTATCCGACGCCGAGCGCCATGTCGTCCCGGTGGATCATCTCGGCGCGGCCGGGGTAGCCTAGGATCGCCTCGATGTCGCGCGAGGCCTTGCCCAGCACCAGCACGGCTTCGCTCGCGTCATAGGCAACAAGCCCGCGCCCCATCACGCTGCCGTCGGGCGCGCGGATCAGCACGGCGTCGCCGCGAGCGAAATCGCCCTCGATCCGGCTGACGCCGACCGGCAGCAGGCTGGCCCCGCCGCGCAGCGCACGCGCCGCACCCGCATCGACGATCAGCGCGCCGCGCGGCTCGAGCGAGCCCGCGATCCAGGTTTTCCGCGCGGTGGCGGGGGTGGAGTTGGTCAGGAACCAGGTGCAGCGGGCGCCGTCCGCGATCGCAGCCAGCGGGTTCTTCGCCCGGCCATCGGCAATCAGCATGTGCGTGCCGCCGGCTGCGGCGATCTTGCCGGCCTCGATCTTGGTGCGCATGCCGCCGCGCGACAGCTCCGACGCAGCGCCGCCGGCCATGGCGTCGATCTCCGGCGTGATGCGCTCGACCAGCGGGATGTGCCGGGCCGACGGATCGCTCGCGGGCGGCGCAGTATAGAGACCGTCGATATCGGAGAAGAGCACCAGCAGGTCGGCGCCGGCCATGGTCGCGACGCGGGCGGCGAGCCGGTCATTGTCGCCATAGCGAATCTCGGCGGTCGCGACGGTGTCATTCTCGTTGATCACGGGCACGGCGCGCAGGTCGAGCAGGCGGCCCAGCGTGGCGCGCGCATTGAGATAGCGCCGGCGCTCCTCGGTATCGGCGAGGGTAAGCAGGATCTGGCCGGCGGTCAGGCTATGATGGCCCAGCGCCTCGGCCCAGGTGCGGGCGAGCGCGATCTGGCCGACGGCGGCGGCGGCCTGGCTCTCCTCCAGGCGCAGGGCGCCCGCCGGCAGGCCCAGCACCGTCCGCCCCAGCGCGATCGCGCCCGAGGATACCACGAGGACATCGGCGCCACGCAGGTGCAGGTCGGCGAGATCCTCGGCCAGGGCCGCGAGCCAGGCCTGTCGCAGGCGGCCGCGGGCCCGATCGACGAGCAGACTGGAGCCGACCTTGACGACGATTCGGCGGAACTGATTCAGGGACGGCGTTTTCACTGGGAGACCGATTGATATCGCGGGGCTTTCGACTTTGGCTGTTGGCCAAAATCTGGCGGTTGTAAAGCACGGCGGGGCCAGGCCGGCCATGCCTTACATCGGCTCATCTGCCGGTTGCATTGACAAGTGGAGCCCAAGCGTCCATATGGGGTGGGTCGATATTTAGGCCGAACGACGTGGCCCCGCGCATGAAGATGCGCCTGCTGACGACCTTCACCGCTCAAAAAATCGAAAAGCCTGCGCGTGAGCGATCACGCGCTTCATAACACTTAGCGAAAGGGTTCGTCATGAGCGCCGGCACAGTTAAATGGTTCAATTCCACCAAGGGTTTCGGCTTCATCCAGCCGGATGATGGCGGTCAGGACGTGTTCGTCCACATCTCCGCAGTCGAGCGCGCTGGCATGCGCGATCTCCGTGAAGGTCAGAAGATCTCCTACGAGCTCGTCCAGGACAAGCGCTCGGGCAAGATGTCCGCCGATCAGCTTCGCGCTGAGTGAGCCGCTAAGCCGCATCGGACGGCACCGGAATACAGGTCGGGCGACCACGGATGTACTGGCGCCTTAGATCTTCCGGTTCGAACGACGATGCGGCGCGATGAGGGGTCGGGGTTCACAGCCCGGCCCTTTTTCCGTCACGTGAAACGCAGGAGACTGAAGACATGCAGGTTCTCGTCCGCGACAACAACGTCGACCAGGCCCTTCGGGTTCTGAAGAAGAAGATGCAGCGCGAAGGCGTTTTCCGCGAGATGAAGCGCCGTTCGGCTTATGAGAAGCCGTCCGAGAAGCGCGTTCGCGAAAAGGCCGACGCCATCCGCCGCGCCCGCAAGGTTGCGCGTAAGCAGATGCAGCGTGAGGGGCTGATTGCCGCTCCGAAGGTCAAGCCGAAGCCGGTCCGCGCTGGAAGCGCAGCGCCCGCGCGTTGATTTAGATACACTTTCGGCGCGATCTGGAGTATTGGCCCCCTCGCGGGCTAAAGATCGCGCCCGTCACAACACGAGAGAAGGCTACCCTTGAAGAACCCGAACGACCGCAGCTTCACTGACCGCCAGGCCAATTCCGCAGCCGCCAAGCAGGCGCTACTCGAGCGCTTCAAGGCAAGGCCGGGCCCGGATGACCCGGTCATGCAGCAGCGCCGCGCGGAGCGCCAGGCCATTGCCGATGCGCGCGCGGTTCGCGATGCCGAAAAGGCCGCTGCCCGTGCCGAGGCCGAACGCCTCGCCGCGATCGAGGCTGCCCGCCTCGCCGAGGAAGAGCGTCTGGCCGAGATCGCTCGTGAAGTCGAGCGCAAGGCCGAGCAGGCCCGGCGCGACGCAGAGCGCCCCCGCAAGGTTCTTCTCGAAGCCGTCCAGTATGCTCAGATGAGGGCAGCCGGCAAGGGCCGTCGCTGATCTGACACCAGCTTAGCTGACTGGGTTCTCTACTGCACCGGCTGGTGGCAGGGGGCTCGGCAGTCGACGATTCCGCCCCGGGTTCGCAAAGCCCGGGCGGCGTGACACGCCTGTCCCCCTTTTTGCAGCACCGGAGCGAGCCCATGGCGACGCGAGGACTGTCCGCCGACGAAATAAAGCGGCGCGCCCAGATGGCCTTCGACAAGGCCGATGCCAAGAAGCAGGAAGCTTCCCGCGCCATGGAAGCCGAGCAATCGGCCCGTGACGCGGTGCTTCAGAAGACCGAACGGCTGCGCGCGCAGCGCCTGGCGAAGGAAGCGGCCGATGCCGAGACCGCCGCCATCATCGCTGCCGAGCAGATGCGCATCAAGGCCGAGCTGATCCAGGCCAAGGCTGCCGCAAAGGCAGCCAAGGTAAAGGCGGCGAGCGACAAGGCTGCCAAGCCCAAGCGCGCCACCGCAAAGGCCGTCTGAACCGCCTGCCGGTCCCGACAGACCGGGACCAGACCGATATCGAGGTCCTGTCGCGGATGCCAACGCATCCGCAGCAGGGCCTTTTTTGTGCGCCGCGCGCCTTTGCAGGATGCGCCTCTGCGAAACGCACGGTCATCCCGGGTGGACCGCAGCCGATACCCGAGATGACGCGACCTATTCGTCCAGGCGCCGATTCGGCGGCAGCCGGATGACCTATCGGCAAACGGCAGCGACCGCGCTAATCTCGTTTTCGATTGAACCTTCCGCGCGCCCGCTGCGACCAACCCTTGCGAGCCGGCCGTCGAGCCTCGAGGCGTGATGCACACGGAATCGGACGACGACCTGGTCAAACGGATCGCGTCGGGCGATCGGCTCGCAATGAAGGTGCTGTTTTCGCGGCACCAGGTGCGGGTTTATCGTTTCGTGCTGCGGTTCGTCCGCGACGAGACCATGGCGGAGGATGTGATCAGTGACGTCTTCATGGATCTCTGGCGCCAGGCAGACCGGTTCGAGGCGCGTGCCTCGGTCGCGACCTGGCTGCTCGCCATCGCCCGCAACAAGGCCTATTCGCTGCTGCGCAAGCGGCGCGATGCCGGGCTCGACGATGATTTCGCCGCCAGCATCGAGGACGAGGCCGACGACCCCGAGATCGTGCTGCAGAAGCAGGACAAGGGTCTCGCGATCCGCGCATGCCTCGGGCGACTCTCGCTCGAGCATCGCGAGGTCATCGATCTCGTCTATTATCATGAGACCTCGGTCGAGGAGGTCGCCCGGATCGTCGGCATCCCCGAGAACACCGTCAAGACGCGGCTTTTCCACGCCCGCAAGAAGCTCGGCGAGGTGCTCAAGGCAGCCGGTATCGATCGGGGCTGGCCATGATCGCGGCTTCAAACGGCGTGAAGGAGGTCTGACATGACCGACACCATCGCAACCGATCCGAAGCGCGTCGCGCTCGAGGAACTGCTGCCCTTCTACGCCAATGGCCGGATCTCGGCCGCCGACAAGGCCCGGGTCGAGGCGGCGCTGGCAACCGATATCGAACTGGCGCAGCGGCTCGAGATCATCCGCGAGGACATGGCGGAGACCACCTTGCTCAACGAGACCCTGGGCGGGCCATCGCCGCGAGCGCTCGACAGGCTGATGGCCGCCATCGATGCCGAGCCACAAAAGCATGCGCTGCTGTCACGCGCGAAGGGCGGCGTCCTCGCCTGGTTCGGCACCTCGTTCGGCACTTGGCTCGCCGCGCAGCCGCCGCGTCGGCTCGCCTATGCCAGTGCGGCTGCGCTCGCCCTGATCGCGATCCAGGGCGTGGCGCTGACGGGTTATGTCCTGCGGGGTGGTGGTGGCCGTGGTTATGAGACCGCATCGGCACCCGGCGCCAGCACATCGGACCGCTATGTGCTGCTCAGCTTCGCTCCCGATGCCAGGGCAGCCGACATTGCAGGCTTCTTCAAGCGCTATGACGCAGCCGTCGTCGACGGCCCGCGCGCCTACGGCTTCTTCAAGGTCCGCGTCGGAGGGGCCAGCCTGACACCGGCCCAAGTCGATGCGATCGCCGCCCGGATGAAGGCGGAAGGGGCGATCGTCAGCTTCGTGGCACCCGCGCCATGAGCGCGCTTCGTGTACGGCAGCCACTAGCCAGCCGAGCAGTGCTTGGGCTCATGCTCGGCCTGTTCGCCCTCGGCCAGGACGCGGCGGCCCAGGTGCCCGGCTATGGCGATCGCGGCTACCAGCCGAACCGCGGAGCCTATGGTCGCGACATGGCACCCGCACGCGAGCCCGGCGCCGGTTACGGCCCGCGCGGGGCTCAGGCCGGGCGGCAGCCCGGCATGGCGTCGCGCACCGGCCGGCCCTATCCGACAGATGCTGGAGGCGGGCGTCCCGGGCGCCCTTCCGGACAGCCCGGCCGGCCGCCGCGCTTTCCCGGCGGGTGGGGCGCGCCTGCCGCCGGCATTGTCGGTGGCATCATCATCGATCAGACGCGCCGGCCCGTGTACGATCCTTACGATCGGGCTCCGCCTCGCTATCCGCGACCGCCGGTCTATCGGGACGACTACGAGCCGGAGGAGCCCGTGCGGCGCACGGTTCGCCGCGCGTCGCCGCCGCGCCAGCCGCCGCCACCTGCGCGCACGGCCGGCACCCCGCCGGCGCCTGCCCGGATCTCCGTGCCACGCCCCACCGAGAATCGCCTGGTCGCCGATGAAATCCTGTTCGAGCTGGCGCCAAATGCGCAGGCCGACGCCGTGCTGCGCCGCCATCGCGCCACGTTGATCGCCAGCCGCCGCTTCGAACTGGCCGGTATCACGCTGGTCCGTGCCCGGTTGAACGATGGCCGCAGCGCCCGCACGGTGCTGACGCAAATGCGAGGGGACCGTCAGGTTGCCAGCGCGCAGCCCAATTACGTCTATGCGCTGCAACAGGCCGAAGCCGTTCCCGCTGCCGCGCCGGAGGGAGCGCTCGGGGGCGCAGTTGCGCCGGGAATCGCTCCACCGGCTGAGAGCGCGGTTCCTGCCGAGGTCGTGGCAACGCCCCGGCGCGTCCTGCAGCCGCAATATGTGGTCGATAAGCTCGGGCTCGATGAAATTCACAAGCTGTCGCGCGGTTCCGCGATCAAGATCGCGGTGATCGACACCGGCACTGATGAGGCGCATCCCGAATTGCAGGGCGTCTTGGCGGCCAGCTTCGATGCGCTGGGCGGCGCAGCGGCGCCGCATGCCCATGGCACGGCGATGGCTGCGGCGATATTGGCGCAGGCGACCTTGCAGGGGGTCGCGCCGGGCTCGCGCCTGCTGGCTGCGCGTGCGTTTTCCGGCAGCGCCGGGCCCGCTTCCGCCAGCGGCACCACCTTTCATATCCTGACGGCATTGGATTGGGCGTCGGGCGAGGGCGCACGCGTGCTCAATCTCAGCTTCGCCGGGCCGCAGGACGCGCTGCTGTCGCGCACGCTCGCAGCAGCCCGGGCCAAGGGCATCGTGGCGGTTGCGGCAGCCGGCAATGGCGGGCCGCGGGCGGCGGCGCTCTATCCCGGCGCCGACCCGAATGTGATCGCAGTCACCGCGACGGATGCCGACGACAAGCCGTTCGCAGGGGCCAATCAGGGTGCGTATATTGCCCTGGCCGCGCCCGGCGTCGATGTGCTCGCGGCCGAGCCGGCGGGACGCTACGCCTTCGCGTCGGGAACCTCGATCGCGGCAGCCCACGTCTCCGGCATCGTGGCGCTCCTGCTCGAGAAGCGTCCCGACCTCGATCTCGAGGGTGTGCGCAGGCTGCTGACGGAAAGCGCTGTCGATCTCGGCGCAAAGGGGCGCGATCCCGTATTCGGCGCCGGGCGTGTCGATGCGCGCGCTGCGCTGACCCGGGCGCTGCCGGTGACTGCGGCGAGGCCCTGAGGCTCGCTTGTCCTGCGCTGGGCGATGACGGTCATCCCGGACGTCTAAGATCGCCCGGGCCGAGCGCTCGCGAGGCTAGTGCGCCGGCGTTGTCCTGAGGTTCGGCAGGAACCAGGCCAGCAGGCCGATGGCAGGCAGGAACGAGCAGATCTGGTAGACGCCGTTGATGCCGACACGGTCGGCGAACTCGCCGAGAATCGCTGCCGCGACACCTCCCAACCCGAATGAGAGCCCATAGAAGAAGCCGCCGACGAGCCCGATCCGGCCGGGAAGCAGTTCCATCGCGTAGATCAGGATCGCGGCGAAGGCGCTCGACATGATCAGGTTGATGACGATCGTCAGCGCGCCGGTCCAGAACAGGTCGGCATAGGGCAGCACCAGCGTGAAGGGCAGCGCGCCAAGGATCGAGAACCAGATGATCTTGTTGCGGCCGATCCGGTCTCCGATGATGCCGCCCGCGAGCGCGCCCACCGCCGACGAGGCCAGGAACAGGAACAGCATCACCTGCGAGGTCTGGACGGACACGCCGAACTTCCCGATCAGGTAGAAGGTGTAGAACGAGGTGAAGCTGGAGGTGTAGGCGTTCTTCGAAAACAGAAGGATGACGAGGACCGCGATCGCGAGGATCACGCGGGCTCGCGGGAAATGCGCCCCATGCGTATCGGGGCCATCGGAGGTCGAGGTGACCTTGGCCTTGGCCTTGGCCTGCTCGCGCTTGAGCGCGGCGTAGCGCCCGGCTGTCCAGGTCATCAGCACCATCGCGACGAGCGCTGCCACCGAGAACCACGCCAGGCTGCCCTGTCCACGCGGCACGATGATGAAGGCCGCCAGCAGCGGGCCGATGGCGCCGCCTGTCTGGCCGCCGACCTGGAAGATCGCCTGGGCCAGGCCATGCTGGCCGCCCGAGGCATTGCGGGCCATGCGGGTCGCTTCGGGGTGGAAGATCGAGGAGCCGATGCCGACGCAGGCCGCCGCCAGCAGCAGCAGCGGATAGGAGTTGGCGAAGGCCAGGCCCACGAGGCCCGCCAGGGTAAAGCCCATGCCGACGACCATGGAATAGGGCATCGGATGCTTGTCGGTGTAGAGCCCGACGAGCGGCTGGAGCAGAGAGGCCGAGAGCTGGAAGGTCAGCGTGATCAGGCCGATCTGGCCGAAATCGAGCGTATAGGCCTGCTTGATGATCGGGTAGATCGCCGGGATCAGCGACTGGATCATGTCGTTCAGGAGATGCGTGACGCTGAGGACGATCAGCACGGGCAAGGCAGCACGCTGGGCGGTGCCGACTGTGGCAGTCACGGTCATGGCGATACTGACTTCGGTTGTGAGGCGACGAACCTTCGGCCTGAGTAACGCAGAATCGCGGAAGAACGGACCGTTTTGTGGCCCTGCGCGCGCAGCGACGATGCGCTCCCGACGCAGGACGGGCGCGTGATGATACGAGACACGACGCCTGGCGCTTGACCTTCCGCGCCGCATCGGCCTGATGTCGCGCCATGCGCCGACCAAAGCTTCTCTTCGTCGCGACCGAGGACTGGTTCTTCGCCTCGCATTTCCTGCCAATGGTACGAGCGGCGCGCGAACTCGACTTCGACGTCGCCGTGATTGCCCGCGAGCGCCAGCATCGCCGCGCCATCGAGGCAGCCGGTGCGCGGCTGATCGCGCTGGAAGCCGAGCGCCGCAGCCTCGACCCGCGCGCGCTTTACCGGCAGGTCGTCGCGCTGAAGCGGCTGATCGCGGCCGAACGGCCCGACATCCTGCATTGCATCGCGCTGAAGCCGATCGCGCTCGCCGGGCTTGCCGGCAAGCTCGCCGGCGTCGACCGGCGCGTTTATGCGCTGACGGGGCTCGGCTTCTTCGGCGCGAAGCAGGGACTGGTCGCGAGTGCCGCCCGCATGGCCGCGACGCTGTGGCTGCGCGAGGCCGTCGACGGGCCCAAGGTGCGCTTCCTGTTCGAGAACCCCGACGATCCCGTCACGCTGGGGCTTGATCCTGCGGATGCCGCGAAGGTCGCCATCGTTGGCGGCGCCGGTGTCGATCCGCTGATCCTGATGCCCGAGCCGATGCCGCATGCCCCGCCGCTCAGGGTCGCGCTGGTGGCGCGGATGCTGTGGTCCAAGGGCGTCGATCTCGCAGTCGAGGCGGTCCGGCTCGCGCGGTCAGAAGGCGCACGGGTCGAGCTCACGATCCATGGCGCACCCGATCCCTCGAACCCCAAGGCGATTCCCGAGGCGACGCTGAAGGAGTGGACGGCGCGGCCCGGTATCACCTGGGGCGGGCCGACGCGGGATATCGAGGGCGTCTGGCGCAATCACCATCTCTGCATCCTGCCTTCGCGGGGCGGCGAGGGCCTGCCGCGGACGATCCTGGAGGCCGCCGCCTGCGGCCGCGCGATCCTGACCACAGATGTGCCGGGCTGCCGCAGCTTCGTCCGCGACGGGCAGGACGGCCGCGTCGTGCCGGCCAATGACGCCGCCGCGCTCGCCAAGGCCCTGATGCTGTTTGCGGCAGCGCCGGCGCTGGCCGAGCGCATGGGCGCCAGCGCCCGCGCCCGGCTGCTCGACGGCTTCACCGAGCGCGACGTGATGGACGGCGTTAAAGCGCTGTATCGCGGCCTGCTGGCCGAGCCGACTGCGGATCTCACGGCATGACCGAGGCTCCGATCGCGCTCGACCGGCGCGGCTTCATCCTGGCGCAGACGCGGCTGCTGCCGGTGCCGCATGCGCCCGAGATCGCCCTCCATGTCGCCGAAGAGGCAACCGAACTCTGGCAGAAGACCGAGGACGAGCTGGCGACGATCGGCCTGCCGCCGCCGTTCTGGGCGTTTGCCTGGGCGGGCGGGCAGGCGCTGGCGCGCTATCTGCTCGATGCGCCGGAAGTCGTTGCAGGCAAGCGCGTGCTCGATTTCGCCAGCGGCTCGGGCCTGGTCGCGATCGCAGCTGCCAAGGCCGGCGCCAAGGCGGTCGAGGGCTGCGACATCGACGCGTTCGCGGGCGAGGCGATCACTCTCAATGCACAGGCCAACGGCGTCTCGGTCACGGCCCGGCTCGACGACCTTGTCGGCCGCGACGAAGGCTGGGACGTGATCTGCGCCGGCGATGTCTGCTACGAGCGCGCCATGGCCGAGCGCGTGATCGCGTGGCTCTCGGTGCTGGTGGCGCGCGGGGCCACCGTGCTGATCGGCGATCCCGGCCGCAGCTACCTGCCGCGCGAGCGGCTGGAGGTGCTGGCGACCTATGCGGTGCCGGTGACGCGCTCGCTGGAAGACGCCGAGATCAAGCAGAGCTCGGTCTGGCGCCTGCGTCCGTAGCGGGCGGCCGGTTCAGGCGGCGGCGCGCTTTTGCGACGGTGCCGGGGAGGCGCTGGCTTCGGTGCGGAAGGCGGAGACCAGCCGGTTCAGCTGTTCGGTCTGCTCCAGCAAGGTGCGCGCGGCCGTGGCGCTGTCCTCGGCGAGCGTCGCGTTGTGCTGGGTGATCTCGTCCATGTGGCTGACCGTCTGGCTCATCTCGTCGATGCCGTTGGCCTGCTCGCCGGCTGCGGTCGCGATCTCGCTGACGGTGGAGGAGACGCGGACCGAGGCGTCGACAATCTGCTGAAGGGTGTCGCCGGCCAGCCGCACCAGCTTGACGCCATCGGTGACCTCCGCGTCGGAGGCGGCGATCAGCCCGGTGATGTCCTTTGCAGCCTGGGCCGAGCGCTGGGCGAGCGCCCGCACTTCGGAAGCGACCACCGCGAAGCTGCGTCCGGCGTCGCCGGCGCGGGCTGCTTCCACGGCCGCGTTCAGGGCGAGGAGATTGGTCTGGAAGGCGATGCCGTCGATCACGCCGGTGATCTCGGAGATGCGCTTCGAGCCCTCCTCGATGCGGGTCATGGCGTCGACGGCGTCACTGACGATGGTGCCGCCGGTGCGCGCGACCGAGGTCGCATCATCGGCCAGCGCGACGGAGTCGCGCGAGGCCTGGGACGACATCTTGACCGATGCGGCGAGCTGCTCGGTCGTCGCTGCGCTCTGCTCGAGGGCGGCCGCCTGCTGCTCGGTGCGCGAGGACAGGTCGGAGGCGCCGGAGTTGATCGTCACCGAGGAAGCGGCAATCGCAGTCGATGTCGACTTGATGGTGGCGACCATCTCCTGGAGCCGGCCCATGGCATCGTTGAAATGGTCGCGGATCTGCACGTACTCGGCCGGGATGTCGGCTGCCATGCGGAAGGTCAGGTCGCCCTTGGCAAGGGCCGCCATGCCTTCGTTGACGCAGGCCACGGCCTTCTCGCGCTCTGCGGCCTTGGCCTGCTCGATGGCGCGAGCCTGCGCCTCGGCGTTGAGGCGGGCTGTCTCGGAGGCTTCGAGATAGACGGTGATCGCGTAGTCCATGTCGAGCAACGCCGCCTTGACGATGGCGCCGATCTCGGCTGCGCGGTCCTCGGCACCGGGCAGGGCGCCACCGAAGCGGCGCTTTGGCCAGCGCGCCTCCAGCACCTTGCCGACCAGCTGCTCCAGCAGCAGCGCGTAGCCACCGATATACCAACGCGGTTCCAGTCCGATGCGCGCATGGACCTTGCCGACGGCCGTGACCGCCTCGACGTAGTCGGCGTCGAAGCGCCCGCCTGCGATGCGGTCCCAATGCCCGACCTGGCGCTGCTTGGCGCTGTCGACATGCTGGTCGCTGCTGAAGAAGCGCCGCGTCTGGGGTTCGCTCTTGAGGCGCTCGTAGAAGATGTCGAGAGCCGAAGGCAGGGCCTCGGTCAGGACATCCTGGACATCCCGGATGCGCGCCTGCTCCTCGGGGCCAAGCCCGATGAAGGCGAGACGTTCAGCGAGATGATCGGATGACGACATGATTGGCCCCCCAGGCCGCGTGCCGGTATTAAACACGGCTTCGTGATGGGCGATCGTGAGTTAACATCCGATCACCAAACAGGCGGCATGGGCTCGGGGCGCACGCGTGCACGCCATGCATCCCGGACATTCGTCATCATTCGCCGCCCGGTTTGTCGCATGGATGACACGCAGACCGGCGAGAACTGCAATTCCGCCGGCTCGTGCGGGCCCAAGGCGGTGCAGGGGCCGTTTCCTGTGTATTCTGCGCGTCTCGCCTGCCGCCGCTGCGCGACAGTGCCGATCATCGCCCTGGACCCGAGTATCCTGCCTGATGCCTTCCCCCATTCTCGCCCAACGCGCCCAGGGGGCGCTTGTCCTGGTCGTCGGCCCTTCGGGAGCCGGCAAGGACACGCTGATGGATGCCGCCCGGGCCGCACTTGCGGGGCAGGCCGGCGTCAGTTTCGCCCGCCGCCTGATCACACGTCCCGCGATGGCGGGGGCCGAGGATCATGACAGTTGCAGCGAGGGCGAGTTCGCGGCCTCCGAAGCGCGTGCCGAGATGGCGTTGAGCTGGCGCGCTCACGGACTTTGCTACGGCATCCCCGCTCGCGAGCTTGCGGGAATTGCGCAGGGCGAGGTCGTGATCGCGAACATCTCGCGCGGCAGCATCGCGCAGGCCGAGCGGTTGGCGCAGCGGGTCGTGGTGGTCAACATCACTGCGCCCGACGCGGTCCTGGCGCGGCGGCTGGCGGCGCGCGGACGCGAGAGCGAGGCCGACATAGCGGCCAGGCTGGCGCGGGAGGCACCGCTGCGGACGCAGAGCGCCGAGCTGGTCGCGATCCAGAACGATCGGACGGTCGCGGAAGCGGCCGAGGAATTCGTGGCGCTGCTGCGGGGGCTGGCGGAACGGAGATCCTGAAGAAAGCCCGTCATTGCGAGCGTAGCGAAGCAATCCAGGTGCGGCCGAGCGCTACGACTCCTGGATTGCTTCGTCGGCTTCGCCTCCTCGCAATGACGTGGAGGCGCGCCGGCGATCAGCTCAGCGCGAGCGAATCCAGCAGGCGGAAGCGGCTCGTCCGCGTGTCCTGCTTGAACAGCGCGATACGATCGATCGTGAACGGGCGCGGGCGGGGCACGGCTTGCTCATAGGCCTGCGCCAAAGCCTCCTTCACCGGCGCGACCAGCTCGGGTGGGAGCGAGCCGGTCAGGGTCATGTGGAAGCGGAAGGCGTCGCCGACATAAGGGTAGCCATAGGCCTCGAGATAGGCCCGGTGCGCCGGGGTCAGCGGGCTCGTGAGGCGGCGCGCCATGTCCGCCTCGCTCAGCGGCGCGCGAAACGGCTCGAACGCCTGCACGACGCCGAAGGCGAAGCGCTGCAGCAGGGCGCTCTCCGCCGACGGGATCAGCGCCACGAAGCGGCCGAGCGCCGCGACGCCGAGGCCTTCGATCGCGACCCGTTCGAGTCCGGAGGCGTAGTTGTGGGCGAAGGCGCGCAGCTGCGCTTCGCTGCGGCCGACGCCGAGTTCGAAGGGCGCCTTCAGCGTGCCGTGGAAGCCGTAGCGGCGGGGCTCCTCGGTCAGGGCGGCCCAGCCGGCCTGGTCGCAGCCCGGCGGGACCAAAGCGGGCAATTCGTCGCCGGTGATCGCATCATAGCCGAGCACGGCGCTGCCGAAGCGCCAGAGCGGGCTTTCGACGGCGGGAGCGTAGTAGAGGGCGTAGCGCGGAGCGGTCAAAATGCGCGCTCGCCCTTCGACCAGACGGCGGCGAGCACCGGCGTCTCGCCCAGCGCCTTGAAGCGCACGATGTCGGAGCGAAGGCCGGGCTTGAGGTGGCCCCGATCCTTGAGTCCGAGGATGTCGGCGACTTTCCAGGTCACCATGCCCATCGCGGCGGGCAGGGCGATGCCATGGCTCGAATGCAGCTTCAGCACCGCCTGGAGTAGGCTTGCGGGCACGTAGTCGGAGGACAACCCGTCGAGCAGGCCCTTCTCGGCCAGTTCCGAGACCGAGACGCCGCCGGAATGCGAGCCGCCGCGCACGACATTGGGCGCGCCCGCGACGGTAGCCAGTCCACGCTGCTTGGCGAAGGCGGCGGCCTCGATCGTGGTGGGGAACTCGGAAATCACGGCGCCCGACGCGATGCCGGCCTCGACATGGTCGAGGGTGGTGTCGTCATGGGTCGCGATCGGGATGCCGCGCTTGCCGAACATCTCGACCACGGCCGCCCAGTTGCTACCGACATTGGCCGCGCCTTCGGACTGGCGAACGGCAACGTCATCCGCGAACTCGGCTTCGGTCTTGCCGTTGCCCAGCGCGTAGGTCTTGAGGTGTTCGAGATTGCGCCATTGCCTCTGGCCCGGCGTGTGGTCCATCAGCGAAACCAGCTGGACGAGTTCGTCGTCCTGGTAAGGCTCGATGTCCTCCCGCAAGCCGGGGCTGGTCAGTTCGCAGCGCATGTGGATGCGGTGGTCGATGCGGAAGACGTTTTCGCGGCGGCCATCGGCGAGCGCCTTCATCACGTCGGCAAAGATGGTGCGGCGATAGTCCTTGGCCGAAAACGGCGTGCCGGCGCAGATCGCGTCATAGACGGTGGTGACCCCGGCGGCCGCCATCTGCGCGTCGTGGACCAAAGCTGCTGCCAGCCCGTTGGGCCAGAACACCTTCGGCCGGGGCATGAAGTGCTTTTCCATGTTGTCGGTGTGCATCTCGACGAGGCCCGGTGCGACATAGTCACCGCCGGCATCGATGGCGCCAGGCAGGGATGACCTGCCCTGATCGACCGAAGCGATGCCGGTCTCGTCGAAGGCGATGGTGCCGGTGACGATCTCGTCCTCGAGAATCAGCCTGGCATTGGTCAGAACGGTCTGCATCAGGCGGCCTTCCGGAAATCTGTGATGTCGAGATAGCGGGTGGCGACGGCCTCGCGCACCGCTTCGTCATGGAAGATCCCGACGATGGCAGAGCCCTTAGCACGGGCCTCGGCGATCAGCTGAACCACGACGTCGCGGTTGCCGGCGTCGAGCGAGGCGGTGGGCTCGTCGATCAGCAGGATCGGCGAGGGATCGACGAAGGATCGGGCGATGTTGACGCGCTGCTGCTCGCCGCCGGAGAAGGTTGCAGGCGCGAGATCCCAGAGCCGCTGCGGCAGGTTGAGCCGCGCCAGCATCGCTTTGGCGCGCTCGCTGGCCTCGTCGGCTGCGACGCCGCGCGCCAGCAGCGGGTCGCGGACGATGTCGAGCGCCGAGACGCGCGGGATCACGCGCAGGAACTGCGAGACGAAGCCGAGCGTGCGGCGGCGGATGTCGAGCACCGTGCGCGGCACCGCCGCGACGATGTCGACGGGTAAGCCGCCATGGGTGATCGCGATGGTGCCGGAGGTCGGGCGGTAATTGCCGTAGAGGATGCGCAGCAGGCTGGATTTGCCGGCGCCGGAAGCTCCGGCCAGCACCAGGGCCTCGCCGGCTTCGACGGAAAAATTGACGTCGTCGAACACCGGCAAGCGGACGCCGCCCTGGTTATGCAGGGTGAAGGCTTTTGCTACGTTCTCGACGCGGATCATCGTGGTCATGGGATCAGTGCCTTGTACGGGCGCGGTGACGGGAGTGTGACGAGGCGGCGGGCGCCGTCATGCTCGGCCCTGGGCCGCGCATCTCCTGCAAGAGTTTCTCGGGCCGGCTTTGCGAGCCGTCCGAGAATGACGGATTCTTCACACACTGAGTACCGCCGAGGTGAGGAGCTGGGTGTAAGCGTGGTGGGGATCGTCGAGGACCTGGTCGGTCAGGCCCTGCTCGACGACGCGGCCGTCCTTCATCACCATCAGCCGGTCGGTGAGCAGGCGGGCGACGGCGAGGTCATGCGTCACGATGATCGCCGCCAGGCCGAGATCGCGCACCAGCACGCGCAGCAGGTCGAGCAGTCGCGCCTGGACCGAGACGTCGAGGCCGCCCGTCGGCTCGTCCATGAAGACGAGTTTTGGCTCGGAGACCAGCACGCGGGCGATCTGCAGGCGCTGCTGCATGCCGCCGGAAAACTGGCGCGGCCGGTCGTCGATGCGGTTTTCGGCGATCTCGACGCGGGCGAGCCAGTCGAGCGCGCGTTCGCGGATGTTTCCGTAATGCCGGTCGCCGCGGTCCATGAGGCGCTCGCCGACATTGCCGCCGGCCGAGACATCCATGCGCAGGCCGTCGCGCGGGTTCTGGTGAACGATGCCCCAGGCTGTGCGCATCAGGCGGCGGCGCTCCTGCTCGGCGACCGAGTAGATGTCGAGGGGCTCGCCCGAGCCGCGAAACAGGACCTCGCCTGCGTCGGGGCGGTCGATGCCTGCCAGGCAGCGCAGCAACGTGGATTTGCCGGAGCCGGATTCGCCGACGATCCCGAGCACTTCGCCGGGCCAGAGGTCGAAAGAGACCTCCGTGCAGCCAATGCGCTCGCCATAGAAGCGGCCGATGTTGCGGGCCGAGAGCAGGGGCGCCGGTTCGAGCGCGGTGTCGATGGGCGGGGAGACGTGGAGAGTCATTGGGCGGTCTCCTTGCCGTCATTGCGAGCGGAGCGAAGCAATTTGGCCGCGTCGGGCTCGACGGCTTGCTGGATTGCTTCGTCGGCTTCGCCTCCTCGCAATGACGGGGGGTGGGTCACGAACCCGCTCGCCGTCGCGTCGCCGAGCATCGTGCCGCGATGGCCTGCCTCGCGACGTGTCTCGCAATGGTGGCTGTCGGAGCAGACGAACATGCGCCCGCCCTGGTCGTCGATCACGACCTCGTCGAGATAGCTGTCGCCGGCGCCGCACAGGCCGCAGGGCTCGTTCCAGCTCTGGATGCGGAAGGGATGGTCCTCGAAATCGAGGCTTTTCACGCTGGTATGCGGCGGCAGTGCGTAGATGCGCTTTTCGCGGCCGGCGCCGAACAGCTGCAAGGCCGGCGACATGTGCATCTTGGGGTTGTCGAATTTCGGGATTGGCGAGGGCGCCATGACATAGCGGCCATTGACCATGACCGGGTAGTCGTAGGTCGTCGTCACCTCGCCGAAGCGGGCGATGTTCTCGTAGAGCTTGACCTGCATCAGCCCGTATTCGGCCCAGGCATGCATCTTCCGGGTCTCGGTCTCATGCGGCTCCAGCTTGCGCAGTGGTTCGGGCTGCGGGACCTGGTAGACGATGATCTGGCCGGCCTGGAGCGGTGCCTCGGGAATGCGGTGGCGCGTCTGGATGATCGTCGCGGCGTCCGTCGCCTCGGTGGTGCGGGCGTCCGCCGTGCGCTCGAAGAAGCGGCGGATCGAGACCGCGTTGGTGGTGTCGTCGGCGCCCTGGTCGATGACCTTGAGCGTGTCGTCGGGGCCGATGATCGCGGCGGTGACCTGTATGCCGCCGGTGCCCCAGCCGCGCGCCAGCGGCATCTCGCGGGAGCCGAACGGCACCTGGTAGCCCGGGATGGCGACGGCCTTGAGCAGCGCGCGGCGGATCATCCGCTTGGTCTGCTCGTCGAGATAGGCGTAGTTGTAGGCCGGCGCAGCGTGGTCGCCGGCCGTCTGCTGATGGATCGTCATTCTGCGGCCTCCGGCAGATCCTGCTCGGGCAGGGCTTGGTTCTCGCGGGCGAGGCGCTGTTCGCGCTCGGCCCGGATGCGGCGGATCAGTTCGAGCTCGCCCTGGAAATCGACATAATGGGGCAGCTTGAGGTGCTCCACGAAGCCGGCCGCCTCGACATTGTCGGAGTGATACAGCACGAACTCGTCCTGCTGGGCCGGGTAGGTCGCGGCCTCGCCGAACTCGCGGCATTTCAGCGCCCGGTCGACCAGCGACATCGACATGGCCTTGCGTTCGGCATGGCCAAAACTCAGCCCGTAGCCGCGCGTGAATTGCGGGGCGACGTCCTTCGAACCCTGGAATTGGTTGACCATCTGGCATTCGGTCAGGGTGATGTCGCCGAGATCGACGGCGAAACCCAGCTCCTCGGGGACGAACTCGACCGAGACCTCGCCGACGCGGATCTCGCCGACGAAGGGGTGGCTGTTTCCGTAACCGCGCTGCACGGAATAACCGAGCCCGAGCAGAAAGCCCTCGTCGCCGCGCGCCATGGATTGCAGGCGGACATCGCGATCGGCCGGGAAGGAGACGGGTTCGCGGGTGAGATCGAAGGGGCGCGGATCGCCCTCGGGTGGCGTCTCGGGCTCCATCAAGCCCTCCGCGCCGAGAATGTCGGGCACGCGTGGCATGGATGCGTCGAGGGGTTTCACGTCATGCTCGGGCTTGACCCGAGCATCTCGTGCCGCGCTTGCGCTGGGGGCGGCCTCTCGTCCCGAGATGGTCGGGTCAAGCCCGACCATGACGTTCGCGTCATCCATCAGCGCAAAGTCGAACAGCCGGTGGGTATAGTCGTAGGTCGGGCCGAGCACCTGCCCACCCGGCAGATCCTTGTAGGTTGCCGAGACCCTGCGCCGGATCGCCATCCGCGCGGTGTCGACCGGCTCGGAAGAGCCGAAGCGCGGCAGCGTCGTGCGGTAGGCCCGCATCAGGAAGGCGGCCTCGATGGCATCGCCCTGCGCCTGCTTCAGCGCCAGCGCCGCGAGGTCGAGATCATAGAGCGAGCCCTCGTTCATCACCCGGGCGCAGGCGAGGCCCAACTGCTCGCGGATCTGCGCAACGGCGAGTTCCGGCACGGCGTCGTCGCCGCGTCGGGCTTCGGCGACCAGATCATGCGTGGCGAGGATTGCGGCCTCGCCGCCTTTGACCGCGACATACATCAGTAAAGCTCCCGGCGGGGCATCAGCGGATTTCCTCGACGTGGGTGGTGCGCGGCAGGCCGACCATCTGCGCGCCGTGGCACAGCACGAGATCGACGCCGAGCGGATAGAGTTCGGCATTGGCGGCGAATTCGGCCCAGAAGTTTTGACGCAGGCCCAGCGGCGCGACCCTGCGCGCGCCGGGAATGCCGGGGCCGGTCAGGCTGACGGCGGGGCCGCCATCGAGGCTGTCGCATTGCACGAAAACAGTGCCGGACCGGTCGGGGAATTGGTCGTGGCCGGGGTTGAAGGCGGTGAGCGGCGGCGCGGATCCGGCGCCGTCGATCACGGCAAACACCGCCTCGCCGGGGGCGTCGACGAGGCCTGAGCCGCAATGAAAACGCAGCCAGGCGCCGGCGGGGCCGTCACGCAGGGCTGGCGGCAGGAAGATCGGCGTCTCGTAATCGGCCAGCGTCAGCAACGCGGTCGCGGTCGCCAGGTAAAGTCCAGCCGGTGCTTCGATCTCGTTCGACACATGCTGCACCGTGCCGGGTTCGGACAGAGCAGATAGCAGTGCGCGGAAGGCGGCCTGCGACTGAAAGACCGGGCTCGAAAAGCCGGCTCCGATGAGGGTGTTCGTCGGCATCACGCGCCTCGCACGAGAGTGAAGAAATCGACCTTGGTGGCGGCCGCCTTGCGCGAGGCCAGGTCACGGGACGCGGCCTGCTTTGCCGCCAGCGCCGCGATGCCGTTGGCGAGCGCCCCGTCCTGTGGCTCGTGCTGCAGCCTGCCATCGAGGATCGCGGCCAGGCGTGCCTTGCGGCTATCGCGGCCCAGCGCATAGGAAAAACCCATGGCGCCATCGGCGAGCCTGACGACGCAGCGCGTCACCGTGGCCTCGCCGAGGTTGAAGCGCCGACCTGCGCCGCCGGCCCGCCCCTCGACCATCACGGTGCCGGTCTCGGGCGCCTTCAGCACCTCATGGCCCGGAAGCTCGGAGCCGGCGAGCGCCTCGATCTCGGCGCGCGAGGCGCGGGCCAAGATCGCCATCCAGTGTTGCCGTGCGGTTTTATCTGCCATCGTCATGTACCGTCTGGTCGCTTGCTAATGTCTAGACTATGATAGGCTCGCTGCCAGGAAAGGTCTATACATTTTGGGTGACGCTTTGATGACGGGCCAGACGATCGACGTGGCGGTCCGTGACGCCGGGACGGCCTGGCGGCGCATTGCCGACGAGTTGTCCGCGGCGATCGAAAAGGGCGAGTACCTGCCCGGCGACACGCTGCCGGCGTCGGTCGCGCTGGCGGAGCGCTATGGCGTGCACCGTCACACCGTGCGGCAGGCGTTTCGGCATCTTGCGGAACAGGGGCTGGTGACCGTGGCGCGCGGGCGCGGCACGCAGGTCAGCGCGCGACGCGTGCCCTATCCGCTGGGGCGGCGCGTCAGCATGCGCGCCAATTTCGGCAGGCTCGGGCTCACCGGCTCGAGCGAGGTGCTCGCCACCGACAGGGTCGTCGGCGATGCGGAGACCTGCGCGCTGCTGCAGGTCGAGCGTGGGGCTGCGCTCTGGCAACTCGACGGCCTGAGCCGCGCCGATGGCACGCCGATGGGAACCGGGCGGCACTGGCTCTCGGCTCAGCGCTTTCCCGATTTCGGCGAGGCCTTTCGCGAAGCCGGAGGTTCTATGACGGCTGCGCTCAAGGCCTGTGGCGTGGCCGATTATATCAGGCTCTCCACGCGTCTCAGCGCCCGGCTGGCCAGCGAGCGCGAGGCGGGGCTGTTGCGGATCGCGCCGGGCGCAGCCGTGATGGTCTCGGCTGCCATCGACGCGCTGCCGGACCTGACGCCGATCCACCTCGTCACCAGCGTCTTCGCCGGGGATCGCATGGAGATGGTCGTCGAGCCGTTCGGGGAGTGAAGGTTTTTCGTCATTTTCGGACGTAGCGCAGCGGCGACCCGAGAATCTCCGGCAGGAGATGCTCGGGACAAGCCCGAGCATGACGCGTGACACCGACTTATCCCCGCCCGCCGAAGCCGTGACTATTCTCGCCTTGCTCCACCCGACCAAGGGGGCTGTCGCGAGGCATCGTGCGGCCGGGTGGAGTGCGGTGTTCGTGGATGGGGCCGTTGCGGGCCTGCCGCCATGGAGGGGCCGAGCGTCGTCCGGGCCGAACAGGCAGGCCCGGTCCTGGCCGGACATGAAGACGACGACGGAACCGGCAAGATAACCGCGTGCGGGGTCGGGAAAGCGGCTGTTGACGCTGTCTCGACATTCTCGACATCGACATCGGCACGCAGCCGTCGACTGCGACGCCAACCGACCCCGCGCATCCCCTCGGGACGACGCTCAAAACCCTCACGGCGGCATGCCGGCGAGGATATTGGCGCGCGCGTCATTCTCGGACGGCGCGAAGCGACGCGCCGAGAAACTCAGGCCAGAGAGGCCGCATGCATCGTGAAGAGATGCTCGGGTCAAGCCCGAGCATGACGGCGGAGGATCACACCGCTCGCTTGCCGATGATCGCGAAGCGCAGCTTGCCGGAGAGGAAGTCGATCGCCGAGACGGCCGCCAGCACCAGCAGGATCAGGAACGAGGTCTGCTGCCATTCCAGTGTCCGGATGGTCTCGGCGAGGTAGAGGCCGATGCCGCCGGCGCCGACGATGCCGATGATCGTCGAGGAACGCGTGTTGGATTCGATGTAGTAGAGCACCTGGCTGGCGAGCACCGGCAGGACCTGCGGAATCAGCCCGAAGCGGACCTCCTGCAGCTTGCCGCCACCGGCAGAGGCGATGCCTTCGCCGGGCTTGCGGTCAACCGCCTCGATCGCTTCGGAGAAGAGCTTGCCGAAGGCGCCGAGATCGCTGGTCATGATGGCGAGCATGCCGGCGAAGGGGCCCAGGCCCACGACATTCACCCAGATCAGCGCCCAGATCAGCGCATCGACGCCGCGCACGCTGTCGAGCGAGCGCCGGGCCAGGAAATGCACGACCTTGTTGGCGACGACGTTGCGGGCGGCGAGGAAGCCGAGCGGGAAGGCGAGGATCGCGGCCAGGATCGTGCCGAGGAAGGCGATCGCGATGGTCTCGAACAGCGCCTTCACGAACAGGATGGCCCGGGCGAGGCTGCCGGGATCGGGCGGCAGCATCAGCACCACGAAGGTACCGAGATTGCCGAAGCCGCTCAGGATGCGCCAGAGCGTCACCTCGAAGGTCGAGAACGCGTAGAGGAAGAGCCCGACCATTCCCGCGACCACGGCGATGGTGATCAGGCGGGAGGTCCGCGAGCCCGAGATCGCGGCCTTGTGCCGGCCCAGGATGTCGCGCCGGGCGGTGTCCGAAAGGGCGAGGGTCACGGCCGCGTCTCCATCGTGAGCAAGGCATGGCGCAGGCGCTCTGTTCCGTAGTCGATCAGCATCACGGCGAGGATGATCAGCAGCAGGATGGCGCTGACATCGGTGAAGTAGAATTTGCGGATCGCCTCGATCAGGTCCTGGCCGATGCCGCCGGCGCCGACGAAACCCATGATCGAGGCGCCGCGGACATTGATCTCGAAGCGCAGCAGCGAATAGCTGGCGAAGTTGGAGAGCACCTGCGGCACCACGCCGAAGCGGATCACCTGCCACCAGCTCGCACCCGTCGCGGTCAGGCCGTCGACCGGCTTCATGTCGATGTTCTCCACGACCTCCGAGAACAGCTTGCCCATGGCGCCCATGGTGTGGAGCGCGATGGCGAGCACGCCGGGCAGGGGTCCCAGCCCGAAGGCGATGACGAAGATCAGCGCGAAGACGATCTCGGGCACGGTGCGCGAGAATTCGAGAAAGCGGCGGGCTATGAGGCGCGCCCAGCTGGACTTGCCGAGATTGGCGGCCGCTACAAAGCAGAGCAGGAAGCCGCCGATCGCGCCCATGATCGTGCCGGCATAGGCGATCAGCACGGTCTGCCAGAGCAGCTTGAGCCAGTGCCTGATGCCCCAGAACCATTCGGACAGGTCGGCGCCGAGGCTGGAGAGCCGCAGCGTCGGCATGGTCTCCACGATGTATTTCGGGAAGCGCCAGGCGTTGGCGGCGAATTTCTGCGGATCGACCTCCGAGCCGATGGCAGCGAGCCAGATGCAGGCCGCCAGCACGACGAAGCCGATCAGCATCTGGCGGCGCTTGGCCGAGACCGAATGGCGGTAGCTCTCGGCGTGCTTGAGGATCGCGGGGTCGTTGCGGTCGATCGCGAGGGTCATTTGGGGAGGCCGCAGGTCAAGTTTCGGGGAAGTCTGTCGTCCGGGCGGCCTTCCCGTCATGCTCGCCCCTGTGGCGAGCATCCACGTCTTCGGGCCTCGGGTGCAGCCGAAGGAAGACGTGGATGGTCGGGACAAGCCCGACCATGACGGGAAAGACGTTCGAACGCTTACGAGGACTTCTTCTTGCGCAGCGCGTCGACGAACTTGTTGAGCTCGACGATCGGGTCGTAGGCCGCGTTGTCGGTCGCGACGAGCGGGCCCTGCTTGCCTTCATAGATCTTGTCGAAGGCGACCTTGTCTTTCGTGTTGAGGTTCAGGACAGCGTCGCGGATCGAGGCCTTGAGGGATTCCGGGAGCTCGGTGAGGTACGCCATCGGCGAGTTCACGATCAGCTCGGACTTGTAGATGATCCGGAAATCGTCGGCCTTGACCATCTTCTTGCGGTCCATGCGCAGCAGATTGGATTCCTGCTCGTCGTTCCACCAGTTGGCAGCGACGTCGACGGTGCCCTGGCCGAGCGCGATCACCGCGTTCTCATGGCTGCCGGTGTAGACGACCTTGCCGAAATAGGTCTCGGGATCGATCTTCATGCCGTCGAGCGCGAAGCGCGGCACATTGTTGCCGGAAGTCGAGTTGGGGTCGACGAGGCCGAGATTCTTGCCCTTGAGGTCCTCGACCTTCTGATAGGGCGAGTCCTTCTTCACATAGAACACCGAGTGGTAGCCCTTGGTGCCGTCGAGATTGGTCTCGATGGCGAAGGCGTCGACCTTGGCGCCGGTCATGCGGGCACGGGCGAAGGAGGAGGGCCCGTAGGAGGCGATATGGATGTTGCCGGCGCGCTGGCCCTCGATGATCGCCGCATAGTCATTGGCGATGCGCAGCGTGACCTTGGTGCCGAGCTCCTTCGCGAGATAGTTCACGAAAGGGGTGTAGCGCTCGACGACGCCCGAGGCGTTTTCCGACGGGATGATGGCGAAGATCAACTCGGGATACTTGGCCTTCCAGTCCTGGGCGAAAGCGGGGGCGGCGAGCACGCCGGCAACGCCGGCGGCGGCGAGCGCAAGGGTGTGACGACGGGTCAGCATGGTGATGTTCCTGTTGGCTGTCGGGTTGGTGTTCTTCACGTCTGGAAAGGCTTCCGGAGCGGCTCGGGGCCGCTCAGGCGACGTTCTGCTTGGCGCGCCGGGCCTCGGAGGCGGCAATGGCGTCGAGCGCATCGAGCGCCTCGGCGCCGGCGTCCTTGGCCTCGATGCCGTAGAGTTCGGCCGCGATGTCCTGGGTGAGTGCATGGGGCGGGCCGTCGAAGACGATCCTGCCAGCGGCCATGCCGATCAGGCGGTCGCAGTATTTCGACGCGATATCGAGGTGATGCAGGTTGCAGACGACGGTGATGCCGTCCTCGCGATTGATGCGGAACAGCGCATCCATGACGACCTGCGTGTTGCGGGGATCGAGCGAGGCGATCGGCTCGTCGGCGAGGATGATCTTGGGCTCCTGCACCAGGGCACGGGCGATCGCTACGCGCTGCTGCTGGCCGCCCGACAGGGTCTCGGCGCGCTGCGCCAGGAGATGGCCCATGTCGAGCCGCTCGAGCGCGGCGATGGCGCGGATCTTGTCGTCCTGGGAAAAGCTCTTCACCAGCGTCAGCGGCAGCGAGCGATGGTTCAGCCGGCCGAGCAGGACGTTGGTCAGCACGTCGAGGCGCCCGACCAGGTTGAACTGCTGGAAGATCATCGCGGTGTCGCGGCGCCAGGCGCGCAGGGAGGCGCCCTTGAGCCTGGTGACGTCGCGATCCTCCGAGAGGATGCGCCCCTCGCTCGGCTCGGCCAGGCGGTTGAGCATGCGAAGCAGGGTGGATTTGCCGGCGCCGGAGCGGCCGATCACGCCGATCATCTCGCCGCGCGGCAGCGACAGGGTCACGTTGTCGACGGCGGCTTTGCCGTTGAAGCGCTTGGTCAGGCCTTCGATGCGCATCATCGTGTGATCCCGCTCATGAGCCGAGCGCGACATCGTTCGGGACCGGCTTTGGGCCGCCCGAGGTCGCGCTCTTGAACGGGGGATCAGCTAGTCCTGCGAGATGACAGGCGGGTGACGGTGGTGGCGCCGCGACGGTGAATGCGGTGCAGGGGCGAAGCCGCGTCCCGCGACCGCCTGCAGCTTTTTCAGGCGAGTGCCGATCCGCGCAGGAGCGTCGTCACGCAGGAGCGGATATAGGCCTTCCGCTCGGCGGCGGAGACGGGGGGGACGCCGAGCAGGCCCCGGATCTGATGAAAACCGCGCAGCATGCCCATGAACTGCTCGACCATCCGCTTGGCGTCGGCCTCCTGCAGAGTGGCGTTGGGCTCGTCACGCAGATGTGAACGCTGCATCAACACCGCCGACAGGTCATCGATCATGCGCTTCGCGCCCGCTTCATAGGCAGCGCGGCCTATGTCGGGAAAGCGCGCAGCGGCGCTCAGAACCAGGCGATGGAGGTCGAGAGACGCCGGGTTCAGCATCATCTCCATGGTCTCCTCGCCGAGCCGGACGAGGAGGGTTTCGAGATCCGATTCCGCCTCTTTTCGGGTCGGCTTGCGCAGCGAGATCGTCAGCTTATCTGTCAATTCGGCACAAATTGCGCGGAACAGGGATTCCTTGTCGGTGAAGTGGCTGTAGATCGTCTGCTTGGAAACCCCGGCACGCTGCGCGATCTGGTCGAGGCTGGCCCGGTCGAAGCCCTCCGCGAGGAACATCTCCGAGGCGGCCCTGGTAATCGCGTCATGCTTGTCCGGACGTGACTTTTCCGCTGGCATGCGAGATGCATCTGCGGCACTCGGCTCGGAATGGTGGTATGAAGACACCATAAGTCACGTTTCCGCTAAAGTCGGGCCTTATCAAACTAGACCGTCCAGTCTAAAATACGCACGCGGTTTCGGAGCGTCCAGTCTAATGAAGCGGTTCCTACTTCTCGTCCTGCTCGCCGGCGTGGCCGGTGGCGGCTACTATGGCTACCGCAACTTCAAACCGGGCGCCGAAACGACGCAGGCGCGGGCGGCTACGAACCCGCAGGCGATGGGTGTTCCCGTCGAGGTCGGCAAGATCGAGACCATGACCGTCAACGAGGAGGTCGAGGCTCTCGGCACCCTGGCGGCAGACGAGTCCGTCGTGATCGCGCCCGAGATTGCCGGCCGCGTCGTCTTCCTCGGCTTCAAGGAAGGCGAGAAGGTCAACAAGGGCCAGGAACTGGTCAAGCTGGACACCGCAATTCTCGAAGCCGAGCTGAAGCAGGCGCAAGCCGACCTGACGCTGGCCCGCGACACGCATGAACGGCAGCGCTCGCTCGTGTCGCGCGGCGCTGGCACCCAGGTCGCGATGGAGGAATCCGCCGCCAAGCTCGCCTCCAACGAGGCGCGCGTGCAGCTGAGCAAAGCCAAGCTGGCGCAGTCGACCATCCTGGCGCCGTTCACCGGCGTCGTCGGCCTTCGCGCGGTCGGCTTCGGCGACTATGTCTCCGTCGGCAAGCCCCTCATCACACTGACCAGCGTCGACCCGATCAAGGTCGATTTCCGCGTCCCCGAGATGTTCCTGAGCAGCGTCAAGGTCGGCCAGACCATCCAGCTCAAGGTCGACGCCGTGCCCAACGGCAGCTTCGCCGGCAAGATCTTCGCGATCGATCCCGTCGTCGACATCAATGGTCGCGCGATCAAGCTGCGCGCCATGATCCCCAACGCCGACCTGACCTTGAAGCCCGGCCTGTTCTCGCGCATCGCCATCACCGTGGCCCAGCGCGAGGGCGCGCTGGTGGTTCCCGAAATGGCGATCGTGCCCGATGGCGACGGCAAGATCGTCTATGTCGTCGAGGACGGTAAGGCCAAGCGCGTCCGGGTCGAGCTCGGCAAGCGCCTTCCCGGCAAGGTCGAGATCGCCAAGGGCCTGACGGCCGACATGCAGATCATCACGGGCGGCCAGATGCGGCTGCGCGACGGTTCCGCGATCGCGATCAAGAACAAGCGCGCCGCGGTCCAGACCAGCGCGCTGCCGGTCACGCTGCAATGAGCCTGTTCGAACTCTTCGTCCGGCGGCCCGTCCTCTCGACGGTGCTCAGCCTGCTCGTCATGCTCATCGGCATCGTCTCCTATGACCGGCTGACGGTGCGCGAATACCCCAATATCGACGAGCCGATCGTCTCGGTCCGCACCGACTATCGTGGCGCCAGCGCCGAGATCATCGAGACCCAGGTCACGCAGATCCTGGAAAACTCGATCGCCGGCATCGAAGGCATCGAGATCATCTCCTCGACCAGCCGCCAGGAGCGCAGCTTCATCTCCGTGCGCTTCCGGCCGAGCGTCAATCCCGACGTCGCCGCCTCCGATGTGCGCGACCGCGTCAGCCGCGTGCGTGGCCGCATGCCGACCGAGATCGACGAGCCGATCATCGCCAAGGTCGAGGCCGATGCGCAGCCGGTGATGTACCTGTCGCTGACGAGTTCGCGGCACAGCCCGCTCGAGCTGACGGACTTCGCCGACCGCTTCATCGCCGACCGTGTCCAGAACGTCACCGGCGTGGCCGAGGTCCGGATTCTCGGCCAGCGCCAATACGCCATGCGCATCTGGCTCGATCGGGCCCGTATGGCTGCGTATAATGTCACGGTCCAGCAGATCGAATCCGCGCTTTCGGCACAGAACGTCGAGATCCCGTCGGGCCGCATCGAGAGCAGCGATCGCGAATTCACGGTGCTCTCGCAGACCAGCCTGACCACGCCCGAGCAGTTCGAGCGGATCGTCGTCAAGGACGTCGCCGGCTTCCAGGTGCGCCTGCGCGATCTCGCCAAGGTCGAGCTCGGTGCTCGCGAGGAGCGCAACGCAGCCTGGTTCAAGGGCACGCCCTCGGTCACCATCGGCATCGTCAAGCAGGCCACGGCCAATCCGCTCGACGTTTCGGCGGGCATCGTCGCGGCGCTGCCGAGCATCACCGAGGACCTGCCTGACGGCATGTCGATCGCGACCTCCTACGACACCTCGATCTTCATCGATCGCTCGATCAAGGCGGTCTACAGCACGATCGTCGAGGCGGTCGCGCTCGTCGTGCTGATCATCTTCATCTTCCTGCGCTCGCTGCGCGCGACGCTGATCCCGCTCGTCACCATCCCGGTGTCGCTGATCGGCTCGTTTGCGCTGATGTATGCGCTGGGCTTTACCGTCAACACGCTGACACTGCTCTCGATGGTGCTCGCGATCGGGCTCGTCGTCGACGATGCGATCGTCGTGCTCGAAAACGTGCACCGTCATATCGAAGACGGGATGGAGCCCAACAAGGCGGCTATCCGCGGTATCAACGAGATCGCCTTCGCGGTCATCGCGATGACGCTGACGCTGGTCGCGGTCTATGCGCCGATGGCGTTCTCGACCGGGCGCACCGGCAAGCTCTTCATCGAGTTCGCGTTGACGCTGGCAGGCGCGGTGCTCGTCTCGGGCTTCGTCGCCCTGACCCTGACGCCGATGATGTGCGCGAAACTCCTGCGTCATCACGATTCGCACAGCTGGCTCTACAATGTGCTGGAGCGCGGCTTCCAGGCCATGTCGAACGGTTACAAGCGTTCGCTGCGAGGCGCGCTGGCGGTCCGGCCGGTGATCGTGCTTCTGGCGATCTGCGTCGCCGGCGGCAGCTATTATTACTTCAAGAACCTGCGCGCCGAACTCGCTCCGGTCGAGGACCGCGGCACGATCAGTGCGAACGGCGTGGCGCCGGAAGGTTCGACAATGAGCTTCACCGCCGATTATGCGCGGCGCGTGGAGGACTACTTCAAGAATATCCAGGAGGTCGAAACCTATCTCGTGATCGTCGGCTTCCCCGATGTCACGCGCGCGACCGCTTTCGCCAGGCTCAAGCCGTGGGAGCAGCGCCAGCGCAAGCAGCAGGACCTCGTGGCCGAGATCAACAAGGAGCTTGCCCAGATCCCGGGCATCCGCCTGTTCGCCACCAATCCGCCATCCCTGGGCAGTACGGGCGGCAACAACAACAAGCCCGTCGAGTTCGTTATCCGCTCGTCGGAGCCCTATACGCAGATCAAGACCTATGTCGACCAGGTCATTGCCGAGGCCTCGAACTCGCCGGTCCTGAACAATCTCGACTCCAACCTGATCCTGGACAAGCCGCAGATCAGGGTCTCGATCGACCGCCAGCGCGCGGCCGATCTCGGGGTCGGCGTAGATGTCATCGGCCGCACGATGGAAACGCTGCTCGGCGGCCGGCAGGTCACCCGCTTCAACATGAACGGCGAGCAGTATGACGTCGTGCTTCAGGTCGCCGGCAAGGACAGGAGCACGCCCAGCGCGCTGCAATCCATCTACCTGATGGGCCGCAACGGCGAAGTCGTGCAGTTGTCCAGCCTCGTCACGGTCGAGGAGAACGTGGCGCCCAAGGAGCTGATCCGCTTCAACCAGCTGCGCTCGGCCACGATCACGGCAATCCCGGCCCCGGGCTACTCGCTCGGCGACGCGCTGAAGGTGCTGGAGCAGGCAGCGGAAAAGGTGCTGCCGTCCTCGGTGCAGATCGACTATTCCGGCCAGAGCCGCGAGTTCAAGCAGTCGGGCTCGAGCATCATGATCGTGTTCCTGCTCGCGCTGGGCTTCATCTATCTCGTGCTGGCGGCGCAGTTCGAAAGCTTCATCGACCCTGTCGTGATCATGGTTTCGGTGCCGCTCTCGCTGACCGGAGCGCTGGCTGCCCTGTACTACACAGGCGGCACGATGAACGTGTACAGCCAGATCGGCCTGATCACGCTCGTCGGGCTCATCACCAAGCACGGCATCCTGATCCTGGAATTCACGAACCAGCTTCGTGAAGAGGGCAAGGACATGCTGGACGCGCTGGTCGAGGCGGCGGAACTGCGCCTGCGGCCGATCCTGATGACGACGGGCGCCATGGTGCTCGGCGCGGTGCCGCTGGCGCTCGCATCGGGGGCCGGTGCCGAAAGCCGCTCGCAGATCGGCTGGGTAATCGTCGGCGGCATGAGCTTCGGCACGCTGCTGACGCTCTATGTGGTGCCGGTGGCCTATTCCTACCTGGCCAGCAAGACGCATGCATCGCGCAGCGGCCATGCCGAGGCCGCGCCTGACCACGCAGGCCATCCGCAGCCGGCGGAGTAGGGCGCTCTCGCCGCACGATCAGGCATGCTCGCCCCGGTGGCGGGCATGCAAAGCTTCATCGTAGCGCCTGGCGTGGGACAGCATGGCCGGGCGGGGCGAGCCCCGACCGTGATGACATGGACAGGCGCTCCGGTTCATTCGCTCTGAGAGCGTGATGATTTCTGTTTCGCGCGCTCTACTGCAGCCGCACCGAGACACTCTCGCTGGCGCCGGTGCCGTCGATCACCGAGATCCGCATGAATCCCTTGCCCAAAGGCTGCCAGGCGGCCTCGCGGCGCCGCGTCGGCGCTAGCACCGGTGTGCCGTCGACCAGCCAGGTATAGGGCGGCGCGCCCCCTGCGACCTTCAGGTTGAGCTGCCCGGTGCCATCGCTGGCCGATGTCGCGAGGTCGATCCTGGCGCCCTCAGGGGGAAAGGCGAGCTTGAGAGTCGGCGTCGTCATCGCCAGCACCGTCTTGGGGACGTCCTGGCGCAGATGGCGCAAGGGCGGCGGAAGATGTCCGGAACTGGCGACGATGGCGTCCGGCGGCTGGACGAAGGGATGCGGATCGATGCCCAGCCGTGCAAACGCGTCGAACAGGATCGGGGCCGCGACGAGGCGCCCGACAAGCCCGGGCGTCGCCCCGTTATCCGCACGGCCCACCCAGACGCCTATGGTGTGCTTGCGGTCGAAGCCGACGGCCCAGGCATCGCGATAGCCGTAGGACGTGCCGGTCTTGTAGGCGATGCGGCCGGGCAGGGCGTTCAGCGGGGCCGGCGCCCCGAGCAGCGTGTCGGCGACATACCAGGCGGCGACGGGATCGACGAGGCGAGTGCTGCCGGCAACTTTGTAGAGTTCTGCGTCCTCCTCCAGGGCGAAGCGAAGCGCAGACCCGGGATCCATTCCTGAACCGTTCCGGCATGGATCCCGGGTCTCCCTACGGTCGCCCGGGATGACGGCGAGAATACATTGGCTGTTGCGGACCCGCAGGGGCAGCACCTCGCCACCGCGCGCCAGGGCGACATAGAGCCGCGTCAGGTCCTGCAAGGTGATGCCGAGCCCGCCGAGCCCGACCGCCAGGCCTGGTGCGCCGCCCTCCTTGGGCATGGCGATGCCGACGCCGCTGTCACGCAGCCGCGACAGGAAGCGCTGCGGACCCAAGGCCGCCAGCAGTTCCACCGCCGGCACGTTCAGCGAAAGCTGCAGCGCCTTGCGCGCGCTGACCATGCCCTGGAACGTCATGTCGAAGTTTTCCGGGACATAGACGCCGTAGCGGGCCGGGCGGTCCTCCAGCATGGTCTCGGGATGGGCGATGCCGTTGTCGAAGGCGAGCGCGTAGATGAAGGGCTTCAGCGCCGACCCCGGCGAGCGCAGCGCCCGCGTCAGGTCGAGGCTGCCGGCCCGCTCTGCGGCAAAGTAGTCGACGCCGCCGACCGAGGCGCGGATTTCGCCAGTCTCGTTGTCGACGGCGAGAATGGCGATCGAGACCTGGGTGGCCAGCCCGAGGCTGCGTTCGCGGGCCAACCCCTCGAGGTTCGCCTGCAGGCGCGCATCGATGCTGAGGCGCTGGACGGGCTCGCCCGGAGCCTCGGCCACGACCTGCTCGGCGACATGGGGGCTGAGATTGGGGAAAAGTTTTCGCGAGGTCGGCACCGGCTCGGCCCGGGCGGCCTCGACCTCTGACGCTGTGGCCAGCCCCATAGCCTCGGCGCGCGCCAGCACGCGCTCGCGCCCCTTGATCGCAGCCGCCTCAAAACGGTCCGGCCGGCGTGTCTCGGGCGATTGCGGCAGGGCGACCAGCAGCGCCGCCTCGGCGGTGGAGAGGCGCTTGGGTTCCTTGCCGAAATAGGCAAAGCTCGCGGCGCGCACACCCTCCAGATTGCCGCCGAAGGGCGCCAGCGTCAGGTAGAGGTCGAGGATGCGCCTCTTGTCGAAGCGCCGTTCGAGCTCGATGGCGCGGATCATCTGGCGCAGCTTTGCCGCCAGGCTGCGGTCCTCGCGCGGTTCGAGCAGGCGCGCGACCTGCATGGTCAGCGTCGAGCCGCCCGAAACGACACGACCGCTTGCCAGCATCTGGGCGGCTGCGCGTGCGAGGCCCAGCGGGTCGACGCCCCGATGGCTGTCGAAGCGCTTGTCCTCAAAGGCCTTCAGCATGGCGAGATAGCGCGGATCGACATCGTCCGATGTCACCGGCAGCTTCCAGCGACCGTCCCGGGTCAGGAAGGGCCGCAGCAGCTTGCCCTCGCGATCGAGCACCACGGTGGAGCGGTCTGCGGCTGCGGCGAGGTCGAGTGGCGGCATGGTGATGGCGTAGTAGGCAAGCGCTGCGCCGCCCGTCGTTGCGAGGAGCACTAGCGACGAAGCAATCCAGCGTGCCGCGCGGCCGCCCCTGGATGGCTTGGCTGCGCTCGCAATGACGGGTGAGGGCCTGTGACCGCTCACGACCGTCTACCTGGCCGACGCGATATCGACCGTGCCGAAGCCTGTGCGTCCGAAGCGGTCGGGGCGGTACATGTCCTCGATCACGGCCGCAGGCGAGACATAGCGCCCGGGCGAGACCGCGCGCGCGATATAGGCCACGGTGAAGACGGGCTTCTGCGTGCTGCCGCCGGTGCGCTCGAAGGCCGCGACATAGCGATCGTCGCGGGACTCCGTGTGGACCGGGTAAACCTCCTGCTTGAGCCAGTCGAGGCCGGCGACCGAGGCGCCTTCGGTCAGGTTGGCGTTCTCGATCTCGAGCCCCGCCGGAACGGGATCGACCAGAAGCAGGCGGCCATAGCGGCTGCCGGGGTCGCTGACGGTCAGGGCCACGACATAGCGCTCGTTCTGGCGCAGGCGCGCCGGATCGGCCCGCTCGCCCTTCATCGTGTAGATCACCCGCTCAAGGCCAAAGCCCTGGTTGAGCGCGGGCTCCGGCGTGGTCGGGATGCCGGCCACGGTGATCACCGCCTGCGCGGTTGCTGCGCCTGGATTGGCGACGGTCAGCGGCTGCGCTTCGAGCGCCTCGGCGGAGATCGTCCGGTACAGCGGGCCCTTGCGTTCGGCGCCGTCGACGACGAGCGACATGCCCTCGGCATCTTTCGCCAGCGCCTGGGCGGCCACGACCATCCACATCTGCTCCTGCGTCGAGGTGTAGCGCGACGTATTGCGGGCGGAATCGACGATCGCAGCGGCGCGCGTGATGTCGGCTCGCTCGCCATTGGCCTCGGCGATCAGCGCGAGCACGCCGGCGCCGTCGCGCAGGCGTGTGCCGTAATCGGGCCGAGACAACCCGTCGTCGCGGGTCTCCTGCAGGCTCGCCAGAGCGCTCGAGAAGGCGGCACGGCCACGGCCGCGATCGCCCAGCAGCGAGAGCGCCGCGCCGATCTGCCCACGCGCCAGCGGTGCTGCGAAATCCGTCAGCTTGTTGTCGGCGAGATAGCGCAGATCGCCCATCACGGGCCGGCCGTTGCGGGCGAGCACATAGAGTGCGTACGCGATGCCCGAGGCCTCCTCCTTGTTGATCTCGCTGGTGTTGACGACCTGGTTGCGCAGGCGGTCCAAGGCCAGGTTGAAGGCGATCTGCGGCACCGCGAACTGGCGCTCGCGGGCACGGGTCAGGAAGTCCGCCACAAAGGCGTCCAGCCAGAGATCCTCGCCGCCGACGCTCCAGAGCCCGAAGGAGCCATTGCCGCCCTGGCGGGCGAGCACGCGCTCGATGGCGCCGTTGACGCGCTCGTCGGCATTGGCGTCGAGTGCAAGGTTTTCCATCGAGGCGAGCTTGTTGACCGAGAGCAGCGGCAGCGCGCGGCTCACCGTCTGCTCGGTGCAGCCATAGGGGTAGCGGTCGAGCGCCTTGAGCAGGCCAGGCACATCGAGCGAGGCCAGCGGCGAGACCGAAACCGAGACCTGGCCGGAGTTCGGCACGAGATCGGCCAGGAGATCGGCCGAGACGGTGATCGAGCCACCATTGCCGGGGATCGGCCGCACGATGCGGCGCGCGATCGTGTTGGCGGAGGGTTGCACGCGCACGGCGAGGTTCTGGACCGTGCCGATGCCGCCGGGGCCGGTGATCCGGACATCGAACTCGGCGCGACCGAGGCCTGCCGCCGTGACCGGTATCGTCATCTGGCTCTTGGCGCCTGCTGCCAGCTGGATCGTGCGACGGGTCGCATCGGCTGCGACGAGCACGGGGCCGCGCACGTCGAGATCGACGACATAGGAGCCGGCCGGGCCCTCGACATTGTCGATGGCGAGATGGAAGCGCGACTGGTCGCCAATGGCCAGGAAGCGCGGCAGCGTCGCCTGAGCCACGATCTGGTCGCGGATGATGACGTCGGCGCTGGCCTGCCCCGTCGCACTCGCAGACCACGCCACGCCCATGACGCGGACCGAGCCGTTGAAGGCGGGCAGGTCGAACTCGACCCTGGCGGTGCCATCAGCGCCGACCTTGACCACGCCGGAATAGCGCGCGAGCGGTTCCTGCGTCGGCTTCTCGCCCTGCATCGGGGCTGCGCCGTCGCCGCCATTGCGGATCGCGCCGCGCGTGCCCTGCATGCCGTCGATCAGGTAACCGTAGAGATCGCGCAGTTCATGCCCGATCTGGCGCTGGCCGAAGAAGAAGCTGCTCGGGTCGGGGCTTTCGAAACGGGTCAGGTTGAGGATGCCGATATCGACGGCGGCGACCGTGACGAAGGCATCTTCGCCGGCCTTCGCGCCTGTGACCTTGACCGGCAACGTCAGCTTCGAGAGCGGACGCACCAGTTGCGGGGCGCCGAGATCGAGCGCCAGCGTGCGGCTGTCCTTGCCGATTGCAAACCAGGACAGGCCGATGGCGCGGCCCGGCAGGCGCTGGGCGGCGGTATCCATCGGGCGATGGGCGAGCACGACGAGATAGGCGCTGGCGCCCCATTCGGCCTTGACCGGGATGCTGGCGGTGGCGCCGCCCGCGGCGATGTCGATCGTCCTGATCTCGTTGACCTTGTCGCTGATCACGGCCAGCGTGGCCTTGCCGGCAAAGCGCGGCGAGAGGCGCACCTGCATGGTCTCGCCATTGCCATAGGCGGCCTTGTCGAGCGCCATGTCGAGCACGTCGGGGGTGTCGGCGGTCTTGTCGGCCTCGTAGCCGACGCTGAAGGAGACCGAGGTCTCGGTGGAATCGGGGCCGTCGGCCGCAACGTCGAGCCGGTAGTTCCCCCATTGCACGGCCGAGGTGATCTGGGCCGGAGCGGTGGCGCTGACCGCGACCTCGCCATCGGAGATGCGGCGGGTCTGCTTCACGCCCTCATAGTTCCAGCGCCCATCGTGGAAGAACCACTGATAGTTGCGCGTGACCTTCGAGAGCGTCCATTTCACGCCCGGCCGCGCCAGGCGGCGGCCATCGCCATTGGCCATGATGACCTCGAAGGTCGCCGTCTGGCCGTTGCCGATCTCGCCGTCCTTGAAGAGCGGCTTAACGCCGATGGCCGCGCCCTTGGGCACGATCGGCAGCGTCAGCGAGCGCGCGATGGCGCGTCCGCCGGGCTCACCGACTCGGATGGTGAATTCGGCCTCCAGAGGGCGGTTGGTCTCGGGCTGGGTGACCGGATTGGAGACGGTGACCTTGCCTCCTGCATCGGTCTTGGCGCTTTCCTCGAAATCGCTCTGGACAGGCTGGAACTCCTCGTCGGTCAACCCGACCTGATAGCCTGCAAAACCGGGAATGGCCGATTGGCCGGCCGCGCGCACCGTCATCGAGCCCGTGACATCGAGCTCCGAGCCGGGCGCGCCATAGAGGTAGCGGGCGTTGACGTTGATCTCGGCGGGCTCGCCGGCCTGCAGCAGCGGCGCCTTGGGCGCGAGCGTCAGTTCGAGCTTTTCAGGGACATAGTCCTCGACCAGGAAGCTGACCTCGCCGATCGCCAGGCCCTTGGGGTCGGCATAGGCCTGGACCCGCCAGGTGCCTGTCGCGGCGCCGGAGATCAGCGGGATCGCGTGAGCGCGACCGCCCGCGCCCTGATCCTCGACCTGCCGGCGGCGATACTCGACGCCGTCGGGACGCTTGACCACGATCGTCAGCGGCAGGCCGGTGACGGCAGCGCCCTTGGCATCGCGCAGCAGGCCCGTCAGGTAGACGGTCTCGCCGGAACGGTAGACCCCGCGCTCGGTGTAGAGAAAGGCGTCGAGGCCGCTGGGCGCGACGCGACCCTTGACGCCGCGGTCGGAGAGATCGAAGGCGGTCTGCTTGAGGTCGAGGAAGCCGTAATCCTCGCCGAGCAGGGCCGTCACCAGCCCGGGTGAGTTGCCGCCGGAGCCCTTGCCGAGGCCGGCATCGAAGCGGGCATAGCCGTTGCCGTCGGAGCGGACCGTGCCCAGCACCTCGTTGTTGCGGGCGACGAGCCTGAGCTCGGCATTGGCGACGGGGGCGGCATTGGCGAGCGAGCGCACCAGCACATGTACGCCGTCAGGGCCGGAAAAGGAGGTCAGCCCGAGATCGGAGACGACGAACCACTGCGTTGCCGATGTCTCGGAATCATAATCGCCATCATCGCTTTGCGCGCGCGGTGCCCGGCCGGTCGCCGGCTTGGCGAACATCACATAGACGCCGGGTTGCAGCGCGCCGACCGCCTCGATCACCGGAAAGGCGGTGACCACGTCCTTGTTGAGCTCGGACTTCACGTCCATCGTGCCCGTCCAGACGGTCTGGCCCTTGTCGGAGGCGATCTGGCGAGCCTGGTAGGAGCCGAGCTGACCCAGGAAATCCTCCGAATGCACGGAGTTGATCAGGTTGCGGTCGCCGATGCGCATGACCTCGAGGCCAAGCTTCTCGGCATTGACCGAGACGACCGGAATGCCCTGCTGGCCGGTGCGCGGCAGCACATAGTTCTTGCCGGTGAAGCGCACGGACGGTGTGCGGTCGCGGACATAGATCTCGTAGTCCGCCGCCTTCTGCAGGATCTCGTCGGGGATAGCAGAGGGCAGGCCCTGGCGGATGACGATGGCGTAACGCTCGCCATGACGCAGGCCGTCGACGCAGATCTGACGGTCCTCGGCGCTGACGGCGAAATCACCGGATCCACGCGCAGCGCTCGCGTTGGAGATCGCGACATAAGGCGCAAAATCGACCCGGCCGCGTGCCAGCGGCTCGGAGAATTCGAAGCAGGCGCGCGGGCTTGCGGCGTCGGAGTCGACCTTGTTGGAGATCAGCCGGAAGCCGCGCTGATTGCGCAACGCCTCATAGGCCGTGCGCAGCGAGGTGTTGTCGACGATGTCGAGGCTCAGCCGATAGGTCGTCAGCGCCGGGCGCCAGAGTTCGTTTTTCTCGAAGGTGCGCGCCAGTACGCCCAGCGAGCCGGCCTCGTCGGTGCGGTTCGCGGAACGCTGGTAGGCAAGGTATCCCGCCGTGATCGCACGCTCGCGCAGCTCCCAGCGCTCGCGGTAATCGCGGGGCTCGATGGCGTTGGACGCACGCGCCATCAGGCGCCAGCCAGCGGCGTTTGCGGGCTCGGCGGTCGCGGCGACCAGCGCGAGCGGCAGGGCGCCACGGGCATCGCCGCGCGCCATCGCCGCCTCGCCGTCGCGCAGGGCGGATGCCGCGGTGCGCCCGCCGACGGATACCTCGCGCTTGAGCCGCTCCTCGAGGCGCAGGCCATCCGCAGCGAGGTCGTTCCTGACATAGGCCTTCTGGGCCAAAGCCGGGGAGGCTGCGAGCGCCAGACCCAGCAGCAGCGCGACGCGGGCGAGCAAGGTCATAGGCGGGCTCCTTGAAGTCGATCTGGTCCGGCAGTCCCGTAACCTGTCGCGCGGGCGAAGCGGCAGGGCTGGAGCCTGCCGGCAAGCTAGCATCAGTGCCTGCGGGCGCAATGCGAAAGGTGGCGGCAGGGCGCCATCGCGGTTGCGGGACGCCGCAATCTGTCGCTCAATGCGGCACCGTTGCGCCAGGGCTGGAGACGAATGATGGCGGATGCGACCACGGGCCGTTCAAGGCGCCGCGCTGCGATGTGGCGCGTGCTGCTGGTCGCCCCGACCCTGATGCTGACATGCGGGCTGGCGGTGGCGCAGGCTCCCGCACCAAATCCGCAACTCGCTGCCGCGCAGATGCGCTTCGAGGCGATGCCCGAGGCCGAACGCAAGGCGATCCAGGGCGACCTGATCTGGACCGGCCATTTCAACGGCGCTGCAAGCGGCACCTACGGGCCACTGACCTTCCGCGCGATCAATGCCCTCAAGGGCGGGCGGGGCGTGCCCGATGGATTGCTCGCCCCGGCGGAGCGCGAGGCGCTGTCGCAGGCGGCGAAGGCTGCGCGGGACATCACCGGATTCCGGGTGATCGACGATGCACGCACCGGGGTGCGCATCGGCATCCCCGAACGCGTGTTGCCCCGGCGCGAAACCACGCCGGCCGGCGGCAGTCGCTGGCAGAGCGCCGACGGGAAGGTCACACTCGACGCCAGTGCGAGCCCGCCGGGGGACGACCTCACTGCGACCTATGAGCGGGCGATCACGGTCAACCCGAACGCGCCGGGCCGAAAGATCACCTACAAGCTGCTGCGGCCGGATTTCTTCGTGGTCACGGGCGAAACCCCGACGGGCAAGTTCTACCGCCGGCTGGCGTCCGGGCCGCAGGGCCTGCGCGGTTTCTCGATCGGCTACGACAAGGCGCTGGCGCCCAGCATCGACAGGCTGGTCATCGCTATCGCCAGCAGTTTCGAGCCTTTCCCGAGCGGGGCGCTGCCATCCGACCAGCCCCGGATCGTGGCGACGGTGCCGATAGCGCTGCCGGGCGGGGTGCCGTCCCCCGCGCGGCCGGCCGAGCGCTATGGCGTCGCGCTCACCTTGTCGGACACGGTCGCGTTGACAGCGGTATCGGCGCTCGATGCCTGTCGCTCGCTCCGGGCCGGAGGGCGTCCTGCGCGCCTTCGTCTCAAAGACGATGCCAGCGGGCTCGCGCTGCTGGATATCGAGGGTGGCATCGCCCCCGTCTCGACGCTTCGCGGCGACGGTCTCGGCGAGCGGGAAAGCCTGGTCCTGATCGCGTTTGGCGATGATGGCGGCAAGCGGGTCCCGATGGCACTGCCCGGCCAGGCCGTGCGCGCCACGGGCGGGCCGGCCGTGTTCGCGCCGCTGCAGCCGGGCCAGGCGGGCAGTGCCGTCTTCGACCGGCAGGGCAGGCTGGCTGGCCTCGTCACCGGCAATCCCTCCGACAAGATCCTGATCGCCGGGGTCGCGCCGCAGCGCGCCTATGCCGTGGCCGATGCTGCCGCGCTGCGGGCCTTTGCGACGAAGGCTGGCCTCACTCTGGGGGCAGCACCTGCGGGGGGCGAGCTCAGCACCGGCGCGGTGGTGGACAAGGTCGGCAGGTCCGCGCTGCCGATCATCTGCGCACTCTAGAAAATCCTTTCAAAGACCAGTTGTCTCCGGAGAGACAATCGGTTCTGATAGTCTTGTATGCAAAAGAGCGCCCCGTCTCGAAACGAGGAGTGCTCGAGAACTAAATCGATTAGGGACAGGGAACGAGCATGAGCGACATCAGCAGACGCACGATCATCAAGGGCGCGGCGGCAGCGGCCGGCGCAGGCCTCATCGCCAGCCCCGCCATCGGACAGGCAAGCTGGCCCTCGCGGCCGATTACGCTGACCTGCCCATGGGGTGCGGGCGGCGGAACCGATGCGACTGCCCGCATCGTCGCGCAATTGCTCGAACGCGACCTCGGCCAGCCTGTGAACGTGGTCAACCGCACCGGCGGTTCGGGCGTGGTCGGTCATGCCGCCATCGCGGCGGCTGCGCCCGATGGCTACAATATCGGCATCATTACGGTCGAGATCGCCATGATGCATCATCAGGGCCTGACCCAGCTTAAATCTACCGACTACACCGCCCTTGGCCTGATGAACGAGGACCCTCCGGGCGTGCAGGTCAGCACAGCTGGTCCCTACAAGGATATCAAGGGGTTGGCCGAGGCGATCAAGGCTGCCCCCGCTGGCAAGCTGAAGGCGTCGGGAACCGGGCAGGGCGGGATCTGGCATCTGGGCCTGATCGGCTGGCTGATGGCGATGGGCTTGAAGCCGGATCATGTCGCCTGGGTGCCGTCGAACGGCGCAGCGCCCGGCATGCAGGATCTGGCGGCAGGCGGCGTCGACCTCGTGACCTGCTCGGTGCCCGAGGCCCGCGCGATGATCGATGCCGGCAAGGCGAAGTCGCTGGCGATCATGGCGACCGAGCGCAATCCGCAGTTCAAGGACGTGCCGACCCTCAACGAGACCTTGGGGATCAACTACTCGGTCGGCGCCTGGCGTGGCATCGGCGGGCCCAAGGGTTTGCCGGCCGATATCCAGGCCAAGGTCACGGCTTCGCTGAAGAAGGCCTTCGATTCCAAGGAATATCAGGACTTCATGAACGCTCGCGGCTTCGGCATGAAATTCGCCGACGGTCCCGGATACGCGAAGTTCATGGCCGATAGTGACGCCTCGATGGCGGTCGCGATGAAAGCCGCGGGCCTGGCCAAGGCCTGATTCCCCCAGACTTCCGACGCCGGGGCGCTTGCGCAAGTGCCCCGGCGTTCTCGACTCCGGGCTGCGCAGCCGCCCGAATTTCCTCCTGGGACAGGGTCGTCTCTATGCAACTACCCGATCGCTTCACCGGCACGCTTATCGCAGCGCTCGGTTCCGCCTCCTTCTACTACGGCTCCAAGCTTCCGCCCGTACCTGGGCAGCAGGTTGGCCCCGCTGCCTTCCCGATGGTGGTCGGCGCCGGGCTGGTCATCTGCGGGGTCCTGATCGCGCTGGGCGTCGGGCGTCATTTCGAGGAGGTCGCGGAGGCCGACGTCGCCAAGCATACGGCGCCTGAATATCTCGAGCCGGTGCCGGCCTGGAAAGCCTGGCTGGCGGTGCTGCCGCCATTGCTTCTGTGCTTCTACGCGCTGGCCTCGGAGCCGCTCGGCTTCCTGCCAACGACCGCGATCATGGTTCTGATCGCCTCATTCGCCTTTGGTGCAAAGGCCAAGCTGGCCGTCCCGCTGGCCCTGATCGGCCCTTTCGTCATCAACATGATCTTCCTCAAGCTTTTGCGCGTGCCGCTGCCTGGCGGTCTGCTGCCGTTCCCGTGGTGAGCCGATGAACACGCTGATCGATGCCTTCGGCCTCGTTTTCGCACCCGATGTGCTGATTGCGATCCTGGCCTCCGCCGTCTACGGGCTGATGGTGGGGTCGTTGCCCGGACTTTCGGCCACGATGGCGACAGCGCTGCTCGTGCCCGTCACCTTCTATCTCTCGCCGATCGCCGCCATCGCCACGATTATCACGGCGTCTGCCATGGCGATCTTCTCGGGCGACATCCCGGGTTGCCTGCTGCGCATTCCCGGCACGCCGGCGTCCGCCGCCTATACCGACGACGCCTATGCGATGACGCGCAAGGGCGAGGCGGAAACCGCATTGGGCATCTGCCTCTGGTTCTCCGCTCTTGGCGGCATCGCCGGCACGCTCTCCCTGATGATCATCGCGCCGGTGCTGGCCGAATTCGCCCTGAGCTTCTCGACCTATGAGAATTTCTGGCTCGCCATGCTCGGCCTGATGTGCGCCACGCTGGTGGCACGCTCGTCGCCGATCAAGGCGATCGCGTCGATGCTGCTGGGGCTCCTGATCGCCTGCATCGGCATCGACAACCCCGGCGGCGTGCCTCGCTTCACGCTGGGCTTCACGGACCTTCTCGGCGGCATCGAAGTGATTCCGGCGCTGGTCGGCGTGTTTGCGCTGTCCGAGGTCATGCGCGCCCTCAGCGAGCGCGAGCCGCCGAAACTCGCGCATCGGAGGTTGGGCAGTATCCTCAAGGGGCAGATCGCGCTGACCAAGAAGTATCCGGTCCAGCAGGCCCGGGGCAACATCGTCGGCATCATCATCGGCGTCCTGCCGGGCGCCGGTGCCGACATGGCGGCCTGGGTCAGCTACGCCATGTCCAAGCGCTTCTCGAAGACGCCGGAGAAGTTCGGGACCGGCCATCCCGAGGGGCTTATCGAGGCGGGCGCGAGCAACAATGCCAGCCTCGCATCGGGCTGGGTGCCGGCGCTGCTCTTCGGCATTCCCGGCGACACGATCACCGCGATCGCCATCGGCGTGCTCTACATGAAGGGGCTCAACCCCGGACCGTCGCTGTTCAGCGAACAGGCGTCGAGCATGTATGCGTTCTACATCATCTTCCTGCTGGGCAACATCATCATGATCCCGCTGGGCATCATGATGATCCGGGGTGCGAGCTTCATCGTCGGCGCGCCGCGCTCGGCCGTGATGCCGATCATCATGATCTTCTGCTCGGTCGGCGCCTTCGCTACGGCCGGCAACAACCTCTTTGCCGTCTACTGCGTCGCGGCCTTCGGCATCGTCGGCTACGTCATGGAGAAGAACGGCTATCCGGTCGCCGCCATGGTGCTGGGTATCGTCATGGGCACGATGGTCGAGCAGAGCTTCGTCACATCGCTGATCAAGTCGGACGGCTCGATCCTGCCCTTCTTCAGCCGGACGGTCTCCAGCATCCTGGCGGCGATGACTTTCGCCGCGCTGCTCTGGCCGGTGTTCAGCTGGACGATGCAGAAGCTCAAGGCGAGGCGGATGGCGGTGGCCTGAGCCTGCGGAACCTCGACGAAGCCCCTCTCCCGAAGAGAGGGGTCTTCCCGCGCCCCTCAGGCAATGACGCCGCTCTGCCTCAGCATGGCGATGCGGCCGGCATCAAGTCCGACTTCGCCCAGCACAGCGTCGGTGTCCTGTCCCAGGCCCGGCGGACGATGGCGCAGCGGGAGGCGCTCACCGTCGATCCGGTAGGGCGGGCTGAGCACGGCGGGGCGACCTGCATCGTCGGGCGCGTGCGAGACCATGCCGGCCTGCTCGGCCCGCTCCGACAGCAGCGCCTCGTTCAGCCCAAGCACCTCGCCGCAGGGAATGCCGTTGGCCCGGAGTGTCCGCAGCAGTTCCGCGCGCGGCCGCTGCTTGAGCTCGGCGTCGATGATCGCGATCAGCTCCGGCCTGTTGCGTGTGCGCAGCAGGTTGGTGGCGAAGCGCGGATCGCGGGCGAGATCGGCGCGCGCGATGACCTCGATGCAAAAACGCTCGAACTGCGCATTGTTGCCGACCGTGATGACGAGCGGGCCATCGGCCGACTCGAAGACGCCATAGGGCACGATGGAAGGGTGGGAGTTGCCCCAGCGCGGCGGATTGTCGCCCAGCGCCAGCGCCTCCAGCCCGTAATAGGAGGTGGCTGAGACGCCGGCATCGAACAGGGCCAGTTCGATATGTCGGCCCGTGCCGGTGCGGCCACGCTGGACGAGCGCCGCCAGCACGGCCTGCGCGGCATAGTGGCCGGTGAAGAGATCGACGATGGCGACGCCGAACTTCAGCGGCGGCTGGTCGTCCGTGCCGTTCATGCCCATCAGTCCGGATTCGCCCTGGATGACGAGGTCGTAGCCGGGCCGCGCCGCCTCTGGACCGTCGGAGCCGTAGCCTGCGATGGAGCAGTAGATCAGCCCGGGGTTGAGCGCGCGCAGCGCCTCATAGCCGAGACCGAGCTTCTCGGCGCCGCCGGCCTTGAAGTTCTGGATCAGGACGTCGCTGCGGGCCGCAAGGTCGCGGATGATGGCGAGCCCCTCGGGCGTGCCGATATCGACGCCGATGGCGCGCTTGTTGCGGTTGACGCTGTTGAAATAACAGGTGTTGCGCTCGCCAAGGCGCATGCCCCAGTCGCGGGTGTCGTCGCCGCGCTCGGGATGCTCGACCTTGATCACGTCGGCGCCGAGATCGGCGAGCACCTGGCCGCACCAGGGCCCCGCCAGGATGCGCGAGATGTCGAGCACGCGAATGCCGGATAGCGGCAGGTCTTCAAGTGGCAGTCCGGCAAGTGACAGGTCGGCAGAGGTCATGGGCTGCTCATGCGGTTTGCGTGCGAAGCTCGGGGGCGAGATACGCCATCGCGAGGCTGTCGCCATAGACGCCGTCGCTGAGGTAGGCCTTGCTGCGCAGCCCCTCCTCGACAAAGCCGAAGGCACGGTAAAGCGCGATTGCGCTGTGGTTCGAGGTCCGTACGGTCAGCTCGACGCGCTTGATCCCGACCGAGACTGCGGCTGCCAGGACCTCGCGGAGCAACAGTTTCCCAAGACCCCTGCCGCGATGGCGTCCGACCAGGCCGATGCCCAAGGACCCACAATGGGTTCGCGTGGGCCGGCCGGTCTCGCGCAGCACGTCGCACCAGCCGACAATCGTACCGTCGACCACGGCCACGAACTGCGGATTGCGGGACCGGATGTTGGCTTCGACGAAAGCCGTCATCCGCTCGAGCGAAGGCGCCTCCTCGAAAAGGAGATAGAGCCTCTCGCGAGCTACCTCGTCGAGCGCTGCTCGGAAACCCTCGACATCGGCGAGCTGGATGGCCCGGACTAGCCCGCCCTCACTCATGACCCCATCACTCCCTCTAGGCTGGCCGCGAGCGCGATCAACCTCGGGCGCACTTCGGCCATCAGGAATTCGCGATCGATGATGACATTCGGCGCCCCGCAATTGATTGCCATTGCGGGCAGTCCTCCGCCTGGGTGAAAGGCGACCGCGATGGCGCTGACCGTCGGCACCCAGTCGCCGAAAGAGCGGGTGCAGCCAAATGTCCGGTAGTCGTCCATCGCCTGCTCGACGCCATCGCGCAGCCTGGGCCAGGCGGCGTCATCGGCAGAGCGGACCTCGTCGAGGATGGCGCGGCGCTCGGTCTCGTCGCAGGCCACGAGGTAGGCGCGGCCCATCGCACTGCGGATGATCGCGACGCGCGAGCCCGTGTCCATGTTGAGCGCGATCGGCACATCGCCGCGCGCGCATTCGACATAGCGCATGCTCAAACGATCGCGCACGCCCAGCCCCACCGTGGCGTTGGCGAAGCGGGCGAGGTCGCGCATGCCCGGCCGGGCGATCTGGCGGACATCGAGACCGGCCAGCGCCGTGGAGCCCAGCGCGATCAGCGCCATGCCGAGACGATAGGTGCCGCTCTGCTGGGAGTGGCTGAGATAGCCGAGCGTGGTCAGGGTGTGGGTCAGGCGCGACACGGTCGAGCGGGCGAGCCCGCAGCGGCTGGCGATATCGGAATTGGCCAGCGCCTCCTCGCCCTTGCGAAAGCAGGCCAGAACCTCGAGCCCGCGCGCCAGCGCCGTCACGAAGTGACGATCCTCCTTGCCGGTGTCGGCGAGGTCGGAATCGGTCGGGCTCGCCGTCATCGCGCGCTCAGCGCTTCATCAGGAAGGCGGCGAAGGCGGCGCGCGCTTCGTCGGAGAGCAGACGCTCGCCAAAGAGCTTGCCTTCGGTCGTGATAGTCTCGGCGATCTGGGCGGCGTTGCCGCGCTTCAGCAGCGACTTCGTCAGCGCGACCGATTCCGGCGGTAGGGCTGCAAGCGCCCGGGCCTTCTCGATGGCGAAAGCGAGCGCGCCGCCCTCGGGCAGGACGGCATTGACGAGGCCGGCTTCGCGCGCGGTCTCGGGGCCGAAGGCTTCGCCCAGCATCAGCAACTCGGCGGCGCGCTTGGTGCCGGCGATCAGCGGCAGGAGATAGCTGGAGCCTCCTTCCGGGCACAGCCCCAGCGTGACGAAGGGCAGGCGGAAGCTCGCGCCCTTGGCGGCATAGGCGAGGTCGCAATGCAGCAGCATGGTGGTGCCGATGCCGACGGCAAAGCCTTCGACCGCCGCGACGATCGGCTTTTTTGCGGTCGAGATCGCATCGAGGAAATCCAGCGCGATCCGGGCGCCGGTGCCGCTGGCGGTCGCCGCGGCGAAATCCTTGATGTCGTTGCCGCTGGTGAAGCAGCCGCCCGCGCCGGTCAGCACGATGGCGCGGATATCGGCGTCCGCGTCGGCGGCCTTGATCGCGTCGATCAGGCCCTGATAGCTCGCGCGGTCGAGCGCATTCTTCCGCTCGGGACGGTTCATCGTGATCTGCATTACGCCCGGGGCCACAGCTTCGGTCAGGATGGTCGCGGTCATCGTCATCGCTCTCCAGTCGGGGGCCAGTGAAACCAGGCTCGTTTGTCGTCGCGCGGCGAGGGGTCTTCACCCCGCCCGATTTCGTGCATGATGGGCTGTCCTGAAGCCATGGCATGCCCTTTCTGGAGGGGTCAAGCCGGCTGGTCGTTCTGCATTGCAGAACTGGCTATCGGCATGTGAGAGCAGCTGCGAGGGGTGCCTTGACAAGACTGCCAGCGCTCGCTTTCTAGGTTCACAAATGCGGTTCTGCATTCTGCATTGCAGAACGATGCGAGATAGGGAAGACGCCTATGACGTTCGTCCGGCTTGAGCAGCGCGGCAGGGTCGCGGTGGCGGTGATCGACAACCCGCCGGTCAATGCATTGAGCGCAGGCCTGCGGGCCGGGCTGCTGGAGGCGGTGACGAAGGCCGCGGCCGATCCCGCGACCGATGCGATCGTGCTGGCGGCCGCCGGCAAGGCCTTCATCGCAGGCGCCGACATCAGCGAGTTCGGCAAGCCATTGGTCGCGCCGCTGCTGCCCGACGTGCTCCACGCGATCGAGATGAGCGACAAGCCGGTTGTCGCGGCGATCCAGGGCGTCGCGCTGGGCGGCGGGCTCGAGGTCGCGCTCGCCTGCCACGCCCGCATCGCGACGCCCGCGGCACGTCTCGGACTGCCCGAGATCAGGCTCGGTATCATCCCCGGTGCCGGCGGCACGCAGCGCCTGCCGCGCCTGATCGGTGCTGCAAAAGCCTTTCCGATGATGCTGAGTGGGGAGCCCATCAGCGCCGAGAAGGCCGCACAGCTCGGTCTGGTCGACGCAATCGCGCCCGATGATCTCGTCTCCGCGGCCGTTGCCCTGGCCGAACAGCTTGCCGGCAAGGGTGAGCCTCGCCGGAGCTCTGCGCAGTCCGAGGCCCTGACGCAGGAAGACCGCGACGCCTTCGAGGGGCTGGCCGCCGATACCACGAAGAAGTCCGGCGACATGCCCAACGCCATGGCGCTGATCGAGGCCGTACGCGGCGTGTTCACCTTGCCCTTCACGGATGGGCTCGCGGCAGAGCGTGCGCTCTTCACGACGCTGGTCGCCGACGAGCGCTCGAAGGCGCTGCGCCATGTCTTCTTCGCCGAGCGCGAGGCAGCGAAGATCCCGGGCATCTCTGCGGATGTGAAGCCGCGCGCCATCGCGAAGGCCGCGGTGATCGGCGCGGGCACGATGGGCGGCGGCATCGCCATGTGCTTCGCCAATTCCGGGATCCCGGTGACGCTGATCGAGCAGGAGCAGGCGCAGATCGACAACGGCATGAACCGCGTCGCGGGCATCTACGAGATGTCGGTCTCGCGGGGATCGGTGACGCCGGAACTGCGCGACAAGCGCTTGGCACTGATCACGCCCGCCGTGGGGCTTGCTGCGGCGGCGGACGCCGATATCGTGATCGAGGCCGCCTTCGAGGAGATGAGCGTCAAGCAGCAGATCTTTAGCGCACTCGACGGGATCGCCAAGCCCGGCGCGATCCTCGCCAGCAACACCTCCTATCTCGACATCCCGACCATCGCCGCGGCGACGAAGCGACCCGCCGACGTGCTCGGTATGCATTTCTTCTCACCCGCCAACGTCATGAAGTTGCTCGAGATCGTGCGGCCGGCCGGCGTAGCCGACGATGTCGTGGTGACCGCCGTGGCGCTCGGGCGCCGGCTCGGCAAGGTGCCGGTCGTTGTCGGCAACTGCTTCGGCTTCGTGGGCAACCGCATGCTGGCGGCGCGGACCCGGGCCGCCGAGAGGCTGCTGATTGCAGGCGCGCTGCCCCATGAGGTCGATGCGGCGGTGACCGGCTTCGGCTTCAAGATGGGACCCTTCGCAATGTCCGATCTCGCAGGCAACGACATTGGCTGGCGCACGCGCAAGTCGCTGGGCAAGAAGGCCGCCGTGGCCGATGCGCTTTGCGAGGCCGGGCGCTTCGGCCAGAAGACCGGGCGCGGCTACTACCTCTATCCGGCCGGTGCCCGCACCGGACAGCGCGACCCTGAGGTCGAGGCGCTGATCGCCGCCATCTCGCAGGAGAAGGGTGTGACCCGTCGCAGCTTCACCGCCGACGAAATCGTCGCCAGCCTGATGGATCCGATGGTCAACGAGGGCGCGCGCATTCTCGAAGAGGGCATCGCGGCGCGGCCGGGCGACATCGATATCATCTGGCTCAACGGCTACAACTGGCCAGCCTGGCGCGGCGGCCCGATGCACTGGGCCGACAGCGTGGGCCTGACCACCATCGTCAAGCGCCTGGAAGCGCAGGCGGCCGAGACCGGCGACGCCTCGCTGCAGCCATCGTCCCTGCTTCGCAAGCTGGCGGTTGAGGGCAAGGGCTTTTCCGACTTCAAGGGCGCGGCGGTTTGAGCGCCCGCCCGTGACGGAGTTTCCGGTGTCATCCCGGGCGTAGCGTAGCGAAGACCCGGGATCCATTCCGGAGCATGAGCCGATGGCGCTCCGGAATGGATCCCGGGTCTCCTTTCAGTCGCCCGGGATGACCGCGGCGGATTATCGATCGAGATTTGAACGAGGGACCATTTGTCCATGACTGAAGCCGTCATCGTCTCCACTGCCCGCACGCCGATCGGCAAGGCGCATCGCGGCGCCTTCAACCAGGTGCGCGGCGCCGACATGGCTGCCCATGCCATCCGCCATGCGCTGCTGCGGGCCAATGTCGAGCCCGAGGCGATCGAGGAGATCGTGCTCGGCTGCGGCTATCCCGAAGCGGCGACGGGCGGCAATGTCGCGCGCCATGCTGCGCTGGTGGCGGGCATCCCGGTGCAGTCGGCCGGCGTCACGGTCAGCCGCTTCTGCGCCTCGGGTCTGGAGGCCATTGCGCACGCGGCGCGCCGCGTGATCCTCGATGGTGTTCCGGTCGCGGTCGGCGGCGGCGTCGAGTCGATCAGCCTCGTGCAGCCAGTGGTCCGGCGCGAGCTGACCCAGAACGACTGGCTGCTCGCCAACAAGCCCGAGATCTACACCTCGATGATCGAGACCGCCGACAATGTCGCGCAGCGCTACGGCATCTCGCGCGAGGCGCAGGACGCGTTCTCGCTGGAAAGCCAGCGCCGCACCGCCGCCGCGCAGCAGCGCAACCTGTTCGCCGACGAGATCGTGCCGATGAGCGCGGTAATGGCCGTCACGGACAAGGCGACCGGCGAGGTCAGCCAGCGCGAGGTCACGCTCGACAAGGACGAGGGCAACCGGCCCGACACCACGCTGGAGGGGCTTTTGAAGCTCAAGCCCGTGCGCGGCGAGGACCAGTTCATCACCGCCGGCAACGCCAGCCAGCTCTCGGACGGCGCTGCGGCCAGCGTGGTGATGTCGGCGGCGGAGGCCGCGCGACGTGGCCTGACCCCGCTGGGGACGTTCCGTGGCTTCGCCTCAGCCGGCTGCGAGCCCGACGAGATGGGCATCGGTCCCGTCTTCGCCGTGCCGCGCCTGCTCGAGCGCAACGGGCTCACCGTCGACGACATCGATCTCTGGGAGCTCAACGAGGCCTTTGCCTCGCAGTCGCTCTATTGCCGCGACACGCTCGGGATCGATCCCGAGAAGGTCAACGTCAATGGCGGTGCGATCGCGATCGGCCATCCCTTCGGCATGAGCGGCGCCCGGCTTGTGGGGCACGCGCTGCTCGAAGGCCGCCGCCGCAAGGCGCGCTATGCGGTGGTGACGATGTGCGTCGCCGGCGGCATGGGCTGCGCCGGACTGTTCGAGATCAACAACTGACGCCGCGGTGCCGCGTGCCGTCATTGCGAGAAGCGAAAGCGACGAAGCAATCCCGCGCTCGCGGAGCTCTGCGCCGCCTGGATTGCTTCGCTTTGCTCGCAATGACGGATGGCGGCTTGCGTTTGCGTTGAAGGACTGAGCCATGGATCTACGTTTCACCCCCGAGGAGATCGCGTTTCGCGACGAGGTCCGGACGTTCTTCCGCACGCAGGTGCCGGCCGAGATCCGGCGCAAGGTCTCGGAAGGGCGGGGGCTGACGCGCGAGGACATCGTCATCTCGCAGCGCGTGCTCAATGCGCGCGGCTGGGCTGTGCCGCACTGGCCGCGCGAATGGGGCGGGCAGGACTGGACGCCGATCCAGCGCTACATCTTCACCGAGGAAATGCAGCTGGCTGCCGTGCCGCTGCCGCTGCAGTTCAACTGCTACATGGTCGGGCCGGTGATTGCGGCCTTCGGCAGCCAGGCGCAGAAGCAGCGCTTCCTGCCCGGTATCGCCAATCTCGACGAGTGGTGGTGCCAGGGCTTTTCCGAGCCGGGCGCGGGCTCCGATCTCGCCTCGCTCAAGACGAGGGCGGTGCGCGAGGGCGAGCATTACATCGTGAACGGCCAGAAGGCCTGGACCACGCTTGGCCAGCATGCCGACTGGATTTTCTGCCTCGTCCGCACCGACCCGACCGTCAAGAAGCAGGCCGGCATCTCCTTCATCCTGATCGACATGAAGACGCCGGGGATCACCGTGCGCCCGATCATCACGCTGGAGGGGCGCCACGAGGTCAACGAAATCTTCTTCGACGATGTCCGCGTGCCCGTCGAGAACCTCGTCGGCGAGGAGAACAAGGGCTGGGACTACGCAAAGTTCCTGCTCGCCAATGAGCGCACGGGCATCGCCCGCATCGGCCTCTCGAAGGAGCGGCTGGCGCGGGTCAAGCAACTGGCGAAGGAGATGCCGGCGGGCGCAGGCATGGCCTGGGACGACCTCGGCTTCCGCGAGCGGGTCGCCGAGGTCGAGATCGAGCTGAAGGCGCTGGAGATCACGCAGATGCGGGTGGCAGCAGCGCAGGCGAAGGGCGATTCCAACAGGCCCGACCCCGCCTCCTCGATCCTAAAGATCAAGGGCTCGCAACTGCAGCAGGCGACGACCGAGCTGATGCTGGAACTGGCGGGGCCGTTCGCGCTGGCGGCGCCTGTGCGGAGCAGCGACCTGACCAATGACTGGCCGTTCGACCATGACTGGGCCGATGCCGCCGCCGCGAGCTATTTCAACAATCGTAAGGTTTCGATCTATGGCGGTTCCAATGAGATCCAGAAGAACATCATCGCCAAGGCGGTGCTGGGTTTGTGAGCGATAGACTCCAGCCCTCATCCTGAGGAGCCGCGAAGCGGCGTCTCGAAGGATGGATCACAGGGCGCTGGATCATCCTTCGAGACGCGGCCCGAGAGCCGCTCCTCAGGATGAGGGCTGAGTTTCCGGTTTCGAGGATGCACCATGGATTTCGACCTCTCTCCCGAACAGACGCAGCTTCAGGATGGCGTGGAGCGCCTGATGGCGGCGAGCTATGGCTCGCTGGAGGCGCGCAAGGAGCAGGGGGCGGGGCCGCTCGGCTTCAGCGACAGGACCTGGGCGCAGTTCGCGGAGATGGGGCTGCTCGGCATCCCGTTTTCGGAGGAGGAGGGCGGTTTCGGCGGCGGCCCGGTCGAGACGCTGGTGGTGATGCAGGCGCTGGGCAAAGGGCTGGCGCTGGAGCCCTATCTCGCGACGGTTGTGCTGGGCGGTAGCGCGATCAGGCTCGGCGGGTCGCAGGAGCAGAAGGAGCGCGTCATTCCTGCGCTTGTCGAGGGTAGCTTGCGGCTCGCGCTCGCCTTCACAGAGAAGCAGTCCCGCTACGATCTCCACGATGTTGCGACGACGGCGCGCAAGGTCGAGGGCGGCTATGTGCTGGAGGGCGCGAAGAGCGTCGTGGTCAGCGGGGACAGCGCCGATAAGATCGTGCTGAGTGCGCGTACCGCCAAAGAACGGCGCGACCGCGACGGCATCAGCCTGTTCCTCGTCGCGGCCGATGCGCCGGGGCTGAAGGCCCATAGCTACCCGACGCAGGATGGTGGCCGAGCCGCCGAAATCTCCTTTGGCGAGGTCCGTGTCGCGGACGACGCCATGATCGGCCCGCTGCATGGTGGCCTGCCGATCCTGGAGCGCGTCGCCGAGCATGCCATCGCTGCTCTGGCGGCCGAAGCTGTCGGCATCATGGCAGCGCTGCATGCGATGACGGTCGAGTATCTCAAGACGCGCCAGCAGTTCGGCGCGCCGATCGCGCAGTTCCAGGTGCTCCAGCATCGCGCGGTCGACATGTTCATCGCGCTGGAACAGGCGCGCTCGATGGCGTTCTATGCCGCGATGATGGTCGAGCATGAGGACGCAGCCGAACGCGCGGCCGCGATGTCTGCCGTCAAAGTCCAGATCAATCGCTCCTGCCGGCTGGTCGGGCAGGAGGCGGTCCAGCTGCACGGGGGCATCGGGATGACGATGGAATATCTGGGCGCACATTACTTCAAGCGCCTGACGATGATCGAAAGCCTCTTTGGCGACACGCCGCATCATCTGAAAATCGTCGCGGCCGCCGGGGCGCTTGCGGCATGAGCGACCCGTTCTCCGCCTCCGCCGCCTTCCTGCTGTCGCATTGGCGGGCGGGGACCAAATGCGAAACGATGCCTGAGGCGCTCCGCCCGGCGGACCGTCGCGAGGCCTACGCCATGCAGGCGCAGCTGGAGCGTGCGAGTTCCGCCGCCCTGTTCGGCTGGAAGATCGCCGCCACCAGCAAGGCCGGGCAGGCACATATAGGCGTCGACGGGCCCCTCGCCGGGCGGATACTTGCCGAGCGGGTGCTGCCGGATAGGTCCACCAGTTCGCTGTCCGGCAATGGCATGCGCGTGGCCGAGGTCGAGTTCGCCTTTCGCATGGGGCGGGACCTGCCGCCACGCGATGCGCCCTACACGCAGGCCGAGGTCCTGGATGCCGTCGCCAGCCTGCACCCGGCCATTGAAATCCCGGATTCGCGCTTCAGCGATTTCGTGGCGGCAGGCGGTGTCCAGCTCGTTGCCGACAATGCCTGCGCCCATGAATTCGTGCTGGGCGAGAGCACCGGTACGCCCTGGCGCGAACTCGATCTCGCGGCCTATCAGCCGGTGGCGCGGATGCCGGGACGTGGCGAGCAGGCCGGGCTCGGCGCCAATGTACTGGGCGATCCGCGCATCGCCCTGACCTGGCTCGCCAACGAGCTTTCGGCGCTGGGCGTCACGCTGCAGACGGGAGAAGTCGTTACCACCGGTACCTGCCTGGTGCCGATCGCGATCGCGCCCGGCGACAGCATCGAGGCTGATTTCGGCGCGCTCGGCCGGGTCGGCGTCGCCTTCGCCTGAACTTGTGGGGCGCTCCGGTCGTTTGTCATCCGGCGGCAATGGGGTATCGCTTGCCGCTGCTGATCGTCGACTGCCGGCTCGAGAGGTGCGCCTGTGAGTTCTGGACTGTTTGCGCTGCTCGACGATGTCGCAGCCATCGCCAAGGTCGCAGCCGCGTCCGTCGATGACGTCATGGCCCAGGCAAGCAAGGCAGGAGCGAAAGCGGCAGGCATCGTCATCGACGACGCTGCCGTGACACCGCGCTATGCGGTCGGTTTCGCAGCCGAGCGCGAATTGCCGATCATCTGGCGGATCGCCCTCGGCTCGTTCCGGAACAAGCTTCTGTTCCTGTTGCCCGGCGCGCTGCTGCTGGCCTACATCGCGCCCTGGTCGATCACGCCGCTGCTCATGCTGGGCGGGGTCTATCTCTGCTACGAGGGTGCCGAGAAGATCCTGGAACTCGTGGTGCCGCACGCCCATGTCGAGGCGAGCGAGCCGGGCGCGGCCATCCGCGACGCCAGCCAGTTGGAGAACGCCAAGGTCTCGGGCGCCATCAAGACCGACTTCATCCTGTCTGCCGAAATCATGGCGATCACGCTGGCGAACGTTACGGCGTCATCGTTCTGGACGCAGGCGATCGTGCTCGCGATCGTCGGAATCGGCATAACCATCGCGGTCTATGGCGTCGTGGCGCTGATCGTGAAGGCCGATGATGTCGGCGTTGCGCTGGCGAGACGGCAATTCGCACCGGTGCGCCTGCTGGGGCGTGGGCTGGTGATCGGGATGCCCTATTTCCTGACGGTGCTCAGCGGCGTCGGTACCGCCGCGATGCTCTGGGTCGGCGGCAGCATCATCATCCATGGCTTCGAGGGCTATGGCTTCGGCTGGCTTGGCCACCTCGTACATGATTTCGGCGCGGCAGCCGGACGGGCTGTCCCCATGCTGGGCGCCGCCGTCGAATGGTTCGCCGGGGCCGGGCTCTCGGCCGTGTTCGGGCTGGCTGTCGGCGGCGTCGCGATCGTCGCGATGCACGCCATCGTCGGACCGCTGACGAAGCGCTTCAGTCCAGCCAGGTCGTGAAGCTGGACACAGGCTCGCGCTCGGGCACGAGTCGGTTGGCGGGTGCCGCAGGGTCGGCCTTGCCGATAGCGATGCCGCAGACCACGACCTCGCCCTCGGGGATAGCGAGTTCGCGACGCACTACCGGGTGGAAGCGCGCAAAGATCGCCTGAGGGCAGGTATCGAGCCCGTGCCCTTGCGCCGCGACGAGAATATTCTGCACGAACATGCCGAGGTCGAGCCAGGATCCGATCTCGAGGTCGCGGTCGATCGTCACCATCAGCGCGACGGGCGCATCGAAGAAGCGCAGATTGGCTGCCGTCTGGCGCTTCATGCCCTCGACGTCGCCCTTGGTTACGCCGAGCAGCCCGTAGAGATCCCAGCCGACCTTGCGGCGGCGGGATAGATAGGGCTCGCGGAAGCTCTTTGGGTAGTAGCGATATTCCTCTTCCGCCGGCAGGTCGGGGGAATCCAGCGCCGCGATCAGCGCGGGCTCCAGCCGCGCCCGGGTGCGGGGCCCGATGACGCGGACCTTCCACGGCTGCATGTTGGTGCCACTGGGCGCCTGTGCGGCGACCTCCAGGATGCGCTGGACGAGGACCGGGTCGATGGGATCGGGCAGGAAGGCGCGGATGGCTCGGCGCGTGGTGATGGCGTGCTCGACGGCTTCAGGTCCGGTCATGTCACCACGTTCCCAAGCTATCCGTCATTGCGAGCGCAGCGAAGCAATCCAGGTCTGCAGCGCTCTACGTTCGCTGGATTGCATCGCTGCGCTCGCAATGATGGTGAGGTCTTCATCCGGCCTTGCGCGCTGCAAGGAATGCGGCGTGCTCACTGACGAGATCGCCGGCCAGCGCCTTTGCGATCAGAGCGCGGGTGTTGGCCAGGCCGTAGATCGCAGCGAATGAGCCGAAGCGCGGACCCTGCTCCTCGCCGAACATGACCTGGTAGATCGCCTTCCACCACTCGCCAGAGACACCGGGGCGCTCGGGCGTGGCGTTCTTGGCGGTGAGGTTCTGGTAGCGCGGCACGGCCCGGGCGACGTCGAGCGCGGTGTCCTGGATCGTCTCCGCGGTGGCGTCAGCCGGGAGTGCCGCGAGCGCCTTGTCGAGTGCTGTGAAGGCCGCCGTCTCGACCTCGTCCGCGAGGCGATAGGTCTTGGCAGGCTTCACGAAGTCGCGGAAATAGGCGATCGCGTAGCCTACGAGCGCATCGAGCCGGGGGTGCGTTTCGGGCGAGATCCCGGGCGCATAGCGCTGGAGAAAGCCCCAGAGCACGGCCTTGTCCTCGGAATTCGCCACGGCGACGAGGTTCATCAGCAGGCCGAAGGTGACCTGGGCCTTGGGTGCATTGTCGCCGGCGCCGCTGCCGATCAGTTCGGGCTGAGGGGGCTGGCCGCCATGGATGTGCCAGGCCGGGTTGCCGAGGCGGTTCTTCGCATCCTGGCGCTCATAGCCGCCGAGAAACTGCAGGTACTCGTCGACGGCGCGCGGGATGACGTCGAAATGCAGCTTCTTGGCCTCGCGCGGCCGCGAATACATGAACAGGGACAGGCTCTCGGGGCTGGCATAGGTCAGCCATTCGTCGATGGTCAGGCCGTTGCCCTTCGACTTCGAGATCTTCTGGCCGAGGTCGTCGAGGAACAGCTCGTAGTTGAAGCCCTCGGGCGGCGTGGCGTCGAGTACGCGAGCGATTGCCGACGAGACCTTGACGGAGTCGATCAGATCCTTGCCGGCCATCTCGTAGTCGACGCCGAGCGCGACCCAGCGCATCGCCCAGTCCGGCTTCCACTGCAGCTTGACGTGGCCGCCGGTGACGGGCGTGATAAAACTCTCGCCGGTCTCGGGATCGCGCCAGGCGATAGTGCCGGTCTCGACATTCACCTCGTCGATCGGAACCTGCATGACGATGCGTGTCGTCGGGTGGATCGGCAGGAAGGGCGAGTAGGTCGCCGCGCGCTCCTCGCGCAAGGTCGCCAGCATGATCTTCATCACCGCGTCATAGCGGGCGAGGATCTTCAGCAGCGTCGCGTCGAATTCGCCGGCCCGGTAGGCATCGGTCGAGGACTTGAACTCGTAGTCGAAGCCGAACTGGTCGAGGAAGGCGCGCAGGCGGGCATTGTTGTGCCGGCCGAAGCTGTCATGCGTGCCGAAGGGGTCCGGCACTTCCGTCAGCGGCTTGCCGAGATGCTGCGCCAGAAGCTCCTTGTTGGGAATGTTGTCGGGCACCTTGCGCAGCCCGTCCATGTCGTCGGAGAAGGCGATCAGGCGGGTGGGAATGGCGTCGCAGGTCAGCACGCGGAAGGCGTGGCGAACCATCGAGGTGCGCGCGACCTCGCCGAAGGTGCCGATATGGGGCAGGCCCGACGGGCCGTAGCCGGTCTCGAACACGACCTGCTTCTTGCCCGATTTCTCGATCCGGGCCACGAGTTTGCGTGCCTCCTCGAACGGCCAGGAGGCCGAACGCTGGGCGGCGTCAACAAGGGCGGGATCGAAGGCGGGCATGACGAGGCTGGTCCTCTCCGGATTTAGCAAGAAAAGCGGGCTAGGGCTTTCGCAGATCGCGCGGGTGCGCGTCAATGCGCTTGGCAGGTGCGCGGCCATCCGCCATCGGCGTTTGTCGGGGCTGCGAAGGGGTATAGGTTGCCCGTCTCACATGCGTTCCAAAAGGATTTTGTCTTGGACCACGACCTGCTTGAGACCCTGACTGCCTGGCGCCGCCACCTGCATGCCAATCCGGAACTTTCGCTGAAAGAGAGCGCCACCAGCGCCTTCGTGCAGGAAAAGCTGACCGAACTCGGCATTCCGTTCGTGGCGGGTGTCGGCGGGAACGGCGTGGTCGCCACCCTGACGCGGGGCAGTTCGGACCGCTCGGTGGGGCTGCGCGCCGACATGGATGCGCTGCCGATCAACGAGGCCAACGACGTCCCCTACAAGTCGCGCAATCCCAGCGTGATGCACGCCTGCGGCCATGACGGCCACACCGTCTCGCTTTTGGGAGCCGCTGCCTTGCTGGCGCGCGACGAAAGCTGGAGCGGCACCGTGCAGTTCCTGTTCCAGCCGTCGGAGGAAAACGGTGCCGGTGCGCGCGCCATGATCGAGGACGGGCTGTTCGAGCGCTTCCCGATGGAACGCGTCTTTGGCTTCCACAACTGGCCGGGACTGGAGGCGGGGGCGCTCGCCGTGCATCGCGGTCCGGTGATGGCCGAGGCGAGCCGCTTCCGGATCACGCTGAACGGCACCGCCGGCCACGCGGCCAAGCCGGACCTGACGCGCGATCCGATCGTCGCCATGGCCCATCTGATCGTCGCATTGCAGACGGTGGTGGCGCGCAATGTCGACCCGATGGACGCCGCCGTGGTGTCGATCGGCCAGATTCATGGCGGGCTCGTCTCCAACCAGATCCCGACCAGCGTCTTCATCGAGGGTACGATCCGCACCTTCAGCCCGGCCGTGCGCGACCGCGTGCGGGCTCGCCTGCGCGCGATCTCCGAAGGCATCGCCGCGACCTATGAGATGTCGGTCGAGGTCGCGCCGACGCTGGGTGGCCTGGCGACGATCAACACGCCGCTGGAGGAAGAGATCGCAGCGACCGCCGGCGCGGCGACTGGCATGCCTGTGCGCCGCGACCTCAAAGCCAGCACGACGGGCGAGGATTTCACGCATTTCCTCCAGCATCGTCCCGGCGCCTATGTCTGGATCGGCAACGGACCTGTGCGCGATGGCGGCGAACTCCACAATGACCGCTATGATTTCAACGATGCCATCCTGCCCGCGACCTCCGGCTGGTATGCCGCCGTCGCCAAGCAGGCGTTGGAAGGCGAGCTGTCGAACACGGCCGGCGCCTGACACGCGCCATCGCGTGCCTGGAAGAGGCGGCTCTGGAGAGGGATAGCGGGCGCAACGGAGCCTGATGGCTTCGCGGCGCTCGCGACGGCGAAACGCTTCAGAACGGGCTGACCGGGAAGAAGCGCAGGTAGAGCCGGGCGTAGGTGCCGTCGTCCCACAGGGCCTGGAGGGCGTAGTCGAGCCCGCGCTTCAGAGCGGGGTCGTCCTTGCGCGTCATGAAGGCGACGCCCTCGCCGAAATAGCGGCTTTCGAGGAACGGGCCTCCGGTGAAGCCGAGGTCGTTGCCGCCAGCGGCCAGATGCAACGACAGCGCGACGCCATCGCCGAAGACGAACTCGGCCTCGCCGCTGCGCAGCGCGGTCACGGCGGCGGCCAGCGTGCCGGTCTCGCGGCGCTGGACGAAGGGCATCAATCGCTCGAGGAAGGCCTGGTGCGCGCTGCCGCCCACCACGGCGACGCGCTTGCCCTGCAGATGGCGCGGGTCGAAATCCGCCTGGGCATTGGCGCGGGTCGTCATGAAGCGCGCCGTGCTGCGGAAATAGAGGTGGCTTGCGGCAAAACCCTGGCGCAGCTGCGGTGTCAGGTTGAGCGCCGCGGCGAGGACATCCCCGCGCCCCTCGGCGAGCGAACCCAGCAGCGTATCGAAACGCCGGGCCTGGACCGTGCAGGTCCAGCCGAGCTTTTCGCAAGCCGCGCGCGCAAGCTCGACCGAGAAGCCGGTCAGGTTGCCGTCGCCGGCAAGGAAATGCAGCGGCGGGTACTCGTCATCTGTCAGGAACCGCACCACGCGCGGAGGGCCCGGCTCGGGCCGGTCGAGCCGGATATGCGGATCCCAGAAGTTGGGAACCGTGACACGCGACTGGGCGCCCGCACCGGCCGCCAGAAGGGCGAAGCCGAGAACCAAAGCGATGGCGGCGAGGCGCTTCATGCGCTCATCTGGCTTCAGGCACGCGAGATTATCAAGAGCTCTCGCCGTTCTCGAACCTGCTGAGGGACGGGGTGATAGCGTCGCGAACGCTTTCTCCGCGCTGGAATGTCAAAGCCAATCGCGCCGGTCATCCCGGAAGGACGGCGCAGAGGTCGAACAGGCCTTACCCCGCGATGCTGGCTGCGGTCGCCTTTGCGCCCTTTTCGAACAGGGCCGCGAGGTGGCCTTCGACGGCCTGAACGAAGCGGGCCTCGCGCGGCAGGTCGCTGCCGAAAATCGCCTCGATGCCGAGCAGGCTTTGGCTCAGCGCCTGGGCGTTGCGGCCCGCAACCGCCGCGCGGCGGGCGTATTCGGCGGCGAGTGGGTCGCGCACGTCGATCGCCGCGCCCGTCTCGTCCGTGCCGGCCACGTAGCGCATCCATGCGGCAACGCCGAGCGCGAGATGCGTGATCGGGGCGCCGGCCTGCAGCTGCTCGCGGATGGTGCCGAGCAGGCGTTGGGGAAGTTTCTGCGAGCCGTCCATCGCGATCTGCCAGGTGCGGTGGCGGATCGCCGGGTTCTGGAAGCGCGCGAGCAGGGCGCTGGCATAATCAGGAAGCGACACGCCCTGCGGAGCCGGCACCGCCGGGATGATCTCGGACCAAAGGCCCTCCAGGAAGCGCGCGAGCACCGGGTCTCCGCTCGCCTGGGCAACCGTCTCATGACCGGCGAGGTAGCCGAGATAGGCCAGCGAGGAATGCGCGCCATTGAGCATGCGCAGCTTCATGAACTCGAAGGGCGCGACTTCGGAGACCATCTGCGCTCCGACCTCGTGCCAGGCCGGGCGACCCGCGGCAAAGACGTCCTCGATCGCCCATTGCCGGAAAGGCTCGCCGATCACGGGCGCCGCGTCCTGGGCACCGAGCAGCGCCTCCACTTCGGCGAGATCCGCATCGGTGGTCGCGGGCACGATGCGGTCCACCATTGTCGAGGGGAAGGCGCCATTGGCCTCGATCCAGCCGGCAAGGGCATCGTCGCTCAAGGCAGCGAAATCGCGGACAAGACCGCGCAGGACATGGCCATTGGACGGAAGATTGTCGCAACACAGCGCGGTGAAGGGCCCGAGCCCCGCGGCGCGGCGCGCCTTCAGCCCCGCGACCAGCAGGCCGACGGCCGAGCGCGGGGCATCGGGATTGGCGAGGTCGTGGACGATATCAGGATGATCCGCCTTCAGGCGACCGGTGGCGGGATCATGGCAATAGCCCTTCTCGGTCACCGTCAGCGACACGACGCGTGTCTCGGGTGCGGCGAGACGGGCGATCAGTGCAGCCGGGCTTTCGGGTGCGACGAGGACGTCTAGCACGCAGCCGATGACGCGAAGCTCCGGCCCGGAAGGGCTGCGCTTCAGGAAGGTGTAAAGGCCGTCCTGCGGTTTAAGCCTGTCGCGCTGGTCGGGCCGTTGCAGGCTCGCGCCGACAATGCCCCAGGCGCCGAATTCCCGCTCCAGCGCATCGTCGGTGTATTCGGCGAGATGGGCGCGGGCGAAGGCGCCCAGCCCCAGATGCACGATGCCGGGAGTCAGCGCGGCACGATCATAGCCAGGACGACGGATGGCTGCGGGCAAAGCGGAGGCGAGGGTCTTGGAGGCGAGGGTCTTGGAGGAGAGTCGGGTCAATGGAACACGCTCGGCAGCCAGAGGGAGATCGCAGGAACATATGTCACGAGCAGGAGCACGGCGACAGAGGCGCCGTAGAACGGCCAGATCGTGCGCATGGACTCTCCGATCGAGACCCGTCCGATGGCGCAGGCCACGAACTGGACGGAGCCGACCGGCGGAGTGTTGAGGCCGATGCCGGCGTTCAGGATCAGGATGATACCGAAATGCACGGGGTCCACGCCGAACGCCTTGACCACGGGCAGGAAGATCGGCGTGCAGATGATGATCATCGGCGCCATGTCCATGAAGGTGCCGAGCACCAGCAGGATCACGTTGATCATCAGCAGGATCAGCAGCGGATTGTCGGAGACGGCCTTCATGGCGCTGATCGTCGCCTGCGGTACCTGCAGGAAGGCCATCAGCCAGCCGAAGGCGCCCGCCGTGCCGATGACCAGCAGCACCATCGCCGTGGTGCGGACGGCACCCAGCGTTGCCTCCACGAAGCTCGTCCAGCTGAGCTGACGATAGACGAAGACCGTGATCAGCAAAGCATAGACGACCGCGACGCATGAGGATTCCGTCGCGGTAAAGATGCCCGAGCGCACGCCGCCGAAGATGATGCCGATCAGCAGCAGGCCCGGTATGGCCAGAATCGCGTAGCGCCCGACGGCGGCAAAACCCGGGAAGGCCTCGCGCGGATAGCCACGCCGGACCGCAACCGCCCAGGCCGCGATCATCAACGCGACGCAGAGCATCAGCCCGGGGATGACGCCGGCCGTGAACAGGTCGGCGATCGAGATAGAGCCGCCGGCCGAGAGCGAGTAGATGATCATGTTGTGCGAGGGCGGGATCAGCAGCGCGATGATCGCCGCGTTGGCGGTGACGTTGACCGCGTAGTCCGCGTCATAGCCGCGCTTGACCATTTGCGGGATCATCAGCCCGCCGACGGCAGAGGCGTCCGCCACAGCCGAGCCGGAGATGCCGCCAAACAGCGTGCTCGTGACGACGTTGACCTGCCCGAGGCCGCCGCGCAGATGGCCGACGAGGCTCGATGCCATCTGGACGAGGCGTTCGGCGATACCGCCGCGGATCATCAGGTCGCCGGCGTAGATGAAGAACGGAATCGCCATCATCGCGAAGGCGTTCATCCCCGAATTAACCTGCTGGAACACCACGACCGCCGGAATGCCCATGTAGATCACGGTCGCCAGCGAGGCGAGGCCGAGGCAGAAGGCGACCGGCGTGCCGATCAGCAGGAAGAAGGCGAAGACGCCGAAGAGGACCCAGAGTTCCATCCGCCTAGACTTCCTGCGCCGAGGAGAAATGGGTGAATCCGAGCGGCGCCGGCTTGACGCTGGTCAGGTAGAGCATGAGTTTTTCGAGCGAGAAGAAGGCGATGAGCGCGCCGCCGACCGCAATCGGGACATAGTCCCAGCCCCGCGAGATGCCGATGATCGGCATGCGGTCGCTCCAGGTGCCGATGGCGAGTTCGCAGCCGTAATAGAGCATCGCCAGCCCAAACAGCATCACGGCGAGTTCCGTCGTCACGATCAGCGCGGCGCGCAATGGCGGGGGCGAGAACACCAGCCCGACCTCGAAGCCGAGATGGTCGCTCTCGCGCACGCCGACCGACGCGCCGAGCAGGATGAACCAGGCCATCAGGAACAGCGATGTCGCCTCGACCCAGGTCGGTGTGTCGTTCAGCACGTAGCGGCCGAAGATGCCCCAGGCGACCATGACGGTCATCGCGAGCAGGCCGGCGCCCGCCAGCAGCAGCGCCACGAGGCTGAGCCTGGCCGCGATGCGAGTCAGGATGATGGTGAAGGCGTGCATGGGCTCACCGTGGTGACTGCTTCTGGGCGCAAGGCGCGGACGAAATTCGTCATTGCGAGCGGAGCGAAACAATCCAGAAGGCCGTAGAGCGCGGCCCGTTCCGGATTGCCTCGTCGGCTGCGCCTCCTCGCAAAAACGGGGAGGCGCAGAGCATCAGCTCACTTCACCGCCTGGATCGCGGCGACCATCTCCTTGAGCTTGGGGTCGGTGACGAACTTGTCGTAGACCGGCTTCATCGCATCAATGAAGGGCTGCTTCTCGACGTTGTTCACCTGCACGCCGCCGGCCTTGACCTTCGCCTCGGAGGCCTTTTCGCGGGCGTCCCAGAGCTCGCGCATCTTGGCGACGGATTCCTTGGCTGCTGCCTTGATCAGCGCCTGGTCGGCGGCATTGAACTTGGCGAAGCTTTTCTTCGACATCACCAGCGCCTCGGGGGAGAGCGAGTGCTCGGTCAGCGAATAGAACTTCGAGACCTCGAAATGCCGCGAGGATTCGTAGCTTGGCCAGTTGTTCTCGGCGCCGTCGATGACGCCCGTCTGCAGGCCGGAATAGACCTCGCCATAGTTCATCGGGGTGGCGTTTGCGCCAAGCGCCGAGACCAGCGCCACGAACATGTCCGACTGCTGCACGCGGATCTTCATGCCCTTCATGTCGGCGGGCGTATTGATGGCGCGCTTGCCGTTGTAGAAGGAGCGCGAGCCGGAATCGTAGAGCGCCAGGCCGATCAGATCGTGCTTCTCGAATTCGTTCAGCAGGTTGTCCCCGATCGGGCCGTCCATCGCCTTGCGCATGTGGTCGACAGACCGGAAGATGAAGGGCAGCGAGGGCACGTTGGTCGCCGGGATCAGGTTGTTGAACGGTGCCATGTTGATGCGGTTGATGTCGATGACACCGAACCGCGTCTGCTCGATCGTGTCCTTCTCCTGGCCGAGCTGCGCGGAGTGGAAGACGTTGATCTTGATGCGGCCATTGCTGCGCTGCTCGAGCAGCTGGCCCATATATTTGACCGCCTCGATGGTCGGATAGCCATCGGGGTGGATGTCTGTCGCCCGCAAGGTGACGTTCTGTGCCTGTGCCGAGGCGGCAAGGCCTGAGAGCAGGGCAGCGCCCGCGAGCGCCGATAGGGTGCGTCTGGTCAGCATGGTGGTGGTCCTCCCGTTTGTGATGCCCGCCGGGTTGTCCCGGTCGTTCTTGTCCCGGTTGCTTTTGCCCCGGTCGCTTTTGCCCCAAGGTTGGGAACTCCCGCCGGCGCGAGCCGACAGGGAGAATGCCTTCAGAGAAATTCCTCCCGCATCGGCGTGAAGGAATCGACGAGCTGGCCGGCCTCGATATTGACGACGCCGTGCACGAGCCCGGACGGCACGAAGAAAGTGTCGCCTGCCTTCAACCGCCGGGTCCGGCCATCTATCGTGACGTCGAAGACGCCGCTTTCGACGTAGCAGGCCTGTCGATGGACGTGGCTGTGCGGCTTGCCGACCGCGCCTGCCGTAAAGCGCACGCGCACGACCATGAGGTCGCTGCCATAGGCCATGATCTTGCGCTCGACGCCGGGATCCGTCGCCTCCCAGGGGAGTTCGGCGTCAAGCTGGAAGAAGGAGTCGAGATGGTCCGTCATCGCGCCAGCCAGCCTCCGTCGACCGGGATGACCGTGCCATGCACATAGGCTGCGGCATCGCTGGCCAGGAAAACGGCGGTGCCGCCGATGTCGGAGGGCTTGCCCCACTGCCCGGCCGGAATTCGGGCGAGGATCGCCGCGCTGCGGTCGGGATCCTCGCGCAGCGCCTGCGTATTGTTGGTCTCGATGTAGCCCGGCGCGATCGCGTTCACATTGATGCCCTTGGCCGCCCATTCGCAGGCGAGAAGCCGCGTCAACCCGGCCAGGCCGCTCTTGCTGGCGGTGTAGGAGGCGACGCGGATACCGCCCTGGAAGGAGAGCAGCGAGGCGATGTTGACGATGCGGCCGCCGCGTCCATCCGCGAGGCAGTGTCGCGCGAAGGCCTGGGCCAGGAAGAAATTGGCCTTGAGGTTGAGGTTCATCACCTCGTCCCAGTCGTCCTCGCCGAAATCGAGCGCATCGGCGCGGCGGATGATGCCGGCATTGTTGATGAGGATGTCGAGCGACCCGGCGAGTTCGCTCGCCTGCGCGATGACAGCGGGTACGATGCCCTTTTCCTGGAGGTCAACGGCGAGCGGGATGCAGGTGCCGCCAGCAGCGGTGACCTGCGCGACGGTCTCGTCCATGCTGGAGCGGCCCGCTGCCACGACCTTCGCGCCGGCCTGCGCGAGCGCCAGCGCAATGCCCTGGCCGATGCCGGTATTGGCCCCGGTGACCAGCGCGGTGCGGCCAGCGAGGTCGAAGGGTGAACGGGCGGCCATCAGCGCAAGGTCTCCACGGGGGCTGCGTCCATGTCGGTGAACTCGACATTGTCGCCGGCCATGGCCCAGACGAAGGCGTAGTTCGAGGTGCCGCAGCCGCAATGGATCGACCAGTTCGGCGAGATCACCGCCTGTTCGTTGGCGACCACGATATGCCGGGTCTGCTGTGGCTCGCCCATGAAGTGGAAGACGCGGTGGGCGGGGTCGAGGTTGAAGTAGAGATAGGCCTCCATCCGGCGCGTATGAGTGTGGCAGGGCATGGAGTTCCAGACCGAGCCCGGCTCGAGCGCCGTCATGCCCATAACCAGCTGGTTGGTGCCGGTGCTGTTGGGCATGATGTATTGCCGGATGATCCGCTTGTTCGACGTCTCCTGGCTGCCGAGATGCAGCGTGTTCGCCTGGTCCTTCCTGACGATCTGGTGCGGCGCCTCGCGGTGGGCCGGCGCGCTGGTCAGGTAGAATTTTGCGGGATTGGCCGCGTCCGCGCTGGCGAAGGAGACGTCCCTCGCGCCGAGCCCGACATAGAGCGCGTCGAGCGACGGCAGGTCGAAGGCCTTGCCGTCCACGGTGACCGTGCCGGCGCCGCCGAGATTGATCACGCCGAGTTCGCGGCGCGCCATGAAGAAGGGCGTGCCGGTCGGTGGATAAGGCGGCAGGGCAAGCGGGCCGGACACCGGCATGGCCCCGCCGACGATCATGCGGTCGTAATGGCTGTAGGTCAGCGCGATCTCGCCGGAGACGAAGATGCGCTCGATCAGGAAATCCTCGCGCAGGGCGTCGGTGTCATAGTTCCTGACATCGCGGGGATGGGCCGCCTGGCGTTCGTCGGTCATTTCTCGATCCTCCACGTCATCGCGAGCGCAGCGAAGCAATTCAGGGCTGGCGTCGAGCTCTGCCGCTCCTGGATTGCTTCGTCGCTACGCTCCTCGCAATGACGGTGTTTTGACTTCGTTGTGGGGCCGGTCACAGGCGATACGCCTCCTTCGCCAGGCGATAGGCGAGGTCATGGGCGACTTCAGCGGCCTCGTCCTCGTCGAGCCGGTGCTCGGCCACGAGCTTGGCGAGATAGGCGCAGTCGACCCGGCGGGCGACGTCGTGGCGCGCCGGGATCGAGAGATAGGCGCGCGTGTCGTCGTTGAAGCCGACCGTGTTGTAGAAGCCGGCGGTCTCTGTGGTGAGCTCGCGGAAGCGCAGCATCGCCTCCGGCGCGTCCAAAAACCACCAGCCCGGCCCAAGGCGCAGTGCCGGATAATGCCCGGCCAGCGGCGCGAGCTCGCGCGAATAGCTGGTCTCGTCGAGGGTGAAGGCGATGACGGTGAGGCCGGGCTCGTTGCCGACGGCGTCGAGCAGCGGCTTCAGCGCGCTGACGTAGTCGGTCTGGCGCGGGATGTCGCAGCCCATGTCGCGGCCGAATTCGCCAAATAGCGCGGCGTTGTGGTTGCGGAAGGAGCCGGGGTGGATCTGCAGGACGAGCCCGTCATCGAGGCTCATCTTGGCCATCTCGGTCAGCATCTGGCCACGGAAGAGGTCGGCGTCCTCGGCCGAGAACTTGCCCTTCAGGATTTTTGCGAAGAGCTTTTCGCTGTCGGCTGCGCTGAGGTTGGCGGTGCGGGCGCTGGCATGGCCGTGGTCGGAGGAGGTCGCGCCGCGCTGGCGGAAATAGTCGCGGCGCTCGCGATGGGCGGCGAGATAGCCCTGCCAGCTCGTCACGTCCTCGCCGGTCAGCTCACCGAATTGCTCGAGATTGTCGCGAAACCCTTCAAATTCCGGATCGACGACGCCGTCGGGCCGGTAGGCGGTGACGACCTTGCCGCCCCAGCCCGAGGCGCGGATCATGTCGTGCCATTTCAGATCGTCGAGAGCGCCTTCCGTCGTCGAGATCGCCTCGATGTTGAAGCGCTCGAACAGGGCACGCGGGCGGAGCTCCGGCTGGTCGAGTTTCGCGGCGATGGTGTCGTAGATGCGGTCCGCATTGGCCGGGGTCAGGCGCTCGTTGATCCCGAAGACGTCTGAGGCGGCGTGTTCGAACCAGAGCCGGGTCGGCGTGCCGCGGAACAGGTGCCAATGGCTGGCGAACAACTTCCAGATCGCGCGCGGATCGGTCTCGACCTCGCCGCCGTCCTTGCGGCCGATGCCGAGTTGCTCGAGCCGGACGCCCTGCGAATAGAGCATGCGGAAAATGTAGTGGTCGGGCTTGACGAAGAGCGTCGCGGGATCGGGAAAGGCCTTGTCCTCGGCGAACCAGCGCGGGTCGGTGTGGCCGTGGGGTGAGATGATCGGGAGATCGCGGATCTCGGCATACAGCCGACGCGCAATGCCGCGCGTCACCGGGTCTGCGGGGAAGAGGCGATCATCGTTCAGCAGCATCAGGTCAAGCCCTCGGTCGGCCGTTCCCAGCTCTTGGCCTGGAACGGCAGGATAAATATACTAATATACTAGCGTGTCAAACGCGCCCCATGTTAGCGCTTCGTCGCAATTCGGGTTAGCGATTGATTTGACGACGACAGGACGAGGCCAAGGTGGCGGAGCAGGGTGTGGAGCAGATCGAGCGGGGCGCGCTTGCCGGGGACGAGGACAACCAGGCCGGTCGCCGCGAACGCCGTGTCCAGCGAACCGGCCCGCCACGGGGCACCGCCGCCTCCTTCGTTCAGGACGAGCTGCGCCGCGCCATCCTCGCCATGCAGATCGAGCCGGGCTCGGCCCTCGTGGAGAAGGAGCTGACGGCCCGCTTCGGCATCAGCCGGACCCCGGTGCGCGAGGCCCTGATCAAGCTTCGCGAGGAGGGGCTGGTCGAGATTTTCCCGCAGGCAGGAACATTCGTCGCCCGAATTCCGGTCGAGGCGATACCGGAGGCCGTGTTCATCCGCCAGGCGCTGGAATGCGCTGCCGTCGATCTGGTGGCGCAGGTCTCGACGCCCGAGATCGTCGCGCGGCTGGACGCGGTTATCGCCCGCCAGCACGAGGCGTTCGACGAGGGCGACCAGGAGCGCTTTCACCTTGCGGATGAAAGCTTTCACGAGGCGATCGCGATTTCGGCCGGCTATCCCGGCATCTGGAAGCTCGCGCAGGCCGCAAAGAGCCAGATCGACCGTTGCCGGCGCATGACGCTGCCGGTGCCGGGCCGGATGGCGATGGTGATCCGCGAGCATCTCTCGATCGTCGACGCCGTGCGGCGGCAGGACGGCCCGGCGGCGCAGGCGGCCATGCGCAAGCATCTGGGCACGCTGCTGCCGGACCTCGTATACCTGCGCGACAAGCATCCCGATTATTTCGCCTGAGCGGCTGTTGCGGCGCGGGCCTTGCTTGGAAGCATCGCCTTGCGCGACCTTGTCGGCGAGGCTCGCGTGGCGACCGCTTCCAGGACGAGGATGATCTGACATGACCAACCCTGCCGATCTCAGCGCGGTCGAGATGCTCGCGGCCTATGCCAACAAATCGCTCTCACCTGTCGAGGTCACCGAGGCGGCGATCGCCCGGATCGAGGCCAGCGAGCCGAAGCTTGGGGCGCTCTATGCGTTCGATCCTATCGGTGCCCGCGCGGCGGCGAAGATGTCGGAGGCGCGCTGGCTGAAAGGCGAGGCACTGCCGCTGGACGGCGTGCCCGGCACGATCAAGGAGAACGTCGCCACCAAGGGCCTGCCGATGCCGCTGGGCACGGCGGCGCGCGAACTCACCCCCCAGCCCGCCGATGCGCCGGCCGCGGCGCGCCTGTTCGAGGCCGGGTTCGTGCTGCTCGCCAAGACCACCATGCCCGATTACGGCATGCTCTCCTCCGGGCTTTCGAGCTTCCACCGATTGGCGCGCAATCCCTGGGACCTCAGCAAAAACCCGGGCGGCTCCTCGGCCGGTGCGGGGACAGCGGGCGCTGCTGGATACGGTCCCTTGCATGTCGGCACCGACATCGGCGGCTCGATCCGGCTGCCGGCTGGCTGGTGCGGACTCGTTGGGCTCAAGCCGAGTTTCGGGCGCGTGCCGGTCGACCCGCCCTATTACGGCCGCGTCGCGGGCCCGATGACGCGCACGGTCGAGGATGCGGCGCTGATGATGCGGGAGCTGTCGAAGCCCGATTCCCGCGACGGCATGAGCCTGCCGCCGCAGGACATCGACTGGATTTCGCTCGAGATCGACCTGAAGGGGGTGAAGATCGGGCTCCAGCTCGATCCCGGCATCGGACTGCCGGTCGAGCCGGAGACGCGCGCCGCGATCGAGGCGGCTGCACGACGCTTTGCGCAGGCCGGGGCGGAGGTCGAGACGGCGCCTCCCTTCCTGACGCGGGAGATGCTGGACGGACTCGACGATTTCTGGCGCCAGCGCGCCTGGGCGGATATCGGCGCGCTGCCGGAGGAAAAGCGGGCGCGGGTGCTGCCCTATATCCTGGCCTGGGCCGAGGGTGGGCAGGCGCTCTCGGGCGAACGGGTCTATCGCGGCATGAGCCAGATGATCGCGATCCGCGATGCGGCGCTGCGCCAGAGCGCGCCGTTCGACTTCGTGCTCTCGCCGGTCGCGCCGGTGCCGAGCTATGCCGCCGAGCTCGCCTCGCCGATCCATGATCCCGAGCGGCCCTTCGAGCACATCTGCTTCACGCTGCCCGCCAACATGTCCGACCAGCCCTCGATCTCGGTCCATGCCGGCATGACGTCGACTGGGCTGCCGATCGGCCTGCAGATCACCGGCCGGCGCTTCGACGATCTCGGCGTGCTGCGCATGGCAAAAGCCTGGGAAGATCTGCGCGACGAGATGCCGGCCTGGCCGGTGGTTCAGCCCTGAGCCGCGGCCCTGCCGGCGATCTCGCCCAGCGCCACCGCCGTCAGCAGGCCGTTGCCAGAGAGATAGCCCGAGGCCTGCGCGCCCGAGACGCCGACCGCCGCGCCGCCGCAGGCGTAGAGGTTTGGGATGGCCGCGCCATCACGACGCAGCACGCGCGCCGAGGCGTCGACACGCAGGCCGCCCTGGGTGTGGAACAGTGCGCCGGTCACCCTGACCGCGCAGAACGGCGCGACCAGTGGCGATGTCCCGGCGAAGTCGCGACTGAGGCTGTCGGCGCCTTCGCCACGCTTCAGCGCCTCGACCTCTGACGCGGTTCGCGCTAGGGCATCGGCAGGCAGGCCGAGCTTTGCAGCCAGTGCCTCGATTGTGTCCGCGCTGACGATGGCGCCCTGCGCCTCGGCATTGCGAAAGTCCTCGAACTGGCGCGCGATGCCGGCGATGCGGGCGTCGAAAATCGTCCAGGCCTTGCCTTCAGGCTGGCGAAGGACGTTCGTCGCCTGTTCGGAATAGCCGTGGCTCTCGTCGGAGAAGCGTTGCCCGCGGGCATTGACCTGAAAACCGCCTTCCATGACGGTCGCCCAGGTGATCAGGATGCCGTGCGGCTGCGCCACCGAACCATGGCCCTGATGGCCGGACATGTGGACGAGCTCGGCGCCGAGCGCCTCGCCCCAGAGCACGGCGTCGCCCTCATTGCCCGAATGGCCGAACCAGAGCGCCTCGCGCATTTGCGGGATGTGCTGCGCGATGAGCGCGGCATTGCCGCCATAGCCGTTGCAGGCGAGCACTAGCGCCTTGCAGCCGATCCGCTCCTCGCCGCCACCGGGGCGGGCGCCCGCGATTCCGGCAATCGTGCCGCTCAGGTCGCGAAACAGCGTGGTGGCGCGAAAATCGGTGAGGATCGGGATGCCCTTCGCCTCGACGGACTCGCGCAGCCGGTCGACCAGCTCCGAGCCGGTGCGCTTGGGCAGGCCGTGCATGCGGCGGGCGGAATGGCCGGGGTAGCTGAAATTGGTGACGACATCGAAGGGCAGGCCGTGTTTGTCGGCGAGCCATTCGAGTACGGGACCGATATGGCGGGTCAGGTGCGCGACGATGCCGGCATCGGGCTCGTTATGGGCCTTCGCCAGGATGTCGCTGGCAAAACGTTCGGGGCTGTCATCGATGCCGGCCTCGCGCTGGAAGCGCGTCGCGGCGGCGGGAATGAGCCCCGCCGAGAGCGCGGTCGAGCCCGAGGGCACCGCGTCGCGCTCGACGATGACGACCTCCGCGCCGGCCTCGGCAGCGGCGAGCGCCGCGACCAGCCCGGCCGCGCCGGCGCCAATGATGAGGACGTCGGCGGTGACCTCGAAGGCAACTCCGTCTGCTGACGCGATCGTGCTCATAGCGCGTCGATCTCCGCCATCAGCCCGGCAATCGTGGCGATCCGCGCAACGGGCCTCAGCCCCTCGACGGCGGCGTCGTGCATGGCCGGGGTCGGGGCGGCGCAGCCATCCTCGAGCAGCGTCACGTCGAGGTCGCGGACATGGGCGTCGCGTACGGTGGACGCGACGCCGCCATTGGTGACGATGCCGGCGACCACGAGATGCTCGATGCCGAGCTTGCGCAGCAGCCATTCGAGCCGCGTCTGGTAGAACGCGGAATAGGCGATCTTCTCGACGCCGACATCGATCGGCTGGAGTTCGTCCACGACGCTGTGGCCCCAGCCGCCGGGCAGGAAATCGCCCTTGCGCAGGAAGGGGCGCAGCTGGAGGAGATGCGGCGAGATCAGGGGCGCGCCACCGCGTCCCGGCACCAGCGTGAACTGGGTGGCGGCAACGAGGCCGCCCTTCGCCCGCAACTTCTCGACCAGCGGCCTGAGCTTGCCCGGCAAGGCGGCCGCCTGAGGCGACACGGCGCCGCCGCGCGCATAGGCGCCGTCGGGATGGATGAAGTCGTTCTGCAGGTCGACGATCAGCAGCGCGGTGCTGGCGATGTCTGTGAGGGTCTTGGCCATGGGCTTTCCTTTTCAGGGCCGCTCGTCATTGCGAGGAGGCGAAGCCGACGGAGCAATCAAGGGGCGGCCGTCCGCCACGTCTCCTGGATTGCTTCGCTGCGCTCGCAATGACGATGGAGTCTGGCATCCTCAGCTCCTGAGGATGACGAGGTTGCCGAGCGCGTCGACTTCGGCCGAGAGGCCGGGGTCGAGCAGGATCGTGGCGTCGGACTGCTCCAGCATGGCGGGGCCCTGGATGACCGCACCGACCGGCAGGTCGAGCCGCGACCAGATCTGCGTCTCGCGCCATGCGCCGTCGAGATAGACCTGGCGCGAGCCACGACGTGCGGCCTCAAGGCTGGCGCCTTCGGCGGGAGCGAGCGCGGTCAGGTCGAAGGCCGGGCGACGGCCGATGGCGGCGGTGCGCAGCGTGACGATGCGCACGGGGATGCCTGGCAGCAGCCGGCTGAAGGCCGCGCCATAGGCTTTCTCGAAGGCCGCGCGGATGACCTGTTCCGTGACGCCCGTGGTGGCCCCGGCAAGCGTAACCGGCAGCGGTACCGCGACCGTGTGCGTCTGCCCGAGATAGTGCATGTCGAGTTCGTAGAGCACGTCGATGCGCTCGACGTTCAGTCCGGCATCGGCGACGATCGCGTAGGCTTCCTGCCCGGCCTCGACCATGCGCGCGTCGAGCGCGGCAGCGTCGAGCCTGTCGAGCATCAGGTTCACGGTCTGCACGCCGTCATGGCGGATGTCAGCGATGACGCAGCCCAGCGCCGAGGTCACGCCCGGGAAGCGCGGCACGAGCGCACCCTTCAGGCCGACCTCGGTGATCAGGGCGCCGGCGTGGAGTGCGCCGCCACCGCCGAAGGGCATCGCCATGAAATTCGCGGGATCGTGGCCGCGCTCGATCGAGACCAGCCGGATCGCGCCGGCCATGCGGGCATTGGCGATCTTCACGATGGCCTCGGCAGCCGTCATCACGTCGAGCCCGAGCGGTTCGGCGATCTTGATGCGGATCGCCTCGCGGGCGGCGTCGACGTTCAGGCTCTGCAGGGTGCCGAGCGGCTTCGAGCCGTCGATGCGGCCGAGCACGAGATTGGCGTCGGTCAGGGTCGGGCGATCGTTGCCGCCGCCATAGCAGACCGGGCCGGGGCGCGAGCCCGCGCTTTCGGGGCCGACCTCGAGCAGGCCGCCGGCATCGACGCGGGCAATCGAGCCGCCGCCGGCGCCGATCGTGGTGATCTCGATCATCGGGGTGCGGATCACCATGCCGAAATCGATCGTGCTCTGGGCCGCGAGCGCCGCTTCGCCGCCCGCGATCAGCGAGACGTCGAAGGAGGTGCCGCCGAGATCGCCGGTGATGATGTCGGGGAAGCCGGCCGCGCGCGCAATCGCTGCGGCGGCGATGACGCCGGCTGCCGGGCCCGACAATGCCGTGCGCACCGGCAAGCGGCGGGCGGTGGCGGTCGACATCACGCCGCCATTGCTCTGGACGATGTGGAAGCGGCCTTCGAAACCGTCCTCGGCGAGCGCGTCCTCCAGCCGTTGCAGATAGGAGCCGACGACCGGCTGCAGCGTGGCGTTGAGCGCGGTGGTCGAGGCGCGCTCGAATTCGCGGATCTCGGGCAGGATCGCGGATGAGCAGGCGACGTGCTCGTTGGGCCAGATTTCGCGGGCCGCTTCGAGCGCGGCGCGCTCATTGGCCGGGTTGGCGTAGGCGTTGATGAAGATGATCGCCAGCGCCTCGCAGCCCTGGGCGGCAAGCGTGCGGGCCGCCTCGCGGACGGCGTCGAGATCGACCGCCGTGCGGATGGTGCCATCGGCCAGCGTGCGCTCGGACACCTCGAGTCGACAGTCGCGGCTGGCGGCCGGGGTGAAATCGCCCCACAGGCCCCAGGTCTGGCGGCGGTCGCGGCGGCGCATTTCGAGCGCATCGCGGAAGCCCGGCGTGGTGATGACGCCGACCTTGGCGCCCTTGCGCTCCAGCAGTGCATTCGTGCCGACGGTGGTGCCGTGGACGATCGAGGCCAGGCCTGAGACCGGGCCGAAGGTGGTCAGGCCGGCGATGAAGCCTTTTGCCTCGTCGCCGCGTTGCGAGGGGACCTTTGCGACGCGAAAACGCTTTTCGGCTTCGTCGAACCAGAACAGATCGGTGAAGGTGCCGCCGACATCGACGCCGACGACGGCCTTGGGGGAGGTGGTGTTCATCGGGTGGCCTGCGTACGCAAGGTGGATGTCGCGGCAAGATCGGCCTTGCCGTCGGTGCCGATTGCCACGCCATAGACGGCGCGGGCCTGCTCGGCGCTGGTGTAGCCCTTGACCACGTCGCCAGCGACGAGTTCGGGGCTGCGCTCATAGGCGTGGCCATAGCCGCCGCCGCCCGGGCTCTCGAGGCGCACGCGCTGCCCCTTGGCGATGTGGATGTCGGTGATCTTGGTAACCAGTGCGGGCGATTTCGGGCCGTCGGCGGTGTCATAGCCAAAGCGGTTCATTGCGGCAGGTCCGCCGCCGGCGACGCCGAAGGGCGGGAATTTTCCGCGCTCGCCGAGCAGGAAGACATCCGCGCCCGAGCCGGCCAGGGCCTCGATCTCGTAGATCGCGCCGCAGCCGCCGCGATGGCGCCCGGCGCCGCCTGAGTCCGGACGCAGCGCCCATTGCGTGAACATCACGGGATAGGCCGCCTCCAGGATCTCGGCGGGCGGGATCGTGGCGGTTGAGATCGGGTTGTTGCCGTGGTTGAGGCCGTCGCCTTCCGGATTGCCGCCGAGGCCGCCACCGAAGAAGGAGAACATCACGAAACGCGAGCCGTCGTCGCGATGGCCGGCGAGCGAGAGTGCGTTGATCGTGGCGTAGGGCGAACCATTGGTGCGCTCGGGCGCAATCTGCGCGAAAACGCCGAAGACGGTGTCGATGACGCGCAGGATGGTCTCGGTGTAGCCGCCGACGGGCTTTGGCGCCTTGACGCCGAGCAGCGTGGTGTCGGGGATGATGAAGGTTATCGGCTCAAGCACGCCGGCATTGGCGGGCACATGCGGGAAGATGTGCTTCAACGCGACATAGCAGCAGGCAACCGCCGTCGAATAGGCGATGTTCAGCGGGCCCTGGCAGGGCGGTGCCGAGCGCGAGAAGTCGAGCGTCATGGCGTCGCCAGCGATGGTCAGGTCAAGCGCGATGCGCAGGGGCTCGTCGCTGATGCCGTCATTGTCGAGGAAGTCGTCGAAGGCGTAGCGGCCGTCCGGCAGCGCTGCGATCTCCGCCCGCATCAGCGCCTCGGCGCGGGTGCTGAAGGCCTCCAGCGCGGCATCGACGGTGGCGACGCCATAGTCGGCCAGCAGTGCGTCGAGGCGCTGCTCGCCGAGGTCGAGCGCGTTGAGCTGGCCGTTGAGGTCGCCCCAGTTCGACTGCGGCAGGCGCGAATTCGCCGAGAGGATCTCGATGATGTCGTGCTGGATCTCGCCCTTGCGCGCGAGCTTCACCGGCGGGATCCGAAAACCCTCCTGGAAGCTTTCGGTGGCGCGGGCATTGAAGTTGCCCGGCACATTGCCGCCGACATCGAGCCAGTGGCCGACCGAGGCCAGCCAGCAGAACAGCTTGCCGTCGCGAAAGATCGGGCGGACGAGGCGCATGTCGTTGAGATGCGTGCCGCCCTCATAGGGGTCGTTGAAGAGCCAGGTGTCGCCGGGATCGTTGCCGGCGCCGGCCGTGACGCGATCGATCACCGCCTTCACGGCGAAGGCCATGGCGCCGACGAAGATCGGCAGGCCTGAGGTGCCCTGCACCAGCGTGGCGCCGGTCGTGGCGTGGTAGAGGCCGTGGCAGGCGTCATGCGCCTCGGCGATGATCGGGTTGAAGGCGGAGCGATACAGTGTCGCGTCCATCTCGTTGGCGATCTGCTCGAGCCGGCCCTTCAGGACGGCGAGCGTGACGGGGTCGAGCGTGGTCATGAGCGAACCTTGGCCTGTCCGGCTGCGATGATCTGTTCGGCTTCGTAGGCGCGGCCGGACGCGATCATCTCGGGGGTGCCGATCACGGCGTTGAGCTGGTCGAAGTCGAACATCTGGTTGCGGAAGGCGTCGGTGGAGCCGTTGCGCTTCAGCGACCCGTAGAAGTCCTGGGCGGTGCGAGCCAGCGCCCGGACGATGGCGCCGGGGAAGATCACCAGCGAGAAGCCGAGCGCCTCGAGTTCCTCTGCCGACTTGATCGGCGTGCGGCCGCCCTCGACCATGTTGGCCATCAGCGGCGCGACGCCCTTGAGCTCCGCGACGACGCGGCTGAGTTCGGCGGCCGAGCCCGGCGCTTCCATGAACAGCATGTCGGCACCGGCCTGCGCATAGAGGTGCGCACGTTCGAGCGCGGGCTCGAACCCCTCGACGGCGATCGCGTCGGTGCGGGCGATGATCAGCGTCTCCTCCGAGGCGCGGGCATCGGCGGCAGCCTTGATCTTGCCGACCATTTCGGCTGCCGTAATCACGCCCTTGTCGGCGAGATGGCCGCAGCGCTTGGGAAAGGTCTGGTCCTCGATCTGCAGGGCGTTGGCGCCGGCGCGCTCGAACAGGCGCATGGTGCGCTGCATGTTGAGCGCGTTGCCATAGCCGGTGTCGGCGTCGACGATCATCGGGGCTGCAATCCGGTCGCGGATCATGCCGATGGTCTCGGCGACCTCGGCCATCGAGACCAGGCCGATATCGGGGCGGCCAAGGCGCGTATAGGCGATGGAGGCGCCCGAGACGTAAAGCGCCTCGAAGCCGGCGGCCTCCGCGAGAGAGGCGGTCAGGGAATCGTAGACGCCGGGAGCCAGCACGATCTCCGGCTGGGCAAAGCGTCTCTTGAGGGAGATGGTCATCGGGGGTGTCCGTTCAGACGACTGGCGGCGCTGCGAGCAGCGCGTTGAGTGCGTCGAGGCTTTGGGCCTGTGGCAGGGCATCGACCTTGGCGAGGATTGCCGCTGCATGAGGCGCCCCCCACACAGGGCTGGTGAGGTCGTGGTATTTTTCGCGGACTTCGGCGGCGCTGTAGGGATCTTCGGTGTCACCGCGATTGGTCAGCGCCTCGGCTTCGAGCACGCGCCCATCGGTCAGCGTGATCGTCACGCGGGCCGGGCGCAAAGCTGGGAGCTTTGCGGTTGCGGCCTCGTCCTCGAGGACGAAGACGCGCCGGGCGAGGTCTCGGGTGACCGGCTCCAGCCGCGCGGGTTCACGGAAGGCTTCGACAGTCGCTGCACCATGGACGATCGTGGTCGCGATCGAGAAGGGCAGCGAGAATTTCGCCGCCAGCATGTTGTGCGGCTCCTGGCCGGCCAGTTGCGCCGCCCAGATATAGGTGCCGACATCGATACGGGCGATCTGCTCGGGAGCGATCGCGCCGCCTTCATCGGCGACGATACGCGCCAGCGCGTCGAGTGCGCCGTGATTGTAGCGGCAGCAGGCGTGGCGCTTGAAATAGTTGCGCGCGATCTCCCAGCGTTGCCCAAGCGCCTCGGTCATCAACTCCGGCTGCCAGCCATCGGCGATGACGGTGCCGTAGACGGTGCCGAGCCCATCGGCTTCGCCGGTGAAGCCTGCGGCGACGAGATCGTCGACCATCAGCCCGATCTGATTCGAGAAACCGGCGAAGCTGTTGCGGACGGTGCCGCCCTCCAGCATCGTGCGACGGCTTGTCGTCAGCCCCAGCGAGGACGAGACGTTGATCGCCTCGATGATCGCGGCCGCATCGCGCTTGCGTAAGTGCGCGATGGCGACGGCCGCGCCAACCGTGCCCCAGGTGCCATGCGGATGCATGGTGATGCGCAGCTTCGAGGCGATGCCGATGCGCGCGCCGATCTCGTAGCCCAGCGCGATGGCGGTGATCACGTCGCGTCCGCTCGCCTTGGCCTCGCGGGTGGCGGCCAGCACGGCGGGAACGACATGGATGCCGGGATGGCCGCGGGCGAACTGGTTGCCCTCGTCGAGCTCCAGCATGGTGCCGGCGGTGCCGTTCAGAAAGGCGGCGAGGCCAGGGCTGGCATTGCGACCGGCGCCGATGACGGGTGCGCCATTGACGTCGTCGACGGGCGCCATCCGCGCAGCGAGCGCGACGGTTTCGGGCTCCTGCGCGCCGGCGGCGATCGCGGCGATGCAATCGCCGATCACCTGCAGCGTGCGCGAGACGACCTCCTGCGGGAGATCCTCATAACGGAGGCCGGCGCAGAAGGTGGCGAGTTCGGTCAGCCAGCCGGGCGTCGCCGGGCGCTGCATGACGGGGTCGGCACGGCCAAACCCGCTCGCTTGAGCATTAGCGTTCATGGGGTGCCTCACAATCCGAGATAGGCGTGTTTCAAGGCAGGGTCGGCGGCGATGTCGGCCGACGGGCCCGAGACGACGATGCGGCCGTTTTCCATCACATAGGCGCGGGCCGCGAGTTCCAGCGACTGCACCACGTTCTGCTCGACCAGCAGCACGGCGAGGCCTTCCGCGGCGATCCGCGCGATCAGCGTGAACATTTCCTCGACCAGAAGCGGCGAGAGGCCGAGCGAGGGTTCGTCGAGGATCAGCAGTTTCGGCTCGCCCATCAGGCCGCGGCCGATCGCCAGCATCTGCTGCTCGCCGCCCGACAAGGTGCCGGCGGCTTGCGTCTCACGCTCACGCAGGCGCGGAAAAAGGTTGAACATGCGTTCGAGATTGACCTCGCGCGCCGGCTTGCCACGCCGGTAGCTGCCGAGCACGAGGTTGTCGCGCACGCTCATGTTCGGGAAGATCCGCCGGCCTTCAGGGACATGGATCAGCCCGGCCTCGACGATTGTCGGGGGCTTGGCTCCACCGATGCCCTGGCCGAGGAAGGAGATCGTGCCGGCGCTGGGCTTGAGCAGGCCCGACAAAGCGCGGTTCAGCGTGGTCTTGCCGACGCCGTTGGCGCCGAGCACGGCGACGATCTCGCCGGCCGCGACGTCGAGGCTGATGCCGCGCAGCACGTCCGTGCCACCATAGCCGGCGACGAGGTTGCGGACCTCAAGCATGGGACGCCTCCTCGGCTGCCGAACCCTGGAGCCGCTTGGCCGCACCCTGGCCGAGATAAGCCTCGATCACCGCCGGGTTGCCGGCGATCTCCTTCGGCGTGCCCTGCGCGATGATCTTGCCTTGCGCGAGCACGTGGATGTCCTCGCACAGGCTCATCACGGCCTGCATGACGTGCTCGACCATCAGGATGGTGACGCCCTGGTCGCGGATCTGGCGGATGACAGGCAGCATGTCGCGGATCTCGGACGGGTTGAGCCCCGCCAGCACCTCATCGAGCAGCAGCAGCTTCGGCTCGGTCGCCAAAGCGCGGGCGAGTTCGAGCCGCTTGCGGCCGGCGACCGTCAGCGCCGAGGCCGGCTGGTCGAGCATGGGGGTGAGCCCGACGAGGCTCGCGACATCGCGCGCCTTGGCCTGCGCCTCGTTGCGCCCGGCATGGCGCAGATAGGCACCGACCGCGATGTTTTCGACGACGCTCAGACCGGCGAAGGGCTGCACGATCTGGAAGGTGCGGGCGATGCCGCGCCGGGCGCGCAGATGGGCGGGCTCTCCGGTGACGTCCTGGCCTGCGAGAAGGACCCGGCCTTCGCTGGGGCGCTCAAAACCGGCGATGACGGCAAAGAGCGTGGTCTTTCCCGCGCCGTTGGGGCCGATGAGGCCGGTGATCGAGCCTGCCTTGGCGGTCAGGCTTGCGGCATTGACCGCGACGAGCCCGCCGAAGCGCTTGGTGATGGTCTCGACAGCGAGCATCAGCGTGCTCCTTCCGTCGGTGCGGTGGTGGTCTTCGGCTTGCGGCCGAACTTGCGCAGCAGGCCCATGATGCCGTCGGGTGCGAAGGCGATCGCCGCGACCAGGAGCGCGCCATAGAGCACGAGATCGATGCCAGGGATCGAGCCGGCGACCATTTTCGTACCTTCGCCGATGACATGCATCGTGACGGCACCGATCACGGGGCCGAACGGGGTGCCGATGCCGCCGATGATCGGCGCGATCAGCGCCTCGACCGAGATCCAGGCGCCATAGGCAAGGTTCGCGTCGAGATAGAGATAATACTGCACATAGAGCGCACCGGCCCCGCCGGTGATGCCGGCCGAGAGAGTGATCGCCTTGAGCTTGACCGCGAGCGTGTCGACGCCGAGCGCGCGCGCTGCATCCTCGTTCTCGCGCACGGCGGCCAGCCAGGCGCCGAAGCGCGAGCGCGTGATCGCGATGGTCATCAGCAGGACGAAGCCGACGAGGGCGATGCCGATCCAGACGAAGGCGGCGCGGCTCGAGAACTGGAAGTTCTCGGGCCGGATATCGAGCTTGACCAATGTGCCGGCGGCACCGCCCGTGAAGCTCGAGGCGTTGGCGAGGATGCGGAAGACCTCGGCGAAGGCGAGCGTCACCAGCGCGAAATAGGAGCCGCGCAGGCCCGAGCGGAAGCTGAGATAGCCGATGATCCAGCCCACCGCCGCGGCGAGCGCAATGGCGATGGCAAAGCCGGCCCAGGCGTTGACGCCATAGCGCGCCTGCAGGATCGCGGTGGCATAGGCGCCCGTGCCGAAGAACGCGGCGTGGCCGAAGGAGAACTGCCCGCCGAAGCCGCCGAGCAGGTTCCAGCCCTGCGCGGCGAGAGCGATGATCAGCGTGAAGACGATGAAGTTCAGCACCGTGTTGGCGCTGACGAAGGCCGGGATCAACGCTGCAAGCAGGATCAGCAGGAGAGCCGGGCCGTAGGCGCGCGAGGCGGTCATGCGCGGGCTCCGAATAGGCCGGTCGGCTTCACCAGAAGCACGAGGATGAAGATCACGAAGATGCCGATCTGGCCGAGGCTTTCGCCGAAGAACAGGCCGCAGAGGCTCTCGACCACGCCGATGAACAGCGCGCCGAGCAGGGCGCCGGGGATCGAGCCCATGCCGCCCAGCACCACGATGGTGAAGGCGACGAGGACGAAGGCGTTTCCGGCGCGCGGGGTGACATAGAAGGTCGGCATCAGCAGGCAGGCCGCGATGGCGACGCAGGCCGCGCCGAGCCCGAAAGTGACAGCGTAGATATGGGCGACGTCGATGCCTGAGAGCGCAGCACCGGTCTTTTCCTTGGCGACGGCGCGGATCGCCTTGCCGGTGTCTGTCTTGGTCAGCAGCAGGCCGAGCAGCAGGGCCACCACGAGGGCTACGCCGAAGGCCAGAACGCGGGGCAGGGCCAGGAAGGTGATGCCGAGGTCGATCGAGGAGAAGGCGTAGGGCACGTCGATCGAGCGCGTGTCAGACCGGAACACCGCCAGCATCGCGTTCTCGATGACAATCGAGAGGCCGAGCGTCACGAGCAGGATATTGCGATCCTCGCCATGGCTGGCCGGGCCGATGATGAAGCGCTGGAGCGCGTAGCCGAGCCCGAAGAACAGCGGCGTCACGATGAACAGCGCGATATAGGGGTCGATGCGGAAGACGCTGTGAGCGACGAAAACCGCAAACATCGCCGCAGTCAGCGTCGCGCCATGGGCGAAATTGATGATGTGCAGCACGCCGTAGACCAGCGTCAGGCCCAGCGCGATCAGCGCATAGACCGACCCGGTCATAAGGCCGTTCAGGACGGCTGCGAGGATGATTTCGGGTGCGAACATGGGATCTCCCCTTCTCCTCTAGTGGGAGAAGGTGGTGCGAAGCGCCGGATGAGGGGGGCCTGTGCCCTTCGATATTCGAGGATGAGGAAGCTCACGGCGCCCCCTCATCCGTCTCGGCTTCGCCGAGCCCCCTTCTCCCGCGAGGGGAGAAGGGAAGCTGCGGCGCAGTCGTGCCTTACGCCGGGACGGGGAAGACCGCCTTGGCGTCGGCGAAGTCAGCCGGGAAGATCACCTTGATGTCGGCGCCCTGGACCTGGGTGTTAACCGGTGCGCCGCCCTCGTTCTGGCCGTTGACGAACTTGGTCGGGCCATAGGGCATGATGTGGCCGGAGAAGGTCGAGGAGGCGAGCGCCTCGGTGACCTTCGCCTTGTCGGCGGAACCCGCACGCTCGATCGCGTCGGCCAGAAGCTGGACGCAGGAGTAGTTGAGCGGGATGTTGTAGGTCCAGAACTTGCCCGACGCCTCGACCTGCTTGCGCAGGGCTTCCGCCACGGGCTTGCGCGGGTCGTGCCAGTGGTTGCAGTCCATGACGTACTGGGCTGCGTCCTGGAACTCCTTGACGAAGCGGAAGTTCGAGGCCGCGCCGTTGAGCACCGCATAGATGCCCTTGGGCTTGATGCGCTGCTGCTGCATGGTGCGGGCGAGCAGGGCGAATTCGCCGTAGTAGCTCGACGGGATCACCAGATCGGGGTTCTTCGCCTTGATCTGCAGGGCGATGTTCGACATGTCGCGCGCCGGCGTCGGGTGGGCGATGGTGTCGAGCACCTCGAAGCCGAGCTTGGGCAGCTCCGTCTGCATCAGCTTGGCGAGGCCGGAGCCGAACAGGCCGTCCTCATGCACCAGCACGACGGTCTTGGCGGGCTTGCCGGCGGCCTCGTTCAGCTTGGCCAGGTTGGCGAGCGCGGTCTTGGTGACCATGCCGAAGCCGGGGCCGAAGCGGAAAGTGTTCTTCAGGCCGCGGGTGACGATGGAATCGGCGACGCCGACATCGACGATATAGGGCAGGTCGTAGCGCGCGGCGGCCTGGCTGGCGGCGAGGCAGATCGGCGAGGCGAAGCCGCCGACGATGCCGACCACGCCCTCGGCCTGCATGCGCTCGACTTCAGCGGTGCCGCCCTCGGGGGTCGAGCGGGCATCGCCGAACACCACCTGCAGCTTGGCGCCGCCCATCGACTTGATGCCGCCAGCATCGTTGATCGCCTTGATCGCGGCCTCGGCGCCGATCTGGCCCTGCTGGCCGTCATAGGCGAGCGCGCCGGTGACGGGCTGCAGGATGCCGACCTTGATCGCAGGGGCCTGGGCGCGCAGCACGGTGGGCATGGCAAGGCTCGCGGCACCGCCGATCGCGGTGGCCTTGAGCAGCGTGCGGCGGGACAGTTCGGTTGTCTTCGTCATTGCGTTCTCCTCTGATTTTTTGTGGTTTTGGTCGGTTATATTCGTGGGAGCGTCACTGATCGGCCTTTAGGCCGCGGTCCCTGATGAGCGCGCCCCACTTCTCGCGTTCGGCCTGAATGAACCGATCGAGTTCCTGAGGTGTCGCGGCTACGAATTCGACACCCAGGGCAGCGAGCTTGGAGCGGATGTCGGGCGTCTCGAACGAGGCCTGGATGATGCCGTTCGCCTTCGCCACAATGGGCGCCGCTATGCCCTTGGGGGCCATCAGGGCCAGGAAGCTCAGCGCCTCATAGCCTTTCACCGTCTCGGCGATGGCCGGCACATTCGGCATGGTCGAGAGTCGTTCCGCGCTGGTGACTCCGAGCAGCTTGACCTTGCCGGCCTCGATCTGCGGCAGCGCGGTCTGGACGTTGTCGAACATCAATTCGACCTGGCCACCGATCAGGTCGGTCATCGCCGGTCCCGCGCCGCGATACGGCACATGGGTGATCTCGACGCCAGCCATTGCCTTGAAGAGTTCGGGAGCGAGATGGCTGGTCGCTCCGACGCCTGAGCTGCCGTAATTGAGCTTGCCGGGTTCTGCCTTGGCGAGCGCGATGAGTTCGGCGACGCTGTCGGCCTTCAGCGAGGGGTGCGCGATCAGCAGCAGCGGGCTGCGCGACAACAGCGCGATCGACGCGAAATTATCGGGATCATAGGGCAGTTTCGAGCGCAGATACTGGTTGGTGACGTGGGTCGCAGGCGTGGCGATCAGGAAGCTCAGCCCGTCGGGCGCCGCGCGCTCCACATCGGCCGAGCCGAGCGCACCCGAGGCCCCGCCCTTGTTCTCGGTGATGAAGCGCTGGCCTGTCGCCTGCGAAAGCGCCTCGGCAGCGAAACGGCCCATCACATCGGTGGCTCCGCCTGCCGGATATGGCACGACGACCTTGCCGGGGCGGCTCGGCCAATTATCCTGAGCCGATGCTGTAAAGCCTGCCATAATCACCGCCATTGCGGCGATTGCGACGGCCTTCATGCTCGGTATCCGCGTGATCATGGACTTATCCTCCCGCCACGGAACGTTCATGCTCGGCTTGATCGCCGGCTGCATGCGACACTGGAGACCAGCGCCGCTCCCCGAGGCTGCCGTTGCGCTCCAATTCCATCTGGAGCGAGTAGCGGTCTGGGCGATAAAGCGCGTGCAGATGCTCGACGCCGCTGCCATCGGGCCCGTAGACGACGCGCGTCAGCGAGAGCAGGGGCGAGCCGACCTCGAGTTCCAGCCCCTCTGCGACATCGGGCCCCGCGAGCGTGGCGCTGATCGTCTGGGTCGCGCGCTCGACGGCAGCGCCGGTGCGCTCCAGCAGCGCCAGCAACGGCTGGTTGGCGAGGTCGGCTTCGGAATAGGCGACGCCGATGCGCTCGGGCACATGGGTCGTCAGATAGGAAAAGGGTTGGCCGTCTATCAGGCGCACGCGCACAGAACGTTGCGTCCGCTCGCCGGGCTCCAGCCCGAGCGCCTGGGCCACCGCCTCGGGCGGGATGGTGTAGGAGAAGGCGAGCAGGCGCACGCCGGTGCGCCGGCCCATCTCGGCCAGATGCGTCATCATGTTCGAGAAGTCTGCGACGATCGGGCGCTGGACATCGGGTTCGCGCACGAAGGTGCCGGAGCCGACGCGGCGGTCGATCAGGCCGTCGCCGGCCAGGCTGTCGAGGGCGCGCCGGATCGTGACACGCGAGACGCCGTGTTCCGTGGCCAGCGCCGGCTCGCTCGGCAGGCGGGCTCCGGCCGCGAATTCACCGCTGGCGATCCGTTCACGCAGCAGCAGATAGATCCGCCGTGCCTTCAGGGGTTCGAGCGATGCGTCCACGCGGGTCCTCTCTCGCAAATCTGACTGGCTGTCAGGACAACTACCTGTCTAGCGTATAGAACAACTTGCTTGCGTCAAGCGCCTTGGTCGCTATGTTCACGGCGGAGAGGATTTCGGACAATGACAGCGCCACGTACCCTGTTCGACAAGCTGTGGGACGCTCACGTCATCGTCGAGCGGCCGTCCGGCGACGCACTGCTCTGGATCGACCGGCATTTCGTGCATGAGGGCTCGTTCCATGCCTTCGCGCAGGTGGCGGGCCGCAAGGCGGAGGTCGCCGAGCCCGGCCTGACCTTTGGCGTTGCCGACCATTATGTGCCGACAGGCAGGGACCGCCAACCAGGCAATTCCGAGATCGCGCGGATGATCGACGATCTCAGCGCCAATACGCAGCGCCATCACATCGAGCTGTTCGGCCTGCGCGATCCCCGCCAGGGCATCGTGCATGTGGTGGGGCCCGAACAGGGCCTGACGCTGCCCGGACTGACCATGGTCTGCGGCGACAGTCACACTTCGACGCATGGCGCGTTTGGAGCCTACGCCTTCGGCATCGGCGCCTCCGAGGTCGCCCATGTGCTGATGACGCAGACGCTCTGGCAGAAGAAGCCCAAGCGCATGCGGATCACGATCGACGGGACGCCGGCGCCCGGCGTCGGCGCCAAGGATTTCATCCTCTCGATCATCGCACGGATCGGTTCCGATGGCGCGCGCGGCTATGCGGTGGAATATGCCGGCGCGGCGGTGCGGGCGCTGTCGATGGCCGGGCGCATGACCATGTGCAACATGTCGATCGAGGCCGGCGCGCGCTGCGGGCTGATCGCCCCCGACGAGACGACCTTTGCCTGGATCGCGGGCCGACCCTATGCGCCCAAGGGCGCCGCGCTGGAAGCAGGCATCGCGGCCTGGCGCCAACTGCCGAGCGACGAGGGGGCGGTGTTCGATCGCGAGATCACGCTCGATGCCGCTGCCATCGCGCCGGTCGTGACCTGGGGCACGAGCCCTGAGGACGCCCTGCCTATAGACGGGCGCGTGCCCGATCCAGCCGAGGTCAGCGACGACGGACGGGCGGCGGCGATGCGCGACGCGATTGCCTATATGGGCCTCTCAGCCGGGCAGAGCCTCAGCGAGATCGCGATCGACCGCGTTTTCATCGGCTCCTGCACCAATGCCCGCATCGAGGATCTGCGCGCCGCGGCCAGCGTGCTGGCCGGGCGAAAGGCGCGCGTGCCCGGCCTGGTCTCGCCGGGCTCGAGCGCGGTCAAGCGGCAGGCCGAGGCGGAGGGACTCGATCGCATCTTCCTCGCGGCGGGGCTCGAATGGGTCGAATCCGGCTGCTCGATGTGCGTCGGCATGAACGGCGACAGCGTCCCGGCCGGCGAGCGCTGCGCTTCCACCACCAACCGCAATTTCCGCGGCCGGCAGGGGCCGGGTGCGCGCACCCATCTGATGTCGCCCGCCATGGTGGCGGCGGCGGCCGTCAGCGGCCATCTCGCCGATGTCAGGCCGATGCTGGAGGGCCGGATATGAAACCGCTCACGCGCGTCGACGGCGCGGCCTGCCCGCTGGGGCTCGCCAGCGTCGATACCGACCAGTTGATCCCGGCGCGCTTCATGAAGCGCCCGCGCTCCGAGGGGTATGGCGGCTTCCTGCTTTACGATCTGCGCCGGAATGAGGCCGGCGCGGAGAACCCCGATTTCCCGCTCAACCGTCCGGGCTGGCGTGGCGCGCCGATCCTGGTGGCACGCCGAAACTTCGGCTCGGGCTCGTCGCGCGAGGCTGCGGTCTACGCACTCGCGGATGCCGGCATCCGGGTCGTGCTGGCGCCGACCTTCGGCGACATCTTTGCCTCTAACTCGGTCAAGAACGGGCTGCTGCCGGCAGTGCTGGACGAGGCCGATATCGAGGACCTGCTGGCGGCGCTGACGGCGCAGCCTGGACTTGCGGTCTCGGTGGACCTGGCGGAGCAGACGGTGCGCTGGGGCAACCGCTCGGTCGCCTTCTCCGTCGATCCGGTCTGGCGCGAGCAACTGCTCAATGGCTGGGACGATATCGACGTGACCCGCTCTTTCGCGGCGGAGATTGAGCGCTTCCGCATGGCGGACTCGGCTGCGAGGCCGTGGGCGCGCCCCTCCGCCGGCTGAGGCGCCTCAGAACAGGGCCGTCGGTGCGAAATGCGCGACAGCCATCAGCGCGCAGCCAAGCAGGCCGAGGCCGACCCCGGCAAAGGCCAGCATAGTGACGCCGGTGATGATTGCAGCCGAGGAAACGACGATCGCGATCTGCAGCAGGCCGGAGACCACGTCGTACTTGTCGTCCCGCGCCGACGAGATGTCGCGCTGCGCCTCGGCTGCCTTGGCGCGGGTCATCAACTCCTTGCGACCCTCATTCGTCTCCGGTTCGGTGTCGTAGCGCGCGAAGGTCGCCTGCCAGGAGGCGATGCGCTTCTGCATGCGATCGCGCAGAGCGGGATCGCTGACCCCGGCGAGCTCGACCTCCATTGCCTCGGCGGCCGTGCGCACGGTGGTGCCGCGGATCGTCTTGGCCTGGAAGAAGGCCCAGAGGTTGGAGGCCTCGACATTCTTGGCGAGCGCGTCCTGCTCGGCGTTCTTGCCGCCGATCTCGGAGAAGGCCAGCAGCAGTGCGAGGATCGCGATCAGCAGGCCGATGCGCTTGTTCTTGCCGTCAGTGACGTCGGGAATATCGGCCATATGATTCGCGCCCCCAGATGTGACGTTGGGGGATGGCTTTGTTGCAATGCGAAAGCAACCGCTTCTTTCAGCGGCCCGAGCGTGGATGGGCTGCGTCATAAGCTGCCATCAGCCGGGCGGAATCGATGCGGGTGTAGATCTGCGTGGTCGAGAGCGAGGCGTGCCCCAAAAGTTCCTGGATGGCGCGCAGGTCGCCGCCGCGCCCGAGCAGGTGCGTCGCGAAGGAATGGCGCAGCGAATGCGGCGTCGCCGAGGAGGGCAGGCCAAGCGCCCCCCGAAGTCCCTCGACCGCCAGCTGGATGATGCGCGGCGACAGCGGGCCGCCCTTGACGCCGAGGAACAGCGGCTCGTTCGGCGCCAGCCGCCAGGGGCAGAGCTTGATGTATTCTGCGATGGCCGTGACCACCACCGGCAGCACGGGGACCATGCGGGTCTTCTGGCCCTTGCCGATAACGGTCAGGGTCTCACCTGCGCTCGCTGGAGCCTGGGCGCGGGTCAGCGACAGGGCCTCGGAAATGCGCAGGCCGCAGCCATAGAGCAGCGCCAGCACGGCAGCGTCGCGGGCGAGCACCCAGGCCTCGCGTTCCTCGCCAGCGCGGATATCTGTCCGGGTCACGGCCCGGGCGGCGATGGCGTCGAGCGGGCGCGGCAGGGACTTGCCGATGCGCGGCCCGCGCGTCGCGGCAAAGGCCGCAGCCGTCAGCTTGCCGGTACGCTCGCCGAAACGGGCGAAGGAGCGCAGGGACGCGAGCTGGCGCATCAGCGTGCGGTTGCCGACGCCGTCGCGACGGCGTTGGCCCAGGAAGGCACGCAGGTCGAACGGCTTGAGGGCTGCGATATCGGCAAGCGCCGGCGTCGCGCCGAGATGGCCCTCGAGAAACGTCGAGAACTGGCCGAGGTCGCGGCCATAGGCTTCCAGCGTCTTGGGCGAGAGGCGGCGCTCATTGGCCAGATGCGCGAGCCAGTCGCGGCGCAGGGTATCGAGGTCGGTCATTGTGTTTCCGCGTCATGGGCGGGCTTGACCCGACCATCTCGTCCAAATCTTCGCTGCCGCGCGCTCGGCCCGAGATGCGCGGCCAAGGCCGAGCATGACGCCCCTGCCTTAACAGGTCGCGAATCGGTGCTAGACACGCGGCCATGAACGAACTCGCAGAGAGCGCGCCGACCGAGGGCGCAGTGGCAGGCGGCACGGTGGATGTGCTGATCCCGCTCGCGCTCGACCAGGCCTATAGCTACGCCGTTCCCGACGGCCTCGTGCTGAAGCCCGGCGATGTCGTGCAGGTTCCGCTCGGTCCTCGCGAGACGGTCGGCGTGGTCTGGAGCCGGGGCGAGGGGCGCGGCGGCAACCTGAAAAAGGTCGTCGGCCTCGTCGACATGCCGCCGCTCGATCAGGCCCTGATGAAGCTTGTCGACTGGGTGGCGTGGTACACGCTCGCGCCCAAGGGGTCCGTGCTGGCGCTGGCCCTGAAGCGGCCCGCCGACGACACACCGGAGCGCCCGAAGCTGGGGGTGCGGCTGGTCGGCGCGCCGCCGGGCCGGATGACCCCGGCGCGGTCGCGCGCGATCGCCGCCGCGCAGGGAGGTGCGCTGATCGGAAAATCGGCCCTGGCCGAAAGCGCCTCGGTGAGTGCGGCAGTCATCGATTCGCTCGTCGACGCCGGCACCTTTGCGGTCGAGGCGCTGCCGCGCGATGCCATCGCCGCCCATCCCGATCCCGATCATGCCCAGCCGATCCTGTCCGAGAACCAGGCGGGCGCTGCCGCTGCGCTGGTCGCATCCGTGCAGGCCGATTGCTTCAGCGTGACGCTGCTCGAGGGCGTCACCGGCTCCGGCAAGACGGAAGTCTATTTCGAGGCTGTGGCGGAGGCGATCCGGCAGGGCCGGCAGAGCCTGATACTGATGCCGGAAATCGCCCTGACGGCGCAGTTCATCGACCGGTTCGAGGCCCGGTTCGGAGTGCGGCCGGGATTGTGGCACTCGGCGGTGACGGGGCGGCGCCGCGAGCGCCTTCAGGCCGCGATCGCAAGCGGCGAGGCAAGGGTGGTCGCGGGCGCACGCTCGGCGCTGTTCCTGCCCTATAGGGACCTCGGGTTGATCGTGGTCGATGAGGAGCATGAGGCCGCCTACAAGCAGGAGGACGGCGTGACCTATCACGCCCGCGACATGGCCGTGGTGCGCGGCCGCATCGAGAACGCGCCTGTCATCCTGACGTCGGCCACGCCCTCGCTGGAAACCCGCGTCAACGCCGAGCGCGGGCGTTATGTCCATCTCAAGCTGTCCGAGCGTTTCGGCGGCCGCACCCTCCCCAGCATCGCGCTCGTCGACCTCAAGCTCGACAAGCCCGAGCGCGGGCGCTGGATTTCCGGGGCGCTGATCAAGGCCATCGCGGATAATCTCGAGGCCAAGGAGCAGTCGCTGCTGTTCCTGAACCGGCGCGGCTATGCCCCTCTGACACTGTGCCGCGATTGCGGACATCGCTTCCAGTGCCCGAACTGCTCGACCTGGCTGGTCGACCATCGCTTCCGGCGGGCGCTGGTCTGCCATCATTGCGGCCATGTCGAGCGCCGGCCCAACGAGTGTCCTAGCTGTCATGCCGCCGACAGCCTGGCGGCCTGCGGGCCGGGCGTCGAGCGGCTGGCGGAAGAGGTCGCAGCGCTGTTTCCCGATGCGCGCGGCATCGTCCTGTCCAGCGATTTTCCCGGCGGCACCGACCGGCTAAAACAGGAGCTGATGGCCGTCGCCAATGGCGAGTTCGACATCGTCATCGGGACGCAGCTCGTCGCCAAGGGCCACAATTTCCCGGGCATGACGCTGGTCGGTGTCGTCGATGCCGATCTCGGCCTGACCTCGGGAGATCCGCGCGCCGCCGAGCGGACGTTCCAGGTGCTCCGGCAGGTCACCGGGCGGGCAGGGCGCGGCGAGAGACCCGGCCGAGCGCTGCTGCAGACGCATGACCCCAGCCACCCCGTCCTGAAGGCCCTGATCTCGGGGGACCCGGAGCGGTTTTATGCCGCAGAGACGGCCTCCCGCGAGGCGGCCGGCCTGCCGCCTTTCGGGCGCCTGGCCGGGCTGATCATCTCCGCCAGCAGCGCGGCTGAGGCGGAAGGGCACGCAAGGGCGCTGGCGCGCTGTGCGGAAGCCCCTGAGGGCATCCATGTGCTCGGACCGGCCGAAGCCCCGCTTGCGGTGCTGCGCGGGCGCCATCGGGTGCGCCTGATCGTCAAGACCGGGCGCGAGATCAACCTGCAGGAATATCTCCGCAGCTGGCTCAAGCGCGCCCCCAAACCGAAGGGCTCGGTCAGGGTCGCAGTCGATGTCGACCCCCAAAGTTTCCTGTGAACGCATGGCGCAAAGGCGTTTCGGCGGCGCCCGAATGTCATCTACGGATTGCGCACCCCAAAACCACATGCTAGTGCACCGCCACATTTCGGGCGTGGGGCCGCAGTTTGCGCTTCCCGCCTACGGATACATCGCAGCGCTGGGACGATGCACTCCGCCCTTGTCGAAGAGGGTCGCCGGTGCGGTCCCTTGAAACGAGAGACGTGAAGCGTGGCTGAAGGCGGATCGCAGGATCGGACATTGGTGTCGGGCGTTGCCGGGCGCTATGCTACGGCGCTTTTCGAGCTGGCGAGTGAGGCTCAGACCATCGATGCCGTTTCCGCCGATCTCGACTCCTTCAAGGCCATGCTGGCCGAGAGCGAGGATCTTCGCCGCCTGATCGAGAGCCCGGCCTTTTCGGCCGAGGAGCAGACAGGCGCGATCAAGGCCGTGCTCGCGAAGGCCGGCATCGGCGGTATCGCCGGGAACTTCATCAGCCTGGTCGCCAGCAAGCGTCGCCTGTTCGCGCTGCCTGGCATGATCCAGGGCTACAAGAATCTGGTGGCTCAGGCCAAGGGCATCGTCAGCGCCGAAGTCACGGTCGCCGAAGCCCCGACGCCCAAGCGCGTCGACGAGATCCGCGCCGCGCTCGCCAGCGTTGCCGGCAAGGATGTCGATGTCGCGATCAAGGTCGATCCGGCGCTGATCGGCGGTCTCATCGTCAAGATGGGCTCCCGCATGGTCGACGCCTCACTGAAAACCAAGCTCAATTCAATTCGTCTTGCCATGAAAGAGGTCGGCTGATGGAAATCCGCCCCGCTGAAATCTCCGCGATCCTGAAGGCCCAGATTTCGAACTTTGGGTCCGAAGCCTCCGTCACCGAGGTCGGCCAGGTTCTCTCCGTCGGCGACGGTATCGCCCGCGTCTACGGTCTCGACAAGGTCCAGGCCGGCGAGATGGTCGAGTTCGAGTCCGGCGTCCGCGGTATGGCGCTGAACCTCGAGAGCGACAATGTCGGCGTCGTGATCTTCGGTTCCGACCGTGAGATCAAGGAAGGCCAGACGGTCAAGCGCACCGGCGCGATCGTGGACGTGCCGGTCGGCAAGGAGCTGCTCGGCCGCGTCGTCGACGCGCTCGGCAACCCGATCGACGGCAAGGGCCCGATCAAGGCGACCCAGCGCTCGCGCGTCGACGTCAAGGCTCCCGGCATTATCCCGCGCAAGTCGGTGCATGAGCCGATGGCGACCGGCCTCAAGGCGATCGACGCCCTGATCCCGATCGGCCGTGGCCAGCGCGAGCTGATCATCGGCGACCGCCAGACCGGCAAGACCGCCGTGGCGCTCGACACGATCCTGAACCAGAAGGCCAATAACGAAGGCACCGACGAGAACCAGAAGCTGTATTGCGTCTATGTCGCGATCGGCCAGAAGCGTTCGACCGTCGCGCAGTTCGTGAAGGTGCTCGAAGAGCGCGGCGCCATGGAATATTCGATCGTCGTCGCCGCGACCGCTTCGGACGCTGCCCCGATGCAGTTCCTGGCTCCCTTCGCCGGCTGCGCCATGGGCGAGTATTTCCGCGACAACGGCATGCATGCCGTCATCATCTATGACGATCTGTCCAAGCAGGCCGTCGCCTATCGCCAGATGTCGCTGCTGCTGCGTCGCCCGCCGGGCCGCGAAGCCTATCCCGGCGACGTGTTCTATCTCCACTCCCGCCTGCTCGAGCGCGCCGCCAAGATGGGCGACGAGGCCGGCAACGGTTCGCTGACCGCTCTGCCGGTCATCGAGACCCAGGCGAACGACGTGTCCGCCTACATCCCGACCAACGTGATCTCGATCACCGACGGCCAGATCTTCCTCGAGACTGACCTGTTCTACCAGGGCATCCGCCCGGCGGTGAACGTCGGCCTCTCGGTGTCGCGCGTCGGCTCCGCCGCGCAGACCAAGGCCACCAAGAAGGTCGCCGGCAAGATCAAGGGCGAGCTCGCCCAGTATCGCGAAATGGCTGCCTTCGCGCAGTTCGGCTCGGACCTCGACGCTGTTACGCAGCGCCTGCTCAACCGCGGCGCCCGCCTGACCGAACTCCTGAAGCAGGCGCAGTTCTCGCCCCTGAAGATGGAAGAGCAGACGGTCGTGATCTATGCTGGCGTGAACGGCTATCTCGATCCGCTGGCGGTCAACAAGGTTCGCGCCTTCGAGGACGGCCTGCTCGCGCTGGTTCGTGGCAAGCATGCCGACCTGCTGGCCGAAATCGGCAAGACCAAGGATCTTTCGGACGCGAATGCCGCGAAGCTGAAGGATATCGTTGCGGGCTACGCCAAGTCGTTCTCGTAAGTCCTCCCGTCTTGGTCGGCCTCGTGCCGGCCATCCACGCCCTGCTCTCCGCGAGCAGGGTGCCGGCGGGGTCGAAGTGGGTGAAGACGTGGATGCTCGGGACAAGACCGGGCATGACGGGGTGAGAAAAAACCTATGCCTTCATTGAAGGACCTGAGAAACCGCATCGCTTCCGTGAAGGCGACGCAGAAGATCACCAAGGCCATGCAGATGGTGGCGGCTGCGAAGCTGCGCCGGGCGCAGGCTGCGGCCGAGGCGGCACGCCCCTATGCAGAGCGCATGGAGACGGTGCTGGCCAACCTCGCTTCGGGCGTGACCGGATCGAGCGCGCCCCGGCTGATCGGCGGCACGGGCTCGGACAAGGTTCAGCTTCTGGTGGTCTGCACCGCCGAGCGCGGCCTGTGCGGCGCCTTCAACTCCTCGATCGCGCGTCTGGCGCGCGACAAGGCGAACGCTCTCAAGGCCGAAGGCAAGACGGTCAAGATCATCTGCGTCGGCAAGAAGGGTTATGACATCCTTCGCCGCCAGTTCGAGAAGGACATCATCGAGCTCATCGACCTGCGCGCCTTCAAGCAGGTCGGCTTCGTCAATGCCGAGGCCATCGCCCAGAATATCCTGGCGCGCTTCAACGCCGGCGAGTTCGACGTCGCGACCTTGTTCTTCTCGAAGTTCAAGTCCGTGATCGCGCAGATCCCGACCGCGCAGCGCATCATTCCCGCCGAGATCCCGGCCGGGACCACCGCTACCGACGCGGTCTACGATTACGAGCCCGACGAGGGCGAGATCCTCGAGACGCTGCTGCCGCGCAATCTTGCGGTTCAGGTGCTGCGGGCGATCCTTGAGAACGCCGCCTCCGAGCAGGGTGCGCGCATGTCGGCGATGGATTCCGCCACGCGCAACGCCGGCGAGATGATCAAGAAGCAGACGCAGCTCTACAACCGCTCGCGTCAGGCGATGATCACCAAGGAACTCATCGAAATCATTTCCGGCGCGGAAGCGCTCTAGACGCCTTAAACGGCCTGTGCGGCGCTCGCCCGCAGGCCATTTCGACAAGCTGAACGCGCATCGAGGTTCAAGACCATGGCCAAAGCCGCAACCAAGACCACCAAGACCACTCCCGAGGCGAAGCCTGCCAACACCGGCACCGGCCGCGTCGTCCAGGTCATCGGCGCCGTCGTCGACGTGCAGTTCGACGGCGAACTGCCTGAGATCCTGAACGCGCTCGAGACCGACAACCTCGGCAACCGCCTGGTGCTCGAAGTCGCCCAGCATCTCGGCGAGAACACCGTCCGCACCATCGCGATGGACTCCTCAGAGGGTCTGGTTCGCGGCCAGGCTGTCACCGACACCGGCTCCCCGATCATGGTTCCCGTCGGCGACGAGTGCCTGGGCCGCATCATGAACGTCATCGGCGAGCCCGTCGACGAGGCCGGTCCGATCCTGACCTCGGCCCGCCGCGGCATTCACCAGCCGGCTCCGTCCTATGCCGACCAGGCGACCGACGCGCAGATCCTCGTCACCGGCATCAAGGTCGTCGACCTGCTGGCGCCTTACGCCAAGGGCGGCAAGATCGGCCTGTTCGGCGGCGCCGGCGTCGGCAAGACCGTGCTGATCATGGAGCTCATCAACAACGTCGCGAAGGCCCACGGTGGTTATTCCGTGTTCGCCGGCGTCGGCGAGCGTACCCGTGAAGGCAACGACCTCTATCACGAGATGATCGAGTCCGGCGTGAACAAGAAGGGCGGCGGCGAAGGCTCCAAGTGCGCCCTTGTCTACGGCCAGATGAACGAACCCCCGGGCGCCCGCATGCGCGTCGCCCTGTCGGGCCTCACCGTTGCGGAAGACTTCCGCGACAAGGGCCAGGACGTGCTGTTCTTCGTCGACAACATCTTCCGCTTCACGCAGGCCGGCTCGGAAGTGTCCGCGCTGCTCGGCCGCATCCCGTCGGCGGTGGGTTACCAGCCGACGCTGGCGACCGACATGGGCAACCTGCAGGAGCGCATCACCACCACCAACAAGGGCTCGATCACCTCGGTGCAGGCGATCTACGTGCCCGCCGACGATCTGACCGACCCGGCGCCTGCCGCCTCCTTCGCCCACTTGGACGCCACGACCGTGCTGTCGCGTTCGATCGCGGAAAAGGGCATCTACCCGGCGGTGGATCCGCTCGACTCGACCTCGCGCATGCTCTCGGCCGACATTGTCGGTGAGGAGCACTACGGTGTCGCCCGTCAGGTCCAGCAGATCCTGCAGCGCTACAAGGCTCTCCAGGACATCATCGCGATCCTGGGCATGGACGAGCTCTCGGAAGAGGACAAGATCTCGGTCGCCCGCGCCCGCAAGATCGAGCGCTTCCTGTCGCAGCCGTTCTTCGTCGCGGAAATCTTCACGGGTTCGCCGGGCAAGCTCGTCGCGCTGGAAGACACCATCAAGGGCTTCAAGGGCCTGGTCGAAGGCAAGTACGATCACCTGCCGGAAGCCGCCTTCTACATGGTCGGCTCGATCGACGAAGCCATCGAGAAGGCCCAGCGCCTGGCTGCGGAAGCGGCCTGATCTACGGCAAGCGGCGGGACATAAACGATGGCTACATTCAAGTTCGAACTCGTCTCGCCTGAGCGCATCCTGTTCTCCGGCGATGCCATCAGCGTCATCGTGCCCTCGACCGAGGGCGAGATGACGGTGCTTGCGGGTCATGCTCCGCTCGTCGCGACGCTGAAGACCGGCATCGTGTTCGTTCAGACGACTGCGGACAACGGCAAGGAATTCTTCGTCAATGGCGGCCTCGTGGAGGTCAACCAGGCCTCGACGACGATCCTGGCCGAGCAGGGCCGCTTCATCGAGGACGTTGATACCGCCGTGCTCGATGCGGAAATCCTGAGCGCCGAGACCAGGCTGGCCGGCGCCCGCGACGACGAAGAGCAGAAGCGCCTGCACGACGTGCTGGTTCAACTGCGCGAGTTCAAGGGCGTCTTTGCCGAGCGCAGGGCTGCCTGATCGCCGCAGGGCGAGATCAGCGACAGAGATCAAGAGGGCCGCGCGAGCGGCCCTTTTTCTTTGTGTAGGGACCTGCCCATCTCTTGGCCAGACTGAGCCGTCATTGCGAGCGTCAGCGAAGCAATCCAGGGGCGGCAGTGCTCTACGCCCTTCTGGATTGCTTCGTCGCTTTGCTCCTCGCAATGACGGTGATGCTTCAACTCGGAAGCTGCGCCAACCTCAGCCGCTGACGGCAAAGCGGGCGAAGGCCGCCGCAACCTTGGTGTACGTCTCGCGCTTGAACGGCACGACGCGCGCCGGCAACTCTGCCAGCGGCAGCCAGGCCCATTCGCTGAATTCGGCAGGCTCGTCGCCATTGGGGCTGGTGATGTCGATGTCGGCATCCGTACCGTCGAAGCGAAGGGCGACCCAGCGCTGGCGCTGGCCGCGAAAGGCGCAGAGCTTGTGCGTCGGGCCTGCGTAGGGCGGGAAATCATAGTCCCACCACGCCTCGGTCGCAGCCAGCAACGTCGCCCGGGTGACGCCGGTCTCCTCCGCCAGTTCGCGACGCGCGGCGGCGACGATATCCTCCTGCGCGTCGATGCCGCCCTGCGGCATCTGCCATTCGAGCCCCGGCAGCACGATCTCGGGGCCGGCGCTGCGGGAGCGGCCGGCAAACACCAGGCCATCGCGGTTGAACAGCGCGATGCCGACATTGGGGCGGTAGGGCAGGGCGTCTAGGGGCATCCGGATTTATCCGCGCGGAAGGTGAGCCAAGTCCTTCCATATCGACCCCGGGATTGGAACCCGGCTTATCCCAACATCGCGGGCGACGGGGCCGGCCACTGGCGCTATCTTCGCTGCAGTGCAACAATGAGGGGGCACACGCATCCGCAGATGGCGAGGAAGCGACGATGACCGCGATCGATCCCAGCAACGGGAAAACGGCGCCGCGCGACAGGCCCTGGATCTTCCGAACCTATGCCGGCCATTCGGATGCCTCGGAATCCAACAGGCTCTATCGCAACAACCTCGCCAAGGGGCAGACGGGCCTTTCGGTCGCCTTCGACCTGCCGACACAGACGGGCTACGACCCCGACCATGTGCTGGCGCGCGGCGAGGTCGGCAAGGTCGGCGTGCCGATCACGCATCTCGGCGACATGCGGGCGCTGTTCGCCGAGATCCCGCTGGCGCAGATGAACACCTCGATGACGATCAACGCGACGGCGGCCTGGCTGCTCTCGCTCTACATCGCGGTAGCCGACGAACAGGGCGCGCCGCGCAGCGCCTTGCAGGGCACGACCCAGAACGACCTCGTGAAGGAGTATCTGTCGCGCGGCACCTATGTCTTCCCGCCGCGTCCCTCGATGCAGCTCACCACCGATATCGTCGTGTTCACGGCCCGCGAATTGCCGAAATGGAACCCGACGAACGTCTGCTCCTACCACCTGCAGGAGGCCGGCGCCTCGCCGGTACAGGAGCTGTCCTTTGCGTTGGCCACCGCAATCGCCCTGCTGGATTCGATCAGGGCGCGGCCCGAGGTCTCGGCGGAGGAGTTTCCGGAGGTCGTCGGGCGCATTTCCTTCTTCGTCAACGCCGGCATGCGATTCGTCACCGAACTCTGCAAGATGCGGGCTTTCGTCGAGCTCTGGGACGAGATCACGCTTGGCCGCTACGGCGTTCTGGACGAGCAGATGCGGCGCTTCCGCTATGGCGTGCAGGTCAACTCGCTGGGGCTGACCGAGCCTCAGGCGGAAAACAATGTCTACCGCATCCTGATCGAGATGCTGGCCGTGACGCTGTCCAAAAACGCCCGCGCCCGGGCCGTCCAGCTGCCTGCCTGGAACGAGGCACTGGGCCTGCCGCGGCCCTTCGACCAGCAATGGTCCCTGCGCATGCAGCAGGTGCTGGCCTACGAGACCGACCTTTTGGAGTTCGGCGACATCTTTGACGGCTCCTCGGTGATCTCCGCCAAAGTCACCGACCTCAAGGCGGCTGCCTTGGAGGAGCTTGCCAAGATCGACGACATGGGTGGCGCGCTGGCCGCCATCGAGACCGGCTATATGAAGCGGGCTCTGGTCGAGAACGGTGCGCGCCGCATCGAGGCGATCGAGCGCGGCGAGCAGATCGTGGTCGGCGTCAACAAGTTCACCAGCAGCGAGCCGTCGCCACTGTCCGCCGGCGAAGGCAATGTCGTCACCGTCCCGGATTCGGTCGAGCTGGAGGCCATCGGAAGGCTGAAGGCCTGGCGCTCGGCGCGCGATGCGAACGCCGCCGAGGCCACACTCGCCGAGCTTGCCTCCGCCGCGCGGGAGGGCCGCAACGTCATGCCGGTCTCGATCGCCTGCGCCAAGGCCGGCGTCACCACCGGCGAATGGGCCCAGACCCTGCGGGAGATCTTTGGCGAGTACCGTGCCCCGACCGGGGTGGACACCAGCAAGCTCGGCGACGATGCGGGGCTGGCGACGGTCAAGGCCGCGGTCGCGCGTGCGACCGAGACGCTCGGTCGGCCCCCGCGCTTCCTTGTCGGCAAGCCCGGCCTCGACGGCCACTCCAACGGCGCCGAGCAGATCGCGGTGAGGGCGCGCGACGCCGGCATGGCGGTGAACTATGGCGGCATCCGCCAGACGCCCGAGGAGATCGTGGCGCAGGCCCAGGAGACGCAGGCCGATATCATCGGGCTCTCGATCCTGTCGGGCTCGCATCTGCCGCTGGTGCGCGACGTGACGGCGCGACTACGGGTGGCGGGGATGACCGTTCCCGTCGTGGTCGGCGGCATTATTCCGCCCGATGACGAGAACGCCCTGCGCAATATGGGCGTGGCGGCGGTCTACACGCCCAAGGATTTTGAGCTGGACGGCATCATCGCCGACGTGGCGGGGCTGGCGGCGAAGGGGCGGTAGCGGAGGGCGGCCGCTCTTGGCCGTCAGACCATCCCGACCTGTTTCAGCTGCTGGTATGCCTTCAGGATCTCCTGCAGCGTGCCTTCGCGCGACCGGTCGCCGCCATTGGCGTCGGGGTGGAAGCGCTTCACCAGTTCCTTGTAGCGCGCCTTGATCGCGACGGCATCGGCCGTGAAATCGAGGTTCATCGTCTCGAGCGCCTTGCGCGCGACGACGCCGACCCGCGGCTCGGGATTGGCAGCCTCCTGGTTGCGGCGGTGCCCGAAGATGTTGAAGGCGTCCTGGGTCTCGGCCTCGCCGCCATTGGCGACCCGCCCGCGCTGGGCCATGCGCGCGGCCTTGGAGTTGACGCCGAGCTTCCAGGTCGGGCGATGGCCGATCTCTTCCTGCTTGGCGTAGGCGGCCAGGGCCTCGTCGTCCATGCCGGCGAAATAGTTGTAGGTCGCGTTGTAGGCCTTCACATGCTCCATGCAGAACAGGAAGAACTTGCCCTCGCGGCCGCGGCCCTGGGGGGCCTTGAATTCGCCCGCGCGTCGGCACCCGGCATGGTCGCAGGGCGTGCCGCGAATCTTCTCGACCACTTCCTCCGTGGAAGAGCCGATCCGGATGCTGTCAAAGAGGCGTGAGTTGAAGTTCATGGTCGAACGGTTATGAGACTCGAAGGCGGAACCGGCAAGTGCGGCGCAACATGGAAATCGCATGTTGTGTCGGGCGCGTCGGGCGAATGGTTCATCGGACTGTGATCGTCAGCCCACCATCATCAGGACAATGTCGCGATCATGACCACAATGGCTGAACGGATCACAAAGAAACTGGACGAGGCTCTGGCGCCACAGCGCCTCGCAGTAATCGACGAGTCGCATCTTCATCAGGGCCATGGCGGCTGGCGCGAGGGCGGTGAAACCCATTTCAGGGTGGATATCGTGTCCGAGGCCTTCTCCGGCAAGAGCCGGCTCGACCGCCATCGCCTCGTCAATGCGGCGCTGGCGCAGGAACTGGCCGAGCGGGTGCACGCGCTGGCCATTGCCGCGAAAGCGCCCGGCGAGGCCTGAGGCCTATGTCGCAGCGCGCTCCGGCGTAAACGCATAGACGGCAGCGGGCACCAGCAAGAGGCCTGCGAAGACCCAGTGCAGATTGGCGAAGGTCGTTGCCGCATCGAGGCCCGATGCCCGTTGCGTCGCGATGAACCAGCCCGAGCCCGACTGGATGAGGGCGGCGCCGGCGATGAACAGGAAGTTGACCGCCGTCATGCCGCGCCCGATCAGATGGGCCGGGAAGAACAGCCGCGCATGCGCCATCAGGATGGCGTAGGTGAAGCCGGCCGAGCCGATGAACGCAAACAAGGCGATCGAGGCCCAGGCCGACGAACTCCACAGCGCGAGCGCCATGAACGCAAGCGCCGTCAAGACGGTGCCCCAGACCACGAGCGGCTTGGCCCGGCGCAGCGACTTCTCCAACCCGCCATAAATGAAGGCGCCCGCCACCATGGCGACGGCCATGGCGCTTGCCGCGTTGCCGGCGCTGACGGCGTCGAAGCCATGAACATCGGCCATAAAGGGAGCGACCCAGAGGCCGCGGGCCGTGGCGAGTATGCCGTAGGCGGTCAGCGTGATCGGCGCGAGCAGCCAGAGCGGCCGCAGCCGCAGGATGCTGGCGAGGCCCTCGATCAGCCCCTCGGCCTTGCCGGATTCCTGCTCGGCGCGAGGCGGGTCGCGCAGCAGGAGCGCCGCCAGAGCGGTCGCCAGCACGAAGCACACGGCCATCGCCAGCATCGAGGGGCGCCAGCCGAAGCGCGCGGCTGCAATCGCCAGCGGGGCCGCGCCGACGATGTTGCCAAGCGAGCCGAGCCCGATGAAGACCGAGGTCAGGAAGGCGAAGCGCGCGGGTGCTTCGGTGCGCGCGAATAGGAACAGGCTAGCCATGAAGATCGGCGCGCAACCGACGCCGATCAGCGCCATGGCGAGCGTCGCAGTCAGCGCGCTGCCGGCTGTGGCGAACAGGAAGGCCCCGACGGAGCCCGCCGCCATGCAGACCGATACCGTGCGCCGTGGCCCGATCCGGTCGAGCGCCCAGCCGATCGGGAACTGCGAGGCCGCGAAGGCGATGAACCAGGCCGCTCCGAGAAATCCGAGCTCGCGCGGCCCCATGCCGAGGTCCGTCATCAGCGGGTTGGCGATCACGCTGAGGCAGGAGCGGTAGAAGATGGACAGGAAATAGGCCGGAAGCAGCGCGAAGAAGATGGTCACGGTGGGTCAATCGCCTGCTTGAGCCCGCTGTCCGCCGGCGGAACCGAAACCTGGTTCCGCCCGGCGCTCAGCCCGGCCGTGTCAAAGGATCAGAGGCGGATCACTTGATCCGCTCGAGGACGGAGACGTAGTTGGCGACTGCGGCGCCGCCCATGTTGAAGATGCCGCCGAGGCGGGCGTCGTTCAGCTGCATGCCTTCGGGCGCCTCGCTGACAAGCTGCATCGCGCTCAGCACATGCATCGAGACGCCGGTGGCACCGATCGGGTGGCCCTTCGACTTCAGGCCGCCGGAGACGTTGACCGGCAGCTTGCCGTCCTTCAGCGTCCAGCCCTCCTTGATGGCGCGCGCGCCGTCGCCTTCCCGGGTCAGGCCCATCGCCTCGTATTCGATCAGCTCGGCGACGGTGAAGCAGTCATGCGTCTCGACGAAGGAGAGGTCGTCGAGCGCGATCCCGGCCTGGGCGAGTGCCTGCTTCCAGGCCAGCGAGCAGCCCTCGAACTTCAGGATGTCGCGCTTCGACATCGGCAGGAAATCCTGGACATGGGCCATGCCGCGGAAGCCGACGGCGCGGCGCATCTGCATCGCGGTCTCCTCGTCGGCGAGCACGATCGCAGCGGCGCCGTCGGAGACCAGCGAGCAGTCGGTGCGCTTCAGCGGGCCGGCGACATAGGGGTTCTTCTCGCTCTCCTCGCGGCAGAACGCGTAGCCCAAATCCTTGCGCATCTGCGCATAGGGATTGTCGACGCCGTTCTTGTGGTTCTTGGCGGCGATCATCGCGAGCGCATCCGACTGGTCGCCATGGCGCTGGAAGTAGGACGCGGCGATGTTGCCGAAGACGCCGGCGAAGCCCGCCGGGGTATCGGCGTCCTCCTTGAGATAGGACGCCTTCAGCAGGAACTTGCCGATATCGGCGGACGGGGTCTTGGTCATCTGCTCGACGCCGACCACAAGCACGATCTTGGCGGCGCCGGCCTTGATTGCGCGGGCGCCCTGATGCACGGCCGCCGAGCCGGTGGCACAGGCGTTCTCGACGCGGGTGGTCGGCTTGAAGCGCAGGGCGGGATCGGCCTGCAGCACCAGTGATGCGGTGAAATCCTGGGCGGAGAAGCCGGCATTGTAGTGCCCGAGCACGATCTCATCGACCTGGTCGGCGGTGATGCCGGCATCGACCAGTGCGTCTGTGGCGACGCGCACGATCAGGCTCTCGATGGTCTCGGCGTCCTGCTTGCCGAACGGTGTATGAGCCCAGCCGACGATTGCAGCGTTCATGACGAACTCCCTAGTGATGTGCATATACACACTACATTTGCATGCTGGCCGTAGAGGGCAAGCCGGCAAGCGCGCATTCCCGCCGTGCACGGACTGGCCTTCGGGGCCGGCGGCTGGGGCATCACTACCCGTCTCGCCTGTCTACCGCAACGACAGCATCAGAAGGCAGCCTACGCCGATGACGATCATCGCCATGCCGATCAGTTCGCGGCGGCTCGTATTCTCCGAAAAGATCCGTCGCGAGGCGATCTGCGCCAGGGGCACCTCGATCAGCGCCAAGGTCCGGACATTGGCGGCGCTCGTCAGCGAAAATCCGATGAACCAGCATTGCGAGGCGGCGGCGCCGAGAAAGCCGGCCGACAGCGAGCGGCGCCAGTTGCGCAGGCTCAGGACCAGCGCGGAACGGTCCGCGATCAGCATGTAGGCGGTCAGGATGACGGTCTGCATCAGCAGGCCGAGCGCCAGGATCGTGGTGGCCCGGATGAAGAAGCCGCCCTCGGGCAAGGCCAGGATCGCACCACGGAAACCGATGGCCGACAGCGCGAAGAAGGCGCCGGCGGTGATGCCGAGCACGGCGGGGCGCAGGCCGGCCGCGGAAAGCTTCTGGCCGGGCTTCCACGAGACGACGATGACGCCGATGGTCGCGAACACGATCGCTGCGAATTTCGGCCAGCCGAGCTGATCTCCGAGAAGCAGGGCGCCAAACAGCGCGACCTGCACCGGCTCGGTCTTGGTGTAGGCGGTGGTCACGGCAAAGGAGTGCACCCGCATGGCCGCGAGCATCAGCGCGGTCGCGGCGATCTGCGTCAGCGCGCCCCAGAGCGCATAGCCGAGCACGCTGCCATTGAGAGCGGGCGGCGCGCTGCCGACGACGAGGCAGACGATGACGAGGAACAGCAGCGCGAAGGGCAGTCCGAACAGGAAGCGCACCTGCGTCGCGCCGACCACACCGATGATGTCGGTAAGCGAGCGCTGCGTGAGGTTGCGCGCGGTCTGCAGCAGGGAGGCAGCGATCGTCGCGGGGATCCAGAGAAGGGCGAAGCTCAATGCAGGGGATCCCGAAAAGCAAGATAGTGCGCTAGCAGCCGCGCCTTTGCTTCTGGACTGCCGACCGCGACTAGGCAAATCGCTCCGCTCCGGGTAGGTATGCGTGTGCAGACGGACAAGAATTCATCCGCCGTCTCGAAAATGCCGCACGCGTCGCGTTGAACCCGCCAGCCTTCCGCCTCCCGCGTTCCCATTAGGTTCAAGACCGCACGATGAATCCATTCCGCTTCGCCGCCGTCCTCGCCCTTGGTCTTGCTGTCTCCGGACCGGCGCTGGCGGGGACCAGCCTGGTGATCGACGCCTCGAGCGGCGAGGTTCTCTCCAGCGAGAATGCCTCGCAGGCCTGGCACCCTGCCTCGACCACCAAGATGATGACCATCTATCTCGCGCTGAAGGCGGTTCGCGATCGCCGGATCGGGCTCGAGACGGCGATTCCGGCCTCGAAGCGCGCCGCGAGCCAGCCGCGCGTGAAGGTCTACATCAAGGCCGGGCAGGAGATCACGCTCGACAACGCCCTGCGCATCATGATGGTGAAGTCGGCCAACGACATCGCCTATGTGATCGCGGAAGGCCTCGGCGGCGATGTCGAGACCTTTGTCGGCATGATGAACGCCCAGGCCGCGAGCCTGGGCATGCGCGACACCCGCTTCACCAACCCCAATGGCTGGCACGACCCCGACCAGCAGGTCAGCGCGCGCGACCTCGCGATCCTGGCCATGGCGCTGATGCGCGAGTTTCCCGACTATTCCGACTACTGGAATACGCCGGCCGTCCAGCTCGGCAAGCAGGTGCTGAACAACACCAACGGGCTCGTCGGTCGCTATTCCGGCATCAGCGGCATGAAGACCGGCTTCGTCTGCGCCTCGGGCTTCAATGTCGTCGCCGTCGCAAACCGCGGTGGGCGTACGCTGATCGCGGTGGTGCTGGGTGCGCTGTCGGGCGCCGAGCGGACCGTCAAGGCTGCCCAGTTGCTGGACGATGGCTTCAGCAAGTGGGGTGGCTCGGGCTACACCGTCGCAAGCCTCCCGGCCAGCGGCACGCGCGCCTTCAACATCTGCGACGAGGTCCGTCGCAAGGGCGGCGGCGCTGCGCTCGCCGACGACGTCGACGTCTCCGGCCCAATCGCGCACAGCGCCGCGCTTGCTGTCGGTGGCAATGGGGATGGCACCGCCGACCGCTTTGCGAAGATGGCGCCGCAGCCGCGCGCCACGGGTGCCATGCTGTCGCGCGCGCCGTCGGGCCGGATCGTGCTCGGTCCCCGCGCTGTTTCGCAGCCGTTCCCGGTGGCTTTCGGTCGCACGCCGGGCTCTGCGTCCGCCCCGCTCGCCGCCAATGTCGCCGGACGCGGTGACAGCCAGCTTGCGCGCGGAGCAGTGCCGACACTTGCGCCGACAGCGCCAGTCGCGGCACGTCTCGGTGCCACGGCGCGCCGTCGCACGGTTTCAGGCAATGGCGCGATTCCCGGCACCACGAGCGCCTTTGCCCCGGCCGCCGAACTCCAGCCGCCGACGGATAGTTTCCAGTCGGGTCCGCTGACGCTGCAGGGCGCGGTGCAGACCGGGCGCGCAACCGCCACGACCCTGCGCCCCGGAGCCGCCGCCGGCATCCGGCCCGCCGCCCGCCCGCCTGCAAAGCCCCTGCTGGCAAAGCCGGATTCGCAGAAGGTGGAGCTGGGCAAGGCTCAACCCGCAAAGGCAAAACCCTCGCAGGCCGCCGCGAAGCCCGAGCCCGCGAAGCCCGAGCCCGTGAAGCCGGCCGCCAAGCCCAAGACGACTGCAAAGCCGAAGCCCAAACCCAGCGACGCCTGAGCCCGGCGGCGTGACCGGGGGCGACGAGCAGGCCGCGCGACGGCAGGGGATGATGCTGGCGCTGGGCTCGGCCGCCGCCTTCGGGACCAATATCGTCAGCGCGCAGATTGCGGGGCAGGCCGGGCTGAACGGCCCGCTGCTGGTATTCTACCGCGTCTTCATCATGCTCGCTCTGGTCGTCGGCGTGGCGCTGCTCTGGCGGGTCTCGCTTGCGGTGCCGCGCCAGCAGCGCCGCTCGGTCCTGATGTTCGGGCTGACCAGCGCGCTTGTCGGCTCGGCCTATCTGTCCTCGGTCGCGTTCGTGCCGGTCTCCGTCGCTGCGGTGGTGTTCTACACCTTTCCGGTCCTGATCGTGCTGACCGAGCCCCTTCTGACCAGCGCGCGCTTCAGCCTCGATCGCCTGCTCGTTGCGCTCGTCGCCTTCGTCGGGGTGGCGCTTGTCGTCGGGCCCGATCTTCACGGGCTCGATCCGCGCGGGCTGGCCCTTGCCCTGGCGGCTAGCCTGCTGGCTGCCGGCCAGTTCTTCGCAGGATCCGCCAGCGCCGCGACGCCGGTGCTGCCGAAGCTGCTTTGGTCGCATCTGATCATCCTGCCGGTCACGGCGGCGATCCTCGTCCTCACCAGCGGCTTCCTGCCACCCGACGCGCTGATGCGCGCGCCATGGGCGGTCGCGATCACGCTGGGCGGTTACCTGTTCGGCTTCGTGTTCCAGGTCCTGGCGCTGATGCGCGTCGCGCCCGGCGCGGCAGGGCTTGCCTTCTGTGCCGAGCCGGTCTTTGCAGTCGCGATCGCGGCGGTGGTGCTGGGCGAGCGCCTGGGCGGGCTGCAATATGCCGGCGGCGGACTTGTCGTGGCGGCGATCATGGCCAATGTTATGTTAGAACAAAAGCGGCGTCCCCTGGCGCCGGCCTGAGAGCCCAGCTTGCCATGACCACCAGACCCACCCCGATCCCGCTGACCCTGCTGACCGGCTTCCTGGGCGCGGGCAAGACGACGCTGCTCAACCGCCTGCTCAAGGACCCGGCGCTGGCGCAGACCGTCGTGATCGTCAACGAGTTCGGCGAGATTGGGCTCGATCACCTGATGATCGAGGGTGTCGAGGACAGCATGATCCTGCTCGCCTCGGGCTGCCTGTGCTGCACCATCCGCGAGGATCTGATCGTCACGCTGGAGGATCTGCTGCGGCGGCACGACAATGGCCGCATCGTGCCCTTCACTCGCGTCGTCATCGAGACCACCGGGCTCGCCGACCCCGCGCCGATCCTGAACGTGCTGATCAACCATCCTTATCTGGCCATGCGCTTTCGCCTCGATGGCGTGGTCACCCTGGTCGATGCGGTCAATGGCATGGCGACGCTGGATGCCCATGAGGAGGCGCGCAAGCAGGCCGTGGCGGCAGACCGCATCGTCCTGAGCAAGGCGGACCTCGTGTCGGACGAGGCGGAGCTCGCGCCATTGCGGGCGCGGCTTTCGGCGCTCAATCCCGGCGTCGTCATGCTCGGCCCCGATGCCCCCGCCGATGCGATCATCGGCGCCGGCCTCTACGACCTCGCGCAGCGCCCCGCCGAGCTGAGGCGCTGGCTGGCGCAGGAGGCGCCCGGCGGCGGTCGTCACCACCACGACCATCCGCATGACCCAGATCATCACGACGGCCATCAGCATGGTCACGGCGATCATCATGGTCATGGAGATCACCATCACGACGTCAACCGCCACGACGAAAGCATCCGGGCCTTTGCGCTTTCGGCTGACCGGCCGATCGCGCAATCGACCTTCGACCTGTTCTGGACCCTCCTGCGCTCGACCCACGGCTCGAAGCTGCTGCGGCTGAAGGGGCTTGTCGACATTGCCGAGCATCCGGGCCAGCCGCTGCTGGTCCATGCCGTACAGCAGATCCTGCATCCGCCACTGCGGCTCGACGGCTGGCCGGATGGCGACCACCGCTCGCGGCTGGTCCTGATCGTGCGGGATATCGAGGAAGCCGTGGTGCAGCGGCTCTGGTCGGCCTTCCTCGGCCAGGTCCAGGCCAGTGACGCCGGCGGGCATGGCGTCCCCGCCTGAGACGATCTTCAACGGCCCCGTTCTTGAAGCCGATGGCCCGGGTGACCATTCGCGCCGCGTGAGCTTGCCATTCCGGGACAAGCCGCCTGCCGCGACGGTCCAAGCCGGGACGGGCAGGGCAGATGAACCAGATCATGGCGTTGAGGGGGCCGGCAACCAACGCGGGCTCGAGCCCTCCGACCGGCGCGGCCGGCATGCCAAGCGAGTTGCCTATCCGCATCGACATCCGCCTGCTCTCGGCATGTGCCGAGATCCGGCAGGAGTGGTGCGATCTGGCAGCGCGCACGCTGGAGCCCAACCTGTTCTTCGAGCCTGAATTCCTGCTCGCCGCCAGCCAGCATCTGATCGCGTTTCGCGACGCCTGCGCGATCCTGGTCTGGCAAGGCGAGGCCGGCGATGCGCGGCGCAGGCTCGTGGGGTTCATCCCGTGCTTCCCGCGCAACCGTCTTTTCCTCCCCGAACAACTGATCGGCCTGTCCGACGCGCGCATTCTCAACGGCGCGCCGCTGCTGGACGCCAGGCAGGCGCAAGCTGTGATCGCCGCCGTGCTCAGCCTTCGGCGCGGCTGGGAACTTCTGGGGCGCGGCCTCATGCTGCGCCGGGTCGATCTCGACAGTCCGCTGGTGACGCCGCTGCTGCGCGCGGCCGAACAGCTCAGCCTGTCCGCGACGCTGCACCCGATGGTACGTCCGCCGGTCGCGGCAGACGCGGCCCCCGACATCGAGGCGCGGCGACGGTCATTGGCCGAACTGGGCAAGCTCGCCCTTGTCGAGGCCAGCTCCCGCAGCGATCTGCGCGACCATGTCGAGTTGCTGCTGGCGCTGGACGCATCGGGGCAGCGCGGGCGGCTCGGCAGGGCGCTGCTTCAGGACGCGAGGGAGGTCGCGTTCCTGCGCGCCATGACGCGTGGGCTTGCCGGTTCGCGGCAATGTCGGGTCTCACTGTTGACGCTGGACGGCAGGCCCATCGCGGGGGCGCTGGTGCTGGGGCGATCGCGGCGCGGCTGGCTGCACATGCTGAGCCATGACGAGACCTACGCGGCCTTCGCGCCCGAGCGCATCCTGCTCGCAATGATGCAACAGGCGGCGCCGACACGTGAGATCCTGCATCCCGGCCTGCCGGCCTGCGCCGGCTTCGGCGACCTCGACCTGACCCCGCGAGCGGCGCTCAGGCCGCGCGACCTCGCCGGCCGTGCCCGGGCGGCGCTGCAGCGCGGCTTCAGGCTTCCGCGCGCAGGACACGCCTGATGATCTTGCCGGTCGTCGTCAGGGGCAGTTCGTCCCGGAAGGCGATCTCGCGCGGATATTCATGGGCCGACAGGCGCTTGCGGACGAAGGCCTGAAGCTCGCGCGCCAATTCGGGCGAGGGCGCGCGGCCCGCCTTCAGCACCACGAAGGCTTTGACGATCTCGGTGCGTAGCGCATCGGGCTTGCCAACCACGGCTGCCAGCGACACCGCCTCGTGCTTGAGCAGGCAGTCCTCGATCTCGCCGGGGCCGATGCGATAGCCGGACGAGGTGATCACATCGTCGTCGCGGCCGATGAAGCGGACATAACCGTCGCGGTCCTGGACACCCTGGTCGCCGGTCGTCATCCAGTCGCCGATGAACTTGGCTTCGGTTGCCTCCGGATTGCGCCAATAGCCCAGGAACATCACGGGATCGGGGCGGCGCACCGCGATCTGACCCTCTTCCTCCCCCTCGCAGACGCTGCCGTCGGGACGGATGATCGCGACTTCATGGCCAGGGACGGCCTTGCCGATGAAGCCCGGGCGGGTGACGCCGAGCGCGGCGCAGGAGCCGAGCACGAGATTGCATTCGGTCTGGCCATAGGCCTCATTAACGGTGAGGCCGAGCGCATCGCGGCCCCATTCGAGCGTCGGCGCGCCGAGCGCCTCGCCAGCGGCCGCGACCGTGCGCAGGTCGAAAGCGAAGGACCGGCGCGGCGCGTCGACGCTGCGCAGCATCCGTAGTGCCGTCGGCGGCACGAAGGCATTGCGGATGCGCAAATCAGCCAGCAGGCGAAACGCCTCCTCGGGCTCGAAGCGCGTCACCGGGCGCGCGACGACCGCGATCCCGAAATGCAGTGCCGGCAAAAGCATGTTGAGCAGCCCGCCGGCCCAGGCCCAGTCGGCCGGCGTCCAGGCGAGGTCTCCGCCCTGCGGAAAGAACTCATGGGCAAACTGTACGCCGGGCAGATGGCCCGGCAGCACGCGGTGGCCATGCAGCGCGCCCTTGGGATTGCCGGTTGTGCCGGAGGTGTAGATCATCAAGGCGGGATCGTCGGGGCTGGTGTCGACCGGCGCGAATTCGGGGCTCGCTGCGGCCAGTATCGCGTCCCAGTCCAGGACGCCGGAGGCGGGGCCATCGGTCGAGACGAGGAGGTCGAGTTCCGGCAACGGTTCGGCGATCTCGCCGATCTTGGCGAGACCTGCAGCATTGGCGATCACGACCCTGGCGCCTGAATCGACCAGGCGATAGGCCAGCGCATCGACCCCGAACAGCGCGGCCAGCGGCACCGCGATGGCGCCGAGCTTGTAGGCGGCGAGATGGGCCGTGAGCACGGCCTTGCCCTGAGGCAGCAGGATGGCGATCCGGTCGCCGCGAGAGATGCCCCGGGCGCGAAGGGCGTTTGCGAGGCGGTTTGACGCCTCGCGCAACGCGGCGAAGCTGACGGGGGTCACCTGCCAGTCCTGCGAGACCTCGATGATGGCGGTGCGCTGCGGCGCGATCGCGGCCCAGCGGTCGCAGATGTCGACGGCGATGTTGTAGCGCTCGGGGATCTGCCAGCGGAAAGCGGCGCGCAGGGAAGCGTAGTCGCGCAGGTCGGGGAGGTTCAATTCAATCGTCCGGTGGGAAAGGCGCGGCACGATAGGGAGCCGGCGGCGCGCTGTCACCGTGGCCTTAGGTCAAAGCGCCATGCATCGGCACCGGGGCGCCGCGTGCTCATGTCGCGCGGGCGCCTTGGCGACAGCCGCCGGGGATGCACGGGTCAGGGCGTTGCGGGGAACATCCGCTCCGTCGCGGGCGGCAGGTACGCGTCGGTGAAGGCTTCGCCGGCCTTTGCCTTGTTGCGAAAATCGAAAGTCAGGCCGATCTGGTCGAGCGCGCGGCCCCAGCGTGCGGGATCAACGCCACCGAAGCCGTTGGCGCGCGCATAGGGCGTCATCACGCTCTGTTCCAGCGTCATCTTCAGCCGCTCCAGTTCGACTTCGATCCTGGCGATATCGTTGCGCTTGATCACGATCTGCGCCCCGAGATCGGGGTCGGCGACGGTGTCCTGGATGCTCCGGACCAGAGCGCGCAGCAGGCCGCGAACCACGTCGGGCTTCTCGGCCAGGAATTTGGGCGCCACCATCACGGCGTTGCCGTAGAGCTCCAGGCCGTAATCGGCCATCAGCATCACGACGATGTCGTCGACGGGCACGCCGCGCGATTTAAGATTCACGTAGGACGAGCTGGCAAAGCCGAAGACCGCATCGACCTCGCCCGAGGCGAGCATGGGCTCGCGCACCGGGAAGCCGATGTTCTCCAGCCGGATCTTGCTGTCGTCGAGCTTGTTGAGCGTCTTGAAGATCGGCCATTGCGCGAAGGCGGCATCCGCGGCGGGTGCGCCGAGCTTGCGCCCCTCCAGGCTCTTGGCCTCGCTCGTGACGCCGCGGCTCTTGCGCCCGGTGATGGCGAAAGGCGGCTTGTCATAGACCATCATCACGGCCTTGAGGTCGATGCTGGGGTTTTCGTCGCGAAAGCGGATCAGCGAATTCACGTCGCCGAAGCCGACATCGAAATTGCCAGAGGCGACGCGCTGTACCGTGTCGCGGGAGCCGTTGCCGGTCTCGATGGTAACGTCCAGGCCCTCGGCTTTGAAGTAGCCCTTTTCCTGGGCCATCAGGAACAGTGCGGATGGCCCCTCGAAACGCCAGTCGAGCGTGAAGCGGACCGGCGTCTGGGCCTGTGCCGCCTGCGGGCCTGCCATCGGGGCGCCCGACACCAACGCTGCCGCAGCTACGATGCGGACGAGGCAATGCCGTGAGAACGACATGGCAGCGGCATGCAGGCTCCTGAACATCACAAACTCCGCGCGGACGCCATTGGCGGTCCCGAACTCGCACCAGGGAAAAAAGGCCGTGTCCCCGGCCGAGGCTGCTGACGCGCAAAGCGGCAGGTCTCGCGCAAGGACACTGTCGTGACGGCACTGTGCCACAACAAGTCCTGCCACAGGATGAACAGAGCGCCCCGGCGCCTTCAAATCCGAATGAATCTAGAGAGGCAGCGCGCCGTCGGTCTTGACCTCTTCCATCACCGCATAGGTCCGGGTTTCGCGCACGGCCGGCAGGGCCAGCAGGACTTCGCCGAGGAAGCGGCGATAGGCGTTCATATCGGCGACGCGCGTCTTGACGAGATAGTCGAAGCCGCCCGCAACCATATGGCATTCCAGGACCTCGGGCGCGTGCTTCACGGCGGCGGCGAAACGCTCGAAGGCGTCCGGCGTGGTCTTGTCGAGATAGACCTCGACGAAGACGAGCAGGTTCAGCCCGAGCTTCAGCGGATCGAGTGTCGCGCGATAGCCGGTGATGTAGCCGTCACGGGTCAGGCGCTTCAGCCGCTCGCCGACTGCGGTGGGCGACAGCCCGACCTTTTCGGCCAGCTCGACACCGGCGATGCGGCCGTCGGATTGCACTAGCGTCAGGATGCGACGGTCGGTCCGGTCGAGCACGGGATAATTCTCTTTTGAAGAGGCGAATGTCCGGTATTCCTAAAGGTCGAATTCGAAAAATGCCAATTGATATGCGCCACTCAAGGCGAGATGGTTGAGATCATCCCGTCGCTTCTGATCCGGAGCCTTTTTCATGGCCGTCACCGCCTCCAAGCTCGCCGCCTCCGTGCCGGCGTTCCGCGCACCCTATGCGGAGGATGACGGCGCCATCGCGACGCGTTTGCTCGCTGGCACGCGGCGCGAACCGGCTGCGAAGGCGCGTATCGATGCTCGCGCGACCGACCTGATCGACGCCATCCGCACCCGCAAGGTCGGCCTCGGCGGGATCGAGGAACTGCTGCGCGAATATTCGCTCTCCACCAAGGAGGGGTTGGCGCTGATGGTGCTGGCCGAGGCGCTGCTGCGCGTGCCGGATGCTGCGACCGCCGACCAGTTGATCGAGGACAAGCTCGGCCAAGGCGATTTCGCCAACCACGAATCGAAGTCCGACGCCTTCCTGGTCTCGGCCTCGGCCTGGGCGCTGGGCATCACTGCCCGCGTGATCCAGCCGGGCGAGACGCCGACGGGCATTATCGGCGGTCTCGCCAAGCGGCTGGGCGTGCCGACCGTGCGCACCGCGACCCGCCAGGCCATGCGCGTGATGGGCAACCATTTCGTGCTCGGGCAGACGATCCAGGAGGCGCTGAAGCGCGCCGGCTCCAAGACCGGTAAGCTCTACCGCTATTCCTTCGACATGCTGGGCGAGGGCGCCCGCACGCAAGCCGACGCCGACCGCTATCTGGCGTCCTACGCCGCGGCGATCGAAGCCATCGGCAAGTCCGCCGGCAATGACGCGCTGCCCAACCGGCCCGGCATCTCCGTAAAGCTCTCGGCGCTGCATCCGCGCTATGACGCGACCAACCACGAGCGCGTGCTGGCGGAGCTGGTTCCGAAGGTGATCGAACTCGCCCGGCAGGCCAAGGGCTACGACCTCAACTTCACCATCGATGCCGAGGAGGCCGACCGGCTCGAGCTTTCGCTCGACGTGATCGACGCCGTCTTCGCCGATCCGTCGCTGGCGGGTTGGGACGGCTTTGGCCTCGCGATCCAGGCCTATCAGAAGCGCGCCTCGGCGGTGATCGACCATATCGGGGCGCTGGCGGAAGCGCATGGCGGCCGGATGATGGTGCGCCTCGTCAAGGGCGCCTATTGGGACACCGAACTGAAGCGGGCGCAGGAGCGCGGGCTCGTCGATTATCCCGTCTTCACCCGCAAGGCGATGACGGACCTCAACTACGAGGCCTGCGCCGCCCAGTTGCTGGCCCTGCGGCCGCATATCATCCCGCAATTTGCGACCCATAACGCACTCACCGTCGCGACCGTCGCCGAGATGGCGGGCGATGCCGAAGGCTTCGAGTTCCAGCGCCTGCACGGCATGGGCGAGGCGCTCTACGAGCGGCTGCTCGCCGACAAGGCGGCCTACGCCTGCCGCACCTATGCGCCGGTCGGCGGCCATCAGGACCTGCTCGCCTATCTCGTGCGCCGCCTGCTCGAAAACGGGGCGAACTCGTCCTTCGTCAGCGTCTCCGGTGATCCCGATGTGCCGGTGGCGACCTTGCTGGTGCCGCCCGCCGACATCATCGGCAATGCCGGCGCCGCGCGCCACCGCCGCATTCCCTTGCCGAGCGATCTTTTCGGCCCCTCGCGCAAGAACTCGGCCGGTGTCGAACTCGGCCATGAGGAGAGCCTGGACGCCCTGCTGGCGGAGATCGCCAGCGCGACGGCAAAGCCGTTCCCGGCCGCGAGCGCGATCATCGACGGCAAGGCCGAGGGCGGGGCGCCTCGCACCGTCTTCTCGCCGATCGATGGCAAGGCGATCGGCACGGTCGCCGAGGCCGATGCAGCGCTGGCAGACCGTGCGGTACGGGCCGCCAAGGCTGGTTTTGCGCGCTGGAGCCAGACGCCGGCCCGCGCGCGCGCTGCCGCCCTGCGCAAGGCCGCAGACCTGATGGAGGAGCGGCGTGGCCTGCTGCTCGCCCTGCTTCAGGCCGAGGCCGGCAAGACGCTGGACGACGCCATCTCGGAGGTGCGCGAGGCCGTCGATTTCTGTCGCTACTACGCTGCCGAGGCCGAGGCGAAGTTCGCCACCTCGACGCTGCTCCCCGGTCCGACCGGCGAGGAGAATAGGCTGATCCTGCGCGGTCGCGGGCCGTTCCTGTGCATCGCGCCCTGGAACTTTCCGCTCGCGATCTTCGCCGGACAGGTCGCGGCTGCGCTGGTCGCCGGCAACAGCGTCGTCGCCAAGCCGGCGCCGCAGACTCCGCTAATCGCGGCTGTCACGGTGCGCCTGCTGCACGAGGCCGGCGTGCCGGTCTCGGCGCTGCACTTGATGCCGGGGGATGGCGCGCTGGGCGCGGCGCTGGTCGCGCATCCTGCGGTGGCCGGTGTGGCCTTTACCGGATCAACAGCAACGGCGCGCGCGATCAACCGGGCGCTGGCCGCCAAGGACGGGCCGATCGTGCCGCTGATCGCCGAGACCGGCGGCTTGAATGCCGTGATCGTCGATGCCACGGCGCTGGCCGAGCAGGTCGCCGACGATGTCGTGATGTCGGCCTTCCGCTCGGCGGGACAGCGCTGCTCGGCGCTGCGCCTGCTGGTCGTGCAGGACGATGTCGCCGACAAGATGATCGAGATGATTACCGGTGCGACCGGCGTGCTCGCACTTGGCGATCCCCGCGAGATCGAGACCCATATCGGCCCGGTGATCGACGCCGCCGCCCGCAAGCGCCTCGACGACCACGTCGCGGCGATGCGCAAGCTCGGCCGCGTCAGCTGGGCGGGCACGACGCCTGACCTCGGCGGCACATATGTCGCGCCGCATGTGATTTCACTGAAGAGCGTCGACGAGCTCAACCAGGAGCATTTCGGGCCGATCCTGCATGTCGTACGCTGGAAGTCGGGCGAACTCGACAAGGTCATCGCCGCGATCGACGCCACCGGCTACGGCCTGACGCTCGGCGTGCATTCGCGCATCGAGACCACCGTCGAACGCGTCGTCGAGCGGCTCTCGACCGGCAATATCTACGTCAACCGCAACATCATTGGCGCGGTTGTCGGCGTGCAGCCCTTCGGCGGCCACGGCCTCTCGGGAACAGGACCCAAGGCCGGCGGCCCGCACTACCTGATGCGCTTCGCGACCGAGCAGACGGTGACGGTCAACACCGCGGCAGCAGGTGGCAATGCCAGCCTGATCGCGATGGGGGAGTGAGGTTTCACTCGGGGCGTCATTGCGAGCGCAGCGAAGCAATCCAGGGGCGGTCGAGCTCTGCGACTCTCTGGACTGCTTCGTCGCCGCGCTCCCCGCAATGACGAAGGCGTGATGCAGGAAGCGGCGGAACCTACTCCGCCAGCTCCCGCATCACCTTGATCAGGTCGCTCTTGCCTTCGAAGCCGATGCCCGCAAGCTCCGGCATGGTGATGTGGCTGTCCTCGACGCGGACGCTGTCGGGGAAGCCGCCATAGGGCTGGAACAGGTCCGGATAGCTCTCATTGCCGCCAAGGCCCAGGCCGGCGGCGATGTTCAGCGACATCTGGTGGCCCCCATGCGGGATGCAGCGGTCCCAGCCCCAGCCCGCGACCTTCAGGGCCGCCAGCGTGCGCTGGTACTCGCACAGGCCATAGCTCAGGGCGCAGTCGAACTGCAGCCAGTCGCGGTCCGGCCGCATGCCGCCATGGCGCAGCAGGTTGCGCGCATCCTGATGGCTGAACAGGTTCTCGCCTGTTGCCATCGGGCCGGGATAGAATTCAGCCAGCGCCGCCTGCAGGGCATAGTCGAGCGGATCGCCGGCCTCCTCGTACCAGAACAGCGGATAGTCGTTCAGCGCCTTGGCATAGGCGATCGCGGTCTCGAGGTCGAAGCGGCCATTGGCGTCGACGGCGAGTTGCGCTTCCCCCCCGATCTCGGCGAGCACAGCCTCGATGCGGCGGCGGTCCTCGGCCAGCGAAGCTCCGCCGATCTTCATCTTCACGACCCTGTAGCCGCGGTCGAGATAGCTGCGCATCTCGGCCCGGAGCGCATCATCGTCCTTGCCGGGATAATAGTAGCCGCCGGCCGCATAGACGAAGACGCGGGGATCGGCCTGGCGGCCATGGCGCTGCGCCAGCAGCCGGAAGAGCGGCTGGCCGGCAATCTTGGCCGTCGCATCCCAGATGGCCATGTCGAGCGTGCCCACCGCGACCGAGCGCTCGCCATGGCCGCCGGGCTTCTCGTTGCGCATCATCGCGGTCCAGGCGCGGTCGGGGTCGAGATTGTCGCCGGAATCGTCGAGCAGGCTCTTGGGCTCGGCCTCAAGCAGGCGTGGCGCGAAGCGCTCGCGGATCAGCCCGCCCTGGCCGTAGCGCCCGTTCGAGTTGAAGCCGTAGCCGACCACACGGCGGCCGTCCCGGACGACGTCGGTAACGACGGCCACGAGGCTCGTCGTCATCTTGCTGAAGTCGATATAGGCATTGCGGATGGGGGAGGCGATCGGCTGCGTGATCTCGCGGACATCGACGATGCGCATGGCTATCCCTTCAGATGGACGGGGATTCCAGATGCCACGCCTGTCGATGCGATGCTACCGTCGAGGCAGGCTCAGTTGCGTGCGCCCGGCAATCCCGGCAGCGGCATGAACTCGACGCCTTCCTCATGCAGCATCCGGGCGTCGTCGTGGCTCGCCTCGCCATAGATCGGCCGGCTGTCAGTCTCGCCGTGATGGATCTTGAGCGCCTCTTCGGCGAAGCGTTTGCCGACATGCTCGGCGTTCTCGGTGACATGCTTGTGTACCGCGGCCAGCACTTCGCGAAAGGCGATCTCCTTTTCGCCCATCAGGGCAAGAGGCGCCGCAGGCGAGGCCACCGCCGAGATCGGCGCCGTGGGCTCGGGCGCCGTCGCGACCATGGCGCGCTCGCGGTCGGTGCGAGCGACATTGGGCGACATGATCGCGCGCTCGACCTTGGCACTGTTGCAGACCGGGCAGGTGACGAAGCCGCGACTGGCCTGGTCCTCGAAGCTGGCGGAGGTCGAAAACCAGCTCTCGAAGCCGTGGGCATTGTCGCAGATCAGGGCGTAGCGGATCATGTCAGGTCAACCGGACGGATATCCGCCTCATCCCGCCAGCAGGGCGTCGAGCTTGCCGCGCGACTCCAGCGCATGGATGTCATCGCTGCCGCCGACATGCAGGTCGCCAATGAAGATCTGGGGCACCGAGGTGCGGCCGCCGGCGCGCTCGGTCATCGCCGGGCGCAGGTCCGGCGCGCTCTCGACGTCGATCTCGTCGAAGGCGACGCCCTTCTTCGTCAGCAGAGCCTTGGCGGACTGGCAGTAGGGGCACCAGGAGGTCGTGTAGATCGTAACCGGAGGCATCGCGTAATCCATCGGCTTTTCGGGTGAGGGCGAAACTGATCTGCATATAGTGCGCCTCGGCGGCGTCCGCTATCACGCATCGGTGACGACGCGCGCGAAGGTCAGCACGTCGACTCGGGTTGCCCCGGCCCTCAGCAGCGCGCGCGCCGCCGCGTTGACCGTGGCGCCGGTCGTCAGGACGTCGTCGACGAGCAGCACGCTGCGGCCCTCGATCGCTGGCTTGGAGTCGGGCGGCACCTTGAAGGCGCCTTGCAGATTGTCGGCGCGCTGCGCGCGGGTGAGCCCGATCTGCTGGCGCGTGCGCTTCACCCGCGCCAGCGCGACAGGTTGGAGCGGCAGGCCTGCGAGGCGCGCCACCACGGCGCCCAGAGCCGAGGCCTGGTTGAAGCGTCGCGTCCAGAGCCGAGTGCGATGCAGCGGCACGGGCACGAGGAGGTCCGCATCGGGCAAAAGCTCCCGGCCCGCCTGCGCCATCATGCGCCCGAGCGTCAGCGCGAGTTCCTGCCGGTCGCCATATTTCAGCTTGTGAACGAGGTCGCGGGCGGTGCCGTCGAAGCGGCAGACCGCGCGCGCCCGCCCGAAGACCGGCGGATCGGCGATGGCGGCGGGCGAAAGCAGGCCAGCGCCGAGATCGACCGCGAAGGGCGTGCCCAGCCTTTCGCAATAGGGCCGCTCGATGAAGCCGATGCCGGACCAGCAGCCGGGACAGAGCGCCTGCGCCTGGCCAACCGCCGCGTGGCAGGCGATGCAACTCGGCGGATAGACCACGCCAATGACGGCATTCAGCCCTGCACGAAGCGCAGTGCGGCCCTGTGCCAGCAGGCGCCGGGAGGGGTTCGATCTCTTTTGGCCGTCTCCGGCGCTTTCGTTCATCTGAAGCGCGCTCCCGCCCCGGATGAATTTTCCGAACGCACTCCGGCTGGGCGCCGTGCCTCTGCCATTGTCACGGGCAATGCCCATCTAGGACCGGAACCGGTGCGATTGACGACAGACGTGTCCCGCCACGAAGCTGCCGATCCGCGCCCGCAGCCAGCTGAACGAGAGAGACCGAGCATGACCGTCACGTCCATCGCCTCCACGCCCGAGCTGTTCACGCCGCTCCAGCTCGGCGACATCACCCTCAAGAACCGCGTCGTCATGGCGCCGCTGACCCGCAACCGCGCGACGCGCGGCAATGATGCGCCCAACGCGCTGAATGTCGAATATTATCGCCAGCGCGCCGGTGCCGGCCTCATCATCACCGAGGGCACGCAGGTCTCGCAGCAGGGCCAGGGCTATGTCTGGACCCCTGGCATGTATAGCGAGGTGCAGATCGCGGGCTGGCGGGCCGTGACGGATGCCGTCCACGAGGCGGGTGGCAAGATCATCGCCCAGCTCTGGCATGTCGGGCGCGTCAGCCATGTCTCGCTGCAGCCGGGCCATCAGGCTCCGGTCAGCCCGTCGCCGCTGGTCGCCAACACGAAGACCTATATCGAATCGGGCTTCGCCCCGGTCTCGCCGCCACGCGAGCTCAGCCTGGACGAGATTCCCGCCGTGATCGGCGAGTTCGTCGCCGCCGCCGAGAACGCCAAGGCCGCAGGTTTCGACGGCATCGAACTGCACGGCGCCCATGGCTACCTGATCGACCAGTTTTTGCGCGACGGCTCCAACACCCGCACGGACGCCTATGGCGGCTCGATCGAGAACCGCGTGCGCTTCGCGCTGGAGGTCGTGGAGGCCGTCTCGACGGTGTTCCCGAAGGGGCGCGTCGGCATCCGCATTTCGCCGGTGAGCCCGGCCAACGACGCGCGCGATTCCGATCCGCAGGCCCTGTTCACGCATCTCGTCGGCAAGCTCAGCGAGGCCGGCATCGCCTTCATCCATGTCGTCGAGGGCGCGACACGCGAGGCGCGCGACTACATGGAGTTCGACTACGCGCCGCTGCGGCGCGCATTCAAGGGGGCCTACATCGCCAATAACGGGTTCGACCGCGAACTCGCGATCGAGGCCGTGGCGAGCGGGGCTGCCGACGCCGTCGCCTTTGGCCGCCTGTTCATCGCCAATCCCGACCTGGTCGAGCGCCTGACGCACAACGCGCCGCTCAACACGCCCGATGTCGGGACCTTCTACGGCGGAGATGCGGTGGGCTACACGGACTATCCCGCCCTGGCCGAGAAGGCGGCGTAAGGACCTCGGCGCCCGGGCGATCGCTTCGTATCGGAGGGCGTTGGCCTCCGATACGAATTTTCTACGCGGATGCAGAAAAACGGTTGCGGTCTCACGGCAGGCCGACTACACAGCAGCCCTGCCGCGCTGCTCCCATCGTCTAGCGGTTAGGACGTCGCCCTCTCACGGCGAAAACTGGGGTTCGATTCCCCATGGGAGCGCCATCGGCCAGCTAAGCCCTTGCAGGGCTTAAGCTTCCGGTAAATCAACGGTTTACTCAGCTCGGGGTGTCATACATTTTGGCAGTCATGAGCAGCAAAATCGTGCCTAAAATTCCCTATCTGATCGTCCGCAACGGCCGGTTCTATTTCGATATGCGCGTGCCGGAGGACGTGGTCGACGCATAAAAAGCTAAGTACAAGCGCAAGACCGGAGCCGACCGCACGACCGCGACTATCCGGGAGAGCCTCAAGACCAAGGACCGGAAGCAGGCGCTTCGCGAGATGGCCAAGAAGCTAAGCTTCTACTTGGCTCGGTTTGACGAGCTGCGTCGCCCGGGTGACGCCGAAATGGCTTTTGCTGCGAAGATAATCCGCCATGACCTGAGCAAGTTTAGCCGGGCCGAGTTGGAACGCTTGGTGACGCGCTTGTGTCGAAGCGGCCGCTGTTAGTCCCCCAATCGACAGCGAGGATCGGGGCGAACTCGTCGAGGAATGGTCTGACACGCTCGCCCGAGTGAGCGACCGCCATGACGAAGAGGGTAACGAGCGGGTGCAACACACCGCCGATCACATTTGCTTGGGGCGGGTTGGCCTCACATTGACAGCGCCGTTGGCGCCATCACGCGTCACCTTCCTGTCGTGGATGTCGATCGGACGGCAAGGTAATATGGCGTTTGATCGACCTCGTGCGCCGGGCCAGTGTTGAAGGCAGCCGGCTCGCCTTGGCTGACTTGAAGGGCGTGCCATTTACGCCGTCCGATGCGCTTTTTGAAACTGGGTTCAATCTGGCAGAGGCCAACGACAAGCTCGGGCCGCTCCTTTCCGAGGCTATCGCCTCTTGGAAAGACGGCAGCGGCGTACGGGGCTCTCGGAAACCCCGCCCCCTAACGGCGATGGAAGCAGCCAACGCTGTTCGACGTTTCACCGAGCTGCACGGCGATACGAGTGTCGGAGAGATCCCGCCCGAATTTCAACGCCCAGCGCCGCGCCGTCTCATAGGAGACGACGATGCCGCGTTCCAGCAGCATTTCCTCCACCAGGCGAAGGCTCAGCGGGAAGCGAAAATACAGCCACACCGCATGCGCAATGATCGCAGGTGGGAACCGATGGCGCTTGTAGCTGACACAGGGCAGGCTCATCCTCGGCCAGCTACACCACTTCCCGCCACGCCGACGTTAACGTGACAACGCCCCATCGTCGTCGGCGCTGACAGCCGTGGCGAGTTCGCCTTCGGGGCGATGAAGGCCAGGCTCGACATCCCCAACCTCCCCCATTGCCTTCATCACATGGGCCGGCTTCGACGAGATGGACGAAGTCGCCGGCGATGGCCCCGCCGAACTGCTCGCCGACGCCCTGATCGGTATCACATTCGCCTATTGCAACGGTGACGAGGCCATCCTCAATAACAGGCGGGCGTCCTCTTCAGCGGCCTGTTAGGGCTTTGCTGCGGGCTACAAATGGTGACGGGCTACGCGCGGACGGAGCTAGCGTCGTCACCCGAAAAAAGCTGAAACTCTGCGTTCAGTGTACCCGAACGGCAGCGAAAGACGGCACATCATCCTCCAGCCTGCGGCTCAGACCCGAAAACAAGAGCCGCCCCCCGGCGGCTCTCACTCTCGATCTATATCGTGATGACAAGTCGCCACGCAGACCCCCATCGGAAACACTTCCGCCGAAGACAAAAGTCACCCTGAATACCAAGAATGGTCTTGCGCCGCCCTCGTCTCTGGATTGCCGAATTTTACCGCGCAGCTATCGATCAAATGCCTTCGTTATTGCCAACGCGCTGCTTATGTCTTTGGGGGGGTCAAGGATGTCCGTGGAGACCTTTAGCGCTGGAGATCATACGGATGCGCTGGCGTTCGAGGGCGGAGGCCGGGAGTTCCGTCGATTGGGACCGGCGGCTTGCCGCGCTGGGGATAAGTGTTGCCAGGGCCAGTCCCGCACGGGCACTCCGGCTCTGTGCCGATCGGATTGCATTCTGACGGGCGGCTTCATTTGCCAGAAGATTCTCGACCTGATCCACGCTCATTGGCTTACGCAGGTGGAGACCAATGAATACGGTATAAATCAGTATCTTGACGTCGAGCATCATCGAATAGCTTTCGAGGACGAGGCAGCAATAATCGTGTTCCAGGCGGAGCCTATCGGCGTCGGTGATCGCATCGCGGCCAATCAACTGGATTGGACCTGTCAGGCCGGACACCGCGAGGAAGCGAGCCTCTGCATCTGGGAATTCTTCCTTGAGCGAGGATATTACATTTTCAGGCAGGGGCCGATTGCCGACAATACTCATCCAGCCGGCGATCACGTGAAGCAATTGCGGCATTTCGGTAATCATCAACCGTTCGATCCACCGCCCCGCCGGCGTGTAAAGCGGGGAGGAGCTTGCGATGTTCAAGAATCGCGTGCGCTCGACCGCCACCGTCTCTCGATTGGCGATCCGTTCAGCGTCCCTGCGCATGGTCCTGAACTTGGTAATAACCCTGGTTTTATTTCTGTAGATACGTCGCGGTGACCTATAAACGATCGGAAGGCCATCGCTGATCATGATAGACAGCGCAGCAATCGAAAAAACAACAAGTATCACCGGCGACAAGGTGACAATAAGTACCACATCGAAGACGTGCTTACGTGGCGGTTTTCCGAATTTCATGCTATTCCCTTTCATAAGGGAAGGCTGGTCTTATCCGCGTCTGGAAGCTCCCATCCGGTCAACCTTGCGTCAATTAACTCTTAAGAGTTATGTGCAGAGGGGAGGGTCTGAGCTGGCTGGGGCGCGGAAGCTCGCCACTCCGGCGGATCGCCTCCACCTGGACCCAGAGTGTCGCGGATGCGCTTTTCACAAGATGATGAGAAACAACATGTTTTTGTTTCTGTCTTAGCTGACTTCGGGAGCTTTCGTGACCACCGCAGCGTGATATACCGTGTTCCCAGTCCGACCCCGGGACAGCAATGTCGAACGGCCGGGTGGTCCGATGCCCTGGTTCTCTCGCGGGAAGACCTTATTGCAACGAAACGCAGTCTCTCTATTCTCTTGTTGCATTGAGCCTCGCATGAGCGGGTCGATTTCCGATTGAGCTCGTCGGGCCGCAGCTACTGGAAGAGGGCGGCGGGATGAAGTTCTCTGAGACATCCATAGAAGGTGCGTATGAAGTCGATCCGGAGCGGCGCGTTGATCATCGTGGCTTTTTTGCACGGATCTTCTGCGAGCGGACTTTTGTAGAGGCTGGACTGGAAAGTCGTTTCGTCCAGATCAATAATTCGACGAGCGTGCGGCGGGGGACCCTGCGGGGATTACATTATCAGGAGCAACCCCATGCCGAGGCGAAACTGATGCGTGTCGTTCGCGGCGCAATTTTTGATGTCATTGTGGACGTTCGGTCGGGGTCGCCGAGTTTTGGGAAATGGTTCGGCGCGCAACTAGACGACTTCAGCCGAAGGATGATGTACGTGCCGCCCGGGTGTGCACATGGCTTCCTGTCACTCACCGAGGATGTTGAGGTGATTTACATGTCGAGTGCGTATTATGCGCCGGCAGCCGAGCGCGGCGTACGCTTCGATGATCCGTCGATCGGTATCGTTTGGCCCATCCGACCTGTCGATGTTTCCGACAAGGACCGCGCCTGGCCAAACCTTGTCCTAGCCCAACCGGCAGTGGGCGGTTGATACCGTGAGCAGTGCGATCGTCATCGGCGCCCGGGGCTTCCTGGGCTCCCACCTCGTGACCCATCTGAGGGCGCGGGGCCAAGATGTCGAAACACTGAGCTACCGGCCGGGGTGCCACGAGGCTTTTGTCGATTCCTTCCGAATGCGCGTGGCGACGTCCGCGCCGGATCTGGTCATTCACGCGGGGGCATCGCAGAGCGGGCGCGACGACCCGTCCAGCTTGACAGAATTGTCCTTATCGAACGTCGTGCTTCCGGCAGCGATCGCTGTCATCCTGCGCGATAACGCGCCCGAGTGCCAGCTTCTGACCTTTGGAACATCATGGCAGACCAGCGAGACTGGCGTAGCCGAGCCATTCAACGCTTATGCTGCATCAAAGAGTGCGGCGGAAAATTTCCTGGCGCATTTCGCCCTGGATGGCGTCAAGTTGGCTACTCTCCGGCTCTATGACACCTACGGGCCGGGAGATTTCCGTAACAAGGTGGTGAACCTGATCGCCGACGCGATTATCCACCGCAGTGACCTTCCCATGTCGTCAGGAAGGCAGGTGATCGAACTCGTTCATATCCGCGACGTACTTGCGGCGATCGATCTCACGCTGGCACTGCTGCGCGACTCGCGGCCCAGTCATCATCTGGTTTTTTCGGTGCGCTCGGGCAAACCGGTGACGATATTGGAGATCGTGGAGATGCTGACGCGACTGGCTGGCCTCGATCAAGCCGACTTCATCCGCCCAGGCGTTTATCCCTATCGGCCGCGCGAGCGGTTCGCACTGTTCCCGGACACCCCGACGCCTCCGGGATGGATGGCGCAAGTGAGCCTTGAAGATGGGCTTCGCGAATTGCTGATCGAGCGTCGTGATCGCGCTGGTTGACCAGGCCTCACAGGTACTGTGCCGGCACGTCCAGCAGTATCCGCCTGCGTAGCAGGTCTGCAGTTGTTGTAGGATCGCTTTGCTCCGGGTCGGGAGCGTCAGCCACATTATCAAGCCCTACTAGGTAAGGCGGCATCACGATTTGAGCGACAACGGGATCGATCCCGTTGCGCGGTTCCAATCGCCCGGCGGTCCAGTTCACCGCAGGGTCGAGCACGAGGCGGGTCTTACGCGCCAGCACGCCGTGAGAGATAGCCACAACGCGGTCCGTTTGCCCGGCTCCGCGCTGCCCCACCAGCGAAAGGGAACGTTCGCTGGAAATGTCGGCCGCAAGTCCGGGATCGGTCAGGTCGAAACTGTCCTCCGTAGTCATGCGCTCTATCAGACGGTCGTTGCGAATGATCCGGGGGGCCCACGCGGCAAACAGCGCGGCATAACCGGCCGGCACAAGCGGTTCTCCTGCCCAAAGTTCAGGGAACAAGCCGTTGTGGACCTGACTTAGCACCAAAGTTGCATCGCCTTGTGCCACGCGTCCTATCTCACCCGCCAGCTGTTGCTTGGCATGAACGAAATGAAACGTGTCACTCATCACGACCGCGGTGAACGCATCCGCCGCAAGCGGCAGCCCCTGCTCGACATCGGCGCAGATATAATGGGCGCGCGGCGCCATAAAGCGCTTTGCAGCGTAGAGTTGCGCGAACTGATGGTCGACTGCCACGATTGGCTCGCCGCAAAGATGCCGACCAAGGATGAACGTGCTGTGTCCGCATCCGGGTCCGATCTCCAGGATCGGACCCGCAGACGGCAACAGTTTCGAGAGCCCGGCGATCGGAAGAAAGGTCCGGGCGGTAAATCGGTAGGCGAACCAATCGCCGTAGAGGCCCGAGCTGTGCGTTCGGACGAGGTTGACGAAGCTTGCGTATGATTGCCGGATGGCGCCGCCGTCGACCAAGCGAGACAGCAGCAAGCCGAGCCAGACGGCGTCTGGCGCCATAGCGCATAGTTCTTGTGCGAAGCGACGCCTGAGCCTTGGGACGAGCGAGAACGTAGGCCACCGCAAGACGAGGCGCTCGGCGGCATCGTGATGGCCGGCCCGCATAAGCGCCACGAGCTGACGTCTTAGCGGGTCATCGATCAGACGTGGAATGCCCAAAAGCACGGGATAAGACAGTGAGGGACCAGCAAGCAGAATCTCGCCGCTCCCAAGGGGTTCGACCCGCAGCGGCGCTTTGTCGACGGGGCAGCGCAGCAGGCCGACGAGAGCCTCCGGGAAGCTTTCCCCGCTATCATCCTGTATCCCCTGAGGCGATTGCTCTCGGTCTGCCATGTCCGCATGCTCCGGGGCGGTAGGACGGCGCCGTTACGGCTCCGACGGCAGGAACTCGCTGTGCTGGTCGGCGAAGATCTCCTGCGCCCGTTCCAGCTCTCCCGCATTGCCCAAATCGAGCCAAATGGCATCGGGCGAATATCCGTGCACAGGTCTCCCGAGTTCAATCAACTTCAAGACGAGCGTAGGGGCGTCAAGATACTGCCCTGCCGGGATGAGGTCGCGCACGCTCGGCGAATAAACATAGATGCCCATACTGGCGGCGTAGATCTTAGTCGGCTTCTCGTCGTAGCCGGTGACGCAGCCGTCGGCATCGAGATTCAAAACGCCGAGTTCTATCCGCATGCGATGCTGCACCACGCCGACGGTGAGTTCAGCGCCATTGGCAAGATGGCTGCGATAGAGATCGGCGAAGTCGAGTGTGGTTAAGATATCGCCGTTCATGACGATAAAGGGCTCGTTCAAGCCCTCGATCATGCCCACGGCACCTGCGGTGCCGAGTGGCTCATCTTCCGTCTGGTAGCGAATGCGGATGCGTTTCGAGATGGCGCTGTGATCGAGATAGCTGCGGATAAGCGAGCCGAGGTAGCCAATTGAGATCACGGCTTCCGTCACTCCCGCGCGCTCCAGCTGTCTCAGGACGATCTCGAGGATCGGCACTTCCCCCACTGGCATCAACGGCTTTGGCAGCACCGTGGTGAACGGGCGCAAGCGCATGCCCTTGCCGCCCGCCATGATCACCGCTTTCATGGGTTGTCCCTCCAGCCGCGTAGATAATCAGACGTGATAGCTGCCGTTTTTCAGGAAGCCCGGGTGGCGCCGTACCCATTCAACGGTTCTGGCGATGCCGTCTTCGAAGCTCGTCTTCGGGCTCCAGCCGAACAAGCGTCCGGCCTTCCCTGCATCTGCAATCAGGCGGACCACCTCGCTGTTGGCGGGTCGGATCCGTCCCACGTCCTCCACGATTGGCAGGTCACGGCCGACGGCGCGAAGGACCAAGGCTGCGGCCTCACCGATCGTTATATCGGTCCCTGTACCGAGATTGACAGCCTCGCCAACCGTATCGGGCGATTCCGCGACGGCGATCGCTCCCGCGGCCGTATCCTCGACGAAGAGGAAGTCGCGCCGTGGTGTCAGCGATCCGAGCCGGATGCTGTCGTCCCATAAAGCCTGGGCGATGATCGTCGGCAACACCGCACGGGCCGGCTGGCGCGGCCCGAACGTGTTAAACGGTCGGCACAGCGCGATAGGTGTGCCGAAAGATTGAACATAGCTCATGGCGAGCGCGTCGGCTGCAATCTTGCTGGCAGCATAGGGTGACTGCGCCTGCAGCGGGTGTGCTTCATCGATTGGCGCGTATCGGGCTGAGCCGTAGACCTCGCTGGTCGAGAACACGACGATCTTGGCCACGCCATGTCGCCGAGACGCCTCAAGCACATGGGCCGTGCCGATCGCGTTCGTCTGCATGACGTCCAAGGGGTGGACGTAGGAGTATGGGATCCCGATATGTGCAGCGAGATGAAACACGATCTCCTGGTCGGAAGTCGCGGCATCGACGCCGGCGGGATCTTTAAGGTCGCCCATTATTATCCGCAGGGCTTCCCGCGACGTTGCCGGTATATCATCGAGCGCGCCTGCAACGCCGCGGGAACTGTAGCGTGTAAATACGGTGACCTCGGCTCCCCGAGCCAGCAATGCCTCGCATAAATGAGAACCGATGAAGCCCGCCCCACCGGTTACGAGGACCCTCTTTGCGCGCCAGAAACTCATGCGATTCGATGCTCCGCATCATTGAACGTTCCGCCGGAGGCACGCAGCATGTCAGTCAGCGAAGTCGCTAGTCCGATCTGTGCACGCCAGCCGGTCATCGCCCTGATCTTCGCCGGGTCTCCAAAATTCACCGAAGGCAGGTCCGGACGCCGCCGCTGGGGCTGACTTCTCCATTCGAGCGGGCGACCACTGGCCGTGCAGAGCGCCTCCAGCAGTGCAGATACGGAGACGGCTTGGCCCGTACAGATGTTGAATGCCCCCGGTTGTTTTGCCGCTGCCAGAAGCGCAAGAGCCCGCGCAACGTCGCGGACATCGACCCAGTCACGGCGCGCATCCAAATCGCCAACCGCGAGACACACAGCGCCGGCGCCTGGCGCATCTGCCAATTGCTGGATGAAAGTCGCCGGCACGAAATGGGCAGCCTGCGACGGTCCTATTACGTTGAATGGCAGTGCCAGCGTGACCGGGAGGCCTGTGGTACGGCCGAAATCCAGGGCCAGCGCTCCAGCAGCAGCCTTCGTGATACCGTATAGACCAGAGGGCCGGCAGGGATCGTCTTCCCTAAGCCCGCGGTCCTCTCGTTCCATGGGGCCATACTGCGCAGCCGATCCCGCCACGACTGCAAGTTCCACCTCGTGTCTCGCCGCCTCCGCCAACACCATGTCGGTCGCGGTGAGGTTTATATCGATCATGGCGCGCCGAGCGGCCGCGTCCTTGGGTGGAAGCGAGAGGCCTGCCAGATGAATGACGATGTCTGGCCTTTGGGCGTCGAAGGCTGAGGCTAGCGAAGGGCCGTCAAGAATGTCGCAGGCTACATGGCAGATCGCAGTCGGCGTGGCACTCAGCCCCGGGCGTCTGCTCAACGAGATAACTTTTCGTGAGTAAGCTGAAAGTAACGGAAGAAGGGCCGAGCCGATGAAGCCAGAGCCGCCGGTAACCAGAACGACTTTACCGTCGAGGCCATCGAACTCCATCGCCAGGCTACCTCTTTCCGTCAGAGGCCCAACGAAGGGCGACGGGGTATCCATTTGGTCAATGCTAGAATAGTTGGTATCTTCTCTTACGTCTATCCAAAAGTCATGCCTGAGATTCCGGGAATTGTTATAGCAGCAGGGCGCGGGTGAGATGGGCAATACGAAATCCGAGGCAGAAGCGGAACGCGTTAGGCGTGAGCGAGCGCATTGGGATGCCGTGGCAGCCACCGAGGCGGCCAGCCACCCCGATGCGCTACTGGTCCGTGAGAACGATCTCCATGACCGTCTCAAGCCGTGGCTAGATTATCTCGACTTGCCCGCGATCACCACGCGGTTGTTCGATAGGCTGGGCGACTTGAGCGGAAGGACTGTCCTGGATCTGGGAACTGGCAATGGTTTTCTGGCTGTGGCACTGGCGCTACGCGGAGCCAAGGTGATAGCTGTCGATGTCTCGCCATCGTCACATGCTCTCGCGCGCCGCCGGTCTGAGCTCAGCGGCGTGGCCGATCGCATCGAGTTCCGTCTCGCATCGGCTGAGAACACCGGTTTGCCGGAGGCCTCATGCGACGCTGCATGCGGGCTCTTTGTGTTGCATCATACAAATCTCGAAGATTCGGCACGCGAGCTCGGACGCGTATTGAAGCCCGGTGCACCCGCGGCATTTATCGAGACGTTAGCCTTCAATCCGGCGCTGTCGGCTGCGCGCGCCGTGCTCGCAGGGCGCTTTGGCATCGAGAAAGCGTCGTCGGAGGACGAGGCTCCCATTGGACGCAGGGGCCTGGCTCGCCTTCGCGCCAGATTTCCGGGGCGCGTCGAGGTCGAGATGCCGGTCACCGTGTGTTTCCGCATGCTGTGCTATCTGGAGACACTGCAGGGCCCACGATCGGCTGCCGCGCTGCACGGCATGGATCGGGTTCTGGGACGTATGTCCGGCCTGGGATGGCTGAGCTATTTTGGCATCGTCGGCATGAACAGGACCTGATGCGCTCCCAACTCAACGGTTGGGCATGCTCACTCGCAACGGATTTCTAACGCCTGCAAGTTTCAACCTGACCGAGGCTGGGCCGTCGGCCGGCCCGACACCGTGGCGCGGCAAGGCATGCGGCCGCGCCGCATGCCGAAGCGATAGATTGCCCGGATCCGCTGTAACTGCCGTAGAGAACCCCAGCCGTGCCGCCAACTCCTGTTCGCGCGCGCCTGCCGTGCCGGGTACGCCGTACGGAAACGCAAAGTGGCGAACGGGTTGCCCTATTTCTCGCTCAAGCCGATCGCGGCTGCCCGCCATCTCGGCGCAAGCAGCCTCGATGGACAGTGTCGCCAGCGGCGGGTGAGTCAGCGTGTGCGCGCCGATTTCGACGAAAGGCGAGGCTGCGAGGCTGTGCAGCGCCGCCCAGTCCATCATGTGACGCGCGGCGAGGGCTTGAGCATCCATACCATAACGCGCAGCGAGTGCGCGCAGGACCCCGTCCCGCGTCGATGCTGGTGACGAAACCATCACATGCGCGATGGTCTCAAAGGCGCGCTGTTTTGATACGGCATTCCCCGTGTCAAGCCTGATTTCGGTAGGCAGAGGGAGCCGAAGGTAAGATTCCCGTGCGATTGCCTCGTCAAGTGCGTACCACCACAACGGTGCCGTACCGTCGAGGAGACCCGGCGCGACATACACCGTGGCTGGCAAGCGCCTCGCCTCGAGGATGGGGAGCAGCGTGTCGTGGTTATCGCGATAGCCGTCGTCGAAGGTGAGGCAGGCGAAGCGGTCCATGCGTGATGCTGCGAGGCGGACCATTGCCTCGTCGAGACTGACGACAGAGACGCCGGCCGACTCCAGCGTATCTAGAAGCTGTTCGAAGCGGTGCGGAGCAATGCTGTTACGGTGGTTGACCTCGAAACGTAGCTCCGGATCACGCTCGCGCACGCGGTGGAGAACGAAAATTGCTCCAACTCCGCCCAACAGCGGGCGTGCGATCGCCGCGAGGCCGAGGCGCACGAGGAGTTCCTTCACGGACACGGTGCCTCGGCCAGAAGGATATCGGAGACCAGTCCCCCGGTGCGGCTGCCGAAATGAAACAAGCGGATCCGCTGGTCTTCGATGACCGCGCTAGGTCCCCCGACTTGCCATTCGTCAGCCTGGCCAGGGCGGGGCGACAGGATAGGGTTGCCTGGATTGCGCTGCCAACTTAACCCATCGCTGCTAAAGGCATGCCCAATCGAGCCGCGCTGCAATTCGACGCCCTCGCGATAATCGCTTGGAGCGCTGCCGAAATAGAACATGTGATAACCGCCCCCGGGATCAGCTACGACGTTGACATGGCTGGTCCACATCTCGTCCCAGCGTCCGGGCGCGCCCAAGTGGAAAACCGGCTGTGGCCGCCGCGTCCAGGTGATACCGTCTGGTGAGGTCGCCATACCAATACGGAAGGTCCGGAAAGAATTCTTCGGTTCGCCCAGGCCGGAATAGTACATGCGGTAGAGCTTGGTCGTGGGATCGTAGAGCACACTCGGCTCAAGCACCCCCCCGCGCTGACACGTCGTGGGGACGCTCGGGGTGCTGCAGATCGGCTTCTCCCAGTCGTTCTCCGGTTCCAGGACGGGGGCAGTACGTCGCGTCCAAGTGATGCCGTCGAGAGAAGTCGCGAGCCCGATGGCATAGGTTGCGCTGCCCAGAGGCGGGCGGTTGCCCGTATAGTACATCCGCCACAGCCCGTCGGGGCCGATTAGTACGTCGGCAGTTTCAATGCCAGGCGCCTCCCAGCCGTGGGGCGGCGTCGGCAACACGAGATCGGTCAACGCGTCGGGCCGCACCGGGGCGCGCCAAACTGACCAGATTTTGCCATCGGAGCTTTCGGCGCGGGCAATGCCGGAGACATGATTGCTGCCGGCCGTCGTAAAGAACATTTCGTAACGACCATTGCGGCGGATAACCGAGGGATCGGCGGCGATGCGAATTGGCACCAGCGGTCCGCCATCCGCCAGCTGTGCCGGCGGCTCCACACGTGTCCACGGGCCTGGAAATTTGCAGCGCTGCGCCGCGGCAGGTGCAACCGAGGCGAGAACCATCAGGAGCGGAAAAACGGCGGCCTGGGGACGATAACGGCTCATGGGTCACCTTTGCTGGTTTGAGCTCGCGCGCCAGGATCGGTCACTTGTGCGGGGCCATCTGGTGAGCGTCCCACCGTTCGCGCGCAGTAACGTAGAGCGCTCGCGACATGCCAGCGCCAGTGTCGGCTCAACGGGCGTTTTGCACTGCTGCGCTGATGGGCGTGCCGGAACCGGATGTCAGGAAACACCCACGCTGCCAGTCCGGCGCGGCGCAGACGCCAAGCAAGATCAACGTCTTCGTAGTAAAGGCGATAGCCCTCGTCCATCCCGCCCACACGCTGAAAATCCACCCTGCGCATGAGCAGGAATGCGCCGAAGATCCAGTCGGCCCTAAATGGCTCGTCGCTGTCTCCCTTCGTCATCATTGCCCGCCGGTACCAGGCCGGCTGCCAAGGCCAGCGGTCAGCGCCCAGACCACGAGCAATTGGAACCGCGGGCGAAGGAAATCGCCTGAAGCTCTGTTGCGGCGCGCCGTCTTCCCCAATGAGCTTGCACCCCAGGAGGCCGATCTCAGGGTGATCGCCCAGGAAGCCCAGTGCATCGGCAAGCCGCCCGCCGAGATGCTCAGTGTCGGGGTTCAGGAACAGGATATAATGGCCTGTTGTCGCTGCGGCTCCACGATTGACGTTCGCGGCGAATCCAAGGGGGACCGGATTCTCGATGATGCGAATCTGGGGGTCAGGAAGTACCGCCGCAGCATGCCCTCCCGGCAGATTGTCGACAATCAAGATTTCCGCGATGGTGCCGTCAATCGCCCTGTCGAGCGATGCGATACAGCGCGGGAGCATAGCCTCATGCCCGTGACTGACAACGACGATCGAAATGTCTGGAAGCTTGCTCATGCGGACGGCCCCGCGAGGGCCTCTTCGCAGATTGCCCTGAGCTCCGCGGAATGCACATCGCGCGAGTAACGCGCAGCGACCCGCGCCTGGCCACCGTCGGAAAGCCTGCGCTGCAAAGCCGGATCGCCTAAGATTGCTACGATGGCGGCGGCGAGAGCATTCGGATTTCGCGGCTCCACAAGCAGGCCGCTCACGCCGTCCTCGACGATTTCCATTGGCCCCCCGGCGTTCGAAGCTATGACCGGGCAGCGCATGGCCATGGCCTCGATGATCACCATCCCGAACGGCTCCGGCGCGACCGAGGTGTGGCAGAAAACGTCGAGCGCTCCCATTACTGCCGGCATGTCGCTCAGCCGGTAGCGCCAGCCAAGAAAGCGCACGCGATCGCCGATATTAAGCGCGGCTGCGCGCGCCACCATCCGGTCGCGATAGGCCTCCATGCCAGACGGCGCGTCGCCCGAGACGACGAACACAGCGTCCGGGAAGAGCGTGGCGACCTGGGCGGCAGCATCAATGAACACATCGAGGCCCTTCCATGGGTCCAGCCTGGCGACGAACCCGACGATGGGAGTTCCCGGCAAGATCCCAAGTTCATTCCGGATCGAGCGGGTCACTGCCTCGGGCGACCAGAATGCGAGATCGACACCTTCTCCCAGATGGCGGATCCGCGGATCGTCCGCCCGTGGGCCGAACAACGATCTTGAGCAGGCATTGGTCATGCATATCACCAGCTGCGACAAGCTCAGCACAAGGCGCCCGAGCGCCGGCCTTGCGATCGGGATGGCGGGCGGAATCTCCCGGACGTGCCAGAGATGAGGTACGCCAGCGAGCCGGGCGGCAAATCCGCCATAGAGGCAATACAGCGAGTTGGTGTGAACGAGATCTGCTCGAGCGGCCCGCATGAGGCCCGCGAGCCTTCGCACAGTCGGCCACATCCGCGCCAGATACCGCGCCTGATATGAAAGAGAGGGCAGGGTGCGCAATTGCATCATTGGCACGACATGCATCTCGATGCGCTCAGCGAGCAGAAGCGGCGTGATCGGCCCGTCGCCTGGCACCACCACGATCGGGTCGATGCGGGTGCGGTCGATGCCTTGCAGCAGGCGCAACAAGGCAATATCGGAGCCGCCCACCTCGTTGTTTGGATGAACATAGAGGATACGTTTGCGTTCAGCGCGCACGCGCGGTCTCCCCTCTTGCCACCTGGGTGCAGAAGCCCTCGAACTGGCGCAGCATTGCCTCCGGCGAGTAGTCCTCGATCAGCCTTTGCCGTCCGGCGGCGCCAAAAAGGGCCCGCTCCACTGGTGACAGGGCCAATCTTTCAATCGCAGCCATCAGCGAAGGCACGGAGCCTACATCAACGATGAGACCGCTATGCCCATGCCTGATGGCTATCGGCAGTTCGCCGGTTCGCGAGGCAATTACCGGAAGCCCGAGGCTCATCGCCTCCATGGCGCTCAGCGGCATACTGTCCTTCAGCGAGGGCACGCAGAGCATGTCCATTGCCTGTAACCACGGCCGGACGTCCGGAACCAGGCCTGCGAAGTGGACCCTTTCACCAAGTCCTAGCTCTCTCGCGCGCGCGCGGTACTCCGTCTCTGCCGGTCCGGCACCCACGATCGCTGCCATGATGTCGATGCCTTTGTTGCTGAGCTCCGCAACGGCCTCGAGCAGGAGCGCCTGTCCTTTGCCGGGATGAAGCCGGCCCAAAACGCCGGCGATCAGCCTCCCCCGGGGCGCGATGCTTGCGCGGATCCGGGCGCCTTCGGCCATGTGCTCGGCCGGGTTTGCAGGGGAAACTCCGTTTGTAACGATTTCAACACGCCGGGCTCCCGCACGACGGACCTCGTCACGCATGGCTGTCGAGCCCACTAGAACGAGATCGGCGAAGCGGACGAGGCGACGATCGATGTCCTCGAACAAGCGGTGGCGGCCGGAGTGTGTAGGGCCGAGCCAGCCATGGACATGGGCGATCCAGGGGACGCGCCGTACCCGGCGGATCATCCAGGCCAGCAAGTTGGCGCGCATGTCGTTGGTGTGAAGCAGTGCGCCGGGATGCGTCACCAAAGCTGCAAGATCGCGGCTCGCGGTGAGCACGCCTGTCAGCCCTTTCCAATCCACACGTGTCGTGGGCATCTGCGCAGCCACCTTTGCCAGGACCGATGGCAAGTCGTGCTCCGGCCGCGCCAGAAGGGCTAAATGCGGAGGGAACCGATTCCGGTTCAGGCCATCTGCCATAATCTGAAGAAGTGACTCCGGCCCGCCGACGCTGTCATAAGCGCTCTTGGCGATAATGAGCGGGATCGGGGGGCCGAGGCCGTCGCTCATCACGCCCTCCCTCGGATTGCACGAGCACCCGCAAAGCAAAACAAGACCAGCCCCGTGAGGCTCGTCACCCCTGCCAAGACTGGATGTATCGAGGCAGGCGGCACAAACGTGCTCTGCCCAGCCGCGTAGACCGCCGTCCCTGTCAGCGGGATCAGGGCGAGACCGGGCAAATTTTGTAACCTGATCGGCGAAGCCAGGAGCGAGAGCACGCTGTCATCCGGGCGCCGCGCCCGCTCCCGCCGCAGCGCTAGCCAGACGATGCCGAGCAGTGCGGGGAGAACAATCAGCGCCATAGGAACCGCCGGGACGGTGACCAGCGCGAAAAACCCGATTATGACCCCGCTGGCGAGGGCGAGTCCGAGACGGGAAGGTGTGTAGCTCTCCGGGTGCCCGGCCGCGACTGCCATATGCGCCAAGGCGAGACCGCCGGTTGTGACGGCTGCATGCAGGAGAAACTCGTGCGGCGGAACGACCAATGGTGGCGTCTCAGCCCCCCAGCCTAATGCCCACACCCCCCAGAACAGACCTATAGAAAGGCTCAGCAGAGTGGTTCGCATTGGGTGCCCGGACCGCAATGCGAGACCGAGCCAAAACCAGCCGAGGACCAGCGACAGCGGACCATGCCAGGCCAGTGCGGTCCAGGCGATCGTCAGGGGGAAAGGCATCGAGGGGTCGCCGTAGACTGTCATCGCGTAGACGCCCTCGCAGACCCAGCCGAAGAATGCGCCCGCCAGAAGGAGGACCCAGCCGTCGATGATGCGGAAGGACCGGACGACAGCGAGGGTCAGGTAGCCAAAGAGACTGTAGAGCAGCCAGGTGAGAACTCGCCCCGGCACCCCGTCGTTCGAGCGCCAGAACGACCAAAAGACTGTCTCGGAGAAAAACGCGAGCACGTAACCCGTCCCCATGACCAGGCCCGCTCTTCGAGCAAGATCAGCGGCCTTTGTCATGGGCGCGCGCCCGTTGGCTCCAGGATTGCGACACGCCGCAGCGCGGCGGCGAAGCCGGTGACGATCCACGCCACCTTGATCAACAGCAAGGAGCCAAACGCGCAACAGACCAAGAAGCCGATAGCTGCAGCGACGAGACAATCGGCCAGCAAACTCCAGTCCGGATCGCCTGCGCGGTCGACGAGATACAAGTCACGAAACATCAAACCGTAAAGGGCGGCGAAAGCGAGCATGCCGGGCAGCCCAAACTCGACCCAGAGCTGCGCATAGGTGTTATGGGCGTTGACCCATTCGTAGCGGTCTACATCCGTGGCGACGCGTTGCTCCAGGTCGCTTTCCCATGCTTCGACATAGGGCGGCAGTGACGGTTGCTTGGCCAGCCAGTCGCGCAGATTGGGGCCGAATTGGCCAAAGCCGTACCCCGCAATCGGTCGGTCTTGTATCAACTCCCAGGCGCCCCGGAGCATATACTCACGGATCGGTGTGCTGCCCTCCTGCGCATAGCTCGTCGAATATATGCGCTGGAGACCCGCAGGATTCCACAATAACAGGCCGGCAATGCCTACCGTTGTCGCGACCAACAGGGGCTTCAGGGGCAGTCGTCCCCGGATCACCAGCCAGAGTATCGAGACCACTGCAGCAATGATTGCCGAACGCGTGAACGAGAGGACAATTCCCATGCTCTGGAGTGAGCTGCCACAAAGGATCAGTAGCCGCGCCCACGTCGCAGGGTAACGATGATAAAGATAGAGATTGACTGGCAAGACACACACCAGCGTGTATCCAAACCAATTGGAGTCGCCCAAGCCGCCCGTGACGCGCTTGATCTCGACGCCTTCGAGTGAATCACTGTCAATAACGGCCCCGATATTGCCCAGCATCAGGCGGGGATCGTCGTAGTCGATCGCGAGTGCGGGCAGGAAGAATTCCATGAACCCTAGTATCGCAGAGGCTGTCAGGGCGGCGGTCAATGCGACGCAGGATAGATCGAGCGCTCGCCTGGACTCCCCGGCGATGTTGGCTATGAGCACCATCAGCAGCGCAACCTGAACATAGCGCGTCAGCCCGTCCATCGACTCTGCGCCGTCGGGCGAAACCAGCGCGGCGATGGCGACGGCCACTATGAAGCACACCATAGCCGGCATCTGGGGCGACCATGTCATTGGCGTGCGAAACAGGACAGAGCGGAGCGCCCAGACGGCTAAAGTCATGCCGGCTGCGATCTTGTTGAGGCTGAGCGGTAATCCGATTATGTGTTCGGCGCCGAGGACCTGCAAAACGGTGCCCGAAACCAGCATGAACGCGAGTCCAACCACCGGCAACGCATAAATGAGCGCCGCCAGGGCGACCGCCAGGACACCGCCTGCTGCCAGCACGGGTCCCAATAGGGCCGAGGCTGTGAACAGCCCTGCGCCGACAGCCACAGGGATCAGCGGACGAGGGAAGCGCATGTGCCCTCCCCAGAGAGTGCAGCAACTGGCCTCGGGGAAAGGCGCCGCGCCATTGCAACGAGCGTGAAGGCCACGCCAGTTCGCATAATACAAACGCCTTGGGCCATGCCGACCTCGCCAAACAGCCAGAACAGCGGCAGTCCAGCAAACACGATGAGGCCGGACTGAAGGAGGGCAACGAGCGCAAGCCGCTGCGGCGCATGGACGGCTACCATTGCAAGCGGCAGCGGCGTAACCGCGAGCCAGCATAGCGTGCCGGCAAGCAGCCAAAGCAGGATCGGGACACCGGCTGTGTAGCTGGTTCCGAGAACGATGCCGATCGCAGGCGACGCGACTGCCACGGCCATCGCATAGGAGAGCACGACGCCGGGAATGGAGATGCGCAGGAAGTTGCGCTGGTTGGTGTGATAGCTTCCATCGTTCCGCATGCGTGTAATGCGGGGCTGCAGAATAGCCGCGAGGCTGCCTGCGATGAGGTCAGGTACAAGAGCCAGCGTCACCATCGCGCCGTAGCGACCAGCGTCGTCGGCACCTCCGAACGTGTAGACCAGAAAAAGGTCCAACCGATCGCTTATGACTCCCAGAAGCATACCCGGCACGAGCCATTTAAGAGCTCCGAGAAGTTCGATCAGATCCGCGCGCCTGATCCCAAAATCGGTAAACAAGCCGCGCGGCATCAATCTCGCTGCGCCTACCGCTGCCATCAGGAGTGCGGCGCCGATATAGACGGCAAGCACGGCTTTCACGGTGATCCAGCCATTCCCCCATAATATCAGGATCGCCGCAAGACGGGCGATCTGCAGGGCGCCTTCAAGCAGGACAAGAGCCCGGAAGCGCTCCTGTGTCTGAAGCACCACCATGACCGAGCGGAACAGCATATCGGCCATGATCGCCGCCACCACCCAACCCATCAGCGGCGCGATAGATTGTCCTCGCGAAGCGATCTGGTCGACCACCCCGGCCAAACACAAGAGCATGCAGGAAACGAAGACGGTCGCCCCCAGACGTAGCAAGAACGCAGATCTGAACAACCGGTAGGCAGCCTCCGGCTCGGCACGTAACAGGCCCGGAGCCCGACTCATCAGGGCCACGTCGCCTGGATCCACAATGCAGCCCGATGCGAGCTTGACGATTGCGATCGTGATCGCGAAGAGCCCGGCTTGCACGAGCCCCGCCTCGTCCTGCCCGAGGCCACGATAGACAAGCAACACGGCCCCAAACCAGAGCCCCACGAAGCCAATCCGGCCAACGACGACCATCAACCCGTGCCGGGTCGCGCGCTCCTTCATGCTGTGTGCTTTCCGGCGCGTGCTTCCTTCTGTTCAAAGAGCTGACGCCGCAAAGATGAAATGGCTAACAGCGTCGGCGCTGGCAAAAGGCCAAACCCGACGCGCAGCCAGGTGACGGGTCTCAGCGCCACCGTCGGCACCGTGCGGATGATCTCGGCTAGATTGGCGAGATACCGGCCATACCCGTCTGCCCGGCAGACATGCAGGATATCGATCGCTATGCGCGCGATGTGGAGTTCTGCCACCGCACGCTGACTGGACACGCCTGCGACTTGAGCTTCCGGCCAAACGAAAGCTTCGCGTACGGCTGCAATCTGCTTTCGGAACATTGCGTTCGAGCGATACATGGGCATCGACATCGCGCTGTCGTGAACGCGGTATTCGACGCACAACTGATCGAGATGGCCGATGTCACCCACAAAGCAGAGGCGGCAAAAAAGCCAAAGATCGATCAACTCCAGCCAACTTTCGTCAAACGGGCCGCTTGCGCGGATTGCGGCCGTCCGCATGACCATTGTCGTCAGACAGAAACCGTGGCGAAAGATATCGAGAATCGCCGCTGGTCCGGGAGTCATGCGCTGCCAGCCGGATCCAGTCCTTCCTGTGCGCGATCCGTCCGCGTCGATCCAGGCCGCGTGCCCGTGCACCATGCTGCAGTGCGGTTGCGCGTCCATGAAGGCAACCGCAGCTTGGAGGAATTCCGGCAACAGGATGTCATCTGCGCCGAGGATGAGGACGAAGTCGCCGCGCGCCAGGCGGATCCCAAGGTGAACGTTACCGGCAAAGCCGATATTGTGATCATTCACTTGGTAGATCACGCGCGGGTCGTCATATCGAAGCATCACATCTGCTGTGTTGTCGGTAGAAGCGTTGTCGAGCACCAGCAGCTCGAATTGGGGGAAACTCTGCGCCAGCACGCTTTCGACAGCCCCTGGGAGCCAGTGAGCGGCATTGAAGGTCGGCAGAACCACCGTCACGCGAGGGTCGGCGGACTTCATGTTACCCCTCCTTCACCCTGTCGCAGTTGTGCCTGACAGCGAAGCCCGATATTCGAGAAACAAGACCACCGCAAAGGCCAGCACGAGACCCGCCGCCAAGCCCAGCAACAGTGTCCGGCGCAGCGATGGTGAGGACGGCAAGATTTCAGCGGTCGGCGGCATGATTACGCGCAAACCCGAAAGCTGGACGGCTTCCATCGCTTCAGCAATCCGCGCATCGTCATAGCCGCGCTCATAGACATCCAGCGAGCGGCGCAGCCTTGCCAGGTCCTGCTCGAGTTGCGCGATACCAATCGCGGCGGTCTCAATATCCTGCAGCTGCTCGCGTACGGTCCCGATGTCTTGGGCGAGGCGCCGCGCCCGGCCGCGTTGACCCTCCAGATCAATGCGCCGGGTGACGATGTCGCGTACGAGCGATTGATGGAGCTGACTTACGCCTTTGGTCACCTGATCTAGACGGTAGGGGACCTCCGCCTTCAACAGCTCCATCAGCGCCGCCATCTGTCGCCGGATATCTGAAATCTCGGTGCTGTCCTCGCCATAACGAGACTGCTGAACAGCCAGGTCTAGGCGCAGTTGAGCCAAGCGCCCGTGCAAAGCATCAGCGGCGGGATTTCGCGATTGGACGGAGGTAAGATCGATTTCGCCCGGGAGGGTGCCCAACGTTGTCTCAGCGCGGGCGATCTCTGCCTCGGTCGCGGCGATCGCTCCGGAAACCTGCCTGAGTTGCTGTTGCAGGTCCGACTCTGACCGGATCAACCCCGAGCGCTGTTCTGCCACGGACCAGACCGGTTGTTCCGAATGCACCCGCATCGCGAGCAGCCGCTTCTCTACGGCATCGAACTCGGCTCGGCGCTCGGCGCGAGCGTTTCGAAAGAATTCTGTCACGCCGGGCGTGCGATAGGCATGGATGTGTCCGGCCAGAGCGATAGAAATGAACCGATTCAAGATGACCTCACCGGCACGGGGATCAGGAAATGTGAGGATCAGGTTGATCACGTCGGACCGCCGCACCGGCTCGACGCGCAGAGCGTTGCCGATAGCCAGCGCAAGACGGTCGGCTTGCGTCGTGCGGGGGGTAATCCCGAGGAGAACCGAGGCCTCACGCGCGGAAGCACGTAGCCTGCTCACTGCCTGTTTTCCGGCCTGCTTGATGCGCTGGAACACGGTCACAGCAGGCGGATCCGCAAAGAACCTCTCGCCCAGTTGCTTCACAAGTTCACGAACCAATCTAGGGTTGGCGAATATCTCGGCTCCTGTCGCAGAATCCTCGGGTCTGCGCATGGCTGGAGCGGCAGCCGTCCCCTCTCGCACGGCGAGCAAGGGAGAACCGATCATCTCCGGTCCCAGATTTACCATGACCTTCGCAGTGACCTCGTAACTGCGACCGCTGATCAAAATGGACGAGGCAACCATCGCCACAACACACGCGATGCAACATCCCAGCATCAGCAGCCAGTAGCGACGGAGCAGATTGAGTAACCCGAAAAAGTCAGTCGGGATCAATCGGCCCCGCGCCGGTGCAGATAACTGCAGTTCGCTGGCGATCTGACGCGGGCCCTCCATCAGATCTTCCCGCCTCATGGCCGGCTGCCATAGAAGGGGCTTGGCACGTGGATCGCTCCGACTTCTGGGCGCGATACTGCGAAATGCGCGTAAGGATGATTAGCCCTGCGATTTCGAGGTAGTATCGCCATGATTACGCAACGCCAATCTGGCGTATTAAGATGCAGATTTATCTGTATTCGCCTCATGACCTTCGCGGGCTCATTAAAATCCGTTGACGGTACATATGAATGGAGCATTATACATGCAGATCTGTTCGCTTACAACTCGGCATTTAAAAGTTCACGAATTAGGTCTCGATCGACTGGTCTATTACTGTCCGTAATGGAGAAGTTTGGCGGCGCAAAAAGAGTAGTCGGATGTTACCGTGAGGCGTGACGCTTTCATGGACGGTCTTGTACGTCAGTGCGTGGCGTCCTGATCTCGCGTTCGGCGATTGATGCGCCACTCAACGAGCATTCGCGTACGACGCCAGGTTTTTAAGCTTGAAAGGCGTTAGATGATCGGCAGGGCGATCGCAGTCATTCTCGCGACATGCACCGTGTGGGCAGAGCCCAGCAAGGCCGTGGAGACTTTTGTGGCCGGCCCGGGAGATCGTCTATCTGTCACCGTTCATCGGCGGGCTGACCTGTCCGGCGAATTTCGCGTCCTCCCGAGCGGAGCGCTCTCTCTGCCTCTCGTCGGCAACCTGGCTGTTGCCAACCGCCCCATCGACCAGATCCGCGATCTTATCGCCCAACGGCTGAGAGAGGATGCTGGACTGCTGGATCCCCGCGTCTCTGTCGAAATATCCGAGATGCAGCCGATCCTGGTTGCGGGTTCTGTACGCCGGCCGGGCCAATATCCTTTTCAGTTCGGCATGACAGTCGGTCATGCGCTGGCTGCTGCGGGCGGACTACGGCGTTTCGAGCCAGACGAGATCGGGGCACGTATCGAAGTTCTTCGTTTGCGGGAGAAGCTCCGCTTGGCTCAGGACGCGCTCGGCGTCGCTTTGGTCCGACAAGCGCGGCTACGTGCAGAAGCTGCGGAGCAGGAGGAGCTGAAGGTTTCGTCCCTCACAGTGCGCCACCTCTCCGAAGAACGGCTACGCCAGACCGTCGAGGCGGAGCAGGAGATCATGCGACGACGCCTTGCCGCGCACACGAGCACGATCACGATGCTCGCCACGCAGACGACTTCCTATGAGGATGAAATTCGCGCTCTGACGGACCAGGACGCCACCAAGGGGCGCGAACTCCAACTGCTGACGGACGAGAGCACCTATCTCGACGATCTCATCCGGAAGGGCCTATCGCCGCGAACGAGCCGCGTGAGCGAACTTGCGCGCTTCGCCGTGCAGGTCGAAGGGGACCGGCGGCAGATTCAGGCCTTCGCTGCGCGCGCCCGGCAGGAGATCGTGCGGTTAGAGCAAACGCGGATCACCTCCATCACATCGCGCCGGCTGGAGATCGCCACTGCGCTCAAAGACGTTGACGATACGATTGCCACGCTGCGGGTCGGAATCGAAGAGGGCCGTGCGGGCTTGGCGCAGTTGCGAGACGCGCTTCCAGGTGACGATGAACCGCTCGGCCCCAGCCAGCCGGGGGTCGTCTCGATCTTGCGGGTGCGCTCCGGGCCGCCGCAGCGCATCAAAGCCGAGGCGCAGACAGAACTGATGCCGGGCGATCTCGTCGACGCCACGCCCGAGGATGGTGTGCTGATGCGCCGGCTGGCCTCGGGTGGCGTACCGGAGGAGACAGCCGCAAGCGCCCCTCGGGAGGCCAAGCAGTGACTTTGGCCGGGGCTTCCCGCTGCAGGGATTGCAGTACGAGTTCAGCAAGCGACAGATTTGTACCGCCCGGATCCCGATTGGGGCGGCATGGGCAAGACAAGTTGGGTAGTCCGGGCTGCGGGGGACTTAGGCCAGGTCACACAATATTGGCGCTCTGACGACATTCGCCGCAAGTGGTGCCGGTGGATAGGTTGCGCGCGCGTGACAACGATGGAGGAGGTGACGATGAAGGTCGTGATCTTGGCGGGCGGCTCCGGCACGCGCGCCTATCCGTTCACGGAATATCTCCCTAAACCTATGATGCCGGTCGGGGGCAAGCCGATCCTGCTGCGCGTGATGGAGATCTATGCAAGCCAGGGCCTCACCGAGTTCGTCATATCGGTAGGCCACCGCAAGGAAGTAATCATCGACTACTTCGATGGACGAAGCTTCGGCTGGACGATCGACATCGTCGACACGGGCGCCCAAACCGATACGGGCGGGAGGATCTGGGGTTGCCGCCACATGCTCGGCGACACATTCATGGCCACTTATGGCGACGGGCTCTCTGACGTCATTCTGCCCGATCTGCTGGCATTCCATCGCGAGGCAGGACGCCTCGTCACGATCACGTCGGTTCCGCTGCGCTCGCAATACGGGACGATCGAAGCGGACCCGACGGGCCTGATTAGCGATTTCCGCGAGAAGCCGGTGTTACGCGGCCATTGGATCAATGCCGGATTCTTTGTGATGGAAAAGCGCGTATTCGACCATTGGCGCGGTGACAGCTTAGAGCGCGACGTGCTGCCGGCGCTTTTGCCCGATCGCCATCTCGTAACCTATCGTCATGATGGTTTTTTCAAATCGATGGACACCTACAAGGACCAACAGGAGATTGAGGCCATGTATGTCGAAGGCGCGACGCCCTGGGTCCAAAATGTCGCCTGACAGCGAAAGCGCGACGTCGCGCGAACAGGCCGTAGTCAAGCCCGATTTCTGGGCAGACAAGCGCGTTTTCATAACCGGCTCGTCGGGCTTCCTGGGCTCATGGATGGTGCAGGAACTGAATCGTCGGGGAGCGACCACAATCGGCTATGTTCGCGACGGCGGCTGGCATCTTTCTCGGCGCGAGGACCCGGCGACCGAACCGCAGTTCGTGGTGTCCGGCCGCCTGGAAGACTACGAAACGCTGCTGCGCGCGATCAACGAGCACGAAGCCGACACAGTTTTTCATCTGGCCGCGCAGCCGATCGTCGGCATTGCCACAACCAATCCGCGGTCCACCTTCGAGACCAATATACGCGGCACATGGAATGTGCTGGATGCCTGCCGGGAACTGGGACGTCGCGTCAGGCGCATCATCGTTGCCTCTTCGGACAAAGCCTATGGGGCAGCCCCGACGCTACCTTATGATGAAACAATGCCGCTGAATGGCCGTCATCCCTATGACGCCTCGAAATCCTGCACGGACATCATCGCGCAGACTTATCACAACACGTATGGTTTGCCCGTCTGCGTGACGCGATCGGGTAATTTTTTCGGCGGCCGCGATCTCAATTTCAACCGGATCGTTCCAGGAGTAGCCCGTTGGGCGATCAACGGCCAGCGGCCTGTGCTGCGTTCTGATGGCTCGATGATACGCGACTACATCTATGTGCGCGACGTCGTGCTGGCCTATCTTAACCTGGCCGAGAAGATGGAAGACAGCGACCTGCATGGTCAAGCGTTCAATTTCTCGACTGAACAGCCCCTGTCGGTTATCGATCTCGTGCGACGGATCCTGGTGGCGGCGCGACGCGAGGATCTCGAACCGACAGTCCTCGGCGAGGCGACGCACGAGATCCCCGCGCAGCATCTGTCAGCAGCCAAGGCGCGCGCGCTGCTTGGATGGTCGCCGTCGTACAGTCTTGCGACAGCGTTGGCGGAGACTGTCGTCTGGTACCGCGACTGGCTGGCCGGGCAAAAGCTGACTTCGTGATTTCTTAGGCTGGAACGGCGAGCCCCGCGCATCGTGCGCTTCCGTCCCATAAAGTCACGACGTATACTCGGCAGTTGATGGCAAAGATGCTTCGTGAGGTGCGACTCGCGATCGGGCCGACTGATAGTATGAAGCCAGAACGTCTCTTCGAATTTCGTAGCCTTCTCAGTCTTGAGAGCCCCGATGGGCAGATCCCAGTTCTTCGACCGTGGCACGACCTCGAGAACAGATTGCTGACGTTCCTCATCGACGGATCGTGGCGAGAGGCCATGATTGATCGTCCGGACGGTTTTTACCGCCGAACTCGAGCCTGAAGTCCAATTCGAACATCATGACATTGCCTGTCGTCCCGTTACAGCGGCAACTTGCCGGGACGTGACACTCGACAGCGATGTCGCGTCAAGCGTGCCTGGCGCCCATGTCGCGGCGTCGCCGCGCATGGGCGCTGTATCGTGATCAGCCGCCAAACGTGCCTTCAAAGACGCGGCTGATGATGGGATCACGCTGGCTTGGCGTTTCGCGAGCCTGCAGGGCTTCGGACAGGGTTTCCTTGTCGCCGGGCGGCCGATCGCGATCATAGCCTCGGGCCGGTAGTTCGGGGGTACGCCGAGTTCCTGCACGGCGCGCTCATGGTCGAAGCCGGCCATGCCATGCGCCTGCCAGCCAAGCTGTGAGGCTTGCAGGGCCAGGCAGGCCCAGGCGGCGCCGGCGTCGAAGGAGTGGCTGTAGTTGGCGGTTTCGGGAGCGTCCTGCTTTGCCTGCAAAGTGGTCTTGGAGAAGACGGCGACAAGGGCCGAGGCTTCTTTGGCCCAGCCGGCGTTGAACGGGTTCAGAAGCCCCACGAAGCTGTCCCAATGCGCATCACCGCGGCGCGCATAGATGAACTGCCAGGGTTGGGCGTTGAAAGCCGATGGGGCCCAGCGCGCCGCCTCGAAGAGGCTGAACAACTCGTCACGGCCAATCTCGACCGGAGAGAAAGCGCGCGGCGACCAGCGCTCCAGGAAGATGTCAGAGATCTGATAATCGGCAGTGCGGTTGGACGTGGCGGTCATGAAACTCGTCTCGCAGAAGGAATAAGGGCGCCCGGAAAATGCCCGCCGAAGCAAGGCAAAAAAGCGCTGGCTGGCCGGCAAGCCGCTGCTCCTACCGTTCGGCGAAGGCTCTTTCCAGCACGAATTCGCCGGCCTCGCCGTGGTTGCCTTCGCTGAAGCCGGCCTCGGTGAAGATCGCCTTGAGATCGGTCATCATCTGCGGGCTGCCGCACATCATGAAGCGGTCGGTCTCGGGGTCCATCGGCGGCAGGCCGATATCCTGCGCCAGCTTGCCCGAGGTCAGCAGTTCCGTGACGCGGCCGCGGTTGCGGAAGGGCTCGCGCGTCACCGTCGGGT